>NZ_JBCPSR010000005.1:0-392984 GCF_051129805.1 Serratia sp. Je.1.23.a | reverse complement strand
AATTTGCCTGGCGGCAATAGCGCGGTGGTCCCACCTGACCCCATGCCGAACTCAGAAGTGAAACGCCGTAGCGCCGATGGTAGTGTGGGGTCTCCCCATGCGAGAGTAGGACACTGCCAGGCATCAAATTAGTGTGCTGATATGGCTCAGTTGGTAGAGCGCACCCTTGGTAAGGGTGAGGTCCCCAGTTCGACTCTGGGTATCAGCACCACTTTATTTAAAGTGGGTTTAGAAGTTCGGCAAAAAAGAATTAAAAGAATTTGCTTGGCGGCAATAGCGCGGTGGTCCCACCTGACCCCATGCCGAACTCAGAAGTGAAACGCCGTAGCGCCGATGGTAGTGTGGGGTCTCCCCATGCGAGAGTAGGACACTGCCAAGCATCAAATAAAGCAACAAGCCCTACGTGAAAGCGTAGGGCTTTTTGTTTTATCTGCTGTATGTCGTTCTGCTCGAGCATGGGCATGCGAAAAGCCCGTCGGGAACGGGCTTTAACGCCGCTTGCGGCGGCCCCGAAGGGGTGAGTCTCAGGATGAGACGAATCGTGTAGGACACTGCCAGGCATCAATTATGCCAAGAGGCCATCCGTAAGGATGGCCTTTTTGCTTTTTAGCGTCCAAAAATACGTTTAACCTCCCGTCATCGCCGCGATGAAACATTTTCACCTTTCCGTTGAACACTCGACATTACGGTAAAAAACCGCTATCTTCGGGCATCTAGAAGTCTAAACGTTTAAACGGATGTGTGGGGATTAAGCAATGCCGATTCGTGTTCCTGATGAGTTACCTGCAGTAAGTTTCTTGCGCAATGAGAATGTCTTTGTGATGACATCCTCACGGGCAAAAACACAGGAAATCAGGCCGTTGAAAGTGCTGATCCTTAACCTGATGCCAAAGAAGATCGAGACGGAAAATCAGTTTTTACGTCTGCTTTCTAACTCGTCTTTGCAAATCGATATCCAGTTGCTGCGTATCGACAGCCGCGAGTCAAAGAACACGCCGGCGGAGCATCTGAACAACTTTTACTGTGATTTTGAAGACATCCAGGATCAGAACTTTGATGGTCTGATCGTGACGGGGGCCCCGCTAGGGTTGGTTGATTTCTGCGACGTTGCTTACTGGCCGCAGATTGAACGCGTAATAGATTGGGCCAAGAATCACGTGACCTCCACGCTATTTGTCTGTTGGGCCGTGCAGGCCGCTTTGAATATTTTGTATGGCATCCCGAAGATGACGCGTGAAGTGAAACTCTCTGGCGTTTACCAGCACCAAACCTTGCAGCAGCATGCCTTGCTGACGCGTGGTTTTGATGAGACCTTCCTAGCACCCCATTCACGCTATGCGGATTTCCCTACCGAGATTATTCGGCAGTACACGGATCTGGATATCCTGGCCGAGTCGGAGCAAACCGGGGCCTATTTGTTCGCCAGCAAGGATAAACGGCTGGCGTTCGTGACTGGGCACCCAGAGTATGATGCGCTGACGCTCGCCGGTGAGTACTGTCGCGATAACGAAGCAGGTCTCAACCCGGTAGTGCCGCTCAATTACTTCCCCGACGATAACCCCGAACTTACCCCCAAAGCGACCTGGCGCAGCCATGGCCACCTGTTGTTCGCCAACTGGCTTAACTACTACGTTTACCAGATCACACCTTACGATCTGCGTCATATGAACCCGACCCTGGAATAACATTTTTTGCTTTAACCGGCGGCTGAATCGAGGCCGCCGGCACTCCTCTCCCAGCGCGTTTCTCCTTATTTATCTGCCATTCTTACTAAAACTCATTATCTAACAAACACTTGATATAACCATCGGCAGGGAATGGAACCGGTTTCCTTACCCTCTGGTATTGTTATTTTTAATAACCAATTGATAATAAAAGGTTAATAAAATATTTAATAATAAAATGGAAATCGTTTTTGATTTTTATTTTTAGTTGAGTATTCTTAGATCCAGCGAGATGAGATCTGACCAGTTGAGGATCATTTTATTCATCCTGATCCGCACTGATTTCTGATGAAGATGTGCCCGCCTGACTTGCAGCTGCGGTGCACAATGATGCGAAGGAGCAAGACAATGACGCAACAGATAGCAGGCACGGAGTTAACGTTTACGCAGGGTTTTACCGCTGCTGAACGGCAGGTGTTGACGGATGACGCGGTCGAATTCCTGGCGGATCTGGTGAGTAAATTTACTCCGCAGCGCAATAAGCTTTTGGCTGCGCGTGCCTGTTGGCAGCAGAAGATCGATCAGGGCGAACTCCCGGACTTTATTTCGGAAACTGATTCCATTCGAAATGGAGAGTGGAAGATCCGCGGCATACCCGAGGATCTGCGCGACCGTCGGGTCGAAATCACCGGGCCGGTTGAACGCAAAATGGTGATCAATGCCCTGAATGCCAATGTGAAGGTGTTTATGGCGGATTTCGAAGATTCACTGGCGCCGAGCTGGGACAAAGTGATCGATGGGCAAATCAACCTGCATGATGCAGTGAATGGCACCATTTCTTACACCAATGAAGCCGGCAAGATTTATCAGTTGAAGCCTAATCCAGCGGTATTGATAGCGCGCGTACGTGGCCTGCATTTGCCGGAGAAACACGTGCAGTGGCAGGGCGAAGCGATCCCTGGCGGTCTGTTCGATTTCGCACTGTATTTCTTCCACAACTACCGTCAATTGCTGGCAAAAGGCAGCGGCCCTTATTTCTACCTGCCGAAAACCCAATCCTGGCAGGAGGCGGCCTGGTGGAGTGAAGTATTCAGCTTTGCCGAGGATCGTTTCTCCCTGCCGCGCGGCACCATCAAGGCCACGGTATTGATCGAAACGCTGCCGGCGGTATTCCAGATGGACGAGATCCTTTACCACCTGCGCGATCATATCGTCGGGTTGAACTGTGGCCGTTGGGATTACATCTTCAGCTATATCAAAACGCTGAAAAACCACGCTGACCGGGTCCTGCCAGATCGCCAGTCGGTCACGATGGACAAGTCGTTCCTCAGTGCTTACTCCCGCTTGCTGATCAAGACCTGCCACAAGCGAGGCGCTTTTGCCATGGGGGGCATGGCCGCGTTTATCCCTAGCAAAGATGCCGAGAAAAATGCCTGGGTATTGAACAAGGTACGGGCGGATAAAGAGCTGGAGGCCAATAACGGCCATGACGGCACCTGGGTGGCGCATCCGGGGTTGGCGGATACCGTCATGGAAGTGTTCAGCAAAGTGCTCGGCGAACGTCGAAATCAGCTGGAAGTCCTGCGTGAAAACGATGCGCCGATCAGCGCCGCGCAACTGCTGGAACCCTGCGATGGCGAACGGACCGAAGCTGGCATGCGCGCCAATATTCGCGTGGCGGTGCAATACATCGAGGCCTGGATCTCCGGCAATGGCTGCGTACCGATTTACGGCTTGATGGAAGATGCGGCGACGGCGGAAATATCCCGTACCTCAATCTGGCAGTGGATCCATCACCAAAAGAGCCTGAGTGATGGCCAGTTGGTCACCAAGGCGCTGTTCCGCCAGATGCTGAAAGAAGAGATGTTGGTGGTACGTGAAGAATTGGGTGAGGCGCGCTTTAACGCTGGCCGTTTCGAAGAAGCTGCGCGCCTGATGGAACGTATCACTACGCAAGACGAATTAATCGATTTTCTGACCTTACCCGGCTATGAGCTTCTGGCCTGAACCTGTTCCTGACCATTAACCCTACATTATTGAAAAGGATAAAAATTATGTCTACCTCTCGTGCTCAACAGATTCAACAACTGGAACAGGAATGGAAATCGGCTCGCTGGGAAGGCATCACGCGCCCATACAGCGCTGAAGACGTGATTAATTTGCGCGGCTCGGTCAATCCGGTCTGCACGCTGGCACAAAACGGTGCCGCCAAGCTGTGGGAACTGCTGCACGGTAAATCACGCAAAGGCTATGTCAACAGCCTGGGTGCGCTGACTGGCGGGCAGGCATTGCAGCAGGCCAAAGCCGGCATTGAGGCGATTTATCTGTCTGGCTGGCAGGTCGCTGCGGATGCCAACACCGCGTCGGCCATGTACCCGGACCAGTCGCTGTACCCGGTTGATTCCGTGCCGGCGGTGGTTAAACGTATCAACAATACTTTCCGCCGTGCCGATCAGATCCAGTGGGCCAATAAAATTGAACCGGGCAGTAAGGGTTACACCGACTACTTCCTGCCGATTGTCGCCGATGCCGAAGCCGGTTTTGGCGGCGTGCTGAATGCCTTTGAGCTGATGAAAGCCATGATTGAGGCCGGCGCTGCCGGGGTGCATTTCGAAGACCAATTGGCGGCGGTGAAAAAGTGCGGCCATATGGGCGGTAAAGTGCTGGTGCCAACCCAGGAGGCGATTCAGAAGCTGGTAGCCGCCCGTTTGGCTGCAGACGTGCTCGGTGTGCCAACGCTGGTCATCGCACGTACCGACGCCGATGCGGCCGATTTGCTGACGTCAGACTGCGATCCATACGACAGCGAGTTTGTCTCCGGCGAACGTACAGCGGAAGGTTTCTTCCGTACCCATGCCGGCATTGAGCAAGCGATCAGCCGTGGTCTGGCGTATTGCCCTTACGCTGACCTGGTGTGGTGCGAAACCTCCACGCCGGATCTGCAGGCAGCCAAGCGTTTCGCTGATGCCATTCACGCCAAATTCCCAGGCAAACTGCTGGCATACAACTGTTCACCGTCGTTCAACTGGAAAAAGAACCTGGACGATCAGACGATTGCCCGCTTCCAGGAAGAACTGTCGGCGATGGGATACAAGTACCAGTTCATCACGCTGGCGGGCATCCATAGCATGTGGTTCAACATGTTTGACCTGGCGCACGCTTATGCACAGGGCGAGGGCATGAAGCACTACGTCGAGAAGGTACAGAAACCGGAATTCGATGCCGTTTCACGCGGTTACACCTTTGCATCGCACCAGCAGGAAGTGGGTACCGGCTATTTCGACAAGGTTACTACCATCATTCAGGGCGGTGCTTCTTCGGTAACGGCGCTGACCGGTTCGACGGAAGAACAGCAGTTCTGAGGCGGCAACGCTGAAAAAACCTAACCCAGAGCCTGCATATGCGGGCTCTATTTTCTGGCGGGAGGTAAGGATGGCGGCGAAACTGGAGCTGTTGATCGCACAGACGATACTGCAGGGTTTTGATGCGCAATATGGCCGCTTCCTTGAGGTGACTGCCGGTGCGCAGCAGCGTTTTGAGCGAGCAGACTGGCCGGCGGTGCAACAGGCGATGAAAAAGCGTATTCACCTGTATGACCATCACGTCGGTTTGGTGGTGGAGCAACTGAAGTGCATCACGGGGCAAAAGTCCTTTGATACGGATTTCCCCAGCCGGGTGAAGGCGGTGTACACCGAGCTGTTGCCGGAGTATCCACGCTTTGAGATCGCCGAAAGCTTCTTCAATTCGGTTTACTGCCGCCTGTTCAAACACCGGGATCTAACGCCGGAAAAGCTGTTTGTTTTCAGCTCCCAGCCCGAGGGACGCTTTCGCGATATCCCGCGTCCGCTGTCGCGCAATTTCACTGCTGGCGGTGATGTATCGGCGATGCTGTACAACCTGCTGACCGATTTACCTCTGCGGCTACCTTGGGAAAACTTGTCGCGTGATATTGATTACATCACGTTGGCGTTGCAACAGAGCTTTAGCGCGCAGCAGTTGGCGGGGGCGACGTTCCAGATTGCCAATGAGCTCTTTTACCGTAACAAGGCTGCCTGGCTGGTCGGTAAGCTGCGGGTGGCGGATACGGTCTATCCTTTCCTGCTGCCGATCCATCACAGCGATTCCGGTGCCTTGTTTATCGATACCTGCCTGACCAGTAAGGCCGAGGCCAGTATCGTCTTCGGTTTCGCACGTTCTTACTTTATGGTTTACGCACCGCTTCCGGCAGCGATGGTCGAGTGGCTGCGAGAAATACTGCCGGGCAAAACCACCGCCGAACTGTATATGGCGATTGGCTGCCAGAAGCACGGTAAAACGGAATGTTACCGTGAATACCTGACGTTTATGGCCGGCTCGCAGGAGCAGTTCATCATCGCGCCGGGGGTGAAAGGCATGGTGATGCTGGTGTTTACCCTGCCGTCGTTCGATCGGGTGTTCAAGGTGATCAAAGACGAGTTCGCACCGCAAAAAGAGGTGACGCAGGCACAGGTGATGGCCTGTTACCAGTTGGTGAAAGAACACGACCGCGTGGGGCGCATGGCGGATACCCAAGAGTACGAGAATTTTGTCGTCGACAAGGCGCGCCTCAGCCCGGAGCTTTTGGCTGAATTGCAGCGTGAAGTGCCGGACAAGCTGGAGGATCTGGGCGATCGCATCGTGATCAAGCACCTGTATATGGAACGGCGCATGACGCCGCTGAACCTGTATCTGGAGCAGGCCAATGAGCAGCAGATGCGCGACGCCATCGAAGAGTATGGCAATGCGATCAAACAACTGGCTGCCGCTAATATCTTCCCTGGCGACATGCTATTCAAGAACTTCGGCGTGACCCGGCACGGGCGGGTGGTGTTCTACGATTACGATGAAATTTGCTATATGACCGAGGTGAACTTCCGCGATATTCCACCGCCGCGTTACCCGGAAGATGAACTGGCCAGCGAGCCGTGGTACAGCGTGTCGGCGAACGATGTATTCCCGGAGGAGTTCAGGCATTTTCTGTGTGGCGATCGGCGCATTCGGCAGGTGTTTGAAGAGTTGCACAGCGACCTGTTCGAAGCCGATTACTGGCGCGGGCTGCAGCAGCGCATTCGTGACGGGCATGTGGAAGATGTCTTCGCTTACCGCAAGAAACGGCGTTTTAGCCAGCGCAGCGGGGTGGCACTGCCTGCTACCTCGGCAGCGACGTAAGGGCGCGGCACGCCGCGCCCGATAGCATTAAGCTTTTGCACCCGCAACGGCGGCACGCGCCAATTCGGTGATGCGTGCGTAGTCGCCGCTTTCCAGCGCATCCGCCGGCACCAGCCAGGAGCCGCCGATGCACAGCACGCTTTTCAGCGCCAGATAGTCACGGTAGTTGCTCGGTGAAATACCGCCGGTCGGGCAGAAACGTACCTGCGGGAACGGGCCGCCGATCGCCTGCAGTGCTTTCACGCCGCCGTTGGCTTCCGCCGGGAAGAATTTAAACTCACGCAGCCCATGATCCATGCCCAACATCAGTTCAGACACGGTGCTGATACCCGGAATTAACGGGATTGAACCGGCCATGGCCGCTTGCAGCAGATCGGCAGTCAGGCCAGGGCTGATGGCGAATTGCGCCCCGGCATCGGTCACTTCCTGCAGCTGCTGCGGGTTGATGACGGTACCGGCGCCGATGATGGCATCAGGCACTTCTTTGGCAATAGCACGGATCGCGTCCATTGCGCAGGCGGTGCGCAGGGTGACTTCCAATACCCGGACGCCACCGGCTACCAGGGCTTTCGCCAGCGGGATCGCGTGTTCCAATTTGTTGATGACGATCACCGGGACTACCGGGCCGGCCATCAGGATCTGCTCTGCGCTGGTTTTCCAATTGTTCATTAAGGGTTCTCTCCAGTTATGGCCGTCGCCTTCGGGCTGCCCGGCCATGCTATCGGTTAAAATTTAATGCAGCAGGCGCCCTGTTCGGCACCGGAAAGCTGGCTGCGTAATGCGCCGAACAGTTCACGGCCGCAGCCGGTATGTTCGGCGCTCAGGTCCGGTTGGTAAGGCGCTCGCTGGGCCAGAATGTCGGCATCGACCAGTAATGCCAATTCACCGGTGCGGCCGTTTACGCGGATCACATCGCCGTCCTGCACCTTGGCCAGCATGCCGCCGGTATAGGCTTCAGGGGTCACGTGGATAGCGGAAGGCACCTTGCCGGAGGCGCCTGACAGGCGGCCATCGGTGACCAGCGCGACTTTAAATCCGCGGTCCATCAGCACGCCCAGCGGTGGCATCAGCTTGTGCAGTTCGGGCATGCCATTGGCCTGCGGCCCCTGGAAGCGAACCACCACCACGCAATCGCGATCCAGCTTGCCGGCTTCAAATGCCGGCACGATGTCATGCTGGCTGTCAAATATCACCGCCGGCGCTTCGATAATCTGATTGTCGGCCGGCACCGCCGAGGTTTTCATCACCGCGCGACCGAGGTTGCCTGCCAAAACCTTGGTGCCACCGTGATGTTCGAAAGGCTCCGCCACGCTGGCGATAACCTGGGTATCGAGCGAGCTTTCCGCGCCCTCACGCCAGGCCAACTGACCGTTATCCAGCCACGGCTCCTGGGTATAACGCGTCAGGCCAAAACCGGCCACGGTGTGTACGTCTTCGTGCAGCAGGCCGTGCTTTAGCAGTTCGCGCACCACCAGGGCGACGCCGCCAGATGCCTGGAACTGATTGATGTCCGCCGGGCCGTTCGGGTAGATACGGCACAGCAGCGGTACGGCGTCCGACAGTTCGGAGAAGTCGTCCCAGTTGATGATGATGCCGGCGGCGCGCGCCATCGCCACCATATGCATGGTCAGATTGGTGGAGCCGCCGGTGGCCAGCAGCGCAACGATGCCGTTAACCACCACCTTTTCATCCACCAGTTTGCCGATTGGCAGATAGTTGCCGGCGGTTTCGGTCAGGCGAGTGACCTGGCGTGCGGCAGCGTCGGTCAACGCATCGCGCAAAGGGGTGTCCGGGTGAACGAAGGAGGATCCCGGCAGGTGCAACCCCATCACTTCCATTACCATCTGGTTGGTGTTGGCGGTGCCGTAGAAGGTGCAGGTGCCGATGCCGTGATAAGAAGCGGCTTCGGCCTCCAACAGCGCCAGTCGATCGGCTTTGCCTTCGGCGTACAGCTGACGCACGCGCACTTTCTCTTTGTTCGGTAAGCCGCTGCTCATCGGGCCAGCAGGCACAAACAGCGACGGCAAATGGCCAAATGACAGGGCGGACATCACCAGACCCGGCACGATTTTGTCGCAGATGCCGAGGAACAGCGCGCCGTCGAACATATTGTGCGACAGGCCGATGGCTGAGGACATGGCGATCACGTCGCGGCTCATCAGCGACAGCTCCATACCATCCTGCCCCTGGGTCACACCGTCACACATCGCCGGTACGCCTCCGGCTACCTGACCGACCGCGCCCACGGCATGCAGCGCCTGTTTCAGCCGTTGGGGATAGTTTTCGTAGGGCTGGTGGGCAGACAACATATCGTTATAAGCGGTGATGATGGCGATATCACTGCGCACCATGTTTTTCAGTGCGGTTTTGTCGTCCGGCTGACAGGCGGCAAAACCGTGCGCCAGATTACCGCAGGCCAGCTGTGCACGGTGCACGGTTTGGGAACGCGCCGCTTCAATGCGTGCCAGATAGGCGGCGCGGCTCTGTTTGGAACGGTCGATGATGCGTTGCGTGACACGGGATAGGGTGGGATTAAGCATACCTTCCTCACATGGCTATTGTTATAGACGCCGCCTGTGGCGGTGCCCCCGGTGGAATATTGCGGCCCTGATGTGCAAAGGCCGGGGGCGGTGTTATGTCGTTATCGTGATTTAAAACAGGGTGAAAGCGATCATGCCGATGATGCCACCCACGCTGCCAAGGATGGTTTCCATCACCGTCCAGGTTTTTAGCGTTTGCAGCTCATTGGCGCCGGTAAACTTGCCGAACAGCCAGAAACCGGCATCGTTGACGTGGCTGAGCACGATAGACCCCCCGGCAATACAGATAGCCAGCGCGGCCAGCTGCCCACCGCCGAGCCCCAACTGGCTGGTCACCGGCAGCACCAGGCCAACGGTGGTCAGGCAGGCAACGGTGGCGGAGCCTTGGATCACGCGTACCATAGCGGATAATGCAAAGGCGGCTACGGCGATCGGCAAACCGGTGCCAATCATGGCGTCACCCAGTGCCGGACCTACGCCGGAATCCACCAGGATTTGTTTGAATACGCCGCCGGCACCGGTCATCAGCAGGATGATCCCGGCGGGCTGCACTGCAGCCGAACAGATGGCCAGCGTTTGTTCGTTGGTCATGCCGCGCGGTTTTGCCAGCCCATAAATCACGATCAGACAGGCGATTAAAATGGCGGTGAACGGATGGCCAATAAACTCCAGCCACTGCTGCAACTGAGAACCTGGCGTGACCAGACGCGCACCAATGGTTTTCATGCCGACCAGCACCAGTGGGCAGAGTACCAACGCCAGGCTAAAGCCAAATGACGGCAGGTTGCCTTTGTTGAGTGTCGGTTCGTTTTCGTCTGCCGGCATTGGCCAGTTAACGAAGCGGCTAATAAAGCTGCCGTACAATGGGCCTGCAATCAGCATGCCGAGGACGGCGGCGACCAGGCCGATGGCGATCATCCAGCCGAAGTCGGCTTTCATTTGCGCCGCCAGCAGCATTGGGACCGGCCCCGGCAGCAGGAAGGAAGCCGCAGCGGCGACGCCGGCGAACAAGGGAATGGCCAGCTTGACGATATTGCCGTCGGTGCGACGTGCGACGGCAAACACGATGCCGATCAGCAGTACCACCGCCACGTCAAAGAACAGCGGCAGGGCGCAGATCAACCCGGCGATACCGAGCGCGTAATGGGCTTTACTTTGGCCGAAACGTTTCAGCAAATGTGCCGCAATTTGATCGAGTGCGCCGACCTCATGCAGTATCTTGCCGAACATGGCGCCCAGCGCCACGACGATCGCCAGAAAACCCAGCGTATCGCCCATGCCTTTTTGCATGGTATCGGCGATGCGGTCCAACGGCATGCCGGAAAAAATACCGGCAGCGATAGACACCAACATTAACGCGACGAAGGCATGCATGCGTGCCTTCATCACCAGAAACAGCAGTAATAGAACCGAGCCGACTGCGGTACCGACCAGCGTTACAGTATTCACGCGCACACGTCCTGTGGCAGGAAACTCTGGATATGTCGCACGGTATCGGCGATGACGGCTTCCAGCGGCTGGTTGATATCTACAGACATAACGTCGCTTTCGTCCGCGCCCGGTTGCTCCAGCGCCGCGAACTGCGTTACCAGCATCTGTGGCTTGAAGAAGTGGCCGTTACGCGCAGCCAGGCGGGCTTCGATCACCGGAAAATCGCCGTGCAGGTAGATGAACGACAGGTTGCCGTTACCGGCGCGCAGGCGATCGCGGTAGTGCTTTTTCAGCGCCGAACAGACAATGACCGAAACAGTATTGGTGCGTTGCATCGCAAAGGCAGCATCGTTGAGGGCGGCCAGCCATGGGGCGCGATCGTCATCGTTCAGCGGTTCACCGGCGGCCATTTTCAGGATATTGCTGCGCGGGTGCAGAAAGTCACCGTCAAGGAACCCGGCAGACAGTTGGCGGGCCGCTGCGGCGGCCACGGCAGACTTGCCGCTGCCGGAAACGCCCATAATGACGTAAATACGGTTTTGATTATTGGTCATGGCTTAGCTCCAAAACGACAAGTGGCGTTACCTTGCATTATTTGTTACCGGTAACATGTTATCGGTAACATTGTCGAAGGAAGTTTAACCAGTTGCAATGGGCTTTAGCAGGCAGGATCGTTAACTGTGATCGGCTTCAAGTTTTTTTCAGGCGTCGAAACACTCTACCTACAGCGTTTCACATACTGACAACAGAAGGGGAGCGAGGCGCCACGGGGGCACCCCAACAACAAATTTAACGTACGCCACCGTATTCCAGGCTGATCTCTTTTGCGGCATGGATCACCAAGGCGCCCAGCTCAATCACGCGGTTGTCGGTGATGCGCGATACGGGGCCGGAAATCGAAATGGCAGCGAAGGCTTCGCGGTGCTCGTCAAAAATGCAGGCCGCCACGCAGCGCAGACCCAGCGCATGCTCTTCATCGTCAAACGAGAAACCCTGCTTGCGGATCTGCGCCAGCCCTTCCTTCAGGTTGTGCGGCGTCAGCGTATGCTGGGTATAGGTTTGCATGCCCTTTTTATGCAGCAATTTGGTGACCTGATCGTCCGGCAGGGTGGACAGAAAGGCTTTGCCGGCACCGGAGGCGTGCATCGGCAGTTTGCCGCCGATGGGCGCAGACATGCGCATCAGCGCGGTGCATTGCACCTGGTCGATAATAATCGCCTGGTACTCGCTGGTATCCAGCACCGCCAGGTTAACCGTTTCGCCAGACTCTTCCATCAGGCGACGCAGCGTTGGGTGCACCATCGCCAACAGATTACGGCTTTGCAGAAAACTGCTGCCCACCACAAAGGCGTGTGAACCTATAGTCCACAGACCCAGATCGCCGACCTGACGCACGAACCCTTGTTGTTGCATGGTGGAAAGCAGACGGTGAGTGGTGGAGTTCGGTAACCCCGCCTGTTGGGCCAGGTCGGTCAGCGCCACGTTACCCTGGGCTTCGGCAATGTATTCCAATAATTTCAGGCCACGGGTCAGCGACTGTACCTGACCGGTTGCCGCACTGGCGCTTGGAGATGCAGCGCGGGGCTTCTTGCCACGTTTGGCGGGAACGGGGGTGGCCATGATTCACATTCCTTTTTCCGTATGATGGAATTCATTTTCGTTTTTTACGTGTGAAATGCAAGCCGTCAATCAGCTCATCGGATGTGTTGCCAGACAACCTGAAAAACTCTCAATAACCGCTCACCCCTTTAGCGGCACAACCTGTGCTAGGATGACCGATACCCGTCGTCTTTCAAGCCGCAGCGTTGTTGCCTGCACGTGTTCACCCCAGTCACTTACCTTAGTAAGCTCCAGGGGATGAACAGGCTGGGCGCCTAGCCGCAACTTGAAATCCCTAGGGTATGGGTGATGGTGACATAGTGACCCGGTAATTTTACATAGGGGTCAATATAGCAGTGGCTTGAAAGATAAAGGGGATAAGGGGTGGTGAATCGAGTTGAACAACTGCGCCGGCAGTTAGCGCAGCGAATTTTAGTGTTGGACGGCGGCATGGGCACCATGATCCAAAGCTACCGTCTGGAAGAGAGCGATTTTCGCGGTGAGCGTTTTGCCGACTGGCAAAGCGATCTGAAAGGCAATAACGACCTGCTGGTGCTGACCAAGCCCGAGGTCATTACCGCCATTCACTACGGCTATCTGGAAGCGGGAGCCGACATCCTCGAAACCAATACCTTCAACTCCACCTCCATCGCCATGGCCGACTACCATATGGAGTCGCTGTCCGCCGAGATTAACTATCAGGCCGCCTGCCTGGCACGTGCCTGCGCAGACGAATGGACTGCGCGTACCCCAGAGCAGCCGCGCTACGTGGCCGGGGTGCTGGGGCCGACCAACCGCACCGCCTCTATTTCGCCGAACGTCAACGATCCGGCTTTTCGTAACGTTTCTTTCGACGAACTGGTGGAAGCCTACCGCGAGTCGACGCGTGCGCTGGTGGAGGGCGGTGTCGATCTGATCATGATCGAAACCATCTTCGATACCCTGAACGCCAAGGCCGCCGCCTTCGCGGTGGAAACCGAATTCGAAGCCTTGGGCGTTTCGCTGCCGATCATGATTTCCGGTACCATCACCGATGCTTCCGGCCGAACTCTGTCCGGTCAAACCACCGAAGCCTTCTATAACTCGATGCGCCACGTCAAACCGCTGAGCTTTGGCCTGAACTGTGCGCTGGGGCCGGATGAACTGCGTCAATACGTTGCCGAACTGTCGCGTATATCGGAAAGCTACGTCACTGCACACCCCAATGCCGGTTTACCTAATGCGTTCGGTGAATACGATCTGGATGCGCAAGAGATGGCGAGGCAGGTTGGGGAGTGGGCGCAAGCCGGCTTCCTGAATATCATCGGTGGCTGCTGCGGTACCACGCCGGAGCACATTGCCGCCATGGCCAAGGCCGTGGCGGGCGTGCCACCGCGCCAATTGCCGGCGATCCCGGTGGCCTGCCGTCTGGCGGGGCTGGAACCGCTAAACATCGATGCCAAAACGTTGTTCGTCAACGTGGGTGAGCGTACCAACGTGACCGGCTCGGCACGTTTTAAGCGGCTGATCAAAGAAGAGAAATACAGTGAAGCGCTGGCGGTTGCTCGCCAGCAGGTGGAAAGCGGCGCCCAGATTATCGACATCAACATGGATGAGGGGATGCTCGACGCGGAAGCGGCGATGGTGCGTTTTCTCAACCTGATCGCCGGTGAGCCGGATATCGCCCGGGTGCCGATCATGATCGACTCCTCCAAATGGTCGGTGATCGAAAAAGGCCTGAAGTGCATTCAGGGCAAAGGCATCGTTAACTCCATCTCGATGAAAGAGGGCGAAGAGGCCTTTATTCATCATGCCAAGCTGGTGCGTCGTTACGGTGCCGCGGTGGTGGTGATGGCGTTTGACGAAGTGGGCCAGGCCGATACGCGCGAGCGCAAATTCGAGATTTGCCGCCGTGCCTATAAAATTCTGACCGAGCGCGTCGGCTTCCCGCCGGAAGACATTATTTTCGACCCGAATATTTTCGCCGTTGCTACCGGTATTGAAGAGCATAACAACTACGCCGTCGACTTTATCGAAGCCTGCGCCGACATCAAAACTCACCTGCCGCACGCGATGATTTCCGGCGGCGTGTCCAACGTGTCGTTTTCATTCCGCGGCAACGATCCTGTACGCGAAGCGATCCACGCGGTGTTCCTGTATCACGCGATCCGCAACGGCATGGACATGGGGATCGTTAACGCCGGGCAGTTGGCGATCTACGACGATCTGACGGCTGAGCTGCGCGATGCGGTGGAAGACGTGATCCTCAACCGTCGTGACGACGGGACCGAACGGCTGCTGGAACTGGCGGAGAAATACCGCGGCAGCAAAGACAACGAAGTGGCGGTACAGCAGGCGGAATGGCGCGGCTGGCCGGTCGAAAAACGGCTGGAATACTCGCTGGTAAAAGGCATCACCGAGTTTATCGAGCTCGATACCGAAGAGGCCCGACAGAGGGCGGATCGCCCGATCGAAGTGATCGAAGGGCCACTGATGGCGGGCATGAACGTCGTCGGCGATCTGTTCGGCGAAGGCAAGATGTTCCTGCCGCAGGTGGTGAAATCCGCCCGCGTGATGAAACAGGCGGTGGCCTATCTGGAGCCGTACATTGAGGCCAGCAAGCAAAAGGGCTCAACGGCAGGCAAAATCCTGCTGGCGACGGTGAAGGGCGACGTGCACGACATTGGCAAGAATATCGTTGGCGTGGTGCTGCAGTGCAACAACTATGAAATTGTCGATCTGGGCGTGATGGTGCCGACGGAGAAAATCCTGAAAACCGCGCGCGACCAAAATGTGGATATTATCGGCCTGTCCGGACTGATCACCCCGTCGTTGGACGAGATGGTCAACGTGGCGAAAGAGATGGAGCGTCAGGGCTTTACCCTGCCGCTGCTGATCGGCGGCGCTACCACCTCCAAGGCCCATACTGCGGTGAAGATTGAGCAGAATTACAGCGGCTCAACCACCTACGTACAAAATGCCTCGCGTACCGTGGGCGTGGTGTCGGCATTGCTTTCCGACGCTCAGCGCGACGATTTTGTGGCGCGAACCCGTAAAGAATACGAAACCGTCCGCATTCAGCACGCACGCAAGAAACCGCGAACTCCGCCGGTTGACCTGCAGAAAGCGCGCGCGAATGCCATGGTGCTGGACTGGGAAAATTATCAGCCACCGGTACCGAAGCAACTGGGCGTTTACCCGGTCGAAGCCAGTATCGAGACGCTGCGGCATTACATCGACTGGACGCCGTTCTTTATGACCTGGTCGCTGGCGGGCAAATACCCGCGCATTCTGGAAGATGAAGTGGTGGGGGAAGAAGCCAAGCGGCTGTTTGCTGACGCCAACCAGATGCTGGATATGCTGGCCGCTAACGGCAGCCTCAACCCGCGCGGCGTTTATGGCCTGTTCCCGGCTAACCGGGTCGGTGACGATGTCGAAGTTTATCGCGACGAAAATCGCGATGAGGTGCTGGTGGTCAGTCGTCATCTGCGCCAGCAGACCGAAAAAACCGACTTCCCGAACTACTGCCTGGCCGACTTCGTCGCGCCGAAAAGCAGCGGCAAGGCCGACTACTTCGGGGCTTTCGCAGTGACCGGTGGGTTGGAAGAGGATGAACTGGCGGCGGCCTATGACGCGCAGCACGATGATTACAATAAAATCATGGTGAAGGCGCTGTCCGACCGTTTGGCGGAGGCTTTCGCCGAGTACCTGCATGAACAGGTGCGCAAGGTGCACTGGGGCTTTGCCAGCGACGAGAACCTGAGTAACGAAGAGCTGATCCGCGAAAATTACCAGGGCATTCGTCCGGCGCCGGGGTATCCGGCCTGTCCGGAGCACACCGAGAAAGCGGAGATCTGGCGGCTGCTGGACGTTAACCGTCATACCGGCATGGAATTGACCGAGTCCTTCGCCATGTGGCCGGGGGCGGCGGTATCCGGTTGGTACTTCAGCCACCCGCAAAGCAAATATTTCGCGGTGGCGCAGATCCAGCGCGATCAGGTTGAAGATTATGCGGCGCGCAAAGGCATGAGCGTCGGCGAGGTTGAGCGCTGGTTAGCACCTAATCTCGGTTACGACGCCGACTGATCCTCTCTTGATGGGCGCAGCAATGCGCCCATGTCATTACAACGCTTCGACGTCAATGTGCAGCGCGTCGTATCGCCAGTATTCCAAATCGCAGTCAATCACCCGATCGTGCTGATCGCGGTTAACCCGAGTAATGAACAATGCCGGGCTGCCGTAGGTGACCTTCAGCATGGCTGCCGCTTCCTGCGACAGCAGGGTTGGCAGCATATCGAAACGTACCCGCCCGTAGCGAATGCCGTAGCGTTCGGCATACAGCCCGGTCAGCGACTGGGTTAAATCTTCCTCCAGAATGCCGGCAAAGTAGGCCGGGTTGAGGTAGTGCTCGCAATACAGCACCGCGCGGCTATCGATGTAGCGCAACCGACGAATGCGATAGACCTCGCTACCGGACGGTAAAGCCAGTTTTTGGCTCAGATCTTCGCGCAGCGGCACGGTGGCGCTGTCGATCACTTCGGTATGGGCATCACGCCCTTGCTGTTGCGCCATGGCGTGGAAGTGGCTGCGCTGCAGAGGGTTGTAAATCAGCCGCGGCGGCGAGATAAACCAGCCGCGCCTCACCTGACGGTAGATCACACCCTGCGCCTCCAACTGACCGAGCGCTTCCTGCAGCGTAATACGGGTGGTGGAAAACTGTTCGCTCAGAGCACGTTCCGAAGGCAATTTGCCGTCGGCGCTGAACTCCCCCAGGGCGATCCGGGCGTTCAGCGTCTGGCAGATGGCCGCCACGGTTGTCGATACTTCACTCATGCAACAGATGCCCCATTTTAGTGCGTTTATCCCCGCTAAAGGTAGACCAGCGAAGGGCTGACGAACACGCCAAATGCGATAAAACCGCTGCTTTTTTAGACTGACATATAATTATCACATTCGTCCGTTAGATTGGCTTGGTTCTTGCTGGACTAGTCCAGCCACTCCCACACTACCACCCGGAGCATCAGTTATGAAACGTTTGTGCGCTTCTGTGTTAACCAGTGCCATTGTCCTGACCAGTCAAATGAGCTGGGCAGCCGATTCCGATCTGGCGGCGCTGGAACAGGCTGCCAAGAAGGAAGGGGAAGTCAACAGCGTCGGCATGCCGGACAGCTGGGCTAACTGGAAAGATACCTGGCAGGATCTGCTGAGCAAATACGGCCTGAAGCATGTCGATACCGACATGAGTTCGGCGCAGGAAATTGCCAAGTTTGATGCGGAAAAGAGCAATGCTACGGCGGATATTGGTGACGTGGGCGCGGCATTCGGCCCTATCGCGGTACAAAAAGGGGTGACCCAGCCGTATAAACCTTCCACCTGGGAACAGGTACCTGACTGGGCCAAAGACAAGGACGGCCACTGGGCACTGGCCTATACCGGCACCATCGCCTTCATTATCAATAAAAAACAGGTGAAAGAGATCCCTCACAGCTGGGCGGATCTGTTGAAGGGCACTTATCAGGTCACTATTGGTGACGTCGGCACCGCTTCACAGGCGGCCAGCGGCGTGCTGGCGGCAACCTACGCGATGGGCGGGAACGAAAAGAACCTGAAGCCGGGCCTGGAATTCTTCGGCAAGCTGGCCAAGGCCGGGCGCCTGAGCCTGAGCAACCCGGTGATCGCCTCGCTGGAAAAGGGCGAAGTGCAGGTGGGGGTGGTTTGGGACTTTAACGGTTTGAACTACCGCGATCAGATCGACAAAACCCGCTTTGAAGTGCTGATCCCCTCTGACGGATCTATCACTTCCGGTTACACCACCATTATCAACAAATACGCCAAACACCCGAATGCCGCCAAGCTGGCACGCGAATACATCTTCTCAGACGCAGGCCAAATCAACCTGGCGCGCGGCTATGCGCGTCCAATCCGAGCGGAACACCTGACGTTGCCAGACGATGTCAAAGCCAAGCTGCTGCCGGCAGAACAGTATAAGAATGCTCACCCGATCGCCGATCCGGCGGCCTGGGAGCAAAGTGCCAAAACGCTGCCGCGCCAGTGGCAGGAAAACGTCATTATGTTTATGCAGCAGTGAGTTAAACCATCATGAAAACTATCCTCGTGCTGCTGGACGGTCTGAACTATCAGGTGGCACACGACGCCATGGGCTATCTGCAGGCCGAATGTGCGGCAGGGCGCGGACGGTTGTATCAGTTGGAGAGCGAGTTGCCCTCGCTCTCCAGACCGCTGTACGAATGCATCCTCACCGGTGTGCCGCCGGTGGAGAGTGGCGTGGTGCATAACCAGGTGTCACGCCTCTCGCATCAGCAAAGCGTGTTTCACTACGCTCGTGCCGCGGGCTTGACTACCGCGGCAGCGGCCTATCACTGGTTCAGTGAGCTGTACAATCGTACCCCGTTCGACGCCGCGCGCGATCGCCATACCGACGATGCCGAGCTGCCGATCCAGCACGGCCATTTTTATTACGACGACCGTTACCCGGATTCTCACCTGTTTGACGATGCGGAAAGCTTGCGCCGCCGTCATCAACCCGATTTCTTGCTGATCCACCCGATGAACATTGACGACACCGGGCACCGCTTTGGCCTGTCATCGCCGCAGTACCGCAATGCGGCGCGCAACGCCGACGGCGTACTGTCGCGCTATTTGGCCGACTGGCTGAATGCGGGTTATCAGGTGATGGTCACCGCCGATCACGGCATGAATGACGATCGCAGCCACGGCGGCGTGTTGCCGGAAGAGCGACAGGTGCCGCTGTTTGTCTTCGGTGACGCCTTCAGCCAGAGCGACGCTAATCCGCAGCAAACCGACCTGTGTGGCACCCTGTGCGAAGTGCTGCAGATACCGCACGACAAGCCGCGTTGCCGTGCGCTGTTGGCCTAAGGGTGAGCCATGAAAGCTAAGTGGATTGCCGCGCTGTGCCTGCTGCCGTTTATCCTGCTGTTCGGCGCGTTTCAAATTGCGCCGCTGGTGTGGATTGCCGTCAGCAGCTTTTTCAGCCAGACCAGCGGCTGGGGGCTGGGCAACTATGTTGACGTACTGACCTCGCCGTTCTATTTGCAGGCGTTTCAGTTCTCGCTGGAGATCTCTCTTTGGTCGAGCGTTTATGGGCTGCTGATTGCGTTAGTAGGCAGTTACTCACTGCGCAGACTCGGTCAGACGCGGTTTCATGATTTTGTGATGTCGTTTACCAACATGACCAGCAATTTCGCCGGGGTCCCCTTGGCGTTTGCCTTTGTCATTCTGCTGGGATTGAACGGCTGCCTGACGCTGCTGCTGCGCAAATATGGCCTGATGGAAAGCTTCAACCTGTATTCCAAAACCGGACTGATCGTACTTTATACCTACTTCCAGATCCCGCTGGGCGTGCTGCTGCTGTACCCGGCGTTTGACGCGCTGCGCGAGGACTGGCGCGAATCGGCATCGCTGCTTGGCGCCAGTCCGTGGCGCTACTGGCGGCATATTGGCTTGCCGGTGCTGGCGCCGGCGTTGATGGGCACCTTTGTCATCCTGCTGGCCAACGCACTGGGGGCTTATGCCACGGTGTATGCGTTGACCACTGGCAATTTCAACGTGATACCGATCCGCATATCGGCGCTGGTCGCGGGGGATATCTCACTCGACCCTAACCTGGCCAGCGCGCTGGCTATGCTGCTGGTGGTGATGATGGCGTTTATTACTCTGATCCATCAATGGCTGTTGCGCAGGAGCTACCTCAATGCGCGCTCATAATGTTGCGGAGGGCGGCCATGTCGCGCTTTGAAACCGGCTATCACCGCGTAGTAAGTGGGCTGTTGTTGCTGATCCTGCTGTTGCCGCTGGCGGCGACGCTGATTTATGCGCTGGCCACCCAGTGGGGCGCGACTATTCTGCCGGACGGCTTTACCCTGAAATGGTTGGTGGCCTTATGGAGCGATCCCCGCTTCCTGCTGGCGCTGTGGCACTCGCTGCTGATCTGCTTTGGCACCCTGGTGCTGGCGGTGGTGGTGATTTTGCCAACGATGTTTGTGATTGCTTACTATTTTCCCAAACTGGATGCGGTAATGAACGTGCTGATCCTGCTGCCATTTGCCGTGCCGCCGGTAGTGTCGGCGGTCGGGTTGATGCAGCTGTTCGCCGCCGATCCGCTGCCGCTGCTGGGCACGCCGTGGATCCTGATCGGCTGCTATTTTTCCATTACGCTGCCGTTTATTTACCGTGCCATCAGCAACAACCTGCAGGCGATCAACCTGCGCGACCTGATGGACGCCGCACATCTGCTGGGCGCCAGTACCTGGCAGGCGGCGCTGCTGGTGGTGCTGCCGAACCTGCGTAAGGGCGGGATGATTGCGGTACTGCTGTCGTTCTCTTTCCTGATTGGCGAATTCGTCTTCGCCAACCTGTTGGTGGGCAGCCAATACGAAACGCTGCAGGTTTACCTCTACAACATGCGTAACGGCAGCGGCCATTTCACCAGCGCACTGGTCATTTCTTATTTCGCCGTGGTGCTGATTGTCACCTGGTTGGCGAATTTGCTGAACAAAAATAAGGGCTAACCGCATGGCTTACCTCAATGTCACCCGCCTCAATAAACACTATGGCCAGACCCAGGTGTTTCAGGATATCGACTTCACCGCCGAGGAGGGCGAGTTTGTCACGCTGCTCGGGCCGAGCGGCTGCGGTAAATCGACGTTGCTGCGCTGTCTGGCGGGGCTGACCTCGGTCGACAGCGGACAGATCCTGCTGCAGGGCCAGGATCTGGTGCCGCTCCCCCCGCAAAAGCGCGGTATCGGTATGGTGTTCCAGAGCTATGCGTTATTCCCGAACATGACCGTTGAGGGCAACGTCGCGTTCGGGCTGAAAATGCAAAAGCTGGCGGCCGGTCAGATCCAGCAACGGGTGCAAGAGGTGCTGGCGTTGGTGGAGCTGACTGAGCTGGCGAAACGCTATCCGCATCAGCTGTCCGGTGGACAGTGCCAACGGGTGGCGCTGGCACGTTCGCTGGTGACCCGTCCGCGGCTGCTGTTGCTCGACGAGCCCCTTTCGGCACTGGACGCGCGTATCCGTAAGCACCTGCGCGAACAGATCCGTCGGATCCAGCGTGAACTGAACCTGACGGCCATCTTCGTTACCCACGATCAGGAAGAAGCGCTGACGCTGTCGGATCGCATTGTCTTGATGAACAAAGGACAAATCGTACAAAGCGGTGACGCGGAAACTCTGTATACCCAGCCGGCCGACGTTTTCGCAGCCGGGTTCATCGGCAACTACAACCTGTTGAGTGCGGAACAGGCGACGACTTTGACCGGCAGCCCTTACCACGGTAAGGTAGCTGTTCGACCAGAGTCCATTACCCTGGTGCCTGCCGGGCAGGGGATTGCCGCGGTGATCCTTAACCACAGCCTGTTGGGCAACGTGGTGCGCTATCGGGTACTGGCCCGCGGTGTGGAGCTGCTGGTCGACGTGCTCAACCGTTCGGTCGAAGATTTGCGGCCCGACGGCAGTGAAATTGGACTACACTTAGAAACTGTTACATTACGGGAAGTTGCATGACATCGCTGCGGCATTCAATGATAACTCCAGGGTAATTCCTGCCGTTGCGTTAACCCTCCAATAGCGGTCTGCAGCCTGTTGCCGCTGTCCTGCCTTTATGCACGCCTGGCAGGCAGGATAGCCTGCTGTGTCTTGCCGGGCGTGAAGGGAGCGTTCCTTCCGTGTTGACCCTTCTTCATCTGCTTTCTTCCGTTGCCCTTTTGGTGTGGGGTACCCACATCGTGCGCACCGGAATTATGCGGGTTTACGGCGCTAATTTGCGCCGGGTATTGAGCGACAGCGTAGAGAAAAAACCGCTGGCGTTCGTCTCTGGTATCGGCGTGACCGCGCTGGTGCAAAGCAGTAACGCCACGGCGTTGCTGGTGACCTCTTTCGTCGCGCAAGGGCTGGTGGGACTGACGCCCGCACTGGTGATCATGCTCGGCGCCGATGTCGGTACCGCGCTGATGGCGCGAATACTGACCTTTGACCTCTCCTGGCTGTCACCGCTGCTGATCCTGGTCGGCGTCTTCCTGTTTCTCAGCCGCAAGCAAACCCGTGTAGGGCAAATGGGGCGCGTGTGTATCGGCCTCGGGCTGATCGTACTGGCGCTGGAGCTGATTGTTGCCGCCGCGACGCCAATCACCCAGGCGGCGGGTGTGAAAGTGTTGTTCTCATCACTGACCGGTGATGTGATGCTGGATGCCCTGACCGGTGCGCTGTTCGCCATTGTCAGCTATTCCAGCCTGGCGGCCGTACTGTTGACTGCCACTCTGACGGCCTCCGGGGTGATCTCGCTGAAGGTGGCGCTGTGCCTGGTGATCGGTGCCAATCTTGGCAGCGGTCTGTTGGCGATGATCAACACCAGCGGCCAGAATGCCGCCGGTCGTCGGGTGGCGCTCGGCAGCCTGTTGTTCAAGCTGATGGGTTGTGTGCTGGTGCTGCCGTTTGTCTCTTATCTGGCGGACGTGATGACTCGGTTGCCTGGCGGCAACGAAGAGTTGGTTATCTACTTCCACGTGTTCTACAACCTGATCCGTTGCCTGGTGCTGATCCCGTTGGCCGGGCCGATGGCGCGCCTGTGTGAAACGCTGATTGCCGACGTGGCGGCGGACGATCCCCGATTGCGACCGCGGCACCTTGATGCCAGTGCACTGGATACCCCGACGCTGGCATTGGCCAACGCGGCACGTGAAACCCTACGTATGGGCGACGTGGTGGAGCACATGATGATTCTGCAGCGCGAAGTGCTGCACGGTAAGCAGGGGCAGGATAAAGAGGTTCGCCGGCTGGATGATGACGTCGACGTGCTTTATACCGCCATCAAGCTGTATCTGGCGCAGATCCAGAAAGAGGATTTAGGCGAGGAAGACTCTCGGCGCTGGGCGGAAATCATCGAGATGGCGCTGAATCTGGAACAGGCGGGTGACATTATCGAGCGCATGGCCGGGGACGTGGGGGCGAAATCACACGCGGCGCGGCGAGCATTCTCCACCGAAGGGCTGGCCGAACTGGATGCGTTGCATGAGCGGCTGATAGGCAATCTGCGTCTGGGACTGTCGGTGTTCTTGTCCGGTGACCTTACCAGCGCCAAACGGCTGCGGCGCTCCAAGCATCGGTTCCGGATTTTGGATCGTCGTTACGCCCATGCGCACGTTGATCGCTTGCATCAGCAGAACGTTCAAAGTATTGAAACCAGCTCGCTGCACCTGGGGCTGTTGGGGGATATGAAACGCCTGAACTCACTGTTCTGTGCGGTGGCATATAACGTGCTGGATCAAGATGAAAAGGATGATGAGCGCGAGTGGGAGGATACGCCCAGCACGCTGTAAGTCATGCCCCCGGCGTGGCCGGGGGCAGTACCTCAATTATTTACCCGAAAAGACCCCCGCTTTGGCATCGGCGGCCTGGTTATTGATATAACCGCCGACCGGTGTCTCCAGGTTCACCACGCTTTTACCGGCGATGCCCAGCAGTGCGCCTGCCGAGGCAGCGGCATCAAGATGACCACCACCCTGATAGCGGTTGCCGGCCACGTCCTGCTGTTCCAGTTTACCGTTACCCAGCGTCACTTCACCTTGCTGGCTGCGGATCTCGCCGCCAGTGAGACGAGTGGTGCCCTGAACGTTGAGCGCAACGTCATTTTTCCCATTGATGGCCGACTGCACGCCTACTGCATCGTTATTGACTACGTCGGCCTTGACCTTGAACTGACCTTGCAGCCCGGCAGGACCGGTCAGGCTCTCTTTGGATTTGTTGCCCAGGAAGCGAGCGCCGCGATCCCACAGTGGCCCCTTTTCTTTTTCGCCGACCAGCGTTTCCGGCAGGGTGACCTTACCTTCGGCCTTGCTGAAGCTGACCGCGCCGGTGGTGTCCTGCTTCGGATCGAGGCGACGAGCTACGCTGTTGTACTTGTCGGTGGTGGCGTCAGCGACCTTGTTGATGCCGCCCTCCAGCTTCTCCTTCACCTTACCCGCGTAGTGCGGGGTACCCACTTTCGACAGTTTGCTGGTTATGCTGCTGGCCGGGTCGTTGGTGTGGCTCAGACCGACATCCACATCGACCTTCACGCTGCTTTCGCTGTCTTTGCGACTTTCGACGCGCAGATCGCCACCGATGTTGCCTTGCACGCTGTCGGCATCGATTCGGGCGCCGGCCAACTGGGTGTCTTTACCACTGTTGATCGTGACTTCTCCTGCGCTAATCAGGCTGTTGCCCTGAGTGGTTTTTTGCAGGTTATCCACACCGACTTTCACACCGGCGCCCAGGGTATGGGTGTCGCTGCCGCTGGTGGTATCCACCTTGCCGTTGGCGTCCTTATTGAAGGATTGGCCGCCTTTGGCGTTAGCCTTCAGCCCCAGGTTCCAGTTGTTTTTCTGCTCCTGGTTTTGTACCGACTCCAGCACCACGCCGCCGTTCTCGGCGTTCAGGCCAACGCTGCTGCCCTTGACCTCGGTTCCCTGCAGATGCAGGGCATGCGCGTCGTTGCCTTTGGCGGTAATGGTCACTGCGCCGCCGCTGGTGATTTTGCCACCTTGCTGGGTCGTCGAGGTCTCATCTACCTTGGCAATGTCAAACGCGCCGCCGAGAGAAAGGCCGCCCGCGCTCTTTTTGTCGTTATCGGTGCTGTTGCCGCCGATATCGATATTGCCGGAGAGCGTATCGTCCTTGCGGGTCTGCTGCGATTGGGCTGCCTGAAGCGCGACCTTGTCTCCCGCTTTCAGCGAAACGTCGCCCTGGCTGGTGACATTACTGCCTTGCAGCGTCAGCCCACGGCCGGCATCCAGTTCTACGCCCTGTTTGCCGCCGATGTTGCTGACTTGCGCGCTGCTGCCGTCACTCTTCCCGTTGCTGTAGCCGCCACCCAGCCCAAGGCCGAAGCTTTTGGTTTCCGGTGTGGTACCGCCTTTGGCCGACACTTTGACATTGAAGCCGTTGTGGCTTTCATGGCTGGTATCGGTGGCCTGGTCGAAACGGATGTTGCCGTCTTCCGCTTTTACCTTCGCCTTGCCGTCGCCGGCCTCCAACGAAGTACCCTGATACACCGCGTCTTGCTTGACCTTGATGTCGATGCCATTGGCGGCGGTGATGCTACCGGTCACGGCCTGGCTGCCGGTGCTTTCGCTGTGCTTATTGCCGCCTTCGCCTTTGGCATCGACGGTCAGATCGCTGCCGGTGGTGGTATAAACGCGCACGCTGGCGCCGCCGCGGGTTTCGCTGCTGCTTTCCTGCTGGCTGTTTTTCGCCGCTTCACTGTGGTGGCTATCGGCTGTCAGCGCTACGTTCCCTTGAGTCGCCTGATACTGTGTTCCAGTATCCTGCAATTTCCCGCTGGCTTTTACGTCGATGGATCCGGCGGTAATCTTGCTGACTACGGCTTGGGAGCTGCTATTGCTCTTTTCGCTGCTGCCGCCATTGGCGCCAATATCCAGCCCGATATTCGGTGCGCCGATGCCGCCGATCTCGTTAATCACGCCGTTGGCGTCCAGCTTGGCGACTTTCCCTACCGCACGTTCTACCGGGCGGGTGACGGCGCTGTAATCGACGTTGGCACCGATGTCTACGCCGACGTCGGTTTTAGTGGTGTTGCTGCTTTCGCTGTTGACGGCGGCCAGGTGATCAACGCTGTTGGCATTCTCCTGATATTTGCCGCCAACCTGGTGCTGCGCACCTTGCTGGGTCAGTTTGTCTTTGGCATTAATCGTCAGATTGCCCGCGATATCGCTGCCGGAAGTCACCGCCTTGCTGCTTTGTGAGTGTGTCTTGCTGTTCTCGTAACCGCCTTCGATGCCGGAGCCAACTTTATCTATGCCGCCGGTGTAGTAGACTCCGCCGCCGATTTTAGTTTTTTCGGTATCGCTGGTGGTCTTGTTGTCGGCTGCCAGGAAGGCCACGTTGTCGCCGCTGATGCTGGCGTCACCTTGGGTGGTCACCAGTTTGGATCCGCTGAAGGTCACGTCCTTGTCTGCTTTCAGCGCGACGCTGCCGCCGCTCAGCGTTGATGACTGTTGTTCGCTGCGGGTGGTTTTCTCGCTGTCACTGGTATGCTCAATACGTAAACCGGCACGGTATTGCTTGTCGCTTTTCTCGTTGGCATAGCCGTTGATGGCAAGGGCAGTTTTTTGCTCATCAATGTGCTGCTGCTGTTCTCCGCTGCTGACATTGATATTACCGCCGGCATTGACTTCCAGCTTACCGGTGCTGGTCACCTTGCTGCCCACCACGTCGGTATCCTTTTTGCTGACCAACTGCAGGTTGGTATCGGAAACCAATTCGCTGGCGGTGGACTGTTGGTGGCTGTTATTGGACTTTTGCGAGCTGCTGGTGATATTGAAGACGGTGCCGGTACGGGCATCCACCTTGTCAACCGTGGTGCTGAGGGCGTTATCGATGCGCAGACCGCCGTCGGTGGCGGCGACAAAACCGCCTTTGGCGCCCTTCACGGTGCTGCCGGTAATGGTCACGCCCTGTTTGCCGTTCAGCCACAGGGTGCCGTCGGCCGTCACCTGAGAAGCGTTGCTGACTTCGCGACGGTTGCTGTTGTCCTGGTTGTTGCCGCCGCCGATACCGCCCCATGAGGTTTTATTGTCGCGAACGGTTTTCTCATTGGCGGTTTTTTGTACGCCGATATTGATTTGGTCGTTGGCATCCACCTTGAGATCGCCTGACGCGTACACTTTGGTACCCTGGCCTACGACGCGATTACCGGCTTTTATCGCCAAATCACCGCCGGAGAAGACGCTGCTGGACTTCAGGCTTTCGGTTTCATTGCTGTTGCTCCAACTGCCGGTACGCAGGCTGGGGGTATGGTTGCGTTGATTACCGCGTTCGCTGGTTTTTTCTCGCTCGATCAATCCGCTGAGCTGCACGTCGCGCTTGGCGTCGATGCTCAATGCATTGCCCGCAGAAACCTTGGCGCCGCGCAGCGTCACATCCTGCTCGGTGGCGGTCAGCGTGGCATTCTTCGTGGCCTCAATGTTGCTGGTGGCCTGTTGAAGCTGCTCATTCTCACGGGTGACGTTGTATTTCCAACTGTAGAACCACCGCTCATCGGTATGGCCCTGAGTCTGCTTCAGTTGCCGACCGTCGAGCGTCAGGCTGGCGCCTTGCAGCGTGATCTCTTCGCCACGAACGTCGGTGGCGGTCAGGTGGTTGCTGTTATCGGCCACCAGGCTGATATTCTTGCCTTTCAGTTCGGTGCGGGCCAGTTGCTGACCGGTGCTGCGGTCGTTGATGTAGATCCCGCCGCGGTAGTTTTGGTAATTCTCGCCGCTATTGCGGTTGCTGCTGCTGTCGTTGACCTGGCTGTCGGTGCGGATGTTGTAAGCTTTCACCCGGATTTCGTCGCTGCCATCCAGCTTGCCCGCCAGCTTTACGCCGCTGCCGGTGACGGTATGGATGATATTGATGCGCCCTGCCTGCATGCTGCCAAGATAGTAGCTGTCCGTGGTGCCTAATAACTGGTCCCAGACTGTGAGCTCAGGTTGTTCGCTGCTGAGCACCTGTGCATCGCGCGATACGCGGTTGTTGCCGCTGATGGCGTTGATCGCCGAGATCATTTTATCGCTTTTTTTATCGTACAGCGGTGCGACGATGACCTCGCCGCGGCTGTTGATTCTCGGCGCGATCAAATCCAGCACGCCGCTGGCGTTCAGCCGGCCATCAAGGCTCAGGGTGTTGCGATTGCCCAACGTGCTGTAGCCCTGCAGCATGCCGTTTTCCACCAGGGGGTTACCCACCACCAGCGACGAGCGGCTGGTATTGATAAAGCCGCAGCCGTCGCAACTGATGCCGTTCGGGTTAGCCAGCACGTAGTCGGCCGCCATGCCGAAGATTTCTTGCTGTCCGTGCAACAGCGACGGGTTGCGGCTGATCACTTCATTGAGGATCACGCTGGCCGCCTGGTTGTTCAGGTTTGGGTTGGCAGCCAGTTGGCCGGCCAACTGAGACCGCCCAGCATCGAGCGAGTTATTCAGCACCGCGCCGGGTTGGTTGACGTTGAAATCCTGATACTGGTTATGTGACAGCCCGTGGTCGTTAGGCGTCACGATATTGACCACCTGTGCGCCGTTACCGGCAGTTGAAACACCGGGCCCGTTAGCGCCGTTGGCCGCTACGATCTCGCCGGCGTACGCGCTGCCGAGGGAGGCGAGAATGATCGCCAGTGAAGCGGCTAACTTGCCCGCTCCCGAGAGCCTGAAGTTATTATTTTTCATCCATGTATCTCCATATATCGCTGTGGTAGTGCAAAAAAACGCAAACTAAAAGGTGTACGAAAAGCGTGCCAGTACCTGTATCGGATCGTCGGGCATTGAGTGGCTGGACAGTAGCCAACCGCGGCTGGCTTCAACGTCGAACATGGCGCGTTGGTAACGCAGGGTGACACCGGCGCTCAACCCCGCGCTGCTTTGCCAACCGGAAGGTCGGTTATCGCGAGGCAGCACCCGGCCGACGTCGCCGCCGATACGTGGAGTGAGGCTGCTCTGGCCCAAGGTGAAGCTGCGGGAAAGGGTGTTTTGCAGATACCAGCCGTTATCACCGGACAGCGTGCTGCGGCTGAAACCACGGATCGCGCTGCGGTCCGTCAAGCTGAGCCATTCCACGCCAGGCAGGCGATCGCGGCTGTATTGCCCGTACAGCAAGTTGCTCAACTGGTAAGTGGCACCGGCAAGCTGGAGGCGTTGGTTGAGATTGGCGAACAGCTTGCCCTTGGTGAATTGGGGATCGGGCAGCCCGGCCCCCCCTTGACGGTCGGCGCCAAACCAGGGCAACCCTTGCTCTACGCTGAGGTTGGCGCTGATCAGCCCGGTAGGCAGGATCTGCAGGTGGTTAACGCCCAGCTCAAACAAGCTGAGCGTGGGGCTGCCGAGGCCAATACGTACGGTTTCGAAATAGTTAGTGATGCGCTTATGGGTCAGCTGGCCGCTCAGGGCGTTAATCTGGTCGCGATCGCGATAAAACACATAGTCGCCGCGCAGACCGTACTGTTGGGTCTGGCCGTGCAGTTTGTAGCTGTTGAACACCAACTGCTGGTGGTTGAGGTATTGCGAGTAGCTGGCAAAGCCGCTGAAGGTGAAAGCGCCGTAGGGCAGGGAATAGAGCAAGGTATAGGCGCGATTATAGCGTTGCGCCGGGTTGTCCAGCGTGCCGGCAACGTTCAGGCTGGCGAAGTCCGACAGGCCGAAAGGGCTGTCCAGCGTTGCCGTGCTCCGCGCCAGCCACTGGCCGGTATTTTTCTGACCGTAATTATCCAGCGTAGTGGACAGCAACCAGGGTTTAGTGTGTTGATTATGCAACCGAATAATAGATCCACCAACTTTGCTGCCCGGTAATATATCCAATCGGGTTTTATTCGATTGCAAACGATTGGCCTGATCTAATCCCTGATCGAGCTGGGTTAATTTTAATGGCTGACCTTCCAATCCAGGGAATAATAATTGGCTGTTAACCCAACGATCGCCCCCCTCTATTTTTTCGATAAATCCTTCTGTGACACGCAGGCCTAATTCCCCCTCGGCATTGGGGCGAATAAATTGCACGCGTGCGGTGATATAACCTTTATCCAGGTATAAGCGGGTCAATTCACGCGTCAGGCGATTGATGTCGTTGCTGCTGATGCAGTGCTCTGGCAGTGCACTCAGCGTTGCCAAATCTTTCGCCGACAGCAGCGTTATCCCCTGCAGATACACGCCGCCGATCGGCAGGCATTGAGCCGAAAGTGGCAGTGCCGGTGCAGCGGGTTCGGGGTCTTCCAGCAACTGCTGCTGTTTAAGCTGCTGATAGCGCCGCTGCTCTATTTGTTGATTCACTTCACGCGTACCGTCTTGCAAAGCGCGACGCGATTCGCTCATCGGTGAGAACCCCCCCATTTCCGGCAGGGTGGCGGCGGGGAGTGCGGTGCTAAACAGCAGCGCCAGGGCGGCGGTTTTTCTGATCATTGTAATCCATTATGAGAAGCCGCGGGGCGGCCTGCTCAATCCATGAGGTCAATAAACGGACGGCCAACGGCCGGCCCGGAATCGCGAGCGACAATCACATTGCGGGGTTCTTATTCGCCAGTGGAAAATAAGAAGGTGGGTTTTATTTTTCTAAATAATAATTAGGCTGCTTGTTTATCTTTTTAATAATTACCTTTCAATTACTCATAACGAGGTAATTAAAAAAGTAAATTAATTGGACTTTTCCGCTCTCGTCGTTATAGGCGGTTATCGGCAGCTCTGGGAAAAATCTGAATTTTTATTTTGTGCGGGGATAATAGAGGATGGGGATAATTCTGACAATCCGACCAGTGGGAAATACGAAATTTCGTAGGAGAGTCCGGGGCGCAAATGTGAACTGCACCCCGAGGTGAAATTATTTTTTAGTGATTGGTCGGCCGGACCAGTAACCCGCCAACAGGGATCCGGACAGGTTATGCCACACTGAGAACAGGGCACCCGGCAACGCGGCCAGCGGTGAGAAGTAGATTTTACCCAGCGTCGCGGCCAGCCCGGAGTTCTGCATGCCGACTTCAATTGCCAGCGTACGGCAGGTCGATTCGTCGAAGCCGAACAGCTTGCCGCCCCAGTAACCACTCAGCAACCCGATGCCGTTGTGCAGGATCACCGCCACGATCACCACCAGCCCGACCGAGGCGATATGGCTCTGGCTGCCGGCAACCACGGCGCTGATGATCGCCAAAATGCAGATCATCGACAACGCCGGCAGGATCGGCTCAATGCGTTTGACGGTTTTGGTAAAGGTGTGATGGACGATCAAACCCAGACCAATAGGGATCACCACGATCTGCAGAATGCTCAGCAACATCCCCATGACGTCGACGCTGATCTCGGTATCGACGTACAGGCGGGTCAGCAGCGGCGTCGCGAAGACGCCCACCAGCGTGGAGACTGCCGAAATGGTCACTGACAGCGCCACATCCCCTTTGGCCAGATAGATCATGACGTTGGACGCGGTACCGCTGGCAACGCTGCCAACCAGCACCATGCCGGCGGAAAGATCCGGGGGCATATGGAACAGCATTGCCAGCAGCCAGGCCGCCAGCGGCATGATCAGGTAATGCAAAAAGATCCCCGCGGCAACCGGGCCTGGGCGGGACAGTACGCGTTTAAAGTCATCGAGCCGCAGCGTGACGCCCATGGCGAACATGATCAGCATCAGCAGCGGGCTGACGTAGGGGCCGATCCCGGTAAAGGTGGTGGGCGTGCTGTAGGCGGCGACGGCGAGCAGCACCGCCCACAGAGGGAATAATCGGGTAAATTTTGCCAGCATGAGTGAGGTTTTCCTTAGCCAAATAACAACGATGGGGGTGGTGTTGTGTTTTTTGCGGGTTCGGTGAACTGAACCCCTACGGTTATGGACTGCTTTTTTAGAGGTAGAGGCGCGGCGTGCCGCGCCTGCAAAGGTGACGGTAGCTTATTCGAACAGGTTGTGGTGCAGGGTGCGAACGACTTGTTCGGCGTCATCGCCCGGTACCAGGAAGCACAGGTTGTAGCTGCTGGCGCCGTAACAGATCATGCGGATATTGAACGGGTCGAGCACGCCGAACACTTCTTTGCCCACGCCGCAGGCCTGGGAAAGCTTGTTGCCGATCAAGGCGACCAACGCCAGGTTTTCTTCCACTTCTACCCGGCACAGTGACGACAGTTCGGTCAGCAATGAAGTGGTCAGCAGGCTGCCGCCGGTGGAGGTTGAACCCGTGGTATCCATGGTCAGCGCTACGCTAACTTCGGAGGTCGTGATCAAGTCCACCGAGATATTGTGGCGCGCCAAAATGCTGAACACCTCGGCCAGGAAACCGCGTGCGTGCAGCATGTTGAGGCTGTGTAGCGTCAGCAGGGTTTGTTTGCGGCGCAGCGCCAGCGCACGGAATAGCGGCGGGTTCTCGGTGGTGTTGCACACCAGGGTACCGCCGGCGGACGGATCTTTGCTGGAGCCGACGAACACCGGGATATCGCTGCGAACGGCCGGTAACAGGGTGGCCGGGTGCAAGACTTTTGCGCCAAAGGTGGCCATTTCAGCTGCTTCTTCGAAGGCGATTTTATCGATGCGTTTTGCCGCCGGAACCACGCGTGGGTCGGTGGTGTAGATGCCCGGCACGTCGGTCCAGATATCGACCCGGCTGACGCTCAGCGCTTCACCCAGCAGGGCGGCGGTGTAATCGCTGCCGCCGCGACCCAGCGTGGTGGTGCGGCCTTTCGGCTCGCTGCCGATAAAGCCCTGGGTAACCACCAGGGCTTCCTGCAGGCGTGGCTTGAGCAGCGACTGGGCCAGTTGGTTCAGCGCTACGCTGTCCGGCGTTGCGCGACCGAAATGATCGTCGGTGTGCATCACTTTACGTACGTCAAACCACTCCGCCTGCACATTACGACTGCGCAGGATCTCAACGAACAGCAGGGTAGACATCAGTTCGCCGTGGCTGACCAGTTCGTCGGTCAGCGCCGTGGAGGTGGCCAAGGAGGCTGCTTCGGACAGCATGGCAATATTTTCCAGCATGCGGTCGATTTCGTCGCGCACTACCGCCGGATTATCGAGGCGATCGAGAATGGCGTATTGAATGCGGCGGATTTCGTCGAGCTGATAGTGACGCTTGTCGGCGTCGCTGCCTTCGGCCAGAGCCACCAGCAGGTTGGTGACGCCCGCAGAAGCGGACAATACCACCAGACGTACGTTCGGATTGGCGAGAACGACGTCGGCGCTGCGGTTCATGGCTTCATAGTCGGCAACGCTGGTGCCGCCGAATTTGGCGACAACGGTGGCATTCTGGGGTGCTGCTTGGTTCATGTAAAAACCTCGTGTCAGGGTGGCCCTCTTCAGAGAACACTTTTTTCATAGCCTTGGCACAAGGGGGGAGCGATAAACGGGAGCAGACGTAGAAGTGAAAGCTACGATACACCCAGAAGCGCCCCACCTTGTTGATTGCCCTTACGGACAATTCTGGTGACAACCCAGGGGATTCAGCCCCTGTAGTCGATACGATGAATGCCGCGCATCACCTTACCTCGGCGTCGCTCCCCCTCAAGCGTCGTCATTGGAAAACGGCTCCTCTGACACTCTACCTGGGCGACGCGCCTCTTCTGGCTTGCACACCGGGTGCGCAAGTAGGCTGTTAGGAATAGCCCGATATCGTGCCGCTGTCAACGTCCGGAAGTTGAGGGATTTTCATCTTGTACCAGTGCAATCAGCGTACAGGGCATTGCCGGGACAAAACCGGCGCCGATCGGCTGCAGCGTGCCGTCTTCCCGCTGGCTGAAAAGCGGAATAACGCCGTGATTTTTCTCTATATATTCCAACCAGCCAAAGTTCTCGTTCAGCTTGGTGGCTTTGATGGTGGCGCCCTGGGCAATCAGGCTGCTTAGCCGACCGTAGGTGGCCTCTTGATTGAACAGGATCTCATGCCGGCGGAAGCGCGAACTTTCCGCACTGTTGCCGCGGCCTTTCAGCGGGGCGCCGGAGCGGATGGCGAACACCTGTCCTTCGCCAAAAATATGGCCGAAGTGATAGACCGCCAACGCATTTTGGTGGCGGTTTGGAGAGAGCGCCAGTACTTGCGCGGTGTCGCTGAGATCGAGATAGTTTTCGGCATGCTCAGAGTAAGCATGGCCATAATAGGCGGGGATGCCGTCCATACGCGCCTGGCGATAATATTCCCAACTGCTGTCGGTGACGAGCACCGGAATATTCAACTTCATCAGCGCCTGTGCCAGCATACGTGCGACGCTATTGGCGCCGACAATCAGCACCCCACGCGGTTTTTGCTGCTGTACCCGCAGCCAACGCGCCATCATGCCGCTGGTCAGGCTTTGCAGTACCACGGTGCCGATGATCACGGCGAACACCACGGTCACCAGCCGATCGGCTCCCGGATAACCGCTGCGCTGCAGCGTCAGGGCAAACAGCGAACTGACCGCCGCGGCGACGATGCCACGCGGAGCGATCCAGCATAGCAGCAGGCGATCGCGCCAGTGCAGGGAAGAGCGCCAGGTTGATACCGCAATACACAGCGGGCGGGCGACGAACTGCACCACCAGCAACAGGCCCAATAATGGCCAGCCCATGTTCCACAAGGCCTGAACGTCGAGCCGTGCCGCCAAAATGATAAACAGCGCTGAAATCAGGATCGCCGACAGCTCTTCCTTGAACGCCAGAATGTCGCTGGTATCCACATCGCGCATATTGGCCAGCCAAATGCCCATCACGGTAACGGTCAGCAGGCCGGATTCATCGGCAATGGCGTTGGACACGCCAAAGGCGGTGAGCATGATGGCCAGTACCGCCAGGTTTTGCAGGTAACGCGGTAGCCAGACGCGGCGCAGCGCCAGGCCCAGCAAATAGCCGAACAGTGCGCCAGCCACCAGGCCGACGGCGGCGGTAATGCCCAGCGTCCAGAACAGATGGGTGTAAGATTCTGAATGCTGTTTCAGTACGATAAATTCGAACACCAGCAGGGTAAAAATGGCGCCGACCGGATCGATGACGATGCCTTCCCAGCGCAGTACCTGGTTGATATTGGCATTCGGTCGCACCACCCGCATCAACGGGGCGATCACCGTAGGGCCGGTGACCACTGTGACCGCGCCGATCAGCGCCGCCAACTCCGGTGGAAAGTCCAGCAACCACCAGCAGGCCACGCCGATCACCAGGAAGGTCATCAGCATGCCGATGGTTACCAGATTGCGCACCACGCCGCCGAGGCCACGTATTTCCTCGACCCGTAGCGTTAGCGCCCCTTCAAACAGAATAATGGCGACCGACAGCGACACCAGCGGGAACAGCAAATCGCCGAACAACGCGTCCGGCTGAACCCAATGCACCACAGGCCCCAGCACGATGCCAAACACCAGCAACGGCAGAATGGCCGGCAGGCGTAACACCCAGGCTAGCCACTGCGCCAGCAATGAGCTCAAGCCAATAACCACCAACATCAATGGGGCAGATAATTCCATAGTCATGTCCTTCGTCGTTCACACCGCAGCCTGGCTGGCCGCGCATCCTTAGCCTAATTACGTCATTGACGTGGTGATAACCTGACACAGTTTAGTGACAGTTAAGCAACCCTGATAACAGGCTGTTATCCAAAAGTATAGGGGAAGTGCTGAAACGATGCGGCGGCAATTGACAGTTAGCGCCTATCGCAAGAAAAGAGATCATAATCACGGTCGAACAGGCTACAATCGGTCAACCACGTCACATTTATTCTCAAGCCTAAGAGTGTTGCTATGAAAAATATCAATCCTAGTCAAACCGCTGCTTGGCAAGCCCTGCAGCAACATTTTGAACAGATGAAAGACGTACAGATCAGCGATCTGTTTGCTCAGGACAAAGAGCGTTTCTCCAAGTTTTCCGCCACCTTCAACGATCAGATGCTGGTGGACTACTCTAAAAACCGCATCACCGCGGAAACCCTGGAGAAGCTGCAGGCACTGGCGAAAGAAACCGATCTGCAAAGCGCGATCAAATCCATGTTCGCCGGCGAGAAAATCAACCGTACTGAAGACCGTGCGGTGCTGCATATTGCCCTGCGTAACCGCAGCAACAGCCCAATCATCGTTGATGGCAAAGATGTGATGCCGGAAGTGAATGCGGTGCTGGCCAAAATGAAACAGTTCTGTGACCGCGTGATTGGCGGTGACTGGAAAGGCTACACCGGCAAAGCGATTACTGACGTGGTAAATATCGGTATTGGCGGTTCAGACCTCGGCCCTTATATGGCTACCGAGGCACTGCGCCCGTACAAAAATCACCTGAACATGCACTTCGTCTCCAACGTTGACGGCACCCATATCGCCGAAACGCTCAAACCGCTGAACCCGGAAACCACTCTGTTCCTGGTGGCGTCCAAAACCTTCACCACCCAGGAAACCATGACCAACGCCCATAGCGCGCGCGACTGGTTCCTGAGCACCGCCGGTGACCAAAAACACGTGGCGAAACACTTCGCGGCGCTGTCCACCAACGGCAAGGCCGTCGGCGAGTTCGGCATCGACACCGCTAACATGTTCGAATTTTGGGACTGGGTTGGCGGCCGTTATTCCCTGTGGTCGGCGATTGGCCTGTCTATCGCCCTGTCAGTGGGTTACGAGAATTTTGAACAGTTGCTGAGCGGCGCGCACGCGATGGACAAACACTTCGCGCAAACGCCGGCAGAGCAAAACTTGCCGGTGCTGCTGGCGTTGATCGGTATCTGGTACAACAACTTCTTCGGTGCAGAAACCGAAGCTATCCTGCCGTACGACCAGTACATGCACCGTTTTGCCGCTTACTTCCAGCAGGGCAACATGGAATCCAACGGTAAATATGTCGATCGCAACGGCAATCCGGTGGACTACCAGACCGGCCCAATCATCTGGGGCGAGCCGGGCACCAACGGGCAGCACGCGTTTTACCAACTGATCCACCAGGGGACCAAACTGGTGCCTTGTGACTTTATCGCGCCGGCCATCAGCCATAATCCGCTGAGCGACCACCATGCCAAACTGCTGTCGAACTTCTTCGCGCAGACCGAAGCCCTGGCGTTCGGTAAATCACTGGAAGTGGTAGAACAAGAATTCGCAGCCCAGGGCAAAACGCCGGACGAGGTTAAGCACGTAGCGCCGTTCAAGGTATTTGAAGGCAACCGCCCAACCAACTCCATCCTACTGCGTGAGATTACGCCGTTCAGCCTGGGTAGCCTGATTGCCCTGTATGAACACAAGATCTTCACCCAGGGCGCGATCCTCAACATCTTCACCTTCGACCAGTGGGGTGTGGAACTGGGTAAACAGCTGGCTAACCGTATCCTGCCTGAACTGGCCGGTGACGAAGCGGTCAGCAGCCACGACAGTTCAACCAATGCACTGATCAATCGCTTCAAAGAATGGCGTTAATTAGCGTCTGAATGAATGCCAATAAAAAACCCGCCTTGGCGGGTTTTTTTACGTCTGAAGGAATTACAGATTGATAGGCACTTCGAAACTGATGCCTGCGCCTACGTCATCGGCGGTGCTGGCGTTGTTATCGGTGTACCACAGGCTGGTATCAAACTTGACCTGAGAGTCGAAGTTGTAACCCCAGCCTAACTGAATGCCTTTCAGCGTATCGGATTTCGGGAAGGCCTGGTTAACATTCTGACTTTTAGGATTAACTTTTGCGTATACCAAACGGGTACTCCAGCGTTGCCCGTCATCTAGCACCATCTCTACGCGACCGGAAAGCATTTGACCATTTGCCCCCATCGGATGCCCTAGTGGGTAGCCTTGTTGGTAATAACCGCCTTTATAAACATAATGGTTATACATGATGTAATCATTTTTGCCATTTGAACGAGAATCAGCCCCTTCAATGTGCCAGTTGATAGTTGTTGGACCCCATTCAGGATGACCTTCTAGCCCAAGCAAGTACCCATTGTGTGAAGGCAGCATGCCAGCTTCATCTTCACCAATTATTTGTCCGTAAAAACTAACAGGTAGGCCGATTAACGGTTGCAGCTTCATTTTGAAGTCGAATCCGCCCAGTTGGTTACCGGGATCATTTTTTATATCACCGGTGTTGTCTTTACCAATAACCCCGTCCCAGAATGAACTCAAGGAATGCGGGCGGCCATCTCCCCCCCACATCATGATGCGCGAAGCGCCCAATTCGAGGAAGTTGGTCGGCATCATGGTAAAGCGGCCGCCAATCAGTTTGGTATCGGGTACGGAAGTATACTGCGACAGCTGACCCGCCGTCAGTTGGTACTGCCAACGGCCAATCCAGGACAGCCAAGGGGTTTCAAACGGCGATTGGTCGGCGCGCTGCAGCATAAAGCCGGCGACCGGGCGTGCGGCGTCGGAACGGATCAGGCTGCCGTCGTAACCAGGGCCCCACCACTGGGATACCTCACCGAAGGACAGCCACTGGTTCCAGATTTTCACTGCACCGTAGGAGCCGTTGAGGTTGAATTTGGAACCGTCGCTGACGCGCTGATCGCCTTCGACTGAACCCTGGAGTCGCACGTCCCAGAATTCGCCGTTGGCACCGGCACCGACGGTGAGGCTTTGGTCAGCATATTGGTTCTGCCCGAAACCCTGTGGCGTGCCGGGCTTATCGGTAGCGGCGTAGCCGCTGACGCGAATATTGGCTTTCAGTTCGTCGACGCGGCGTTGAACACGGTCGATGACGTTTTTCTCGGTATTGGTTACCGGTTTGGCCTGTGAAATGACCGAACTGATCTCTTCCTGGCTTAGTGGCCAGGTGGACAGGCTAACGTTGATTACGCCGCGATCGGACAACCAGGCGAGGTCGTTGCGCAGGTCATTATCAGGGGTTACCAATCCGCTGGCATGGCCGGTTAATGCACAGGTAAACAGGCCTGCGGCGACCAGTCCGTTAAGCTTAGCGCGCATAAATATTCCCTTGTTAATTCGAGGTGTTTGTTTTATGTAAAGATCTATGACCCATCATAGTTGACATTTCAATTTGCTACAAATATATCCACATGAAACATTTAAATTTAACCGTTTGAATGGTAATCGTTTTTTTCAATCGGCATACAGATGTTAATTTTTAAGATAATGCCTATGTTAGGATGCGTAGATAATTACAGTGGTATTTATGGGGAATAATTATGGCAAAAACCTCCCGCTCAGTGATGGTGGCCAAAGGGCTACAACGGGTGCTGAACGTTGGGCTGTTGTTGTTGGCAGCAATCCTGATCGTTTTTTTGGTGAAAGAAACCATTCATTTGGCGAAAGTTTTGTTTGTAAATAACGAGGAGTCTACGTCTTATCTCTTGATTGAAGGGATTGTGATTTACTTTCTCTACTTTGAGTTTATCGCGTTGATTGTTAAATATTTTGAGTCTGGCTATCACTTTCCGCTGCGCTACTTTATTTATATCGGCATCACCGCAATTATCCGATTGATCATTGTGGATCATGAAAACCCAATCGATACGCTAATTTATTCCGCCGCGATATTGTTACTGGTAGTGACGCTCTACCTGGCCAATACCGACCGCTTAAAACGGGAATAGCAGAAATAAAAATGGCGGCCCGATAGGGCCGCCGAAGACACAGGTATTGATCGGAAATAACTGAAGTACATCAAGCGCAGTAGGGCCTCACCCTTGAGTGAAGCCCGAGAAAACCTAACCTTTCACCCCACCAGCCGTCAGGCCTCCTACCAGCCAGCGCTGCGCCAGCAAGAATACGGCGGTAATCGGGATTGCCGACAGCACCGCCGCAGCGGCAAAGTCGCCCCACAGATAGTTTTGTGGATTCAGGTATTGCTGCATGCCCACTGCCAACGTGTAGCTGTTAACGTCACGCAGCAACAGCGAGGCGACCGGCACTTCGGTGATGGCCGCGATAAACGACAGAATAAACACTACCGCCAGGATCGGTACCGACAGCGGCAACAGCACCAGGCGGAACGCCTGCCAAGGGCTGGCACCGTCCAATGCCGCCGCCTCCTCCAGCGAGTTATCGATGGTTTCGAAATAGCCTTTGATCGTCCAGACGTGCAGTGCGATCCCGCCCATGTAAGCGAAGATCACGCCGCCGTGGGTGTTCAGGCCGATAAACGGAATGTATTGGCCCAGACGATCGAACAAGGCGTACAACGCCACCAGCGACAGCACCGCCGGGAACATCTGGAAAATCAGCATGCTTTTCAGCAGCGTGCTCTTGCCGCGAAAACGCATGCGGGCAAAGGCGTAGGCGCAGGTGGTGGACAGCGTGACGATGCCGATCGCAGTGATCACCGCGATCTTGATTGAGTTCCACAGCCACAGCAGCACCGGGAACGGCGGCGGGGTAACGCTGCCGTCGGCGTGGGTCACGCTCATGCCGAGCGCCAGCCGCCAGTGATCCCAGGAAATCTGTTCCGGTATCAGGCTGCCGGTGGCGAAGTTGCCGGAACGCAGCGAGATGGTCACCACCATCAGCAGCGGGAACATGATCAGGGCGATAAAGCACAGCATCAGAATATGGGTCATCCACAGGCGCAGGCGCTGGGATTTGGGTTGGACCATGGCCATTATTTTTCTCCCTAGTCGAAGTTCATCTTGCTGGCTTTCAGATTCAGGATCGCCAGGGCGCCTACCAGCAGGAAGATCAGCGTGGCAATGGCGGCTGCCAGTCCGAAGTCCTGCCCGCCGCCGCCCTCGAAGGCAATGCGGTAGGTATAGCTGACCAGCAGGTCGGTATAACCGGCCGGCGTGGTGGTGCCAATCATGTCAGGCCCGCCGTTGGTCAGCAGCTGAATCAAGACAAAGTTATTAAAGTTGAAGGCGAAGCTGGCGATCATCAGCGGCGTCAGCGGTTTGATCAGCAGCGGCAGCGTGATGCGGAAGAAGTTCTGCATCGGGGTGGCGCCGTCCATTGCCGAGGCCTCGTACAAATCGTCGGGTATTGCCTTCAGCAGCCCCATGCACAGGATCATCATGTAGGGATAACCCAACCAGGTGTTGACGATCAAAATCATGCTTTTGGCGGTGATAGGGTCGCTGAACCAGGCCGGTTTGATGCCAAACAGATGGCTAAGCATCATGTTGATTTCACCGAAGCTTTGGTTGAACAACCCTTTGAAAATCAGTATCGAAATAAACGACGGTACCGCGTAGGGCAGTATCAGCATCACGCGATAAACCGCTTTGCCTTTCAGCGCTTCCCACTGCACTACGCAGGCCAGCACCATACCCACCGCCACGGTGAGGATCACGGTCATGACCGAGAACACGATGGTCCAGATAAAAATCGACACGAACGGCTTCTTGATGCCTTCGTCCTGCAGTACGCGCAGGAAGTTTTTCCATCCGATGGTGACGGTATAGCCTGGGCTCAGGGTCTCTTTGGCCCAGTTGCCCTCGGCATTCACCGCCTGATAGAAGCCTATGTCCGGGTTCGGCCGGTATTGAGTATGGGTCTGTTGGTCGGTCAGCGTATTGCTTTCCTTGTCCAGCGCGTAGAGCGGGGTGGTGCCGGAGAATTGGCGCAGGGAACTCATGCGCAGCTCGCCGCCGTCCGGAAGTAATGCCACCAGTTGGCTCAGCGCCTGACGATTTTGCGTGATCACTCGCAGCGTGGCGCGTTCGCCGGCCGGTTCTGCGCTTTCCTCCGTCAGTTTCAGCGTTTGCGGTGCACTGGCGTCAAAGCTGAACGGTTCGGAAATCAGTTTTTGGTCACTGTCAGGGTGGGTTAACTGCAGGCGCCAACGTTGATTTTCTGCCGGATACAGCCCGAAGGTGAAGGTTTTGCCGGTTTGGAACTGGCGCTGCATCAGCACCGACTGAGCGCGTTCAAAGGTGAGCTGGTTGGTGCTGCTGTAGTTGGTAAAGGCGATGGCAATGGTGCAAATCAGCGGAAACAGGACAAACAGCCCCATGCCGGCGATGCCCGGATAAACGTAGCGCCAGGCGTAAGCCCGGCGATTGGCGAAGACGTAAAGCCCGGCGCTGACCAGTATCAGCGTCAGAATGGCAAACAGGTATTCACCCTGTGCATACATCAACACAATCAGATAGCAGGTAACCAGGCTGAACAGGCCGATGACCAGCCATTTCAGTACGTCACTCTGCCACCACTTCGACTTTTTGCGCGCAGGCGACCCGGCGTGAGCTAATTGCATAGGGCGTTCCTTTCTGTGAAGCCACAGCGGGGCGCTGATCCGCACCCCGCACAACGTTGTGTGTTACTTGGTGATACGGGTCTGCACATCATCCAACGCGGCTTTCACCGTCTGGCGGCCGCTGACGGCGTTGATTACCGCGCTGCGTTCGGCGTACCAGAAGGCGCTCATCTGCGGGATATTAGGCATGATTTCGCCGTTTTGTGAGTTTTCCATGGTGGCGGCGATTTTCGGATCCTTCGCCAGTTGCTCCTGGTAGGACTTCAGGGCCACCGCACCGAGCGGTTTGTCCTTGTTGACGTCGGCCAGGCCTTCGTTGGTCAACAGATAGTTTTCCAGGAATTCGGTAGCCAGCTCTTTGTTCGGGCTGGCGGCGTTGATCCCGGCGGTCAGCACGCCAACGAAAGGTTTGGACGGCTTGCCTTTAAAGGTCGGCAGCAGGGTTACGCCGTAGTTGATTTTGCTTTGCTCGATGTTTGACCAGGCCCACGGACCGTTGATGGTCATGGCGGTTTGGCCCTTATTGAAGGCGGCTTCGGCAATGGAGTAATCGGTATCGGCGTTGATCTGCTTGTTTTTCACCAGATCGACGATGAACTGCAGACCGGCCTGCGAACCGGCGTTGGCGACGCCAACGTCCTTGATGTTGTATTTGCCATTTTCATACTTGAAGGCATAACCGCCATCGGCGGCGATAATCGGCCAGGTGAAGTAGGGTTCTTGCAGGTTCCACATGATGGCGCTTTTGCCTTTGGCGCGCAGTTCTTTGTCCAGCGCCGGGATCTCTTCCCAGGTTTTTGGCGCCTGTTTGATCAGGTCTTTATTGTAAATCAGCGACAGCGCTTCCACGGCGATCGGGTAGCCGATCAGCTTGCCGTCGTAGCGCACTGCGTCCCAGGTGAACGGGAACAGCTTGTCCTGGAAGGCTTTGGAAGGATGGATTTCCGCCAGCAGGCCGGACTGCGCGTAGCCGCCAAAGCGGTCATGGGCCCAGAAGATGATGTCCGGGCCGTCGCCGGTGGCGGCAACCTGCGGGTACTTCTCTTCCAGCTTGTCCGGGTGTTCGATGGTCACTTTGATGCCGGTGTCTTTCTCAAACTTTTTGCCGACCTCGGCCAGGCCGTTATAGCCTTTATCGCCGTTAATCCAGATAACCAGTTTCCCTTCCTCGATCTTGGCGAAGGCGGAAGAGGAAAGCACCAGGGTGGTCAGAGCCGAAAGCACCAGTGTGCGGGCGGTGGTAAAGCTGCGAGTCATAATCCAATCCTTCTTTTTTGTGGGCACGTAAGTCAAGGAGAGAGGTTTCGCGGTAATAGTGGGTCACAAAGCGACACATTCTCATCCTCCCCCCCTCTACGCCCCACGCCTGCGTAGTGTGATCCAGTTAACATTGCTCCCTATTCTGTGGTGTCAGACACAAAATAGGGGGACGATTTTTGCCAGGCAGATCACAGATTTGTCTTAAGCGTGGAACTTCTCGTCCCCGCGGTCGTTCTCTCATCCTCCCATCTCCTCCCCCATGAAAAATCCTGTTACGGATGATTACCCTTTGTGGGGTTTACCGCACTATCGGCCACATTGATTTTATCGCCACGTGCAGCAGGGAACCGGATTTATGTCGCCAATGCCTACCGTCACTCAGCCAACCCTGTACCGGATCCACCCGGTCAGTTTCCGTGATGGAAACGGGGATGGCGTGGGTGATGCTCACGGCATGATTGCGGCGCTGCCCTACCTGAACCAGCTGTCGATAGACGGCCTGGTCCTGCCGCAGCCATTGGCGGAGCAAGAGGGGGCGGCGGTCGCCGCGCAGGGTCTGGCGCTGTGGTATTGCGACGGGCCGCATCACATTCGTCGCGCCGCCGTGTCGCAGCAGTACCTTCGTAGCCCATTGGCGCTGGAGGTCGTGCCCTTCAGCGTAGAGAAACTGATTGAGGTGTTGAATGCTCGCCGCGCCACTCTGGCAGACAGCCTGTGGAGCACCGGTGATGCGGATCAGCCGCGAGTCGTTAGCCATTGGGGCCAGGGTAATCTGCGTTCGGCTGATGCCTTTTTGACGCTGCTGGCGATGTTGCCTGCGCCCATCTGCCTGTATCAGGGCGAAGAATTGGGTCTGCCACACGCCGCCGGCCTGCAGGATCCGCTGGGTGCGCAAACGCCGATGCCCTGGCATGAAGCGCCGGAACAGGTGACCAACGGTGAGATCCACTGGTACCAACAGGTGGCCATCGAACATCGCGCGCTGGCCATCAGCCGCCAGCAGCAGGACAACCAATCCACCTTGCGTTACTGCCAATCTCTGTTGGCGCTGCGCCGCTTGCCGGTGATCCAGCAGGGCGAACTGAGCGTGGTCAGCCAGCATAACGGCGTGGTTCGTTTACTTATTACCCATCAGGATCAATGCCTTGAAGCGCTGATTAACCTGCAGCCTTATACTCAGGCGGCCGCGCCGTCTGAGGCGACCTTGCCACTGGCATGGCAGCACGGTGCGCAGCAAGAGGGTCATCAATGGGTTTTGGCGGGTTTTGCGTCCGCCATTTTTACACGAAATGTTAACTGCGAAAGCAGGGGAGTAACGCATGGCTAGCGTCACATTGCGCAGCGTTTATAAGGCCTTCGGCGAAGCTGTGATTTCCAAAGACGTCAATCTGACGATAGATGACGGTGAGTTTGTGGTGTTTGTCGGGCCGTCGGGCTGCGGCAAATCGACACTGCTGCGCATGATTGCCGGGCTGGAGGACATCACCTCTGGCGACCTGATGATCGGCGATAAACGCATGAATGAGGTGCCGCCTTCCGAGCGCGGCATTGGCATGGTGTTTCAGTCCTATGCGCTGTATCCGCACCTGTCGGTGGCCGACAACATGTCGTTCGGCCTGAAGCTGGCCGGTGCCAAGAAAGCGGAAATCAGCCAGCGGGTCAATCAGGTGTCGGAAGTGCTGCAACTGGCTCACCTGCTCGACAGGCGGCCAAAAGCGCTGTCCGGCGGGCAGCGTCAGCGGGTGGCGATCGGCCGTACGCTGGTGGCGGAACCGGACGTGTTCTTGCTCGATGAACCGTTGTCGAACCTCGACGCCGCGCTGCGGGTGCAGATGCGCATTGAGATTTCGCGTCTGCACAAGCGCCTGCAGCGCACCATGATTTACGTGACGCACGATCAGGTGGAAGCGATGACGCTGGCCGACAAGATCGTGGTGTTGGACGCCGGGCGTGTCGCCCAGGTCGGCAAGCCGCTGGAGCTGTATCACTATCCGGCCAACCGCTTTGTCGCCGGCTTTATCGGCTCGCCGAAAATGAACTTCCTGCCGGTCAAAGTGACCGCCGCAGAACCGCAACAGGTCCAGGTCGAGCTGCCTAACCGCCAGTTGGTGTGGTTGCCGGTGGAAGGCACCGACGTTCAGCCCGGTACCAACATGTCTCTGGGCATTCGCCCGGAGCATCTGCTGCCCAGTGATGCCTCTGAAGTACTGCTTACGGGTGACGTACAGGTGGTGGAGCAACTCGGTAACGAGACGCAAATCCACATCCAAATCCCGGCAATTCGTCAAAACCTGGTTTACCGCCAGAACGACGTGGTGCTGGTAGAAGAAGGTGCAACATTCGCCATAGGCTTGCCGCCTCACCGTTGCCATCTGTTCCGTGAGGACGGTACGGCATGTAAACGGCTGCACCAGGAGCCGGGCGTTTAAAGCATCACAGTCTGTATAACAGGAGAATAATGATGACTACTCTGCGCAAACTTCCTCTGGCACTGGCAATCGCCGCTGGTGTGCTTACCACTCAGGCGATGGCCGTTGATTTTAAAGGCTACGCCCGTTCCGGCATCGGCTGGACCGGCAGTGGTGGCGAGCAACAGTGCTTCCAGGCTACCGGTGCCGGCAGCAAGTACCGTCTCGGCAACGAATGCGAGACCTACGCCGAGCTGAAACTGGGACAGGAAGTGTGGAAAGAAGGCGATAAAAGCTTCTACTTCGATACCAACCTGGCTTACTCCGTTTCACAACGTTCCGACTGGGAAGACGTGACGCCAGGCTTCCGTGAAGTGAATGTGCAGGGTAAAAACCTGATTGAATGGTTGCCGGGTGCCAACATGTGGGCCGGTAAGCGTTTCTATCAGCGTCATGATGTTCACATGATTGACTTCTACTACTGGGATATCTCTGGCCCAGGTGCCGGTCTGGAAAATATCGATCTGGGCTTCGGCAAGCTGTCTGCCGCCGTGACCCGCAACTCAGAATCCGGCGGCTCTTACGGTTACCTGGATAACGAGTGGGATCAACGTCCTACCGTCAACGACACCTTCGACGTGCGTTTGGCCGGCCTGGAGTTGAACCCGGGCGGTACCCTGGAGTTGGGCGTGGACTACGGTCGCGCCAATACTCAGGACGGATACCATTTGGCTGACGGCGCCAGCAAAGACGGCTGGATGTTCACCGCGGAACATACCCAGAGCATCCTGACCGGCTACAACAAGTTTGTGGTGCAGTACGCCACCGACTCCATGACTTCGCAGAACAACGGCCGCAACCAGGGCTCAACCATCGACAACAACGGCAAGATGATCCGCGTGCTGGACCACGGTGCCATCGACTTCAACGATCAATGGGCGCTGATGTACGTCGGTATGTTCCAGGATGTCGATCGTGACAACAATAACGGCACCACCTGGTACACCGTGGGCGTGCGTCCAATGTACAAATGGACGCCAATCATGAGCACCCTGCTGGAAGCCGGTTACGACAACGTGAAATCCCAGCGCACCGGCGATCGCAACGGTCAGTACAAAGTGACCCTGGCGCAACAGTGGCAGGCGGGCAACAGCATCTGGTCACGTCCGGCTATCCGCGTATTCGCGACCTACGCCAAGTGGGATGAGAAGTGGGGCTACGCCAATAACGACTCCGGCGCCGGTTACACCTCGGGCACCGCGTACAACGACACCAGCTTACATACCTTCAGCCGCGGCAATGACGACGAAGTCACCTTCGGCGCCCAGATGGAAATCTGGTGGTAATGAGATAACGGGGAGGGCCAGGTGCTCTCCCCAGCCTGTATTCGCCGGCGTCGTCTCTCTTGCCTGAGCCGCGCCGGATATCATGGGGTATAACAATGAAAAAGAATCTGCTGTCACTTTGCCTGTCACTGGCTCTGACCCTTGGCGCACCGCTGGTGGTCAATGCCGATACGCCGGCCAATGTTTCCATCGCGCCGGCCATTAGCGCCAGCACGCTGCAAAGCCTACCGTGGCAACCGCTGATGCCGCCGGTCAGCCAGGACATCAAACTGGATAATGTCAGCCCACAAATCAATCAGGGTGACATTCAGGGCGCTATCGCCGCTTATACGCTGCCAGCCGATCGCGGTTCGCTGGAAGTCACGCTGAGCAGCATCAGCAAGAACAACTCACTTTACGCGCCGAGCGTGTTGGTGCTGGATGAGCACCTGCGCCCTGCGGCCTATTACCCGAGCAGCTACTTCCCGTATCAACCACCGGGTGCGATGTCATCCGATCGGCTGGAGGGCACGCTGAAACTGACCCCGGCGCTGGGTCAGAAACAAATTTATCTGCTGGTGTACACCACCCGTCAGGATCTGGCGAAAACCACGCAACTGACCAACCCGGCCAAGGCTTATGCGCAGGGCGTGGGCAACGCGGTGCCGGATATTCCGGATCCGATCGCCCGGCATAGCACCAGCGGCACTATCAAACTGAAGGTCACGGCAGAGCAGGGCAGCGGCAACATCATGATCGGCATGCTGCAGCCGGCACCGGCGGCGACGCCAGTGGTGGTGGGATCAACGGCCGCCGTCGCAGCAGCACCGGCTCCGGCGCCGACTCAACCGGCGGAACCCATGTTGAATGACACCGAAGCTTACTTTAACAACGGCATCAAACAGGCGGTGAAGGCGGGCGATATCGATAAAGCGCTGAAACTGATGAATGAGGCTGAAAAACTGGGTTCCACCACAGCACGTGAAACCTTTATTGGTAGCGTGAAAGGCAAGGGGTAGTACCCGACGCTGTCGATGCTGGCTCGATGATTGGTGCGCCCCGGCGCACCTTTTTTCATCCGCGGGCCAGGGTGGTGCCGATCAACGCCAGCAGGCGGGCATTATCCACCTGCTGCATCACCCGCAACGGCTTGCCTTCGGGCTCCGGCATGCCGACCGTCAGACGCAGGCCTCCGGGACGCCAGCGGCGAGAACTGCCGCGCGTCATAGCGCCTTCCAGTGCGACATCCACATAATATTCCTCCGTGGTCACCAACTGTGGCTCAAGCAACCAGGCAATCACCAGCGCATCGTGGATCCAGCAACCCGGCAGATGGCGGGTATGGCGGGAATAGTCGATCCAGGGTTGAGTGGTGGTTCGCAGATAGCGACACAGCGGCGTGTCCGGTTGGGTCATCTGCGCCAGGCTTTCCTGAGTCAACATGGTTTGAGTAGTAACGTCCAGTGGGGCGAGCGTAATATTGGCACCGCTGGTCAGCACCTGCCGTGCGGCTTCCGGATCCAGACCAAAATTGGTGTCCTTGATGTAGCCTTCCAGGTTGAAGACTCCGCCCATGATCACAATTTCCTTCACCGCCTGTGCCATCTGCGGGTACAGCTGCAGAGCATGGGCGACGTTGGTCAGGGGGCCGATTGCCGCCAGGGTGATCTCGCCGGGGTTATTGCAAATCAGCTCGCCGATCGCCACGGCGGCGTTCGGCGTTGGCGTGGTTGCGGCCTGTGGGTAAGGCGTATTGCGCCACAGTGCCGCCAGATCCGGATCGGCAATCGCTCGGTCGAGGTGGGCGCGCCAGGGTTCTGGCGGTTCGCTCAGCGCGCGCGCCGCGCCGACGGCAATCGGCACCTGATAGCCGGTTTGTTGCAGCAAATGTTGTGCCACGGCAAAGCCAACGTCACGTGGCGTATTGCCCGCAACAATGCTGATCAACTCCAGTGAGAGTCGCGGGCGGGCCGCCAGTGCCAATGCCAGCGCCAGCCCGTCATCGACGTTGGCGCCGGGAATGCCGTTGCCGGGATCGCAATCAATAATCAAACGCATAGCGGTTACCTGAATCAATAAACTAACAGCCGCACGATCGGCGGATATGCAGTTGGAAAGCGAATTCGTGCAGCTCTGGCTGTGCAGCACCGGCAGCCAGCATGGCGATGGCTCGCTTGGCCATGGCGTCAATCGGTTGTTCGACCGCACTGAGCGGTGGCACGCTGAACTCGGACTGCTGGGTGCCGTTAAAACAAATGATCGCCAGATCGTCCGGCACGCGAAGCCGGTGTTCTGCCAGTGCCGACAGGCAACCGAGCGCCTGTTGTTCGTTAGAGGTGAATATGGCCCGCGGCCGCGGGGCTTGCAGCATTTTCTGGCTGGCCTGATAGCCCCCCTGACGGGTATAGGGCGCTTCGAATATCCACTCTTCGCGTGGCGCAATGCCCGCTTCCTTCAGTGCATCACGCCAGCCGTTAAGGCGGTCCTGCGCGTTGAGCATGGTCAAGGGGCCCACAAAAATGCCGATGTCCTGATAGCCGTGCTGCAACAGATGGCGAGTTGCCTGACAGGCCGCATCACGCTCGTCGACGCGAATAGCGCAGACGCCGGCATGGCTGTCTATGGTGTCAATCATTACGCATGGCGTGCCGGATGCGCGGATCAGATCGAACCAGGGATGGCGATCGACGCTGGTGTACAGCAGACCGTCAACCTGACGGCGCAGCAGATGATTAATCAGGTCGTGCTCGCGCTGGCGGTCGTCACCGGCGTCACCCAACAGCAGTACCCGACCGTGGCTGAAAGCCTCTCGCTGCAACGCCTGGGCCAGGGTGGCAAAAAACGGGTTGGAGATATCGGGTACCACCAACCCGTAGGTCAGGGTGTTGCCTGAAGCCAGTGCCCGGGCGATATCGTTTGGTCGGTAACCGGTTTTTTCAATAGCCTCCAGCACCCGCAGACGGGTGGTTTCCGCCACCGGGCGCGGTCCGTTGTTGATCACGTAGCTGACGACCGCAACCGAGGTGCCCGCTACGCGGGCGACGTCGGCACGGGTGATGCGTCGCGCGGATTGATTATCCAAGTTGGGTTCCTGTGCGCCCTGATTACGCCGCGTCCTGCGGCAGGTTTAGATCGCGGCCGCGTGTTTCCGGTGCAAAGAAGGTGGTGATTAAGCCAATGGCCGCCATTACAACAAAATAGCAGGCGACAGGCCACCAGTGACCGAAGCCGGACAGCAACGCGGTGGCGATCAGCGGAGCGGTACCGCCGGAAAGGATCGACCCCAGCTCCTTGGCGAACGCCATTTTTGAATAGCGATTTTTGACGCCGAACAGTTCCACGCCATAGGCCGCCTGCACGCCGAAAATGCCGAGTGACGCAATGCACATGCCGACCACAATCACTGAAATGACGGTTGCCGGTTCGCGGCTGTCGAGCAGCCAGAACGCCGGGAAGGCATACAACACCAGCAACAGACAGAACCAGCGGTAAGTGATACGACGGCCGAAGCGATCGGAAAGCCAACCGGCCAGGGGGATCACCAGGAAACCGCACAGTGAGGCGATCATCACCGCCAGCGCGGGCACCGATTTGTCCACCATCAGCACCTTGGCGACGTAACCGACGATAAAGCCCTGACACAGATAGGAGGGGCCATTCTCGCCAATGCGCAGGCCAAGCATGATCCAAAAAGCTTTGGTGCGCTGCAAATAACTGCGGTTATCCGGCTCGGTGGGGGTATTTTCCAGCATCCGCTGGCGGTTTTGCTGTAGCTCGCGTTCAAACACCGGCGTTTCGCGTACGTGGCGGCGCAGGTACAGTGCTCCTGAGGCGATCAGGATGCTGGCAAGGAACGGAATACGCCAGCCCCAGGCGATAAGATCCGCTTTGTCCAACTGCAACACTAACAACCACACCAGCGACGCCAGCAGGGTGCCGCTGTTGGAACCGATGGCGATGATCGAAGCGACCAGACCGCGTCGTTTCGCCGGTGCGTATTCTGCCAGCATCACCGCGCCGCCGGAGAGCTCCGCTCCGGCACCGAAACCTTGCGCAAAACGCAGGATCACCAGGCAGACAGGCGCCCAAACGCCAATTTGTGCGTAGGAGGGGATCAGCCCGATCAGCGTGGTAGAAACGCCCATCAACGCGACCGTGGTGAGCAGTACCACGCGGCGGCCTTTGCGATCGCCAATCCAGCCAAAGACCAACGCACCGATTGGACGGGCGACAAAGCCGACGGAGTAAGTGGCAAAGCTGGCCAACAGCGCCACTATCGGTGTGGCTTCGGGAAAGAACACGTCACCGAACACCATACCGGCCGCCAGGCCATACAGTGCGAAATCGACATATTCCATCGCGGTGCCGAGCCAGCAGGAAAAAGTGGCACGCCAGAATTGGCCGCGTCCTTCTTTGGTGACCAGGCGTTCGTCGGCCGCCAGCGTATCGCCGGCGGCCTGTTGGTGTGCAAGCGTTGTTTCGCTCATGGCATTGATATCCTCTTTTCGTCATGCGCCATAAATGGCGCCGTTAAAGATGGTTTCCCTGGTGTCGGCAAGAAGGTTTGCTGACAAAGTGTTGGACTGATGGCGATTCAACGCTGCGGCACAAGAGTATCTACGCGCGTAGATAAAACAATGTGGCAGAGGCGAAAGTTTGCAGGCGATCACAGAATCCCCATCGCTCCGGTGGACGAAGGTAAAGAAAACAGATGGCAGAAAGATGACATTGCGTTGCTTTTTTTGGCGTTATTTTGCTGTGCGCCACGCCACGAATCAGCCTGCCGCTTTTGAATTTCTGCGTTACAATGGTCGACTGTTAACAGTTTGTCTGGTCTGGCGCGGCCGCAGGGCGCGGCGTCAGGCATGGAGTAGAGCAATGTCTGGCAATAAGGATTCCATCCTGCCGCCGTTGGAGTGGTTATCCGCACAACAATCTCCGCCACCCGCCGCCGTCAGTGATTGGCTGATGGAGCTAGGATCCATGACCCGCCGCTTTGAACGTCACTGCGGGCGCGTGCACGTTGAGCCGCAGCGCGAGTGTTTTATCACCCGCGATCAACTGGGCGAAGAAGCCGACCATCTTCCTGACAGCCCACGATACTGGCTGCGTGAAATCGTGCTGTTGGGCGACAACCAGCCCTGGCTGCTGGGGCGTACGGTGATCCCGCAGGAAACCCTGACCGGCCCGGATTTGGCGCTGGTGGATTTGGGCACATTGCCGTTGGGGCGCTATCTTTTTAGCAGCGACGAGTTAACTCGCGATTACATCCATATCGGTCGGCAAGATGCGCTGTGGGCACGCCGTTCCCGCCTGCGACTGGCGGGTAAACCGCTGTTGCTGACCGAACTGTTTCTACCGGCTTCGCCGCTGTACGCCGCGGGCAGTACTGACCCCGAATGATGAGGAGAGGAAATACCTTGGAGGGAAGCGTGATTCAAAGTAAATGGCAGGCTTATAGCCATCTGATGCGCATCGATAAACCTATTGGCACCTTGCTGTTGCTGTGGCCGACGCTGTGGGCATTGTGGCTGGCGGGGAAGGGCGTGCCGTCGTTGTCTATCCTGCTGGTGTTCGTGGTCGGGGTTTTCCTGATGCGTGCCGCCGGCTGTGTGGTGAATGATTATGCCGATCGCGCCGTCGATGGCCATGTGAAGCGTACCGCCGGACGCCCAATGCCCAGCGGCCGGGTGAGCGAAAAAGAGGCCAAGATCCTGTTTGTGGTGCTGGTGCTGATTTCGTTCGCGCTGGTGCTGACGCTGAATGCGATGACCATCTGGCTGTCTCTGGCGGCGTTGGCGTTGGCATGGGCCTATCCGTTTATGAAGCGGGTCACTCATTTGCCGCAGTTCGTATTGGGCGCCGCGTTTGGTTGGGGCATTCCGATGGCCTACGCCGCCGTCAGCGAATCGCTGCCGCTGAGCTGCTGGCTGCTGCTGCTGGCCAACATCTGCTGGACGGTGGCTTACGATACGCTGTATGCCATGGTCGATCGCGACGATGATCTGAAGATTGGCGTGAAATCCACCGCCATTTTGTTCGGTCGCTATGACAAACTGATCGTCGGCCTGCTGCAGTTCGCCACCTTGCTGCTGATGCTGTGGGTGGGCTATCTGGCGCAGTTGAGCGGCGCGTTTTATTGGTCGCTGTTGCTGGCGGGAGCCCTGTTTATCCATCAGCAAAAACAAATTGCCGGTCGTGAACGGGATGCCTGTTTCAAAGCATTCCTGGATAACAACTATGTCGGGCTGGTACTGTTTATCGGTATTGCGCTGAGTTACTGGCAAAGTTGACCACGTTCGGACTGTAAAAAAGGCACCCTGGGGTGCCTTTTTGTTTTTTTATCAACGTATTACTGGTCTTTCTCTTCCGGTTCAATCGCTTCCGGCAGAGCGTTGGTTTCCGCCGGCATGCTGACGCTTTCAATGGTCAGTTTGATTTCCGGAGTAATCAGGTCGCTCAGCATGTTGTACACCTCAAGGGTGTGCTCACGCACCGCATCGCCAATATCGTTGATGTAGCCTTCTTCACGCAACGTAGCTACCAGGGTGGAGAATACCGCTTTGTCGAAGAACTCCGGTGCGTTGATGCCGTGCAGCACGGATAAACGCTGTGCCATGATACGGCTCTCTTTCTCCAGCGCACCGCGGTTAATGCTCGGGTTGGCGCTGAGGATAGACATGGTGATGGCGTAGCGCTGCAAGGTTTCACGGACACCGGCGGCCAGCAGCTGCAACGGACGGATGCGCGCTGGATTCAGTACCAGATCGTCGCCTTTATCGCAGATCAATTGCTGACGGATCATTTCCTCGATCAGCGGTTGCAGCACCTCCGGCAGTTGTTCCTTGTCGTTGTGCAGGAACAGCTCGGCTTTCAGCATCGGGTAAATCAAACCAATCTGGCGCAGCAGTTCAGCGCGAGATACCCGGCGATGGTGCATCACGATGGTGGCAATCAGTGACGGCAGAACCAGCAGGTGATGGATATTGTTGCGGTAATAGGTCATCAGCACCGCCTGCTCGCGCGGCAGGATGATGATATCGCCGATGTTATCCTTCTCCACCTCGAACTTGTTCATGTTCAGCGCGTGATCCAGCAACTCATCCGGCGTTTGAGTCGGCACGGTAACGTCATCGGCATAAGGCACGTTGCGCATCAGTTGCAGATAGCATTCCAACTGTTCAAGCAACTGCTCGCGGGTTAACGAGCGCTGGCGAGAAGCCAGTAACGCCGTGGAACACAGGTTCATGGCGTTGGCCGCTGCGGCATTGTTGATGCGCACCATAATCTTGGCCGCCAGATCGTTGACCGTCGGCGTCAGCCAGCTTGGGCGCTGGGATTCGATCGGGTCAATCGATTCGCGCCACTGTGGCACATTCTGGTTCAGGTAGGTGGTCAACGGCAGGGGATCGCCGAAGTTCACGTAGCCCTGGCCGAGATTACGCAGTTTGCGCAAGCCGCGCAGCATCTGCAGCAGGCTCTCTTTTTCCTTGGTGGCGCCACGCAGCTCTTTGGCGTAGGTACCCACTTCCATCACGTGCTCGTAACCGATGTAGATCGGCACTAGCGTGATAGGGCGGGCCCCGCCGCGCAGCATCGCCTGAATGGTCATCGACAGGGTGCCGGTCTTCGGCTCCAGCAAACGCCCGGTACGGGAACGCCCGCCTTCGACAAAATATTCCACCGAGTAACCGCGGGTAAACAGCTCGCCGAGGTATTCACGGAACACCGTCGAGTACAGCTTGTTGCCTTTGAAGGTCCGACGGATAAAGAACGCGCCCAGGCGGCGGAAGATCGGCCCGGCCGGCCAGAAGTTGAGGTTAATACCGGCAGCAATGTGCGGCGGCACCAGGCCCTGGTGGTACAACACATAGGACAACAGCAGATAGTCCATGTGGCTGCGGTGACAGGGCACATACACGATCTCGTGGCCGTCCTGCGCCAGCTGACGCACGCGTTCGGCGTTGGTGACGTTGATGCCCTGATACAAGCGGTTCCAGGTCCAGCTCAGCACGCGGTCGGAAAGGCGCACCGTCTCGTAAGAGAAGTCGGCGGCAATCTCTTCCATCAATGCAATGGCATTTTGCTGGGCTTTTTCGTGGGAGATCTTTTTACTGCGCGCTTCGTCTTCGACCGCTTTTTCGATCGCTTTGGACGCCAACAGCTTGTTGAACAGGTCCTGACGGGCCGGCAGGCTTGGGCCTACGGCGGCCAGACGCTGACGTGAGAAGTGCATCCGGGCTACGCGGGCCAGCTTTTGCGCGATGATCTTGTCCGTGCCGTGCTCGGTCGCCATGCGGCGCAGCGAAACGGTATTGGAGAAGCGCACAAAGCTATCGCGGCCGAGCCACAGCACGGCGAAGAATTTCTGCACGCCATTTAGCAAGCGCAGATGTGGTGTGCCGTGGCCTTCGCGCCCCGGAGAGCGGCCAAACATCACCGAAACCGGCAGCATCTGAATATCGAGATCCGGGTTACTGCGGTGCAGATCCAGATAGTCGTGGAACAGTTTTACCGACTCTTCTTTCGGCGTGTAGTAGCGGAATACGCGCGGGCCGTCGTGAATAAACACGTGGCTGGGCAGCACGGTGCCGTCTATTTCCAGCGGTTCGAGAGGATCGGGCAAATCCTGCGCCAGGCACTGGGTGCGCAGCGTCAGTAAATCCGCCTTGGAATTATAAGGTAAAACATACAAAATCGGCCGTGAGGGATCCAACCCTAACTCCGTGACCGGATCTGAAGGGATAACCTTACTTCTTACCAACAATTTGAGTGGTAAATTCAATAGTTTATAATAAATTTTACGCCAACCTGACATAACAACGTGAAGCCTCTTGTTAGCAATGCGCCGCAAGCATACCAGAAACCGGGTAGCAGATCTGTGGTGTTGGAAAACCGGGAGCCGTGAGCGCTTCCTGGCCTAGACTGTTTAATTATGACTTACCTCTGCGAAAGGCACTAAAAACATGACGAACCAAGCAACCGGCCTGACCCGTATTATTAAAGCCGCCGGCTACTCTTATAAAGGTTTTTCCGCTGCCTGGCAGCACGAAGCGGCGTTCCGCCAGGAGTTGGTGGTGACCGTGCTGGCTATCATACTGGCGATTTGGCTGGACGTGGGTGCGATAGCGCGCATTTTACTGATTGGGTCGGTGGTGCTGGTAATGATTGTCGAGATGCTCAACAGCGCGATTGAGGCGATTGTTGACCGGGTGGGGACCGAGTATCACGAGCTGTCCGGCAGGGCCAAGGATATGGGGTCGGCGGCAGTTTTGCTGGCGGTTATTTTGGCGCTGTTTGTTTGGGGCACGGTGCTGTGGCAGCACTTTGTCTGAGCAGAGCAAGCTCGTTGCGATCCGGGTTGCTAATCCCTGATTTTTATTCATTCTTCGGTTCCCAAGCCGCACTTACCTGTATATACTCACAGCAAGACTGTATAAACAAACAGGGGGCGGAATGAAAGCACTAACTACCAGACAGCAAGAGGTCTATGATCTGATTCGCGATCATATTTCGTCCACTGGCATGCCGCCGACGCGTGCCGAGATCGCCATGCGTCTGGGGTTCCGTTCGCCAAATGCCGCAGAAGAACATCTGAAAGCGCTGGCGCGTAAAGGCGTCATCGAAATCGTCTCGGGCGCTTCGCGCGGCATTCGGTTGCTGATGGAAGATGAAGAGGGTTTACCGCTGATTGGCCGCGTGGCTGCCGGTGAGCCGCTGCTGGCGCAGCAGCATATCGAAGGTCACTACAAGGTGGATCCTTCACTGTTCAAACCGAGCGCGGATTTCCTGCTGCGGGTTAACGGCATGTCGATGCGTGATATCGGTATTCTGGACGGTGACCTGCTGGCGGTGCATAAAACTCAGGACGTGCGTAATGGCCAGGTGGTTGTGGCGCGCATCGAAGATGAAGTTACGGTCAAGCGGCTGAAAAAGCACGGTAACGTGGTTGAGCTGCTACCGGAAAACAGTGAGTTCCAGCCGATTGTGGTTGATCTGCGTCAGCAGAACTTCACCATTGAAGGCTTGGCGGTCGGCGTGATCCGCAACGGCGACTGGGTTTAACCCATAAGCCTGCACGCTGCCCTTTGATTTAAATCGCCCCAGCTCTGGGGCGATGTCATTTCTGACCGATTAAAACCGCATTGCCACGGGAACATTTCACTATGCGCCTGCTCTCCGCCTTCACCAGCGATACCGATAAAGCCTTGTGGCGCCTGGCGCTGCCCATGATCTTCTCCAATATCACCGTGCCGTTGCTTGGGCTGGTGGATACCGCAGTGATCGGTCACCTCGACAGCCCTGTTTATCTGGGCGGTGTGGCGGTAGGAGCCATGGCGACCAGCTTCCTGTTCATGCTGTTGTTGTTCCTGCGTATGAGCACCACCGGTCTGACTGCGCAGGCTCTGGGCGCACAAAACCCACAGGGATTGGCGCGCGCCTTTATGCAACCGCTGCTGCTGGCGGCGTTGGCCGGTGTGGCCATTGTCTTGCTGCGCCATCCGCTGATCGAACTGGCGCTGAAAATCGTCGGTGGCGACGAGGCGGTGCTGGAGCAGGCCCGATTATTCCTCGAGATCCGCTGGTTGAGCGCGCCGGCGGCATTGGCGAACATGGTTATCCTGGGCTGGCTGCTTGGCGTGCAATACGTACGTGCGCCGGTGATCCTGCTGATTGTCGGCAACTTATTGAATATTGTACTGGATATCTGGCTGGTGATGGGGCTGGGCTGGAACGTGCAAGGTGCGGCGACGGCGACAGCTATTTCTGAGTATGCCACGCTGCTGCTGGGCTTATGGCTGTCCTGGCGGGTCATGCGCCTACGTGGCATTTCCATGCCGATGCTGCGCACTGCCTGGCGCGGTAACCTGCGGCGTTTGCTGGCGCTGAACCGCGACATTATGCTGCGTTCCCTGCTGCTGCAGCTGTGCTTCGCTTCTTTGACCATCTTCGGTGCCCGGCTTGGCGGCGAAGTAGTGGCGGTGAATGCGGTGCTGATGAACTTACTGACCTTTACCGCCTATGCGCTCGACGGTTTTGCCTACGCGGTTGAAGCTCATTCTGGCCATGCCTATGGCGCGCGCGACGATAGCCAACTGCGCAAGGTGTGGCGTGCGGCTTGCCGACAAGCCTGTCTGGTCGCGTTGGCCTTTGGCCTGGTTTATGCCGTTGCCGGTCAGCATATTATCGCCGCCTTGACCTCGTTACCGGAACTGCGTGCGCTGGCCGGCCACTATCTGCCGTGGCAGGTGGTGCTGCCATTGGTGGGCGTATGGTGCTATTTGCTGGACGGCATGTTTATTGGCGCCACCCGAGGAGCAGAAATGCGCAACAGCATGGCAGTGGCGGCGGCCGGCTATGGTTTGACGCTGCTGACCGTACCCGTCTTGGGCAATCATGGTTTATGGCTGGCGCTGGCGGTCTTTCTTTCTCTGCGCGGCATCGCGCTCGGCTGGATTTGGCACCGTCACAGGCTGCGCGGTACCTGGTTTGCCGCGGATCCAACGGCTCACAATGAGACGTTATCATAAAATTAACTAATGTTTTGTATTCATATTGAGTTACATATTATCGCGTCGATTTAGTCCCGCTTACTGACTGTTATTTCGGGTGTTTTACTGCGTTTTGTTAGTTTGTTGAATTTTTATTCTGGTTTTTTGTTCTTTATCGATATCTGTTGCTATAGTTAATCATGTGGCTGGCGGAATGAATTGGAATGACACTCCCTTCATTTTAGGTCAATTGACCATGATTATTACTCAGTTAAGCCCAGCGACAAGTTTTTAAAACTGACTAATCACAGGTAACGGAGAGGTTATGAACAAAGATCAAGCCGACGGTAACTGGAAGCAGTTTAAAGGGAAAGTGAAGGAAAAATGGGGCAAGCTGACCGATGATGATTTGACGGTCATTGAAGGGAAACGCGAACAGCTTGTCGGTAAAATTCAGGAACGCTACGGCTACCAGAAAGAGGCGGCCGAGAAAGAAGTGAAATCCTGGGAAGACCACAACAAGTATCGCTGGTAGTGCGATAGGCCGCAGCGGATTGCGGCCGTAAACTATGCTGATGGTCAGGCGTTTCATCCCCTTGACGCTATGGCCGAAGGTACAGGGAGGTACCTGATACCCTCTTATTTCTTCTTGATAGCGATGCTGTGATCGTGTTCGCCGCAATCATGTTTGCTATCGCAGGCTTCTACCTCAACGCAACCCTCACACAGACCATGGGCTTCTACCACGCTGTGACGCAGGGCAAATCCCGACTCTTTCGCCAGCTTTTGCAGCGTCTCTTCGATCCCTTCGGTTGTGCGCTCAGTCACTTGGCCGCAGCGATCGCAAATAAACAGTGCGGAAGTATGCATCGGCTGTTCGAAATGATGGCACAACACATAGCTGTTCGCCGATTCCACGCGATGAATAAAGCCTTGTTCCAACAGGAAATCCAATGCACGGTAAACCGTGGGGGGTTTGGCCTGGGGTTCGGCTACGCGCAGCAAATCCAGCAGGTCGTAAGCGCTGATGGCACCGGGCTGTTGTGCCATCAGGCGTAACACTTCCAGCCGCTGCGGTGTCAGTCGCACATTGCGTTGCTGACAGAGTTGTTCAGCCTGCGCCAGCAGCTTTTCCTGGGTGCTTGAGTTCATGGCAAATTTCCCGGTACGTAAAAAAGCCGATTTTACCATGCTTCAGCCAAATCGCCGAGAGTCGGCCACTTTTCTGCCAATATGCCGCATTAAACGTCCGGTTTAGCGCCCGTTGTTAGCCGGAAATGTGATGATATTCACGATGTTCCGTGCCGTTCTCGCAGGCTATGGCTTCGCGTAGGCTCTTAGGCGGTCAGCGAACGCTGTAATTGACTGGCCAATCTGACCATTTCCACTGCCGGGTTATGGCCAATCAGCATGAAACTGTGTCTGCTATCGGACCAATAGACCACATTCATTCCCAGGCGTTGTTCGCTCTCGGCGGGCTGCGACTTGCCCGGTTGCTGGATAATACACAGTGCCAAAACACCGTACCGCGCATCCAACCAGGTTAATTGAGCAATACGGCGATCGTCGTACGCCAGCACACGGGCGTTTTTCAGTTCGGCCCCTTGCAACGTCAGCTGCGACAGAGGAAGCGCGATGCCCAGCCGATCACCGGTGTGCTGTAGCTGACTGGCAATCTGCGCTGCGGAGCCTTCAAAACCCATCAGCGTTTCCGGGGTGTACAACGCCATATATTGAGCGACCAGGCTCCGCCAGTTGTCATCCGGTTGGCTGAGCTGCAGATAGGCGCGATCGCCTGCGATGCCCAGTGCCAGAAAAGCGACGGCGGCGGCAATCAGGCCACGGCGGCTGACGCTATGCGGTGGTGCAGAGGAGGCTTGCGGCCAGTCTGCCTGCAATCTTTGCACCGGCGCTTCATCAAGCAAAGGCGCAAAGGCTTGCTTAAAGGGCAAGCTGCTGCGCTCCAGCAACGACAAGCGTTCTGCCAACGCCGGTTCGCCGGCCAGACGCTGTTCCAGCCGGTGGCGTTGCTGTGGGTCCAACTGATTATCCAGATAGGCGACCAGCAGTTCATCCGTTGCGTAGGCTGAACTCATGATTGTTCTCCTTTTACCTGCGGGGTACGGGTTTGCAGCAGGCTGTCGTTCGCCAACCGCAGCCGTGCCGCCGCCAGACGGCTCATGATGGTGCCAATGGGCACACCCAGCACCTCAGCGGCTTCCCGGTAAGAAAGTTCCTCCACGTACACCAGAAACAACGTATTGCGCTGCGCCTCCGGCAGTTGATTAACCCGTTGCATCACTTCATTGGCCCAAATCGGCTGCTCGCCGTTTTCCGCACCGGCCAGTTCGTCAACGTCGACAAAGCCCTGTCCCTGGCGAATGTGCTGAGAGCGGACCTCGTTCAACCAGATGGAGTGAAGAATGGAAAATAACCAGCGGTCCATACGCGTTCCCACGGCAAACTGTGCGGCGCGTTCCAACGCCCGCACGCAGGTGGCCTGCACCAAGTCGTCGGCTACGTCCCGCCGGTGGGACAGCACCAAGCCATAGCGCCACAGGCGGGAAAGATATTGGCCGATTTCGCTGCGGATCGCGTCGCTGCTGATGTTTGCCTCCGGGTTTTACGATTCAGGGTGATGATCGATAGCCGCCGCCAGATCTCGGTACTCTTCACAACCGGTACCGCACAGCGATTGAATAACCTTAAGCTGCTCCTTCGCCAGGTCCTGACGCCCTTTGATCATATAAGCCTCACCCAGATACTCGCGGACTTTGGGGTATTTCGGATCGAGCGCCACTGATTTTAAATAGTAGCCGATCCCTTCGTCGGTGCGGCCGAGCTTGCGGGTGGCATAGCCGCGGTAATTCAGCGCCACGGCAGTGTTGGGATTTTTGAGGGTATTCAGCACATCCAGCGCTTCCTGATAGCGGCCGCTTTTGGCCAGCGCATAGGCATAGTTCGTGCGATCGTTGTCGCTGACCATGCTGCTTTTATCCACCATGCAGGTTTTGGTTTTCGTATCGTATATCTGGCCTTTGGGGCAGGTTGGCGTGGTTTGACCGCTGCCATCGCCGCCCATCGCCAGAGCGGTACCGGAAAACAGCAGTGAACCGGCAATGACTGGCAGCAGCAGGCGTTTAACGAAACTGTTCATGGTTATTTCCTCATCATGAAGGACGCAGAACTGCGGCCTTACAGAGAGAACACCTGACAGCCTCTTTTTATTCGCTTTTGCCGGTGCTTTTTTATCGGCGACACAGCGGTTTTCCCAACGCCGCCGATTGTCGTTATAATAGCCGTTTGCGGCAGCATGCCGTTCGTTAAACCCCAGACAGAATCAGGTAGCCAGTAGCCCAGCATGACGACAGACAATAACGCCCCAAAATACGCCGCCAATCGTTTTTCCATCGCGCCGATGCTCGACTGGACCGATCGTCATTGCCGTTACTTCCACCGCTTGTTGACCAAGGAAACCTTGCTGTACACCGAGATGGTGACTACCGGCGCGATTATCCACGGTAAGGGCGACTATCTGGCCTACAGCGAAGAAGAACATCCTGTGGCGCTGCAACTGGGCGGCAGCGATCCGGCTGCGCTGGCGCACTGCGCCAAACTGGCTGAGCAGCGCGGCTATGACGAGATCAACCTCAACGTCGGTTGCCCGTCGGATAGGGTACAGAACGGCATGTTCGGTGCCTGCCTGATGGGGCAGGCAACGCTGGTTGCCGACTGCATCAAGGCGATGCGCGACGTGGTGTCGATCCCGGTGACGGTGAAAACCCGCATTGGTATTGACGATCAGGACAGCTACGAGTTTCTGTGCGATTTCATCGCCACCGTCGCCGGGCGCGGTGAATGTGACATGTTTACCATTCATGCCCGCAAGGCATGGCTGTCGGGCCTGAGTCCGAAAGAGAACCGCGAAGTGCCGCCGCTGGATTATCCGCGCGTGTACCAGTTAAAAAGGGATTTTCCGACGCTCACTCTGGCGATTAACGGGGGGGTGAAAACGCTGGAAGAGGCGAAACAGCATCTGCAGCATCTGGATGGCGTGATGATGGGGCGCGAAGCCTACCAGAACCCGGGCATCCTGGCGCGGGTCGACAGTGAACTGTTTGGCTGCCAAAGCGACGTTATGGACAGCATAGCGATTATCGAATCGCTGTATCCGTACATTGAACGCGAGCTGTCGAAGGGCACTTATTTGGGCCATATCACCCGCCATATCCTTGGGTTGTTCCAGGGCGTGCCCGGTGCCCGTCAGTGGCGCCGTCACCTGAGTGAGAATGCCCATAAGCCAGGGGCCGATGCACGCGTTGTTGAGCAGGCGCTGGATTTGGTTCGCCTACCGCGCACCGAGATGGCGTAATAGAGATAAAATTCTGACTAACAGTTAGTGTTTTTGACCAGGCATGTTGCGTGATGTGGCATGCCTTTTTTTCAATTTCAATAACTTAGTCCTCTCACCATCTTGGCACGCTTCTTGTAATACCTTCGCAGATACTTTGTTTTGCGAAGGAGCAAAATCATGTTGGAACTCTTCTTTCTGGTCGGCTTTGTCGTCATGCTGATGGTGACGGGCATTTCGTTGCTGGGCGTATTCGCAGCGTTGCTGGTGGCCGCGGCATTCATGCTGATTGGCGGGCTGTTTGCGATGGTGATTAAGCTGTTGCCGTGGCTGATTTTGGCGGTGGTTGGCGTTTGGATCTACCGTTCAATGCAGAAGCCTTCAATACGCCGCTATTAATTTTTTGTCGAATAATCAGTCGGTCACGCTGAAAATCGAGCAACAGATGCGTTCTTAATGCGGCAGCGATCACAGCTTGACGTTTAAACGGCCGGTGCGGCGCATTAGCCATTTTTTTTGCGCCTCGGGGCTGTTAGGATGTTTGCCGATGCAGCGATGCGACCGATTTCATCACCGCAAGAGACAATAATACCCAATACGAGCGTTGCTCAAGCAACCCACTGTCTCTGGCGGACTCTGCTCTACCCCTACAAACGCAGTAACAAAAAGGGCTCCTTACGGAGCCCTTTTTGTTACTGATAATCCAGCAATATTAAGATCTTGGCCAGTTGTCGCTTTCAAGTTGCAACGTACGTTCAATGGTCATGTTCAGTTCGCATGAAGCCGCATCCAGCGCATCGCCGGAGCCATGCGGTGCTGCCACCAGCGCCTGGCATTGGCTGTCTTTGAACTTCAGCCAGTTACGCTGTGCCTCACGCCAGGCTTTTGGGGCTGCCTTAAACTTGAGCGCTTCCTTATAGGACTTGTTCAGGCGTGCATCCCAGAGCTTGAACTCTGTTTCAATGCAGGCAGCCATACTTGGTGTATTGAGATCTGGTTTGCTCATACATTGCGTATAGGCGGCAGAGTAAGGGTATTTCATCAATGCGTCTTTTTCTGCGTTTGGCGTCGCTGCCTGCGCTGCGGCGGCCAACGCTGGAGCTGCGGCGAAAACCAGCGCTGTAACTAGCATTTTTATTTTCATTTCAGAGCTATTTCCCTATTGAACAACATGAATTGCCGGAAGATCATATTCCACTCTTCGCCTTTAGACGATGTACCACCGCACGTTATACCTAATTTTACCGATCTTTTTTCCAACTCAACGACCAGGGATCAGCAGGCTTGAGCCGCTGGTATTACGGCTTTCCAGCACCTGATGCGCACGTTGTGCGTCAGCCAGCGCAAACTTCTGCTCTTCCTTCACGTCGACCTTGATGGCCCCGCTGCCGATCAATGAAAACAGCTCATTGCTGGCAAATTGCAGTTCCGCGCGGCTGGTGATGTAGCCATTGAGGGAAGGGCGAGTGACATACAGAGAGCCTTTCTGGTTCAGCAACGCCAGATCGACTCCGGTAACCGGGCCGGAGGCGTTGCCAAAGCTCACCATCAGCCCGCGTCGCTTCAGGCTATTGAGCGAGGCTTGCCAGGTGCTTTGGCCCACAGAGTCATACACCACGCCGACTTTTTCGCCCTGGGTCAGTTCGGCGACGCGCTGGGCGATGTCTTCCTTATGGTAATTGATGGTGGCCCAGGCGCCGGCACGCTTCGCCAGCTCGGCTTTTTCGTCGGAACCGACGCTGCCGATTAACCTTGCCCCGAGCGCTTTGGCCCACTGGCAGGCAATCAACCCGACACCGCCTGCGGCAGCATGGAACAGGAATACTTCACCCGGCTGCACCTCATGGGTTTGACGCAGCAGGTAATGCACCGTCAGCCCCTTCAGGAATGAGGCTGCCCCTTGCTCGAAACTCAGATTGTGCGGCAGGATGGCCACTTTTTCCTGCGCGACGTTGTGCACTTCGCTGTAAGCACCGAGCGTTGACTGGGCGTAAACCACGCGGTCACCCGGTTTCAGCGCGCTGACTCCTGCGCCGATCTTGGTGACCACCCCGGCCGCCTCGGTGCCCAACCCGCTTGGCAGGCTGGCGGGCGGGTATAACCCGCTGCGTATGTAGGTGTCGATATAGTTGATGCCGATCGCCTTGTTCTCGATCTGCACCTCACCGGCTGCCGGGTCTGGTGGGGTAAAATCAACGTATTGCAACACTTCATGGCCGCCGGTGGCGGAGAATTGAATGCGCTTGGCCATATCAGTACCTCGTGTGGGTGTCTGATTTCACCCTACGCGTTTTAGTATTGGCGATCCAGTTTGTCCGCGCGCGGATTGATACCTTTTTTGCATCGGTTATGCCGCAGGAATCACAGATAAAAATCACGTATACTCTCGCGTCAGGATCCTTCATTCGCAACCGGATTAAGAATACGCTTCATGGCAGGAAAAAAACCAACCAACAAAACAAACGCAGACGAAGCCAGAGAACGTCCCCGCGATCGCCAGATGGAAGGGCTGAAGATGCCGCCACATTCGCTGGAGGCTGAGCAGTCAGTGTTGGGCGGTTTGATGCTGGATAACGAACGCTGGGATAACGTGGCGGAACGCGTGGTCTCCAATGATTTCTTCAGCCGCCCGCACCGCCTGATCTTTACCGAGATGCAGCGCCTGCTGGAGATGAGTCGGCCTATCGATTTGATCACCCTGTCCGAATCGCTGGAACAGCGGGGCGAACTGGACTCTGTCGGCGGCTTCGCCTATCTGGCCGAATTATCGAAAAACACCCCAAGCGCTGCCAACATCGGCGCTTATGCGGATATCGTGCGTGAACGTGCGGTAGTGCGTGAGATGATCTCGGTGGCCAATGAGATCGCTGACGCTGGCTACGATCCGCAGGGGCGCAGCAGTGAAGATTTGCTTGATTTAGCCGAATCGCGGGTATTCCAAATCGCGGAAAACCGTGCCAGCAAAGATGAAGGTCCGAAAGGGATCGAGCGTATCCTGGAAGATACCGTTGCGCGTATTGAGCAGCTGTATCAGCAGCCGCACGATGGTGTGACCGGGGTGGATACCGGCTATCAGGATCTCAATAAGAAAACCGCCGGTTTGCAAAAATCGGATCTGATCATCGTCGCCGCCCGTCCTGCAATGGGTAAAACCACCTTTGCCATGAACCTGTGCGAACACGCCGCGATGACGCAGGACAAGCCCGTGCTGATTTTCAGCCTGGAAATGCCCTGCAACCAGATCATGATGCGTATGCTGGCCTCGCTGTCACGTGTGGATCAGACCCGTATTCGTACCGGCCAGCTCGATGACGAGGACTGGGCGCGAATTTCCAGCACCATGGGTATCCTGTTGGAGAAGCGCAATATGTACATTGACGACTCCTCTGGCCTGACGCCAACCGAAGTGCGCTCCCGTGCGCGGCGTATTTTCCGTGAACATGACGGCATCAGCCTGATCATGATCGACTACCTGCAGTTGATGCGCGTGCCGTCGCTCTCCGACAACCGAACGTTGGAAATCGCCGAGATCTCCCGCTCGTTAAAAGCCCTAGCGAAAGAGCTGCAGGTACCGGTGGTGGCGCTGTCGCAGCTGAACCGAAGCCTGGAGCAGCGCGCCGACAAGCGCCCGGTCAACTCCGACCTGCGTGAGTCCGGCTCCATCGAGCAGGATGCCGACCTGATTATGTTCATCTACCGTGATGAGGTTTATCACGAGAACAGCGATCTGAAAGGGATTGCCGAAATTATTCTGGGTAAGCAGCGTAACGGTCCAATCGGTACCGTACGCCTTACCTTTAACGGCCAGTGGTCGCGCTTCGATAACTATGCGGGGCCACAGTATGATGACGAATAATCAGCTAAGGAACTGAAATGAAAGCGGCAACCGCTGTAATCGACCGCCGCGCTCTGCGACATAATCTGCAACAGGTGCGCCGTCAGGCGCCACAAAGTCGCCTGATTGCCGTTGTGAAAGCAAACGCTTATGGACATGGCCTGCTGGAAACAGCTCACACCCTGCAAGATGCCGACTGTTACGGCGTGGCCCGCATTGGCGAGGCGTTGAAGCTGCGCTCCGGCGGCATCGTCAAACCCATCCTGATGCTCGAGGGCTTCTTCTCGGCCGAGGATCTGCCGGTGCTGGTGGCCAATAACATCGAAACCGCCGTGCACAGTATCGAACAGCTTGAAGCACTGGAGCAGGCCACGCTGGCGCGTCCGGTGCCGGTGTGGATGAAGCTGGATACCGGCATGCATCGTCTGGGGGTCCGCCCTGAGCATGCCGAGGCGTTTTATCAGCGTCTGAGCGCCTGCCGCAATGTGGTGCAGCCGGTGAATATCATGAGCCACTTCAGCCGTGCCGATGAGCCGAGTTCCGATGCCACGCTCAAACAAATGCAGTGCTTTGAACAGTTTGCCCGTGGTAAACCGGGCCAGCGTTCTATTGCCGCCTCCGGCGGTACCCTGCTGTGGCCGGATGCGCATAACGACTGGGTTCGCCCAGGCATTATCCTGTATGGCGTCTCGCCGATGGAGGACGCCAACGGCAGCCAGTTTGATCTGCAGCCGGCGATGACGCTGAAGTCCAACCTGATCGCGGTGCGTGAGCACAAGGCCGGCGAGTCCGTAGGCTACGGCGGTACCTGGGTCAGTGAAGGTGATACTCGCTTGGGCGTGGTGGCGATGGGTTACGGCGACGGTTACCCGCGCAGCGCGCCTTCCGGTACGCCGGTGTGGCTCAACGGCCGTGAAGTGCCGATCGTGGGCCGGGTGTCGATGGACATGATGTCGGTCGATCTGGGGCCGAACGCGACCGACAAGGTCGGGGATGAGGTGGTGCTTTGGGGGCAGGAGTTACCGGTCGAACGCATCGCCGAATGCACCGGCATCAGTGCTTATGAACTGATTACCAAACTGACGCAGCGCGTGGCGATGGAATATATCGGCGAATAAGTCCATTGAGGGGCCGCCAGGCAGCGGCCCCGTTATATTGAGTTACTTCTTCACTGCCAACCACTGATCGATAATGCTTTGATACTCACCGGTCGCCTTGGCCAGGTGCAGCCACTGATCCACATACAGCTTCCAGCTCAAATCGTCACGCGGCAGCATGTAAGCCTTTTCGCCATACTGCATCGGCTTTTTCGGGTTGACCGCGCACAGCTTCGGATAGCGTTTTTGCTGATACTGCGCCTCGGAAGCGTCGGTAATCATCACATCGGCTTTCTTGTCGACCAACTGCTGGAAAATCCCCAAATTATCATGGGTCAACGTCAGTTTGGCCTTGGGCAGATAGGCGTGGACAAAGGCCTCGTTGGTGCCGCCCGCTGGCTCAAGCAGGCGTACGGACGCTTTATTGATCTGGTCAATGGTGCGGTATTTCTTCACGTCGGTGCAGCGCACTAACGGGATCTTGCCGTCGGTATCCAACGGGTCGGCGAAGAACACCTGCTTTTGACGTTGCAGCGTGACCGAGATGCCGCCCATGGCGATATCACATTTGCCGGCGACAAAGTCCGGCGTCAGGGTTTTCCAACTGGTTTTCACCCATTTCACCTTGGCGCCGAGGCTTTTTGCCAGCGATTCCGCCATGGCGATATCAATGCCTTCGTAGCTGCCGTCTTCTTTTTGGAAGGTATAGGGTTTGTAATCGCCGGTGGTACACACTTCCAGCGTGCCTTGTTGTATCACCTTATCCAAATGCGATTGTGCGCTGGCGCCTCCGGCGGCAACCAGCAGTGCGAGAGGGAGAAATCTTTTCATCGGCGTCCTTATTATACATTCGTGGTTTTATGCGCTATTTAACCGCTCATTGTTGCTGACTTGCGCGAGTTACCCGTTTTTTATGCCATTGGCAGGCGGAAACGTCCGGCATTGCTGCTGTGCGCTTCACAACCTCGGCGCGGGAAGGGTATCCACAGTCAAAAAACTGATAGGCTGTAACGTCAACATTTATTAACACAGTTTACAGGTGGCTATGTACAACATTGACGATTTTGATATGAAAATCCTGACGCTGTTACAGGCCAATGGCCGTCTGACCAATCAGGAGCTGAGCGATCTGGTGGGGCTGTCTGCATCCCAGTGTTCGCGGCGGCGTATCAGCCTGGAACAGGCGCAACTGATCCGCGGTTACCACGCGCGACTGGCACCGGAGGCCGTCGGGCTAGGGTTGGTTGGCCTGATAGAAGTAAGTCTTACCCACCATGCTCAGGAGCAGATCGACAGTTTCCACCAGATGCTGGAAGAAGTGGACGCCATTCTTGACGCTTACAAAACCACTGGCGATGCTGATTATCTGCTGAAGGTTGCGGTGGCGGACCTGCCGGCACTGGACGATTTGATCAGCCAGACGCTGTCCCGCCACAAAAGCGTGGCGCATATCAAAACGGCGGTGGTGCTCAACCGAATCAAGGAAAATGGTTTGTTGCCGGTTGCGAGATAAAGCTCAAACTGAACGGCCTTTTCCGTCTATATTAGGAGCGTAACGCTGTGCCTACTCACCATAATCCAGGAGAATAATCCGTGTTCCAGAATGTTGATGCCTACGCAGGTGACCCGATCCTGTCGCTGATGGAAAAATTCAAAAAAGACTCACGTGCGCACAAGGTTAACCTGAGTATCGGCCTTTACTATGATGAGCAGGGTATTATCCCGCAGATGAAAGCGGTTGCTGCGGCAGAAGCGCAACTGAACAGCGTGGATCATGGGGCATCGGTGTACCTGCCGATGGAAGGTCTGCTGCCTTACCGCACGGCGATCCAACATTTGCTGTTCGGTGCCGAACACCCGATGCTGCAGCAAGGGCGCATCGCCACCATTCAAACCGTGGGCGGTTCCGGCGCGCTGAAAGTCGGTGCCGACTTCCTGAAAAGCTACTTCCCGGATTCGCAGGTGTGGGTCAGCGATCCGACCTGGGAAAACCACGTTGCCATCTTTGGCGGCGCTGGGTTCAAAGTGAACACTTATCCGTACTTCGACAGCGAAAGCCTGGGCGTGAAATTTGACGCCATGCTGAGCGCGTTGAAACAGCTGCCGAAGCACAGCATCGCACTGCTGCACCCGTGCTGCCATAACCCGACAGGTTCCGACCTGACCCACACTCAGTGGGATGAAGTGGTCAAAGTGATCGCCGAGCGTGAACTGATCCCGTTCCTCGATATCGCTTATCAGGGCTTCGGTGGCGGCATTGCCGATGATGCCTACGCTATCCGCACTATTGCTGCGGCCGGTCTGCCATGCCTGGTGAGCAATTCCTTCTCGAAAATTTTCTCGCTGTACGGCGAACGCGTCGGCGGCCTGTCGGTGGTGTGTGAAAGCGAAGAAGCGGCCGGACGCGTGTTGGGGCAACTGAAGGCCACGGTGCGTCGCAACTACTCCAGCCCGCCGAACTTCGGTGCGCAGGTGGTGGCTAAGGTGCTGAACGACGCGCAGCTGAAAGCCCAGTGGTTGGCCGAAGTGGAAACCATGCGCACCCGTATTCTCGAGATGCGCAAGACGCTGGTGGAAGCGCTGAAAATCGCCCTGCCGCAACGGAACTTCGATTATCTGCTCGCACAGCGCGGCATGTTCAGCTACACCGGCTTTAGCGCTGCACAGGTTGATCGCCTGCGTGAAGAGTTCGGCGTGTACCTGATCCACAGTGGACGCGTTTGCATGGCTGGCCTGAACCACCACAACGTGCATCAGGTGGCCGAGGCGTTTGCCGCCGTGCAGTAAAAGCTGTTAGGGTAAACTGACGTTAGCCAGGGAGCGATAGCGATATCGCTCCTTTTTTGTTGTCGGTTTGCCGCCAGAGTTGCCGCAAACTGGAGAGAGAATATACTGATTGAGGGGCGCTCACTTATGTGGCATCAGCAAACGCTAATCCTCAGCGCAAAAGCGCGTGGTTTTCATCTGGTTACCGAAGAGATTACTGACCAGCTAACCCACTTACACCGCCTGCAAACTGGCCTGCTGCATCTGTTATTGCAGCATACCTCGGCCTCGCTGACGCTGAACGAGAACTGCGATCCTACGGTGCGAGCCGACATGGAGCAGCATTTCCTGCGTCAGGTGCCAGAGAACGCACCCTATCAGCATGACTACGAAGGGCCGGACGACATGCCGGCGCACATCAAATCCTCTCTGTTGGGCACGTCGTTGACGCTGCCTGTCGGTCACGGGCGGCTGATGCTGGGCACATGGCAGGGAATTTGGCTGGGGGAGCACCGCATCCACGGCGGTTCACGCCGGGTTGTGGCCACGTTACAGGGGGAATAACCCAATGAATAACACAGCATTGCTGGAATACTGCATGGCGAAACCGGGCGCGGAACAGAGCGACCAGAACCAGTGGCAGGCCAGCCAGATCAAAGTCGGCGACGTTATGTTCGCCATGGTGTGCGAGGTACAGGGGCGACCTGCTTTGGCGGTAAAATCCAGCCCGGAACTGGCGGAAAGCCTACGGGAGCATCACCCGGAGATCGTCCCCTGCGTCGGTCTGAACAAGGCACACTGGAATACGGTCTTTCTTGATGGCAATCTGCCGAACTCACAGTTCTATACGTTGATCGACAGTTCCTATCAGCTGGTGCTGGAAGGGTTACCCGACCATGTGCGCCAGGAATTGCGCGCCTAGCCATAGATAACGGCAGGTGTAGCGCCTGCCTGAGTCCTTCGTTTATTTCTTCTGTTTTCCCGCCAAACTGTGATCGCGATTCGATATTGGGAACGTTCCCGTTTTATTGTTGATGAGGAAAGACTAGGCTTTTTAATCAATAAGCCGAAATACCAAAGGATGCCGCGAGATGGCGATGAGTGAAGAAAAACGCAAAATGATTGCCGGTGAATTGTACGACGCCGGCGACGAACTGTTGCGCAGCGAGCGCAAGCGCGCACGCCAATTGGTCCACCGTTACAACCATTCGTCACCGGATGAGGGCGACCTGCGTAAACAGGGATTGGCAGAATTGTTGGGCCAGTATCAGGGGGGCACTATCGAGCCGACGTTTCGCTGCGATTACGGCTACAACATCTATCTGGGGAAGAATTTCTACGCCAATTTTGACTGCGTGATCCTCGACGTATGCGAAGTGCATATCGGTGATAACTGCCTGCTGGCGCCTGGAGTGCATATTTATACCGCCACCCATCCGCTGGATGCGGAAACCCGCGTGGGCGGGGCGGAGTTCGGCAAGCCGGTGCGCATTGGCAATAATGTGTGGATTGGCGGTCGTGCGGTGATTAATCCTGGCGTTACGCTGGGGGATAACGTGGTGGTGGCGTCCGGTGCGGTGGTGACCAAGGACGTGCCTGCGAACTGCGTGGTCGGCGGCAATCCGGCGCGAGTGATAAAGCAGCTGTAAGAAAATCGGGCGCCGCTGTGGGCGCCCGAGAGGCTTAGGCTCGCAAAGAGTCGATATCCACCACGAAGCGATATTTCACGTCGCTTTTCAGCATCCGCTCGAAAGCTTCATTGATTTGCTGCATCGGGATCAGTTCGATATCCGAGGTAATGCCGTGCTGGCCGCAGAAATCCAGCATCTCCTGGGTTTCTGCAATGCCGCCAATCAGTGAACCGGCGATGCGACGACGCTTCATGATCAGGTTAAACACCTGCGGTGACGGATGGTCGTGCTCCGGTGCGCCAACCAGCGTCAGGGTGCCGTCACGGCGTAGCAGATTGAGGAACGGGTTCAGATCGTGCTGGGCCGCCACCGTGTTAAGAATAAAATCGAAACTGTTGGTGTGCTGCGCCATCTCTTCCGGATTGCGTGAGATCACCACTTCGTGAGCGCCGAGGCGTTTGGCATCTTCGACTTTGGACGCTGAAGTCGTGAACAGCACCACATGCGCTCCCATCGCCCGGGCCAGTTTAACGCCCATGTGCCCCAGCCCGCCGAGACCGACGATGCCCACCTTTTTACCCGGACCGGCGCCCCATTGACGCAGCGGGGAATAGGTGGTGATACCGGCGCACAGTAAGGGGGCGACACCGGCAGGATCGAGGTTTTCCGGTACGCGAAGTACAAAGTCCTGATCTACTACCATATCGGTGGAGTAGCCGCCGTAGGTGGTGGCGCCGGTTTGTCGATCCTCACCGTTATAGGTGCCGGTAAACCCATTTTCACAATATTGCTCCAGACCCTCGTCACAGCTCGGACAGCTGCGGCAGGAGTCCACCATACAGCCCACGCCGACCAAATCGCCGACCTGATAGCGTGACACATGGTTGCCGACGGCGCTCACGCGCCCCACAATTTCGTGGCCGGGAACCACCGGAAAAAGAGTGTTGCTCCATTCGTTGCGGGCCTGGTGTAAATCCGAATGGCAGACGCCACAGAACAGAACCTTGATTTGCACATCGTGGTCGCGCAAGGTGCGCGGCGTGTAATCAAAAGGAACTAACGCTGATTTGGCGTCATGCGCGGCATAGGCGTGCGTAATGTTCATGGTAACTCCAGTCATCAGTGTATGGGGGGAACGGCTTCCGGCAGTAGGGTGCCGGTGGACGTGGCCTGAGTACGGCAAAGGGCCACAGAGGGAACATTGATGATAAAAGCTGAGAGCGGGGAGGGAAATGCCTGAAAATGTCTAAATCTTGCCTGTTTCTGTTCAATTTGACCGAAACGGGTAAGCGTGCGGGCCGCTACAGTAACGGCCCGCCTGGCAGGGGATTATTTCTTCTTCAGTAACGGCTTAAGGAAGCGCGCGGTGTGCGACGTTTCGCAGTTAGCCACGGTTTCCGGCGTGCCGGCAACCAGGATCTCACCGCCGCCGCTGCCACCTTCCGGCCCCAGGTCGACAATCCAGTCCGCGGTTTTAATCACGTCCAGGTTGTGCTCAATCACCACGATGGTATTGCCCTGATCGCGCAGTTGATGCAGCACCGCCAGCAGTTGCTGAATATCGGCGAAGTGCAGCCCGGTGGTCGGCTCATCCAGGATGTACAGTGTTTGACCGGTACCGCGTTTTGACAGCTCACGAGCCAGCTTGACGCGCTGCGCCTCCCCGCCGGACAGCGTGGTCGCCGACTGGCCGAGACGGATGTAAGACAGGCCGACTTCAATCAAGGTTTGCAACTTACGCGCCAATGCCGGTACCGCGTCGAAGAAATCACGTGCCTCTTCGATGGTCATCTCCAGCACTTCGTGGATGCTTTTGCCTTTGTACTTCACTTCCAGCGTTTCGCGGTTATAGCGTTTGCCTTTGCACTGGTCGCACGGCACATAGATGTCCGGCAGGAAGTGCATTTCCACCTTGATCACACCGTCACCCTGGCAGGCTTCGCAGCGGCCGCCCTTGACGTTAAAGCTGAAGCGGCCCGGGTTGTAACCGCGGCTGCGCGATTCCGGCACGCCGGCGAACAGTTCACGCACCGGGGTGAAGATGCCGGTGTAGGTCGCCGGGTTGGAACGCGGAGTGCGCCCGATCGGGCTTTGATCGATGTCGATCACCTTGTCGAAGTGCTCCAGACCGGTCACTTCGCGGAACGGCGCCGGTTCGGCAATAGTGGCACCGTTGAGCTGGCGCTGGGCGATCGGGAACAGCGTGTCGTTGATCAGCGTGGATTTGCCGGAGCCGGATACCCCGGTAATGCAGGTAAATAGCCCCACCGGCAGCGTCAGCGTCACGTCCTTCAGGTTGTTACCGCGAGCACCGCTCAATTTCAGCACCTTGGTCGGGTCCGCCGGTACGCGCTGTTCCGGAATGGCAATCTCGCGTTTGCCACTGAGGAACTGGCCGGTCAATGACTCAGGCTGCGCCATGATGTCTTCGACGGTACCTTCCGCCACTACCTGGCCGCCGTGCACGCCAGCACCGGGACCGATGTCGATGACATGGTCGGCGGCGCGGATGGCGTCTTCGTCATGTTCCACCACGATCACCGTATTGCCGAGGTTACGCAGATGGATCAGGGTTTCCAGCAGGCGTTCGTTGTCGCGCTGATGCAGGCCGATTGACGGCTCATCCAGCACGTACATCACGCCCACCAGGCCGGCGCCAATCTGGCTGGCCAAACGGATACGCTGCGCTTCACCGCCGGAGAGGGTTTCCGCCGAACGCGACAGCGACAGGTAGTTCAGGCCGACGTTTACCAGGAACTTCAGGCGATCGCCAATCTCTTTCAGCACTTTCTCGGCGATCTTGGCGCGCTGCCCGCTGAGCTTCATGTTCTGGAAGAAGGTCATCGCATGGCCGATGCTCAGATCGGAAATTTCCGGCAGCGTGGTGTCTTCAACGAACACGTTTCGCGCTTCTTCGCGCAGACGGGTGCCGTGGCACGAGGCACAAGGGCGGTTGCTGATAAACTTCGCCAGCTCTTCGCGCACCGCACTGGATTCGGTTTCTTTATAACGGCGCTCCATGTTGTGCAGCACGCCTTCGAACGGATGGCGGCGCACGGTGGTGTCACCGCGATCGTTGATGTATTTGAATTCGATCGATTCTTTACCGGAGCCGCTGAGCACCGCTTTCTGCACGTTGGCGTCCAGGCTGTTGAAAGGCGCTTCAACGTCAAACGCGTAATGCTCTGCCAGCGAACGCAGCATCTGGAAGTAGTAGAAGTTGCGACGATCCCAACCGCGAATGGCACCGCCGGCCAGCGAAAGCTCGGGGTTCTGCACTACGCGTTCCGGATCGAAGAACTGCTGTACGCCCAGACCGTCGCACGTTGGGCAGGCGCCGGCCGGGTTGTTGAACGAAAACAGGCGCGGTTCGAGTTCGCGCATGCTGTAGCCGCAGATAGGGCAGGCGAAGTTGGCGGAAAACAGCAGCTCATCCGCTTTTTCGTCGTCCATATCAGCCACAATGGCGGTGCCGCCGGACAGCTCCAGCGCGGTCTCGAAGGATTCCGCCAGACGCTGCGACAGGTCATCACGCACTTTAAAGCGATCGACCACCACTTCGATGGTGTGCTTTTTCTGCAACTCCAGCTTCGGGGGATCGGAAAGATCGCACACTTCGCCGTCGATGCGTGCACGGATATAGCCCTGGCTCGCGAGGTTTTCCAGCGTTTTGGTGTGCTCTCCCTTGCGGTCTTTTACCACCGGGGCCAGCAGCATCAGGCGTTTGCCTTCCGGCTGGCTGAGCACGTTATCCACCATCTGGCTAACGGTTTGCGCCGCCAGTTCGACATGGTGATCCGGGCAACGCGGTTCGCCGACGCGGGCAAACAGCAGACGCAGGTAATCGTGGATCTCGGTGATGGTGCCAACCGTCGATCGCGGGTTATGCGAGGTCGATTTCTGCTCGATGGAAATTGCCGGTGACAGACCTTCAATGTGGTCGACGTCCGGTTTTTCCATCAGCGAAAGGAACTGGCGTGCATAGGCGGAGAGCGATTCGACGTAGCGACGCTGCCCTTCGGCATACAGGGTATCAAAGGCCAGCGAGGACTTGCCTGAACCGGACAGACCGGTGACGACGATCAGCTTGTCACGCGGGATAATCAGGTTGATGTTTTTGAGATTATGGGTTCGAGCACCACGAACTTCGATATTGTCCATTTACACTTCCCGTCTTGATGATACACCGCGCCTGTCTGGGTGATTTACGCACGATTATGTGATCGAACGCGCAAAAAACCGGCACAGCCAGTACGAAACGCATAATTATGACACAAAAAAACCTGAATGAATATCCAGTACATGAATGCAAACAGGTCGATCGAAAGGACAATTCCGGAATACAGCACGCAGTAATCAACACGGGTGTCGTTTCAGGCTGAGCGTGTTAAACTTACTCGTTTATACTGTGTAAAAATCAATCATCAGGAGAGTTCTCATGGCCAGCAGAGGCGTAAACAAAGTAATTCTGGTCGGGAATCTGGGCCAAGACCCGGAAGTCCGTTACATGCCGAATGGCGGTGCAGTGGCCAACATTACCCTGGCAACCTCCGAAAGCTGGCGTGACAAGGCGACTGGCGAGCAGAAAGAAAAGACCGAGTGGCACCGTGTCGTGTTGTTCGGCAAGCTGGCTGAAGTGGCGGGCGAATATCTGCGTAAAGGTTCCCAGGTTTACATCGAGGGCGCGCTGCAGACTCGCAAATGGACCGATCAGGCCGGCGTAGAAAAATACACCACCGAAGTTGTGGTTAACGTTGGCGGCACCATGCAGATGCTGGGCGGCCGTCAAGGCGGTGGCGCACCGGCAGGCGGTGGTCAGGCTTCCGGCGGCCAGGGCGGTTGGGGTCAACCTCAGCAGCCACAAGGCGGCAACCAGTTCAGCGGTGGCCAGCAGGCGCGCCCGGCGCAGAACAACGCACCGGCAGCCAGCAGCAATGAACCGCCAATGGACTTCGACGACGATATTCCTTTCTGAGTGCGCCGTTTTGCTTTGTAAATCAAGTGGTTAACTCAATGTTCTGAGTTAACCATAGGCTGTTGGAGAGCCTATTGCAAGCCTGACTTATCCTTACCCAGTAATGGGTTTGAACCTCGAAAGAGGGAGGGGAGTGTAGCATGTCAGGAAAAGGCTGGTTGCGGGGAAATAACCTACTTTGCGCCAGCCATTGCAAGTCCCATATGGTTAAGCCTGATTGGTTGAATCATAGTTCATAGTGGGTTTCGGGATGCCTTTGACTCACGGTTATTCAGGAGTCATACCAGTATTTATAGTAATTATTTTTAGAAGGTTACTATATCCAACAATATTGGCACCTGCTCGGTGAGAGTGGTAATTGAACGTAAGTGGAACCTAAGTGGGATGCACCTTGACTACAAAGAAATACGGGATTACCTAAGTTGGTTATGTAATTAACCAATATGGTAACGGAGGCTCCGTAGTACCCAACGTAGCTCTGTAATGGAGTCGCAATTGGCTAACCAATCTGAAAAATATATATAAATTGATAAGCAATTATCGGTGAAATTATATTCGTAAGGGGGAAGGGAGTCAGTTGGAACTATACTAATAGAAGCGAGGTTCGATAGTCAGTGCTATCACAAAGAACACTCAATGCTCTAAGTGGTATAAACAAAGCCAGTACACAAGGTTATAAGATCAAGAAGCTGCACAAAATCATGTGTAGCAATAAAGATCTTTGGGCACAGGCCTATGCCAATATTTATTCTAATCAGGGAGCCATGACGAGAGGAATAAATAATAATACGATGGATGAAATGAGCGTGGACAGGATTATTAATCTCATTCAGCTTATAAATTCAGGCTCGTATAAGCCCAAACCTTGCAGGCGCACGCACATACCTAAAGATGCCCGAAAACCGAATGGAAAGAAACGTCCATTAGGTATTCCAACTGGAGACGATAAGTTAATACAGGAAGTAATGAGGATGTTACTGGAAGAAATCTATGAACCGGTTTTTAGCGACTGGAGCAATGGATTCAGGCCTAAACGTTCCTGTCATTCTGCATTAAAAGAAATCAGAAACCGTTGGAAAGGAACAAAATGGGTATGTGATGTTGATATCAAAGGTTACTTCGTCAACATTGACCACGATCTGCTGCTGAAATTCCTGAGTAAGCGGTTCGCTGATAACAAATTTCTGGCGCTTCTCAAGAAGTTCCTGAAGGCTGGCTATCTGGACAACTGGCGTTACTTTGGCACCCATAGCGGGACACCGCAAGGTGGTATTATCTCCCCTATTCTTGCCAATGTATTTCTCCATGAACTTGATGAGTTTATGAAAAATAGAATCAGCGAGTTCGGCAAAGGGGGACGGAGGAAACCCAATCCCATATACAAAAGAGCACTACAGAACCGAGCAAATCGTATTAAATGGATCAGGCAAGGTTTCGGCGCTTCCGGAATGCCTGCTGATGAGCAGAAAATCCAAAAATGGAGACATGAAGCGGATGAACTGGAGAAAAAATTGCGCACACTATCTAGTGTTATTATGGATGATTCTGAATTCAAAAGAATGCGGTATGTTCGATATGCTGATGATTTTCTGATTGGTGTGACAGGAAGTAAAAATGAGGCAAAAAAGATAATGAAAGAGGTTGTCAATTTTGTTGAAACTGAACTTCATCTGGAAATATCAAAAGAGAAATCCGGCATTATTGACCCAAAGAAAGGATTCACTTTTCTCGGTTATGAAATTAAAACACGCCGTGAAAGCAAACAGGTCAAATGTGTTGTAGGGCTTAATGCAGATGGAAGTAAAACTCATGCGATAAAACGTACGATAACGGAACACGTCCATCTGGGTGTACCGAGGGAAAGAATCCTGAAATTCTGCTCTCTACGTGGCTATGGGAATTACGATGGCGGATATGGTAATAGTGCTGGTCGGCCAGCAATGATGCACATGTCTGACTATGAAATAATTGGTCAGTACAACGCCGAAATGCGCGGCTATGCGAATTACTACAATCTTACCCCCGTTCTCTATCTCAATAAGTTGCATTGGATATGGGAAAATAGTCTTTATAAGACGCTGGCAGGTAAACATCGGATGTCACGCACCAAAATCGCGCGGCGGTTAAGGCAAGCGGATGGCAGGTATGTTTATCGGGAAAATCGTAATGGAAAGGTATATGAGTTGGAGGTATTTAGACTCAAAAACAGGAGTGCGCCAAAACACAGTTCACCGGATATATTGCCGAACACGCATAAATATTCTGGTAGAACTGAATTGCTGGACAGGATGGCTGCATGCCAATGTGAATATTGCGGTACCAGAACCGGTCCTTTTGAAGTCCACCATGTGAGGAAACTTAAGGATATCAAGTCGGGTACAGATAACTGGAAGAAGCTGATGATTGCCCGTAACAGGAAAACATTAGTGATCTGCCGGACCTGTCACGTCAACCTTCACAGAGGAACACTGCCAGACCGAAGAAGCTTTGTTTGATCCAATGGAGAGCCGTATGCACAGAAATGTGCACGTACGGTTCGGTGGGGGGGCAACGGCTATCCCGTTCTGGGCGCACGTGCCCTACCCAACTATCAGGTTGTCCTAAGCCCAAAAAAAAGCCCCGAAAGGGGCTTTTTGCTTTTCAGAACATTTAAGCCGAAAAACCGCCGTCGATGCTCAGGCTGGCGCCGGTGATATAGCCCGCCTCCGGACCGGCGAGGTAAGCGACAAAGCTGGCGATCTCCTCATCTTTGCCGTAACGGCTGATGGCCATCATGGCTTTTAACTGTTCGGCGAAATCACCGCTGGCCGGATTCATGTCGGTATCGACCGGGCCGGGTTGCACATTATTGACGGTGATGCCGCGTGGGCCCAGATCGCGCGCCATGCCTTTGGTCAGACCGACCAGCGCGGATTTGCTCATGGCATAAACTGCGCCGCCGGCAAAGGGCATGCGTTCAGCGTTGGTGCTGCCAATGTTGATGATTCGGCCACCGTCATTCATATGGCGCGCCGCTTCCTGGCTGGCGACAAATACGCTGCGCACGTTGACAGCCAGCGTGCGATCCAGATCTTCCAGCGGCAGCTCTTCGGTACTGCCCATCGCAAGCACGCCGGCGTTGTTCACCAGAATGTCCAGATTACCCAGGCTGTTTACTGCCTGGCGTACCGCTTGTTGCAGGGCCGCGGCATCGGCACTGTCGGCCTTGATGGCGAGCGCTTTACCGCCGGTGGCGGTGATTTCGGCCACCAGGGCGTCTGCTTTTTCGGCGGAGGCGACGTAGGTGAAGGCTACGGTGGCGCCTTCACGTGCCAGGCGCTTAACGATGGCGGCACCAATGCCGCGTGAGCCGCCCTGAATAAATGCGACTTTGTTTTGCAGAGGATGTGCTGTTGTCATGGTGCTTCTCCAGAGTGGGGTGAGGTTAAACATCTACCGGATCAGTATCTGGGAAACGCCGGGTCGCCACTAGCCACAAAGAGCTATAATCAGCTTAAACCGTGGGTTTGAAATCAACAGGAGCAACCATGCTTGGTCACCTGGAATGTTTTGTCAGCAGTGCAGAGAACGGCAGCTTTTCTGCGGCCGGACGCAAGCTGGGCATCAGCTCTGCGGCAGTCGGGAAGAACGTGACCAAGCTGGAGACGATCGTCGGGGTAAGGCTTTTCCAACGCAATACGCGCAAATTGATCCTGACCGAAGAGGGCGAACGTTTTTTGCAGGAGGTCAGCGGCGGCCTGTTGTCGATCCAGTGCGCATTAAAAGGAGTAAGCAGCGGCGGCGGGGTGGCGGCCGGCACGCTGAAGGTCAGCATGGGGACGGCGTTCGGCCTGCATTTTGTCATGCCGATGCTGCCCGACTTTCTGGCGCGTTACCCGGCAATTGTCCCAGACTGGCATTTCGACAACCGTAAAGTGGATCTGATTGGTGAGCATTTTGATGCTGCAATGGGGGGCGGTATCGAATTGGCGCAGGGCATGATTGCACGTGAACTGGCTCCAGCCCATGGGGTCCTGGTGGCTTCTGCTGCGTATCTGCAGCGCAACACCGCCATCCGGCAGCCGGAACAGTTGATGAACCATGCGGGCATTTTTATCCGCTCACCGCAAACCGGGCGGATCCGCAATCTGCCGCTACGTAATGCGGAGAATGAACAGCGAGCGCCGTCGATGGAAATCAAAATGACGGTAAATGAACCGGATGCTGCAGCGCAGGCGGCGGAAATGGGGTTGGGGATCGCGCTGATCGCCATGCCGAACGCCTTGCCTTATCTGGAAAGCGGTCGACTGGTGCGGGTATTGTCGGGCTGGTATGTCGATCGCGGCAGCGTGCACCTGTATTTCCCCACCACCAAGTTCCTGCCGACCAAAACCCGAGTGTTTGTTGATTTCATGATCGAACAATTTCGGCTGCAGAAGCTGGCGGCGAGATTTGATGCTCGCTAGAAACGAGAAAAGCCCCTTGCGGGGCTTTTTTCTTCCGTCAGTTTACTGTCTGACGATCAGTTGAAGATTTCTGCGGTGCCATACAGTTTGTTCTGGCCACCGGCGGAGATGATGCGGTAAGAGCTGGCACCGGATGCAGCGGCTTTGCTGGCCAGTTCATTTTCCAGCGTGCTCAGGTTAGAAGCGCCGCTCACGGACACCACACCGATTTTCTGGGCACCGGCCGCAGGCTGGTTAGCGGGTTGGTCAGCGGCAACGCTGGCGAAAGAAGCGGTAGTCAGCAGCAGAGCGGTAGCAAAAAATTTGATGTTTTTCATGATTCAATCCTCAGGGTATTTTTTAGGTGAGAGGCTGTTGTCTCTCGATGTGTTAGATAATAGGCCGTCATGCCCAAAGAGAAAATCGGAGAGTTTTGAGTATCTCTGTCAAATTTATTGATTTAATTTTGAGCGACAGATGACCTTGTTGGCGGGTGGGATAATTCACCACTACCCTTTAACCAGAAGCCTCGACATATAACGGGTGTGGCAACAGAGTGGAGAAGCCCCATGATTATCGTGCACCATCTAAATAACTCGCGGTCGCAGCGCATCCTGTGGTTTTTGGAAGAATTGGGAGTGCCGTACCAGGTGCAGCGCTATCAGCGCGATCCGCAAACCATGCTGGCGCCTGCGGAGTTGAAAAAGATCCATCCGCTCGGCAAGTCGCCAGTGATTGTCGATGGCGATCTTACGCTGGCGGAGTCCGGCGCTATTATTGAATATCTGCAGGAAGCCTACGATGCGCAGGGGCAGTTTATCCCCACCGACTATCATGCCCGGCAACAGTATCGTTACTGGCTACATTATGCCGAAGGGTCACTGATGCCGCTGTTGGTGATGAAGCTGGTGTTTAGCCGTTTGGGCCAGCCGCCCATTCCCTGGCTGTTACGGCCAGTGGCAGGGGCTATTGGCAAAGGCGTACAGCGGGAGTATCTGGATAAACAGATTGCTCCGCACCGCGACTATCTTGAACAGCACCTGGCCAAAAGCACCTGGTTTGTCGGCAATGAATTCAGCGCAGCGGACATCCAGATGAGTTTTCCGCTGGAAGCGATGGCGGCACGTGGCGCATTGGATGGCTGTCCAAAGCTACGCGACTATCTCCAGCGTATCCATGCGCGGCCGGCCTACCAACGGGCGCTGGAGCAGGGCGGGCCTTATGACCTGCTGAAATGAGCGAGTGGGCTATACTCGATGAGGTCACTCTTCGTCGGAGGTAGCCCATGGCTACGCAAATTTTTGTTAACCTGCCGGTGGGCGATTTGCCCGTATCCATCGAGTTTTTCACTCGTCTTGGTTTCAGCTTTAATCCACAGTTCACCGATGACACCGCCGCCTGCATGGTGGTCAGCGACAGCATCTATGTGATGCTGTTGACCCACGACAAATTCAAAATGTTCACCCCGAACCCGATCAGCGATGCCAGAAAGGCGACCGAAGTGCTGATATGCCTGTCGCAGCCTAACCGGGCAGCGGTGGACGATCTGGTGCGCAAAGCGATCGCCGCCGGCGGCAATACCTATAACCAGCCGCAAGATTATGGCTTTATGTACGGCCACGGTTTTCAGGATCTGGACGGACACATCTGGGAACTGATGTACATGGATGAAAAGGCGGCCCAGGCTCAGTAGTCGTTTTGCCCTCCGAAAGGGGGGCGCTCCCATCGGATTTACCTATGAGACAAATACCGTATTTTCGATAATGATTGATCCCAGTGCTTTTCCGCATAAATTGGCGCGATCTTTGGTTGATCAGACGGTATGGAAGGCTGGATAATCGTTTGCCTTGAATAAACCACCATAAATTACCCGCACCATTCACTGTGAGTTAAACGTTTGCCTTTGATGCGACGCCTATTGGCGACGTGAGCAAAGGGCAGAAAAGCAAACGTTACCCTAATGAACATGCGTGGGCGGAATAACAAGCCTCTTTAAACGGGCTGGCAATGAAACACAGGGGACAGCAACATGTCGAATTCTCAAGCGAATAACGCCGTTAAACCAAAAGGCGGGCTTGATGGTTATTTTAATATTTCTGCGCGCGGCAGCACCGTGCGTCAGGAAGTGGTGGCGGGGCTAACCACCTTCCTGGCGATGGTGTACTCGGTGATCGTGGTGCCGAGCATGCTGGGCAAAGCCGGCTTCCCGCCAACGGCGGTGTTTGTCGCCACCTGCCTGGTGGCGGGTCTCGGTTCGTTGCTGATGGGGTTATGGGCCAATTTGCCGATGGCCATCGGCTGTGCGATTTCCCTGACCGCTTTCACGGCGTTCAGTCTGGTGCTGGGCCAACACATCAGCATTCCGGTGGCGTTGGGGGCGGTATTCCTGATGGGGGTGCTTTTTACCATTATTTCGGTAACCGGTATTCGCGCCTGGATCCTGCGTAATTTGCCGATGGGCGTCGCTCATGGTACCGGCATCGGTATCGGTCTGTTCCTGTTGCTGATCGCGGCTAACGGCGTTGGCCTGGTGGTGAAAAACCCACTGGACGGCCTGCCGGTGGCTTTGGGCGCATTCACTTCGTTCCCGGTAGTGATGACGCTGCTCGGATTGGCGGTGATTTTCGGGCTGGAAAAACTGCGCGTTCCCGGCGGTATTCTGCTGGTGATCATCACTATTTCGGTGGTGGGGTTGGTGTTTGACCCGGCGGTGAAATACCAGGGCTTATTCGCGATGCCAAGCCTGGCGGATGCCAACGGCAATTCGTTGATTTTCAGCCTGGATATCATGGGCGCATTGCAGCCGGTGGTCTTGCCGAGCGTGCTGGCGCTGGTGATGACCGCGGTATTTGACGCTACCGGTACTATCCGTGCGGTGGCCGCTCAGGCCAACCTGCTGGATAAAGACGGGCAAATCATCAACGGCGGCAAGGCGCTGACTTCGGACTCCCTGAGCAGCATTTTCTCTGGTCTGGTCGGTGCGGCCCCGGCGGCGGTGTATATCGAATCCGCAGCGGGCACGGCTGCGGGCGGTAAAACCGGGCTGACAGCAACCGTAGTCGGTTTGCTGTTCCTGCTGATCCTGTTCCTGTCGCCGTTATCTTATCTGGTGCCGGTTTACGCGACCGCACCGGCGCTGATGTACGTTGGCCTGCTGATGTTGAGCAACGTCACCAAGCTGGACTTCAATGATTTTGTCGATGCCATGTCCGGCCTGCTGTGCGCCGTGTTTATCGTGCTGACCTGCAATATCGTCACCGGTATCATGCTGGGCTTCAGCTCATTGGTGATTGGCCGTATCTTCTCCGGCGAATGGCGTCGGCTGAATATCGGTACCGTGCTGATCGCCGTGGCGCTGGTGGCATTCTATGCCGGCGGCTGGGCAATCTAACCGCTATGTCGTTTCCCCCGTCGTTCCGGCGGGGGATGTTTGCCCTCATACCCTATTCAGATAAATCTCCTTCTGCCAATGCTGCATTTTGAAAGGCACAACAAGCTTTAACCGCCGTAAAAAAAGTGATCTACTATCGGGTATACATCAGAGATGTAGTCTGAACCCAAGAGTCTAAGGAAAGCATGGAAATCTTTTTTACAATCCTCATTTTAATTCTGGTGGTCTCCCTGTCCGGTGTGGTGACGCGCATGTTGCCGTTCCAGGTGCCGCTGCCGTTAATGCAAATCGGTATCGGGGCCCTGTTGGCCTGGCCGCATTTCGGGTTGCACGTCGACTTTGACCCTGAATTGTTCCTGGTGCTGTTTATCCCGCCGCTGCTGTTTGCCGATGGCTGGAAAACCCCGACGCGGGAGTTTTTGCACCACGGTCGTGAAATTCTTGGCCTGGCCCTGGTATTGGTGCTGATCACCGTGGTTGGCATCGGTTATCTGATTTACGCCATGGTGCCGGGCATTCCTCTGGTGGCGGCGTTTGCGCTGGCGGCGGTGCTGTCGCCAACGGATGCCGTGGCGCTGTCCGGCATCGTCGGTAAAGGGCGTATTCCGAAGCCGATCATGGGCGTGCTGGAAGGCGAGGCGCTGATGAACGACGCGTCGGGCCTGGTCTCACTCAAATTCGCTATCGCGGTGGCGATGGGCACCATGGTGTTTACCGTGGGCGGCGCGACGCTCGAGTTCCTCAAGGTGGCGATCGGCGGCCTGCTGGCAGGCGTAGCGGTCACCTGGCTCTACAGTAAATCTTTGCGGATCATGAGCCGCTGGAGCGGTGATGACCCGGCGACGCAGATAGTCTTCCTGCTGCTGTTACCTTTTGCTTCTTACCTGATTGCCGAACACATTGGCGTATCCGGCATCCTGGCGGCGGTGGCAGCGGGGATGACCATCAGCCAGTCCGGCGTGATCCGCAACGCGCCGCTGGCGATGCGCCTGCGCGCCAACAGCGTCTGGGCGATGCTGGAGTTTGTGTTCAACGGCATGGTGTTCATCATGTTGGGCCTGCAGCTGCCGGGGATCCTGGAAACCTCCATCCTGCAGGCGGAGCTGGATCCGACCATTCAGACCTGGTACCTGTTTGCCGACGTGGCGATTATCTACGCGGCGCTGCTGGTATTGCGTTTTACCTGGCTGTGGCTGATGAAAAACGCCAGCCGTCGCTTTATGAAAAAACGGCCGTTGCAGTTCGGCGATTACACCACCCGTGAACTGTGGGTAGCATCGTTTGCCGGGGTACGCGGGGCGATTACGCTGGCCGGTGTGCTGTCAATTCCGCTGTTGCTGAGTGACGGCACCGCCTTCCCGGCGCGTTACCAACTGGTGTTTATCGCCGCTGGGGTGATCCTGCTTTCATTGATTGCCGGCGTACTGGCGCTGCCGCTGTTGCTGCGCGGCGTTCAGGTGGCGGATAAGAGCGTCAGCAAAAGCGAAGAGCGGATGGCAATCGCCATGGCGGCTGAAGTGGCGATCGAAAGCATCAACAAAATGGAAGAGCGGTTGGCGGTTGATACCGAGGAAAACCTCGATCCGCAGGTGCTGAAAGAGATCAGTTCGCGAGTGGTGGGGACGTTGCGGCGCCGTATCACCACCAAGGACGATATCGAGAATGCGCTGATGCTGGAGAACCTCGAGCGTCGTTTCCGCCTGACGGCGCTACGCGCTGAGCGCGGTGAGCTATATCACCTGCGCGCTACGCAAAAAATCAGCAACGAGACGCTGCAAAAGCTGTTGCACGATCTCGACCTGCTGGAAGCGCTGTTGATAGAGCGAGAAGGATAATACTCACGGGGCCGCATATGCGGCCCTGATTTGATGACAAACATCCGAAAAGCGTGGTTTTCGGGTGTTTGGGGTAAAACTGAAGACATCATCCTTTGTTTTTATCAGCACACAATCCATGACTTTTAAGTACAAAGGAATTATCAGCAGTCTGGGGCCGCATATGCGGCCCTTGTTATTTGTGGTGACTGGTACTGGCTGCGGGCCAGTAGTCGCGGCAGCAGGCTATCCAGGCCTGTGCACTGTGCGACAGGTAGCTGCCCTGCCGCCAGATCAACCCGACTTTCCATTCCATACGGGGTTCCAGCGGCAGCCAGATCAGGTTTTCCTTATCCAGCCATTGGCAGACCGGCTCCGGCAGGGTGGCGATGCCGACCCCGGCCTGTACCATCGAAGCCAAAAAATCCCACTGTCCGCTGCGCACCGCAATCTGTGGCTCAAACCCGGCCTGACGGAACGCTTTCATCAGCATTTTGTACAGCGCGAAGTCCTCGTTATAAAGCAGGATCGGCCAGTTAGCCAACTCGGTGATATTGATGCTGGTGCGATTAAGCCAGTGTGGCGTGCGCGGCGCAACCACGCACATGGGGTGGACGAGTAACGGCAGGAAGGTCAGTGGTTGATCCGAATCGACCGGCAGTATGGTCATCGCCAGATCCAGCTCGCCGGACATCACCGCCTGCTCCACCGACAGCCCACCCAGCTCGGAGATTTTCAGCTCGATGCCAGGGTAGGTTTGGCGGAATTGACGGATCAGATCGGCAATCTGCCGGCCGACCATGGGGGGAATACCCAGCCGCAGCACGCCTTTTTTGACCGAACTGATGTCTTCCAGCTCCGCCTCCAATTGGCGGAACTCATCGATGATCGCCAGCCCGCGCTGGTATACCGCTTGCCCGCTGTCGGTCAGGTGCAGTTTGCGGCCTTCGCGGATCAGCAGCGTGCATTCCAGTTCTTCTTCCAAATGGCGCAGCATCTTGCTGATGGTCGGTTGGGTGACGAACAGTTTCTCCGCCGCGCGGGTAAAGCTTTGCTGGCGCACCACTTCCACGAAGTAGCGCAGGGTGCGGACATCCACGTTGGATTCTCCTGGGGGAAGTACCGTCGGGAAACTATTCCCTGATGGCATGATGTCGATAATTTTAATTCATTTCAGGCGAGGTTTCCTGGCTGCGTATACTGTAAACCGTGAATTTTTTGTTTAAGGCCTTCCCCCATGTTATTGGCGTTCCGCCACGCAGCTCCCTCTTTGTTGAACCGGCTGCAGGTGCCGATCCAGGTTGCTTTATATGCGGTGTTATTTTTGATTGCCGACCGATTGGTGCAGCAGTTCCATTTGCCGCTGCCCGCCAACATTGTTGGCATGTTGATGTTGTTGGCGCTGATCCTGTTGCGCATTCTGCCGCTGAACTGGGTCAAGGCCGGTTCGCGCTGGTTGCTGGCCGAGATGCTGCTGTTCTTTGTTCCGGCGGTGGTGGCCGTGGTGAACTATGCCCAGCTGTTAATGGTGGAGGGCTGGAAAATTTTCCTGGTGATTGCTGTCAGCACCATGCTAACGCTGGGCGCGACCGGATTGGTGGTTGATCGCGTCTATAGACTGGAAGTCTGGCTGCAACGGCGCAAACAACGCGATGAATGATTTTATCCTTAGCCTCGCCTGCTTTCTGGCAACCCTGGTGTTGTACTTCGCCAATAAAAAACTCTACCGGCGCCGTCGTACCCTGCTGCTGATGCCATTGGTGTTGACGCCGATGATCCTGGTGCTGCTGCTGGTGGTGACCCATATTTCCTACCAGGACTACATCGGTGAAACGCACTGGCTGCTATGGCTATTGGGGCCGGCGACCATCGCCTTCGCGGTGCCGGTCTACGAAAATCTGCATATCATTCGTCGCCATTGGTTATCGCTCAGCGCCGGGGTGCTAACGGCGGTGTTGGTGGCGGTTTACAGCTCGGTGTGGCTGGCTCGCCTGCTGACTTTGCCGGAAGAAGTGCAACGCAGCCTGGCGGTGCGCTCCATCACCACGCCGTTTGCGCTGGAGGCCGCCAAACAGATGGGCGGCCAGCCGGATCTGGTGGCGCTGTTCGTGGTGATCACCGGGGTATTCGGTATGGCAGTGGGGGACATCCTGTTTCTGCGGCTGTCAGTACGCAGCAGTCTGGCGAAAGGGGCCGGGCTGGGGGCTTCGTCGCACGGCGCCGGTACCGCGAAAGCCTATGAGATGGGGCAGGAAGAAGGCGTCGTCTCCAGCCTGGTGATGATGCTGGCGGGGATTATCACGGTGATTGCCGCCCCACTGATAGGGCAACTGATGTGGTGAACCTGCGATTACAACCCAGAAGGAGGATCATAGCGGCATGATCCTCCTTATTATTGCCGAATCTGGGGCTATCAGGCCGTTGCCGCGGCCCTGATCAGTTCCACCACCAGTGGTGAAAGCTCGTTTCGCAATGCCGCACGTTCGGACTGAAACAGCGTGGCGGCGTAAAAACGGTGTCCCGGTAGCTCAACCGAGCGAACGTCACCTTCGGTGTCGTGGCCGCTGATTATCAGCGGGTGCCGTTGCAGATCGGCGACAAACTCCGGGTTGACGCCGAAGTTGCAGTGATAGCCTTCGTGCGTTTCCAGCTTGCCGTAGACACGGGCTGCCAGCGTATTGGGTTGGAAAATAATGGCACCGCTTTTTTCGACCAGCGAACAGCTCAGCGGGGCTATCACCAACCGACCCCCACTGTCGGTTTCCGCATGCCCGGCATCGTGCCAGCCCATCACGTTACGGGCGTATTCTACGATCGCATATTGGAAACCGCCGCAAGAGCCCAGGAAGGGAACGTTTTGCTCACGCGCATGGCGAATAGCCATAAAGGCACCATCGTCATGATTATACGGGCTGCCGGGTACCACCCAGATGGCATCATAGTCCTGCAGTACCGACGTGTCGGTAATGGTTTCTGTGGGCAGCCAGTGGGATTGAATGTCGACGTTAAGATGTGAAGCGGTGAGCTGAAGAGCGATAGGAATGGCCTGGTGAGAAACGGCCTGAGGTTGGTAGTCACCGACCAGAGCAATACGGACTTGAGCTTTCATCATTTCCTTTTCCTGTGCGGGTAAAAAAGGAGGTTACAGCAAAGATAAGCGCCCATCCGCAGTTTTTTAAATCCGGCGCACAAAAAAGCCCGGCATTGGCCGGGCTGATAAGTATGGTTTTTGGGCTCAGTACAATGACGGAGCCCCGACCGGCCGGGTTTTAAAGCGACGATGCAGCCACATGTATTGCTCAGGTGCGCGCATGATCTCTTTTTCCACCACTTTATTCATGTAAGCCGCCGCGGCAATCTCATCGCCGATAGGATAATTCTCCAGCGCCGGTTGGATCAGCAGGTCATAACCCCGACCTTTTTCGCGGCGGATCAGAACCACCGGCACCAGCGCCGGCTTGGCCATGCGCGCCAGCATAAAGGTACCGCTGGTGGTGGCAGCCTGATCGACGGCGAACAGTGGAGCGAACACGCTACCGCGTGGACCGTAGTCTTGATCCGGGGCGAACCATACGGCCTCGCCGCGCTTGAGGGCATGAACCATGCCGCGCAGATCTTTGCGATCGAGCATCGCCTTGTTGGAACGCATGCGACCTTTGGTCTGCGCCCATTCCATGGCTTTATTGTTGTGTGGGCGGTACATCGCCATCATGGGTTGGCACAAACCCATGGCACGGCCACCCAGCTCCAGCGACATAAAGTGCACGCCAATCACCAACACACCGCGTTGGTTTCGTTGTGCCATTTTCAGGTGATTGATACCGGAAACGTTGAACCAGCGCTTAACGCGCTTATCAGACCAGAACCAGGCCATGCCGGTTTCCAGCAGGCCCATGCCGAGGGATTCGAAGTTGCCTACCACTTTGCGTTCGCGTTGAGCCTCGTCCATATCCGGGAAGCACAGCTCCAGGTTACGGCGGGTGATGGCAACGCGGCGTTTGAGGAATCGCATTGAGGTGCGGCCCATCCACACGCCGAGCTTGTGCAGCACCGGGTAGGGAAGTTGGACCAATAAGAATAAGCAAGCCAGGCCGAACCAGGTGAACCAATAGCGCGGATGCAGCAGGGCCGATTTGAATTTTTGCGGACGCTTCATATGAACTCATTTATGCGTTAAGGGGGCAGCAACCTGTAACGCATAAAGATCCACTCAATTGCGATACAACCACTCAGACACCCAGATACCACTATGGTTTAGCCAGATTCCATAATTGACTAAATCTTTACACTCGAAGGGCGGTTCGCGCTGCTATCAGGCTTCGGAAGGAGGGCTGTAGGCCAGCGAAGGCGGCTCTAGGAATGCGTATTGTATCACACAATACTGGGTGCAGCAGAAGAGGGGCATGCGAATATTCTCATTCGTGTTGTACCCCTATTGAAGATCGGAATTTTACAGGCTGGGAAAGATGATGGCGGCGAAAATTGCGGCAATCACCAGCCATTTTAGCAGGTAATACCCACTGCGATTACGGGCTTTCAGGCCTTGACCGGCATCACGCGCGGCGTTGACGTATTTGAATATCCGGTTGATGAAGCCGGTGCGGTCTTTATCATCGTTAGGTGAACTGGCGGCCGACATGAGGGTGGCACCGACCCAATGATTTACCGCCTGTGCCCAACGCCATTTCATTGGCCGTTCAATATCACAGAACAGGATGATTCGTGTCTGGTTAGTGGCGTTTTGCGCCCAATGCACATAGGTTTCATCGAAAATCACCGACTGGCCGTCACGCCAACTGTGTTGCTGCCCATCTACGTCGATGAAACAGCGATCGTCATTGGGGGTTAACAGCCCTAGATGATAACGCACCGAGCCGGCATAGGGATCGCGATGTTTGCCCAGATGGCTACCGGCCGGTAACTCGGCAAACATGGCTGCCTTAACCGATGGGAGGCGATTCAGCAACTCAACCGTCTGCGGACATAGCGCTTCGGCTGACGGGTGGCTGTCGCTGTACCATTTGAGGTAAAAACGTTTCCAACCGCGTTTGAAGAAGGTATTGAAGCCAGCATCGTTGTGCGATTGCGCCTTCTTGATATGATCTTGCAAGCGAACTGCTTCATCGCGGATCGTCGACCAGTTGTCGCTCAGGATCTGCAACTCGGGAAACTCACAAGGATCGAAATAAGGCTGTTTGGCAGGCAGTCGTGAAAAACCCGTCATGAACATATTGATCGGTCCCATAAATGTAGAGTGATCAAAAAGCTGACGTGTCACTTTTAGTTTTTCTTTTCCGCGAGAGTGCGCATAGGCAAAGCTGATGATAAATATGCCAATGATGATGACGGCAACCATAGAATCCATCCTATTCATTGCGTGTTAAAAAACGGATAAATTATAGTTTGTGACATGAAAAATTTTAATTTTTTGTGCCTTGATTGGAGCGAATGCGGTAAGTGGCAGGGGTAGCATAAAAGTTCGAACAACTGAATGTTGAAGAGCTTTTGTATCGTGTTATGGCATTTTAGTCCTATTCCTAAGGCGCATAATGGAAAAATTATGCCATCTTGTTCCAGGCTGAATAGCACGTATCTGAAAAGAGGGAATTATGAAAAAATCAATTTTTGCCTTGTCTGCATTGTTACTCGCTTCTCCGGTGTTTGCTGCAACTACGACGCAGGCCAGCGATGAGGTTGTTGCGCAAGCGCACAAGGGCGCAGATACCGCCAAAGAAAAACTGCACCAAACGCAGGATAAAGGCGATGAGCTGAAGCTGAAAGCTAAGCATGCTGCTGAAGGCAAAAGCGATACTACGGGCAGCAAAGTGACCGAGGGTACGCAAAAAGCCTGGCACAGCACCAAACAAGGTACCGAGAAAGCCTGGGATAAAACCAAGCAAGAAACGGAAAGCCTAAAGAACAAAGTCACCGAATAACTCGGTAGCTATACTGCAAGAGGGCCGGGCTTCCGGCCTTTTTTATTGCCCGCAATCCGGAAAAAGAAAAAGGCGCCGCCTCTTGCGAGGTTGCGCCTTTTCAACATGCCAACTGACTAGTATCAGTTCATGCCGTATTTTTTCAATTTCTTACGCAGCGTACCGCGGTTGATGCCCATCATCAGGGCTGCACGGGTCTGGTTGCCACGGGTGTATTGCATCACCATGTCCAACAGTGGCTGTTCAACTTCAGCCAATACCAGCTCATACAGATCGTTAACGTCTTGACCATTCAGTTGAGCAAAATAGTTCTTCAGTGCTTGTTTAACCGAGTCACGCAGAGGCTTTTGAGTCACTTGATCCTGTGAGTTCACGGTTGAAACGGTCAGTACGTCAGAATTTACGCGTTGTTCGAACATAGTTCTGTCAGCTCTTTTTTGTTACGCAAGATTTTCGAAATATGCCTCCAACGCCTCCAGCTGTTCGCTGGCATCCTCTATGGCGTTGAATGTGCGCCGAAACTGGTCATTCGGGGCGTGCTCCTGGAGATACCAGGATACGTGCTTACGAGCAATCCGGAATCCCTTGCCTTGGCCGTAAAAGCCGTGCAATTCCCGAATATGCCCTATCAACAAACGCTTAACCTCGCCAAGTGGCAGAGGGGGCAGCAGTTCCCCAGTGTCCAGATAATGCTGGATTTCCCGGAAGATCCAGGGTCTCCCCTGAGCAGCGCGGCCTATCATCAGGGCATCAGCCCCAGTGTAGTCGAGCACTGCTCTGGCTTTATGCGGGTCAGTAATGTCACCATTCGCGATAATCGGAATGGAAACATTCTGCTTAACTGCCCGAATGCTGTCGTACTCCGCGTCGCCGTTGAACAGGCAGGCACGGGTTCGGCCATGAATAGTCAGGGCCTGTATACCACAGTCTTCGGCCAGTTGGGCAATCTCTACACAGTTACGGTGTTCTGGCGCCCAGCCAGTGCGGATCTTAAGCGTTACCGGCACATCCACGGCGTTAACCACCGCGTGGAGGATCTGTTTAACCAGATCCGGGTACTGCAGCAAAGCAGACCCTGCAAGTTTCCGGTTCACTTTCTTGGCCGGGCAACCCATATTGATGTCGATGATCTGTGCACCGCCGGCCACGTTAATACGCGCCGCGGCGGCCATATCATCCGGATCGCATCCGGCAATCTGCACGGAGCGGATCCCTGGTTCATCGCTATGGACCATACGCAGACGCGACTTATCCGTCCGCCACACCTCCGGATTGGAGGAGAGCATTTCGGATACAGCCATCCCAGCACCCATCGCATGACATAGGGTCCTAAATGGGCGATCTGTAATGCCGGCCATCGGGGCCGCAATCAGGCAATTTGTAAGCTGGTGGTGTCCAATGCGCATAGACAAAGAGTAACCATACTGTGTCCGCAAGGGCGCGTATATTACGCATTTTTGCGCTGAGATGAAAGGCCAAACTTTGACCAATTGGCCGCTATTCGCCATTAAAAATGCGGTTTGTCGGGATTCATAAAAATATTATATATACTTAACAATGGCTTGCCTGATTTTGGTTAATTGGTGCGCTATAAAATATTCCCAATACAACAGGATTTTATCTGTAATGAGTCTCGATTCAGCGCGAGAACGGCAGTGATTTAAGTCGTTTGGCAGGGTTTTTCATTGAGAATGGGCTGAATTATGCTGAAATCGCGTGGTGAAGGCTTAGGCAGAAAATATTCAGGGTCACGTGAATTTGGCATGGCGTTTCAAAGGCGCGGGGTGCCGACGTCGCGTAGACAGGAAAAACAAAAAACCACCGCCACGGGCTACGTTGGCGGTGGTTTTTATCAGGGCAGTAAGGGGATTACTTGCGCTGACCGGTGATGCGGCACCACTCTTCACGCTCTGCGACCGGATCCAGCGTGAATTTCTCTTCATAGGCTTGCGCCACGCTTGCCGCCTGTGTTGCCAGCACGCCGGACAGGCCCAGATAACCGCCGGACTTCGGCAGACAACCGATCAAGGGGGCCAGCTCACGCAATGGGCCCGCCAGGATGTTGGCGACTACCACGTCGGCCTGCAGATCGGCAGGCTGGTCTTTTGGCAGATACAGCTCCAGACGCTCTGAAACGCCGTTACGCTGCGCGTTGTCGCGGCTGGCCTGAATGGCCTGGGGATCGATATCGATGCCGATAGCGCGCGCTGCACCGAGCTTCAACGCGGCAATTGCCAGGATGCCGGAACCACAGCCGAAGTCGATAATGGTTTTACCGGCCAGATCGAGGCCGTCTAGCCATTGAAGGCACAGTGCAGTCGTTGGGTGAGTGCCGGTACCAAATGCCAGGCCCGGGTCCAGCATGACGTTGACCGCGTTCGGGTCGGGCACGTCGCGCCAGCTTGGGCAGATCCACAGACGTTCGCCGAAGCGCATCGGGTGGAAGTTGTCCATCCACTCGCGCTCCCAGTCCTTGTCTTCCAGCTGTTCAATTTTATGGCGGAAGCCGACGCCCAGCAGCGGGTGCTGTTCCAGCATGGCGACCACGTCGGCCATGTCGGTTTCGGCATCGTACAACCCGATCACATCAGTGTCGCCCCACAGCAGGGTCTCGCCCGGCAGCGGTTCGAACACCGGATTGTCGTGGGTGTCCTGGAAGGTGACCGATACGGCGCCGCTTTCAACCAGCGCGTCGCTCAGGTCTTCCGCCTGGCTGCCGGTGGTGTTCAGTTTTAGTTGGATCCAAGGCATAACAATTCTCTTTAAGAGGCTAATGATGACGCCACTCGGCGCTTTTCGCCAATGACGTTACCGATATAAAACGCCAGCAGGCTAAGCAGCAGCGAAGGCACGATAGGGTGCAACCCCGCTAGCTGCAGATTGAAGCTGGCCAATAGCGTATAGCATACCGCACCCGTCACCATTGAGCTAAGTGCTCCCTGCGCATTGGCGCGTTCCCAGTACAGGCCCAGCACCAGTGGCCACAGGAATACCGCTTCCAGGCCGCCAAATGCCAGCAGGTTCAGCCAGATGATCATTTCCGGTGGCCGCCAGGCCGCCAACAGCACCAGCAAGCCTAGAATCAACGTGGTCAGGTTGGAGAAGCGTTTGATCAGGCGCTCGTTCTGCATTTGCTGTGGGCGTACGCCAAGGTAGAGATCTTTGATGATGGTGGCGGAAGATTGCAGCAATTGGGCGTTAATGGTCGACATGATTGCCGCCATCGGCGCCGCCAGGAAAATACCGGCGGCATAAGGCGGCAGCACGGTGATCATCAGCGTCGGGATCACCTGATCGGGGATCTTCAGGTCCGGCAATACCGCACGGCCCAGCGCGCCAGCCAGATGCATGCCAAACATCAGTACCGCGACCACCATGGTGCCGAGGATGATCCCGCGATGCACCGCCTTGCTGTCTTTGTAAGAGATGCAGCGCACCGCCGTGTGCGGCAGGCCAATCACGCCAAAGCACACCAGGATCCAGAACGATGCCATAAACGGCAGGCTGAGGATCTGTTCACCGCCCTGCGGTGATACCAGCGCGGGGTCAATCTGTTGCAGCTTATCCACGGCGCTGTGCAGGCCGCCGGCGGCGTGAATCACCGCAACCAGCAGCAGCACGGTGCCGATCAGCATCACCAGCCCCTGCATGGCGTCATTGAGCACGCTGGCGCGGAAGCCGCCAAAGGCGGTATACAGCGCGATGCTGATACCGAAGATCAGCAAACCGGTGTCGTAAGGAATACCGGCGGCGGTTTCCAGCAGGCGCGCGCCGCCGATAAACTGCACCGTCATGGCACCCAGGAACGCCACCAGCAGACTGAGGCTGGCCAGCCAGACCAACAGACGACTTTGATAGCGGCCGTAAAGCATGTCGTTCAGGGTAATGGCGTTGTAGCGGCGCGCCAGAATGGCAAACTTCTTGCCCAGCACGCCGAGTGAAAGCCAAACCGCCGGCAGTTGGATCATCGCCAACAGCACCCAGCCAAGGCCGTATTTATAGGCGGCGCCGGGGCCCCCGATAAAGGAACTGGCACTGATATAGGTGGCGGTCAGGGTCATGGCCAGTACGAAGCCGCCCATCGATCGGTTGCCCAGAAAATATTCGCTGAGGAAGTTGCCGCTCTGGCGTCGGCTATAGGCGTAAACCGACAGCCCGAACACCAGCACCAGATAGGCGACCAGCGGCAGAATGACTTCAGTTTGCATCGCCGTCCTCCAGCGAAATATCGCGGAATATGCCGCGTACCATTAGCCAACACAGGCCGATGAACAGCAGCGGAACCAACAGGCAGGCCATTTCGAACCAGTGCGGCAGACCAGTAATACCGGATGCGCTGTCCGGCAGATAGGCTGCCAGCGACCAGGCCAGCAGATAAAGCAGCGTCAGGCCCAGAGCCCAGCGCGCCTCGCGGTGAGCTTGAATAAAACGTGTGTCCATCCGTTTCTCCAATATACCCGTCATACTTGAAGCTGCCTCTGTGTTGGCTGCGCTCACTTACCCGAATCACTTACTACAGTAAGCTCATCGGGATGCGCTCCTTTGCCGCCTTGATGCAACTCCAATTATTTAGGGTATACAACTATTATGGATTTGATCATCCATTGAGTGACCCAAAGCAGTAAAGAAAAAGGCCGGTGATTAACCGGCCTTCTGTCAGGCGATGCGAATAGCCTGCCTTAGGTTTCCTGCAGACCGAGCTTTTTCTCCAGATAGTGGATGTTGGTGCCACCGTGCTGGAAGTTTTCGTCGCTCATGATCCGCTGTTGCAGTTCAACGTTGGTTTTGATGCCATCGATGATCAGCTCAGCCAGGGCGTTCTTCATGCGGGCAATCGCCACGTCACGGTTTTCACCGTAGGTGATCAGTTTGCCGATCATGGAATCATAGTACGGCGGTACGGTATAACCGGCGTAAATATGAGATTCCCAACGCACGCCGAAACCGCCTGGCGCATGGAAACGGGTGATCTTGCCTGGGCTAGGCAGGAAGGTGTTCGGGTCTTCGGCGTTGATACGGCATTCCACCGCGTGGCCGTGAACCTTCACTTCTTCCTGTTTGATCGACAAAGGCTGACCGGCAGCGATACGCAGCTGCTCTTTGATCAGGTCCACGCCGGTGATCATCTCGGTAACCGGATGCTCAACCTGAATACGGGTGTTCATTTCGATGAAATAGAACTCGCCGTTTTCATACAGGAACTCGAAAGTGCCCGCGCCGCGGTAACCGATTTCCACACAGGCCTTCGAGCAGCGCTCGCCGATATAACGGCGCATTTCGCTGGTGATGCCCGGTGCCGGAGCCTCTTCAACCACTTTCTGGTGGCGGCGCTGCATGGAGCAGTCGCGCTCGGCCAGATAGATGGCGTTACCCTGACCGTCCGCCAACACCTGAATTTCGATATGGCGTGGGTTTTCCAGGTATTTTTCCATGTAAACCATGTCGTTGTTGAAAGCCGCTTTGGCCTCCGCCTTGGTCATGGAAATGGATTGCTCGAGGTCTTTGTCGCTGCGCACTACGCGCATGCCGCGACCGCCGCCGCCGCCGGATGCCTTGATGATAACCGGGTAGCCGATGCGCTTGGCGAAGGCACGGTTTTTATCCATGTCGTCGGTCAGCGGGCCATCAGAGCCAGGTACGCAAGGCACGCCAGCTTTCTTCATGGCATTGATGGCAGAAACCTTGTCGCCCATCAGGCGGATAGTTTCGGCTCTCGGGCCAATGAAGATAAAGCCGGAGCGTTCGATCTGCTCGGCGAAATCGGCGTTTTCAGACAGGAAGCCGTAGCCCGGGTGGATCGCCACTGCGCCGGTGATTTCAGCCGCAGAGATGATTGCCGGGATATTCAGGTAACTTTTTACCGATGGCGCAGGACCGATACACACGGTCTCGTCAGCCAGCAGTACGTGTTTCAGATCGCGATCGGCTGTCGAGTGCACGGCAACGGTTTTGATGCCCAGCTCTTTACAAGCACGCAGGATACGAAGCGCGATCTCGCCACGGTTGGCGATAACAATTTTATCAAGCATGTTCGCCTCGTTATTCGATGACGACCAGTGGCTCGTCAAATTCTACCGGTTGGCCGTTCTCTACCAGGATGGCTTTCACCACGCCGGATTTGTCCGCTTCGATCTGGTTCATCATTTTCATTGCTTCAACGATGCACAGAGTGTCGCCGGCGTTCACTTTCTGGCCGACTTCGATGAAGGCTTTCGCATCCGGGCTTGGCGTGCGGTAGAAAGTACCGACCATTGGGGAACGAACGACGTGGCCACTCATGGCCGCTGGTGCTGCAGGCGTTTCGGCTGGCGCGCTGGCAACGGCGGTAGCCAGTGCTGGCTGCGGCTGTGCCGGCATTGCGTATGCCTGTGGCATCATTGGGTAAGCCTGCGCTGGAGCAGCGCGGCTGATGCGAACTGACTCTTCGCCTTCAGAAATTTCCAGTTCAGAAATACCTGATTCTTCAACCAGTTCGATCAGTTTCTTGATTTTACGAATATCCATGAGTGTGATTCCGTACTCTTTTGCGTAGCAATTAGTGGGTTTTCGACAGACGGTTAACCGCTGCCTGTAAAGCAAATGTGTAGCCATCCGCGCCGAGGCCGCAAATCACGCCTACCGCAATATCGGAGAGGTAAGAGTGATGGCGGAAAGGCTCTCGGGCATGCACGTTGGAGAGGTGGATCTCGATAAACGGGATCTGCACCGCCAGCAATGCATCACGCAGCGCCACGCTGGTATGCGTGAACGCGGCAGGGTTAATCAGAATAAAATCTGTGTTGCCGCGCGCCTGATGTATGCGGTCGATCAGCGCATGTTCGGCGTTAGACTGCAGATGGCTCAGGGTAATATCCAGTGCGGATGCCTGGTTTTCCAATCCGTTAACAATCTCTGTTAACGTCGTGCTGCCGTACTTCTCCGGCTCACGCGTCCCCAGCAGATTCAGATTGGGGCCGTTCAGAAGCAAAATGTGAAACTTATCCGCCATTGTGCTGGTATCTCCGGCAATAAAACCATCATCGTAGAAAATAACCCGACGTCACAGATTTGTCACCTATTAAGGGGAAAATTCACCCTGAGAACAGGAACAAGGTCGGGCATTATAACGATATCGTAGCAATTCGCAGCTAAATACTGGTCTTATCAGCGAAGATATTCAACCCTAAATCAGTAAACTGGCCAGGGCGATATTGCATTATGAGGGGTAGAACACAGAAAAGTTCCGGCTTTTAACGCCACCAATTGCGGAATTTCTTGTATCGCAGCGCCAGTAGCGCGACGGCCAGCAGAGCATAAATGAAGGGCTGCGGCGAAAAGGTTTTTACCGACCACAGGTAGTGAATCGGTGCCAGGATCGCCACCAGATAGACCAGATTATGCAACGTCTGCCATTTGGCCCCCAGTTTACGCATCGCCCACAGCGTGGAGGTTGCGGCCAGCGCCAGCAGGATCAGCCAACTGACAATGCCGAGCGTCAGGTAAGGGCGGGTGACCAGTTCACGCCCCAGCAGGCCGATATTGCTCAGCCCCAGCTCCAGCGTCGAATAGCTTATCAGATGCAGCGTGCCCCAGGCAAAACACCATAGTCCCACCAGACGACGACAGCGAATCAGCAGCGGTTGCCGGGCATAGCGCGCCAGTGGCGCAATCATCAAGGTCGCCAGCAACAGTTTCAACGTCATTCTGCCGGTAAAGTGTTGAATGTCTTTGGCCGGATCGGCGCTGAACCAACCCTGGTCCACCGACAGCACCAGCCAGAGAAAAGGCAAGAATGCCGCCAGATAAATGGCGACCTTAATCCACTTGATATGAGCCGGAGTTAAACGCACCTAAAAATTCTCCCTTAGATCCAGGCCGCGGTACAGCGACGCTACCTGTTCGCCATAGCCGTTAAACAGCAGCGTGGGTTGGCGTTTAACGTCCAGGATGCCGCCGGAACCGATAAAGCGTTCGGTGGCCTGTGACCAGCGTGGATGATCGACGTTCGGGTTTACGTTGGCATAGAAGCCGTACTCATTCGGCGCAGATTCATTCCAGGTGGTGGGCGGCTGATCGCGCACCAAACGGATATGGACTATCGACTTAATGCCTTTAAAGCCGTATTTCCAGGGGGTGATCAACCGCAGCGGCGCACCGTTTTGCGGCGGCAGCGTTTTGCCGTATACGCCGACGGTCAGCAGGGCCAATGGGTTCATGGCCTCATCGAGACGCAGCCCTTCAACATAAGGGTATTTCAGCCCACCGCCGATAAAACGATCCTTCTGGCCCGGCATCTGCTCCGGATCGTACAGCGTTTGGAAAGCGACGTAGCGGGCATTGCTGTTCGGCTCCGCCAGCTTGATCAACTTACCCAGCTCAAAGCCTATCCAGGGCACGACCATCGACCAGGCCTCCACGCAGCGCATACGGTAGATGCGTTGTTCCAGCGGGAAGCGTTTGATCAAGTCATCGATATCCAATGTGATCGGTTTGGCGACTTCGCCGTCGATACGTACTTTCCAGCCTTCGGTTTTCAGGCCGCCGGCATTCGCGGCAGGATCGGCTTTATCCAGACCGAATTCGTAGAAGTTGTTGTAACCGGTGACTTTGTCTTCCGGCGTCATGGCCAGTTGCGCCTGCCAGGCCGCAGGCTTGCTGAATGCCAGCGGTTTGCCGGCGGGGGCCTTGGGCCGATCGTTGCCTTTGAACCATGACAGCAAATCGGCCTGCGCATTATGCGGCAAGGCCAGCGACGCGGCGGTGATACCCAACGCCTGCAGCACTTTGCGCCGCTGATGGAACACGCTCTCGGGCGTGACATCGGCTTCGGTCAATTTAGGGGGCTTTCTCATGGTGTTTTCTCCGCGTTTCATCCCCGCCGCCTTTCAGGTGCGGGTACTCAAACCTGCTCCCGTCAGAGTGACTGTAGGGGGTAACCTTCTGAGCCCGATTAACGCGGACGCAGCATGCAACGCCCCTACAGTATGCTGGGGTATCTGTGTTGTAAGCATGGCGTGAAATCAGACCATATGCGAGAGGGCGCGGGAAAATATGAAATTTCGCAGGCGGATGTTCCCCCCGTTGCCGGGGGGCGATTTAAGCTTTAGCGGATTTTAACCAGAGTGCGACCGGTCACTTGATGATTCAGCAGCGCGGCGGCGGTGGCCGGTGCCTGTTCCAAAGTGATTTCCTGGGTGGCCTGTTGGTAGAAACTGTCCGGCAAAATACCGGCTAGCCGTTCCCAGGCGGTTTGGCGGCGATGCAGTGGCGTATGCACCGAGTCCACGCCCTGCAGGCGAACGTTGCGCAGGATAAACGGCATCACCGTGGTGGGCAGGTGATAGCCACCGGCCAGGCCACAGGCGGCGACCGTGCCGTTATAATTCATCTGCGCCAGTACTCGTGCCAGCAGCGTGTCGCCAACGGTATCGACTGCCCCGGCCCAGAGTTGCTTTTCCAGCGGACGCGGGGCTTCCAGGTAGCCGTCGCGCGACAGGACTTCTTTGGCGCCCAGCGCTTTCAGATACTCGGTATTGCTCTCGCGGCCGCTGATGGCGGTGACGTGATAGCCCAACGCCGCCAGAATGGCGATGGCTGTGCTGCCCACGCCGCCGCTGGCACCGGTAACCAGAATATCGCCGTCATCCGGGTGTACGCCGCCTTCTTCCAGCGCCATCACGCACAGCATGGCGGTAAAGCCGGCGGTACCCAGGATCATCGCTTTGCGTTCATCCAGCCCGTTTGGCAAGGGCACCAGCCATTCGCCTGAGACTCGTGCCTGTTCGGCCAGGCCACCCCAGTGGTTTTCACCCACGCCCCAACCGGTAAGCACCACGCTTTGGCCTTCTTTAAAACGATCGTCGCGGCTTTCGCGTACCGTACCGGCGAAATCGATGCCTGGCACCATCGGGAAGTTACGCACGATCTTGCCTTTGCCGGTGATCGCCAACGCATCTTTATAGTTGAGGCTGGACCAGTTGACGTCTACCAGGACATCGCCGCCGGGCAGCAGATCGCTGCTGATATCCTTAATGTGAGCCAGAGTTTGATCGCCTTGTTGTTCCAATAACAGTGCACGCATGTCACTCTTCCTCTTGTTTGCATTTTTGCCATGGATGGCTGAACCAGATTTAATTGACTATATGCATATAAGAAATTTATGTCCTGATAAAAGACAAAAAAGGGTGATTGAAGGTTTTCTTCGTTGTCGAGGCTTGGTAGCTTGGGTGGCGTGAACCGACAACGGGTATCGCCGGAGCGGTACCCGCTATTCATTAAAAAAATCAGGATATTGTGTTGGATTCATTTGAGCGGATTCGGGGCCTTTATACTTCCAAAGGTGAAAACTCACGTAACCATACCGGACAAGGCACAGGGATGCGATTCACCACCAAACTCTCTGCATTGATCACCTTGCTTGTTGCTTTGGCGATGTTTTTGATGCTGATGGGCTGCTCATACAGCTTCTTTTACGTCACTCAGGATCGTCTGGAACGCCGCTTCGAGTCGCTGATGACCTCGCTCGATCAGGCGATGCTGCATGAGTCCCCAGAGGAACAGAAACGCTGGTTGCCGCTGGTAATGCGCCCCCTGGGCATTGTGGCTGTCAGCGTGGATACCAGCCACAGCAATCTCCTCTCTTATAAATTGCAGACGCTGAAGCTGCCCTGGGAATCGCTTAATGGCTACCGGCAGGTGGCTCTGCCGCTGATGCAGCATCCCGGCGCTTCACTGCATATCACTTATGTTGATCCCTTCGCCAGCGACGTACGCTCGTTGCAATCTACCGCCGCCGTGACGCTTTCGATCGTTGTGATGGTGGTGATCTTGCTGTTTAGCCTGCGCTGGCTGCGCGATCAGGCCGACGGAGAGGATCGGCTGGAACGCCGCGCACGGCGCATTCTTAACGGTGAAAGAGAGAGCGTGATGCAGGGCGATATGCGCGAATGGCCGGCGAACGTCAGTGGCGCGCTCGATCGCTTGCTGGCAGATTTGGCGGAAGCGCGCGAGGAGCGCAGCCGGGTCGATACCTTGATCCGCGCCTTTGCCGCTCAGGACGCGAAAACCGGCCTCAACAACCGCTTGTTCTTCGACAACCAACTGACCACTCAACTGGAAGAGGAAGGCTCGCACGGCATTGTGATGATGGTGCGGTTGCCCGATTTCGACACGCTGCGGGAAATTCACGGCAACGGCGCGGTGCAGGAACTGATGTACTCGCTGGTCAATCTGTTGTCGACCTTCGTGATGCGTTATCCGGCGGCGCTGCTGGCACGTTATTTCCACAGCGATTTCACCGTATTGTTACCGCATCGAACCCTGAAAGAGGCGGATGGCATTGCTTCGCAGTTGGTGAACGCGATTGATGCCTTGCCTTCAACGGCGCTTATCGATCGTGAAGCATTCCTGCACATTGGCATCGTGGCGTACCGCAGCGGACAAACCACCGAACAGGTGATCGATTACGCGGAGCAGGCAACGCGCCATGCTACGTTGCAAGGCGAAAACGGCTGGTACGTTTATGACAGCCAGGTGCCGGAAAAAGGGCGCGGCAGCGTCAAGTGGCGCACCCTGCTGGAGCAGGTACTGGCGCGGGGAGGCCCGCGTTTGTATCAGAAACCGGCGGTGACGGTAGAAGGGGAAGTGCATCACCGTGAGATCATGAGCCGGATCTACGATGGCACCCAGGAACTGCTGCCATCGGAGTATATGCCTCTGGTGCGGCAGTTAGGGCTGGCGGAAAGCTACGATCGTCAACATCTGAGCCGTATTCTTCCTTTACTGACGCTGTGGCCCGAAGAGACATTGGCCTTTACGCTGAGCGTAGACTCACTGTTGCAGCGTAGTTTCCAGCGTTGGCTGCGTGATAGCCTGTTACAGTGTGAAAAAAGTCATCGTCGGCGAATTCTGATTGAACTTGCAGAGGCAGACGTGTGTCAACATATCGACCGTTTACGTCCGGTACTGAAGTTACTGTCAGGGCTGGGCTGTCGTCTGGCGGTGTCCCAGGCCGGGTTAACCGTGGTAAGTACCTCCTATATCAAGTCCTTACCGGTGGAATTGGTTAAGCTCCATCCGGGTCTGGTGCGGAGTATTGATAAGCGTGATGAAAATCAGCTGTTCGTTCAGAGCCTGACCGGCGCCTGTGAAGGCACCAGCACTCAGGTTTTCGCCGCCAGCGTGCGGACGCGTAATGAGTGGCAGACGCTGAAAGAGCGGGGGATCCTCGGTGGACAGGGCGACTTTTTCGCGTCGCCGGAACCGATAGACGTCGGGCGTAAAAAATATTCGCGTCGTTATCGTGTTTAACCTGAATACCGAACAAAAATTAACGTAGAATGAGCGCCAATTCATCTGGGCTTTTTTCTCTGTCATTTTGGGATAACCCCCAAACTGCCTGCGACAATGACGCCTATTTGATATAGGCTCTTGTCAGTCCTTTTCTGTTGAACGTTGGTAGGTGCTTACCACCAGCGGCAATCAGGGAATATGTTAGATTTTATGAGCTGTGTTACGCCGTTTCGTGCGCTGACAGGGTGGTAAACTGAGCCTTTGTTCAGGGAATTCAGGCCTCATCCAATTTCCGTGCATTCGAGCAGAAACAATACAGACTATTTTTCACCGAAGTAGAACGTTTTTGCGCCTTGTCGCTGCTTCGTGTGGTTGGTAAAGTAGGCGGATTTTATTTTCCGCCCCCAGCTTGCAGGATTATCCTTTAGTTATGTTTAAGAAATTTCGTGGCATGTTTTCCAATGACTTGTCCATCGACTTGGGTACCGCCAATACCCTGATTTATGTTAAAGGGCAAGGCATTGTACTGAACGAACCGTCGGTGGTTGCCATTCGCCAGGATCGTGCCGGTTCACCCAAGAGCGTTGCGGCCGTGGGTCATGAGGCTAAACAAATGCTGGGGCGTACGCCCGGCAACATCGCGGCTATTCGTCCGATGAAAGACGGCGTGATCGCCGATTTCTTCGTGACCGAAAAAATGCTGCAGCACTTTATTAAACAGGTTCACAGCAACAGCTTCATGCGGCCAAGCCCGCGCGTGCTGGTGTGTGTGCCGGTTGGCGCAACTCAAGTTGAGCGCCGCGCCATCCGCGAATCTGCCCAAGGGGCCGGTGCGCGTGAGGTGTTTCTGATTGAAGAACCTATGGCTGCCGCAATCGGTGCCGGCCTGCCGGTTTCTGAAGCGACAGGTTCCATGGTGGTGGATATCGGTGGCGGTACCACTGAAGTGGCCGTGATCTCACTGAACGGTGTGGTCTACTCTTCTTCTGTACGTATCGGTGGTGACCGTTTCGACGAAGCTATCATTAATTACGTGCGTCGTAACTACGGCTCACTGATCGGTGAAGCAACTGCCGAACGTATCAAGCATGGCATCGGTTCCGCTTATCCGGGCGATGAAGTGCATGAAATCGAAGTTCGCGGCCGTAACCTGGCTGAGGGCGTGCCACGTGGCTTTACCCTGAATTCCAATGAAATCCTTGAAGCGCTGCAGGAGCCGTTGACCGGCATCGTCAGTGCGGTGATGGTGGCGCTGGAGCAGTGTCCACCAGAGCTGGCTTCCGACATTTCCGAACGCGGCATGGTGTTGACCGGCGGTGGCGCATTGCTGCGCAACCTGGATCGCCTGCTGATGGAAGAAACCGGCATTCCGGTGGTCGTGGCAGAAGATCCGCTGACCTGCGTAGCCCGCGGCGGTGGCAAGGCGTTGGAAATGATCGACATGCATGGCGGCGATTTGTTCAGCGAAGAATAGTCAGCCCCAAGAAGGAGGAATCGTATCGGGTGAATGCGCAAAGCGAAAATCAGGTACGGTTCCTCTTTCTGTTGTCGAGGAACACGCATAATTTATGAAGCCGATTTTTAGCAGGGGGCCTTCCCTGCAACTACGACTTTTTTTGGCGGTGATCGTGGCCATTGGCCTGATCGTTGCCGATAGCCGTCTCGGTACGTTCGTGAAAATACGTAACTACATGGACACGGCCGTCAGCCCTTTCTATTTTTTGGCCAATGGGCCACGTAAAGTTTTGGACAGCGTTTCAGAAACGCTGGCTACCCGCCAACAGCTGGAGCTGGAAAACCGGGCTCTGCGGCAGGAACTGCTGCTGAAAAACAGCGATATTCTTCTTCTTGGCCAATTCAAGCAGGAAAACGCCCGCTTGCGTGAGCTGTTAGGCTCGCCGCTGCGCCAGGACGAACACAAAATGGTCACCCAGGTGATCTCGACCGGCTCGGATCCTTACAGCGATCAGGTAGTGATCGACAAAGGATCGGATAACGGCGTTTATGAAGGCCAGCCGGTCATCAGTGATAAAGGCGTAGTGGGCCAGGTGGTGGCGGTGGCTAAAGTCACCAGCCGCGTGTTGCTGATCTGCGATGCTTCACATGCGCTGCCAATTCAGGTGCTGCGCAACGATATCCGCGTGATCGCCGCAGGCAGCGGCTGTGCCGACGATTTACAGCTTGAACATCTGCCGAACAATACCGATATCCGCGTGGGTGATGTGCTGGTCACATCCGGCCTTGGTGGTCGCTTCCCTGAAGGCTATCCGGTGGCGGTGGTGTCCTCGGTCAAAGTGGATAATCAGCGCGCCTATACCGTGATTCAGGCTCGACCAACCGCAGGGTTACAGCGCTTGCGCTATCTGCTGCTGCTGTGGGGGGCCGATCGTAACGGCGACATGCCGTTGCCGCCCGATGAAGTTCATCGCGTCGCCAATGAGCGTCTGATGCAGATGATGCCGCAGGTTCTGCCGCCGGCTGATGCGGTGGGGCCGCAACTGCCTCTGCCTGCTCCGGCAACCGGGGCCGCGGTACAAACCGCTGCTCCTGCTGCGGGAGTCACGCAATGAATCGTTACCGCAGCAACGGGCGCTGGATAATCTGGCTGTCATTCCTGGTGGCGCTGGTGCTGCAAATCATGCCGTGGCCGGAACAGATCTACATGTTCCGTCCCTCCTGGCTGGCTTTGATCCTGATCTACTGGGTGATGGCGTTGCCTCATCGGGTTAACGTCGGCACCGGCTTCGTGCTGGGGCTGATTATGGATCTGATCCTCGGTTCCACGCTGGGCGTACGCGCGCTGGCGTTAGGTATTATTGCCTATCTTGTGGCGTTCAAATTCCAACTGTTCCGCAATATGGCGCTCTGGCAACAGGCGCTGATCGTCGTGCTGCTGTCACTGGCGATGGACGTTGTGGTGTTCTGGGCCGAGTTTTTAGTGATCAACGTTTCTTTCCGCCCAGAGGTGTTCTGGAGTAGTGTGGTAAACGGCATCCTGTGGCCTTGGTTGTTCCTGTTGATGCGAAAAATTCGCCGTCAGTTCGCCGTACAGTAAGGGTATAACAATGACTTCGCTTTATCTGGCCTCCGGCTCTCCCCGTCGACATGAATTACTGACCCTGTTGGACGTCCCCTTTGAAGTTATCCTGACGGATACCGAAGAGCAGCGGCAGGAAGGGGAATCCGCGGAAGCCTATGTGCGCCGTTTGGCGCAGGATAAGGCCAAAGCCGGCGTGGCGCTGGCACCGCAGGCGTGGCCGGTGCTGGGTGCCGATACCATTGTGGTGCTCAATGGCCGGGTGTTGGAAAAACCTCAGGACGAGACGCACGCGGCACAAATGCTGGCGGCGCTGTCGGGTAAACAGCATCAAGTGATGACTGCGGTGGCGATCGCCGATCGCCATGACGTTCTGTGCCAACTGGTGGTGACGGACGTGACATTCCGCAACCTGTCACAGCAGGATATCTGCGACTATATTGCTACGGGCGAGCCGATGGATAAAGCGGGCGCCTACGGAATTCAAGGAAAGGGTGGTTGTTTCGTCAGAACGATAACCGGGAGTTATCATGCGGTGATGGGCCTGCCGTTAGTCGAAACACATGAGCTGCTCAGTAATTTTGTCGCATTACGTGATGTAAGAACCGGTTGATGGGCGCTGCCATTATCGACCGGCTCTGAGGAGAAGGCATGACAGCTGAGCTACTGGTTAATATCACACCGTCTGAAACGCGGGTTGCCTATATTGATGGCGGCATCCTGCAAGAGATCCATATCGAACGCGAATCCAAGCGCGGCATCGTCGGCAATATTTATAAAGGGCGCGTAAGCCGCGTGTTGCCGGGCATGCAGGCGGCATTCGTCGATATCGGCCTGGATAAAGCGGCCTTCCTGCACGCTTCCGATATCATGCCGCACACGGAATGTGTCGCCGGCGATGAGCAGAAAAATTTCCACGTGCGTGACATTGCCGAACTGGTGCGCCAGGGACAGGATCTGATGGTCCAGGTGGTGAAAGATCCGCTCGGCACCAAGGGTGCACGCCTGACCACCGACATTACTTTGCCTTCGCGTTACCTGGTGTTTATGCCGGGGGCGGCGCACGTTGGCGTTTCGCAACGTATAGAAAGTGAAGCCGAGCGCGATCGCCTGAAAAAAGCGGTGGCCGGTTACTGTGATGAGCTGGGCGGCTTTATCATCCGCACCGCGGCTGAAGGCATTGGCGAAGAAGAGTTGGCGCAGGACGCCGCTTTCCTCAAACGCCTGTGGACCAAGGTGATGGAGCGTAAAAAACGCAACCAGACCAAATACAAATTATACGGTGAGTTGGCGTTGGCGCAGCGCATTTTGCGTGACTTCGCCGGCGCGGCGCTGGACCGGATCCGCGTGGATTCCCGCCTGACCCACGATCTGCTGGTGGAGTTTACCGGTGAGTACATCCCGGATATCACCGCCAAGCTGGAGCTGTACACCGGCAGCCAGCCAATCTTCGATCTGTACGACGTCGAAAACGAGATACAGCGTGCGCTGGAGCGCAAGGTCGAGCTGAAGTCCGGCGGTTATCTGATCATCGATCAGACCGAGGCGATGACGACCGTGGATATCAATACCGGCGCCTTTGTCGGCCACCGCAATCTCGACGAAACCATCTTCAACACCAATATCGAAGCGACCCAGGCCATTGCCCGCCAACTGCGGCTGCGCAACTTGGGCGGCATTATCATCATTGACTTCATTGACATGAACAATGAGGAGCACCGTCGCCGGGTGTTGCATTCGCTGGAGCTGGCGCTGAGTAAAGATCGGGTAAAAACCACGATCAACGGCTTCTCTCAGCTAGGCTTAGTGGAAATGACGCGTAAACGTACGCGGGAAAGCATTGAACATGTGCTGTGTAACGATTGTCCTACCTGTCAGGGACGCGGCACGGTGAAAACAGTGGAAACCGTGTGCTACGAAATTTTGCGTGAAATTGTGCGCGTGCACCATGCTTATGATTCAGATCGTTTCCTGGTTTACGCCTCTGCGGCGGTGGGGGAGGCGCTGAAAAGCGAAGAGTCCCATGCGCTGGCCGAAGTGGAAATCTTTGTGGGCAAGCAGGTGAAGGTACAAATCGAACCTTTATACAGCCAGGAACAATTTGACGTTGTCATGATGTAGTTCGCCCGTTGGTGGCTAAAGTCAGACATGAGTGGGGCTCAGCATACTGAGCCCCATCGTGCATAGATATTCCCGTTGCCAGGCAGCGGAAGCAAGGAGAACTGCGTGAGGCGACTGCCTGGGATTTTGTTAGCTACAGGCGCCACTCTGATTGTCATCGTGGCGTTGCTGATCAGCGGGCTGCGTCTGGCGCTGCCTGAACTGAACAACTATCGCCCTCAATTGCTGGCAAAGGTTGAAAGCCTCTCCGGCGTGCCCGTACAGGTCGATTTCATCCAGGGCAGTTGGGAAACTTTTGGCCCACAGCTTGAAATGCGCAACGTGCGCGCCACGCTGCCCAAAAGCAATCTGAAGATTGAACGCGTGACCTTGGCGCTGGACGTGTGGCAATCGCTGCTGCATTTGCGCTGGCAGTTCCGCGATCTTACCTTTCACCAACTCCAGTTCGATCTTAACACCACGCTGGGCGGCGATGAGCACCAGGGTAGCACCATCGAACCGGGTAAAATCACCGATTTGCTGCTGCATCAGCTGGATCATTTCGACCTGCGCGACAGCCGCATCTCATTCCTGACGCCCGCCGGCGCGCGTGCCGAATTCGAAATCCCGCAGTTGACCTGGCTGAACGGCCGCGATCGTCACCGGGCAGAAGGGCAGATCAGCCTGTCGACGCTGAACGGTCAGCATGGTGTGGTGCAACTGCGCATGGATCTGCGTGATAACCAAGGGCTATTGAATACCGGCACTGTCTATATGCAGGCCGACAATATCGATATGAAGCCCTGGTTCACCCGTTGGCTGCGTGCCAATACCGGGCTGGAAAGCGCAGACTTCAGTCTGGCGGCCTGGCTGCAGATCCAAAATGGTGAAATCGCCACCGGCAGTGCATTACTGAAACAGGGGGCGGCCAACTGGAACGTGGGGACTCAAGCTCACCGGCTCGACGTGGACAACCTGGCGCTGACGCTCAGCCGTCAGGGTACCGGCTGGCAGGTGGACGTTCCGCAGTTGAACCTGGCCACCGACGGTCAGGCCTGGCCGCAGGGTAAACTGTCTGCGCTGTGGTTGCCGGAAAACACCGAATTCCTGGGGCCAGGGCAAACCGAAGAGCTGCGCGTGCGCGCCACTGACATTCAGCTTGAGCGCCTGGCCGCGCTACTGCCGACCTTCTCTTTCCTCAGCCCGGACGTGTTGGATCGCTGGAACGATCTGCAGCCGCAAGGCAAGGTCAACGCGCTGGCGTTGGATATCCCGCTGAAACAACCGGAAAAAACGCGTTTCCAGGCCCTCTGGCAGGACGTTAGCTGGCAGCACTGGAAACTGTTGCCCGGCGTGAATCACTTCTCCGGCGCACTGAGTGGCGGTGTGGAAAATGGTCGTCTGCAGCTTGATCTCAATAACAGCACCCTGCCGTACGGCGATATGTTCCGGGCACCTCTGGAAATCAGCAGCGCGCGGGGGGCTCTGACCTGGCAGAACAATGACCAGGGCTGGGAACTGGCGAGCCAAAACCTGGATGTGAAAGCCAAATCGCTGTGGGTTAACGGTGACTTCCGCTATCAGCAGCCGGCCAAAGGCGACCCGTGGCTGAATATTCTGGCAGGTATCCGTCTGTACGACGGCGCGGACGCCTGGCGCTACTTCCCTGAGCCCCTGATGGGCAAGCATCTGGTGGATTACCTCAGCGGCGCCATCCAGGGTGGGCAGGTGGATAACGCCACGCTGATCTACAACGGCGATCCGCAGCATTTCCCGTACCGCAAAAACGAAGGTCAGTTTGAGGTGTTTGTCCCGCTGCGTCATTCCACCTTCCAGTTCCAACCGGATTGGCCGGCGTTGACCGATCTGGCTATCGATCTCGACTTCGCCAATGAGGGGCTGTGGATGAATGCTCCGCAAACCAAATTGGGTAAAGTCGATGGCAAAAATGTCAGTGCCGTCATTCCGGACTACCTGAAAGAGCGTTTGTTGGTGGATGCCGAGGTCGCGGGCCAGGGGGGAGAGATCCATGACTATTTCAAACAGACTCCGCTGCACGATTCATTGGGCTCGGCCCTGGACGAACTGCAGATTGGTGGTAATGTCAGTGGGCGCTTACACCTCGATATTCCCTTGAACGGCGAGCTGGTGCGTGCCACCGGTGAAGTCGCGCTGAACAATAACTCACTGTTGGTGAAGCCTATCGACAGTGAGCTGCAAAAGGTCAGCGGCAAGTTCCGTTTTGATAACGGCAACCTGAGCAGCGATACCCTGTCTGCCAATTGGTTTGGACAGCCGGTGGCGGTGGATTTCAACACTCAGGAAGGGAAAAACGATTACAAGGTCAACGTTGGCCTGAAAGCTGACTGGCAACCGGGCAAATTCCCTGGCATCCCGCAGGAAGTGAGCGATGCACTGAGCGGCAGCGCCCCTTGGCAAGGCCAAGTGGCTATTGTCTTGCCTCATCAGGGCGCGGCCAGCTATGACATTGGCGTTGATGCGGACCTTAAGAAAGTAAGTAGTCACTTACCTTCGCCATTAGATAAACCGGCGGGTGAGCCATTGCCGCTGAGCGTAAAAGTGAAAGGTGGCCTGAATGGATTCATGCTGACCGGCAGTGCTGGCAAACAAAACAAATTCAACAGCGAATGGACCTTCGCCAAACAGCAGGTCACGCTGGCACGGGCGGCCTGGCAAACCGCTGGTAGTGGAACCCCACCGTTACCGAACAGAAAATCGCTGACGCTTAACCTGCCGCCGCTGGACGGTGAGAAATGGCTGGGCCTGATGGCACCGGCGCTGAAACAAAGTGGCGGTATGGGCAAGGTGGGCGGATTTAACTTCCCGACCACCGTCGCACTAAAAACGCCACAGCTGCTGCTAGGCGGTCAGGCGTGGCATAAGCTGACGCTGTCGGCAGAGAAGCAGCTGGGGGCCACGCTGGTCAGCGCGAAGGGCGATGAGGTTGACGGCAGTTTGCGGGTGGCGGACCGGGGGCCGTGGCGCGCCGATATCAATTATCTCTATTACAACCCGCAGTTTGACGCGGCTAAGAGCACTCCGACGGCGACCGCAGCTGCGCAGGTGGCCGCAGACAAGGTTTCCTTCCGCGACTGGCCGTCGCTGATGCTGCGCTGTAAGTCGTGCTGGGTGATGGGGCAGAACCTCGGCAAGGTTGAGGCGGATTTGACCAATCAGGGGGATACCCTCCTGCTGACGCACGGGTTAGTCGATACCGGCAAAGGGCGAATGACCGCCAGCGGTTTGTGGAAACAGAATGCCCAGGAAGAGCGCAGCTCGCTGAAAGGTAAACTGCTGGGTGCCAAAATTGATGAAACTGCGGCTTTCTTCGGCATCACCACGCCGCTGAAAGGCGCACCTTATGACGTCGATTTCGATCTCTACTGGCGCGGCCAGCCGTGGAAACCGCAGTTGAACACCTTGAGTGGCGCGCTGAAAATCAATATGGGCAAGGGCGAAATCGACAGCATGGGCGGCGGTCGTGCCGGCCAGCTGTTGCGTCTGGTGAGCTTCGATGCCCTGTTACGCAAGCTGCAGTTCGATTTCAGCGATACCTTCGGCAAAGGCTTCTACTTTGACTCCATCCGCAGCACCTCGTGGTTGAAAGATGGCATAATGCATACCGATAACCTTTTGGTTGACGGGCTGGCAGCGGATATTGCCATGAGCGGGCAAATTGACCTGGCGCGTCGGCAGATTGATATGGAAGCGGTGGTGGCGCCGGAAATTTCAGCCACCGTCGGCGTGGCGACGGCATTCGTGATTAACCCGATTGTCGGTGCTGCGGTGTTTGCCGCGTCCAAAGTGCTGGGGCCGCTGTGGAACAAGATTTCGCTGATTCGTTACCATATCGGCGGCAGCCTGGATCAGCCGAAGATCAATGAGGTGTTGCGTAAGCCAAAGGAGGATAAGGCGTCATGAGAAATGCTAACGTTGCGTTGTTACAGTTGTGCAGTGGCGATCGGGTGCGTGATAACCTGGCCCAGATTGAACAGCAGATTAAGCAGCTCAATGCCGGGGTAAAACTGGTAATGACGCCGGAGAATGCGCTGCTGTTCGCCAACTCTGCGGCCTATCGTGAGCATGCGGAGCAACAGGGCGACGGGCCGTTGCAAAACGCGGTGCGTGAAATGGCGCGACGCTATGGCGTGTGGTTGCTGGTCGGTTCCATGCCGCTGGTCAGCCGCGAAAATCCTGCGCTTATCACTACCAGCAGCCTGCTGTTTGACGATCAGGGCGAGATCCGGGCGCGTTACGACAAACTGCACATGTTCGACGTGGACATTAACGACTCCCACGGCCATTATCGTGAGTCGGACACCTATCAACATGGCCAACAGCTCACGGTAGTGGATACCCCTGTCGGTCGGCTTGGCATGACCATCTGCTACGATTTGCGCTTCCCGGCGCTGTTCCAGGCGTTGCGAGCGCAGGGCGCTGAACTGATTTCCGTGCCTGCAGCCTTTACTCGCGTGACCGGCGAAGCGCACTGGGAAATACTGCTGCGCGCAAGGGCGATTGAAAACCAGTGTGTGATCCTGGCGCCGGCGCAGGTCGGCAGCCATGGCCCGACTCGCCGCACCTGGGGTCACTCGCTGGCGGTAGACGGTTGGGGCAAGGTGCTGGCCGAAAACGCGGATGCGGTCTCGGCGTTGAAAGTGCGGGTTGACACTACCGGCCTCAAAACGATTCGTGAGCAGATGCCGGTGTTGCAACACAACAGATTCCAGATGTCGCTGACGGCGCCGTTTGAAAAAAACTCCTCCATTAAAGAGTGAAAAAATTATGAGCCTGACGTTTGTCAGTGAGCAGTTACTTGCTGCGAATAAGTTGAGCCACCAAGACCTGTTTTCCGTCCTGGGGCAACTGGCAGAACGCCGCCTCGATTATGCCGATCTCTATTTCCAGTCGAGCTACCATGAAGCATGGGTGATTGAAGACGGCATTATCAAGGATGGTTCTTACAATATCGATCAAGGGGTCGGGGTGCGCGCCGTCAGCGGCGAAAAAACCGGCTTCGCCTATGCCGATCAGATCACCCTGAACGCTTTGCAGCAGAGCGCTCAGGCGGCGCGCAGCATCGTACGTGACAAGGGCAACGGCCAGGTACATACCCTGGGCGAAATCAGCCATAAGGCGCTGTACCCGCTGCTTGATCCGCTGCAAAGCCTGCCGCGTGAAGAAAAAATCGCCTTGCTGCATCGCGTTGATAAGGTGGCCCGCGCTACCGATAAGCGCGTACAGGAAGTCAGCGCCAGTATCACCGGCGTATATGAGCAGATCCTGGTCGCTGCTACTGACGGCACCCTGGCGGCGGACGTGCGCCCCTTGGTGCGTTTGTCCGTCAGCGTGCTGGTGGAACAAGACGGCAAGCGTGAGCGCGGCTCCAGCGGCGGCGGCGGTCGTTTTGGCTATGATTATTTCCTGGAAATCGTCGAGGGTGACGTTCGCGCCGATGCCTACGCCAAAGAGGCGGTGCGCATGGCGTTGATCAACCTGTCTGCCGTTGCGGCGCCGGCGGGCAATATGCCGGTGGTGTTGGGCGCAGGCTGGCCAGGCGTACTGCTGCATGAGGCGGTAGGCCACGGCCTGGAAGGTGACTTCAACCGTCGCGGTACGTCGGTGTTCAGTGGTCAGATGGGCCAACTGGTGGCTTCCGAGCTTTGCACCGTAGTGGATGACGGTACTCTGCAAGGGCGTCGTGGGTCACTGGCTATCGATGACGAAGGCGTACCGGGTCAGTACAACGTGCTGATTGAGAACGGCATCCTGAAAGGCTACATGCAGGATAAGCTAAATGCGCGCCTGATGGGCGTTGCACCGACCGGTAACGGCCGCCGCGAGTCTTATGCGCACCTGCCAATGCCGCGCATGACCAATACCTACATGCTGGCGGGTAAGTCGACGCCGGAAGAGATCATCGCCAGCGTCGAGTACGGGCTGTATGCGCCTAACTTCGGCGGCGGTCAGGTGGACATCACTTCGGGCAAGTTCGTGTTCTCCACCACCGAAGCCTATTTGATTGAAAATGGCCGCATCACCAAACCGGTGAAAGGCGCTACGCTGATTGGCTCCGGTATCGAGGCGATGCAGCAGATTTCAATGGTCGGCAACGATCTGGCGCTGGATAAAGGCGTTGGTGTATGTGGCAAAGAGGGGCAAAGCCTGCCGGTGGGCGTCGGCCAACCGACCCTGAAGCTGGACACCCTGACCGTTGGCGGTACCGCGTAACCGTCTCCTGGGGCCGGATCCCGGCCCCTATCAAACGCCATTTTGCGGCCTGCATCGCATTAACGGCAATGAGTTGGCTTTGCTTAAATTAAGAGCGATCCACTGTTTTTCCCAGCCTCAGTAAATCAATAAATTAGATTTAACTATTTGAAGCTATTTTCTGCGGTTTTCCCTAAGAGCTTTCTGTATCGATTGCCCTAATTGCCTCTCCAGCTAATGATTCACAGCTTGTTACATTCTTCCTTCCGTCGTTAAAATGCTGAAAAAACACACGGATGATCTTCTGAATGGATTCAGTGACTCAACGGCTTTCGACAGCTTTGCTGTGCATTTTCTTTTCCTCCGCGGCGGGCGCTAACCTGCTTAGCCCGGCAGATCGTGACACCATTCAACAACAGCAGCGCGAATTGCTGGAGCAAAACCAGCAGCAGCGGCAGGAGCTGCAACGTAGCCTGACGCCGGCCTTGCCGACCCCTGCAACACCCAACGCCAACGCTGGCGGACCTTGTTTTAGCATCACCCATATCCGGCTGGAAGGCGCGGCTCATCTGCCCGCCAGTGCACAACGTAAACTCACGCAGCCTTATCTGCAGCAATGTCTGAATCTGGGCCAAGTCCAGACGCTGGTGCAGCAGATCTCCGATTGGTATATCAACCGTGGCTATATCACCAGCCGCGCATTCCTGACCGAACAGGATCTGTCGCGCGGCGAGCTGCGGTTGCTGGTGCTGGAGGGCAAGCTGGAGAACGTTCTGCTTGAGCAACGAGACGATCGCATGCTGAAAATGGCCTTCCCGGGCCTGCAGGGCAATATTCTTAATCTGCGTGATATCGAACAAGGCATGGAACAGATCAACCGACTGCGTCAGCAGCCGGTACAGATAGAAATTCTGCCGGGTAGCCGGCCGGGTTACTCGGTGGTCAATCTGAGCGCCAAACCTGAGTTTCCTCTGACGCTGGGGGCAGGGTTCGACAACAGCGGGCAAAAAAGTACCGGTGCCGGTCAGATCAACGGATCGCTGACCGGCAATAACCTGCTGGGGCTGGCGGATCAATGGTTTGTCGCCGGTGCCCGTAGCAGCGATTTTGCCAACGATCACAATGCGCGCAGCGTGCAGGCCGGCCTCAGCTTGCCTTACGGCTACTGGACGTTGGATTACAACTATTCCTACAGCGACTACCTGGCTACCCTCAACAACCAGGGCTTTGACTGGCGTTCCAGCGGTGACAGCCAGACCCATCGGTTGGGCGTTTCGCGGGTGTTGTTCCGTGACGGCGAAATGAAAACCGGCCTGTCGCTGGGGGTCACGCACCGCATCAATCGCAATTATCTCAATGACACCCGGCTGGAAAGCAGCAGCCGCAAACTGACCAGCGTGACGCTGGGTGTTAGCCACAGCCAAAAGCTGTTGGGCGGTTTCGCCACCCTGAACCCGGCTTACAGCCGCGGGGTGCCGTGGCTCGGGGCAGAGAACGACAGCGGCAAAATCAAGGAAGCCCCTCGCGCCGAATTTCATAAACTTTCGCTTTCCGGCAGCTACTACCTGCCGCTGGCGCAAGATTGGACTTACCTCACCAGCCTGTACAGCCAGTGGAGCAATCACCGCTTATACGGCAGCGAACGTCTGACCATCGGTGGTGAGAGCTCTGTACGTGGTTTCAAGGAGCAGTATCTTTCCGGTGACAAGGGCGGCTACTGGCGTAATGAAGTTAACCGGGCGCTGGTGACCTTGCCGTATGTCGGCAGTATTAACGCCCTGGTGGCGGTGGACGGCGGCTATCTGCACCGTGACGCGCTGGATGCCAATGCCTCGGGGACGCTGTGGGGCGGCGCCCTGGGCCTGGGGAGCCGTAGCCGCTATTTCAGCAGTCAACTGACCGTCGGCTGGCCACTGGCTTACCCGGATGGAATGAAACCGGATCGTGTTTCGGTCTATTACCGGGTCAATATCGTTATTTAACGCTAACGCACAGGAAGGTTTCAAGGATGAAACATATTGATAATCAAAACCTTAATACCACGCAGCGCCTGCTGAGCTATACCCTGTGCACATTGCTGGCGGGGCAACCGTTGCTGCCTGTACTGGCCGAGGGCATTAACGTAGCCGAAGGCAATACCCGAGTGGATCAGGCCGCCAATGGTGTGCCGGTGATCAATATTGCCACGCCGAACCAGGCTGGTATTTCGCATAACAAATACAACGATTTCAACATTGGCAAAGAGGGGACGATCCTCAACAACGCCACTGGCCAGCTCAATCAGAGCCAGCTTGGCGGGCTGATCCAGAACAACCCCAACCTGCAGGCCGGCGGGGAAGCGCAGGGCATCATCAATGAGGTGGTGGCACCGAACCCCTCACAGCTGCGCGGTTACCTGGAGGTCGCGGGCAAGCAGGCCAGCGTGATGGTAGCCAACCCCGATGGCATCACCTGCGACGGCTGCGGCTTTATCAATACCCCCAACGCGACGCTGACGACCGGCAAGCCGGTGCTGGGTGCTGACGGCAAGCTGCAGGCGTTGGAAGTCACCCAGGGGGCAATCACCATTCAGGGTAACGGGCTGGACGCCGGCAAGAGCGAAAAATTTGCCTTGATCGCCCGCGCAACCGAGATTAACGCGCAACTGCACGCCAAGGACCTCAGCATCACGCTCGGGGCCAACCGGGTAGATGCTACCGGCAAGGCCACGGCGATTGCAGGCAGTAGCGACGCGCCCAAGGTGGCGATTGATACTGGTGCGCTTGGTGGCATGTACGCCAACCGTATCCACCTGATCTCCAGTGAAAAAGGCGTTGGGGTCAACCTCGGCAACCTCAACGCGCGTGAGGGCGATATTCAATTGGATGCCAATGGGCAACTGCGGCTGAATAATACGCTGGCAGACGGGAGCCTGAATGCTACGGCTGCAGGAATGACGCTGAGCGGCAACCATAAGGCCGGCCAGGCAATGAGCCTGAACAGCCGGGGTGAACTGGCCCTGGACAAGGCCATGTTGAACGCCAAAGGCGATATGCAGCTTAGCGCCGCAGGCAAATTGCAGGCAGGCAAAGCCAGTACTGATGGCAAACTGCAGTTGACCGCAGGCAGCCTGAGCAGCGTTAAAGACAGCAGCCTGACTGCCGAAGGTGACATCAATATGACGCTTAACGGTGACGGCGACTGGCAGGGCGTTCTGACCGCCGGGCGCGATCTGCACCTGCAAGCCAATAACCTCAGCAGCAGCGGCCAGCTGGCCGCCAACCGCGACAGCCACATTCAGACACAGAGCCTGAACAACAGCGGGCGGATACAGGCACAGGGCATGCAGACGCTGATAGGCGAACGGCTTGATAACCGGGGGCAGTTGCAAGCGGGCGGTGTTCAGCGGATTACGGCCAAAAGCGTCGATAACCAGGGGGCCATCGGGGCCAGGCAGCACCTTGAGCTGCGCGTGCGCGACAAGCTTAACGTGGCAGGTTCCCTGTCTGCAGATGGCCCCTTAACCGTACAGGCCGGGGAATTCTTGCTGGCGGGCAGCGCCAGCGGCAAACAGGGCATCACCCTCAACGGCGGCATACTGAGCACAGTTGCAGGCTCATCGCTGCTGAGTGATAGCGATATTGTCATTCAGGCTAATGACGTGCGGTTGGGTGGGCTGCTTTCCAGCGAACTCGCCCTGACGATGGACAGCCAGAACTTGTCGACCACCACAGGCGCCCGCACCCAGGCCAAACAGGGCATGGCGTTAAAAATTACGCAGGATGCGCAGTTGGCGGGTGTGTTTAACACCTTGGGGAATTTGAACTTTTCCGCTGCGACGGCCGATAACAGCGGCCAAATCAACGCACTTAACATTGACTGGCGCGGTGGTTCACTGCGCCAGCGAGGGCATCTGCAGGCCGATAATGGCTTCACGCTGAAGGTAAATCGGCTCGATCAACAAGGCGAACTGCTGGCCGGCAAACGGCTGACGGTGAATGGCACTACCCTGGTCAACAGCGGGCAGATCGGCGCCTCCGGGGTGGAGCTGAACTTTAGTGAAAAGGTGGACAACCAGGGCAAGCTGGTGGCGGACAATACGCTGACGTTAAAGGCTCCAACGTTGAACAATACCGGCACCCTCGCGGCAAACAGCATGAAGCTCACGGCGCAAGACGTGGAGAACAGTGGGCTGATACAGGCCAAGGGGCTGGCGGAGATTACAGCGAAAGATCTGCAAAACCGCGTGGCAGGGCGAGTGCTGGCCGGGGGGGCGTTGGCGCTGCAGGGGGAACGGTTGAATAACGCCGGTAAGCTACAGGGACAGAACATTGATATCGGCGTACGAGGTTGGGCCAACACTGGCAGCACCCTGGGGGAAAATGGGTTGACGGCAACGGTTGAACAGACGTTGCACAACAGTGGGCAAGTGCTGAGCCAGGGGCCACTGAAACTGACGGCTGCTACGCTGAATAACGACGGCAAGGTATTGAGCGAAGGCGCATTACAGCTTTCGGCCGACAGCATCAGCAATCAGGGGGAAGCGCAGGGTGCGGCGACCACCGTCACGGCCAACACGGTGAACAACAGCGGCAATCTGATTGGTCTACGGCAGTTGGCGTTGCAGTTGCAAAAGGATCTGAACAACACAGTAAGCGGCAAGCTGCTCAGCGAAGGGGAACTGACGGTAGGGGCGGCGACAGTCGAAAACGACGGAGTATGGCAGGGCGGCAGCATCAGGCTGGCGGCTCAGCAGTTGGATCATAAAGGCGTGTTGCAGGCGGGCACGGGAGGGATCCATTTGGATCTCAGTGACAGCCTCAAGACGGAAACCAGCAGCAAGATCTTCTCCAGTGGGAAAACGGATCTGACGGCGCAGACCTTGAACAATCAGGGCCATGTACAGGCGGGCGAGTTGACGTTAAAAGCCGCTGAACTGACCAACACCGGCAGGCTGCAGGGGCAGAAAAATCTGGAGGCCAAGCTGAGTGGCATATTCCATAACCTGGCTGGTGGCACGGTACGCAGCCTGGAAACCCTGCGGGTAGAGGCGGCAGAGCTAAACAACGCTGGGGATCTGCAGGGAGATGGCGGCAGCGTATTGCGGTTGGATCGCCAGTTGATCAACTCAGGCAAAATGATCGTCGGCGGCGCACTGGATCTTCAAGCGCCTTCGCTGAATAACCTCGGCTGGCTGCAGGCCAATAGCCTGACGTTCAGGGGCACCCGGTTGGATAACAGCGGCACATTGAGCGGTATCGGAGATACCCGGTTTACGCTCGATGTTCTGAATAATATGGGAACCCTGCAGGGCGGCAATTTAACGCTGCAGACAGGCAGCCTGGATAATACCGGCACGCTATTGGCGACAAGCCAGATGAGCGTTAACGCGCGGCAGATTGATAACCACCAGAACGGAAAGCTGTTCAGCGGTGGCGATGCGACATTGGTGAGCAGCCTGCTGAATCAGTACGGTCAACAGGTGGCGCTGGGCAATATTACGCTGACGTTAAAGGAAGCCTTCACCCAGAATGGCACTTTGGCGGCAGGTAAAAAGCTGACCCTGAGCAGCGACGGCGATGTTGTGCTGCTGGGTACCCTCCAGGGCCAGAGCATCGATGTGCGTAGCGCTGGCCAACTGACCCATGCCGGTACCTTGCGCGGCGGAAGCGGCGACGTGCGGATCGAAGCCGCCGGCATCACGCAAAACAGCACCGCCAGTCTGCAGTCGGGGGGCTGGGTACAGTTGCTGAGCCGTGGCGACATCAATAATAACGGGTTTATCGGTACCGCTGGCAATTTGCTGCTGAGCGCGGCTAACCATCTGCTCAACATCGGCATGTTGTACGGCGGTGGCGATGTGCAACTGTTGGCGGAACGTATCACTAACCAGCGTGGCGACGTCCTGGCGGGCAACAACCTGTGGATGCAAAAAGACGCGGCCGGCAATGCCAACAGTGAGATCGTCAACACCTCCGGCACCATCGAGACCGAAAATGGCAATATTCAGATCAACACCGCGCATTTGCTCAATCAGCGTGATGGCTGGTCGGTGAGCACCGAAAAGCAGACGACGGCGAAAGATCCGCTGTGGAATGGCCAGACGCTGGTCAATATGAAACTGGGGGATTTGGCTGAAAGCGAGCTCGGTTATTACATCAAAACGGTGCGCACCGGCGGCAGCATGGGGCATGGCAACGGTTCCGTTGATGATTACTATTATTTAGCGCCTAAAGCGCCTGCCGTTGATAAAAAGATCCTGGTTGAATCCTCCAGCGTAACCGTCACTGCGAACGGGGGCGCTGGGCGAATTGCCGCAGGAAAGGACATTGTCGGCACCATTACGCGTTTTGACAATATTGCCAGCGACATGCTGGCCAATGGTGATATTTCGCTGAGTGGTGGCTCGCTGAATAATGAGAGCACCCAGGCAGGAAGCCAGAATAAATACCTGAATTACCGTTATGACGGCGAAATCGCACAGTATGATTTCGACAAGCACCGCTCGTTGGCTGACTTCAAAAAGAGCGGCAATTACATCCGTGATAACGTCAATACCCCCATTCAGTACCGCTTAACCGGACAGCCAGAGTACCAGAACGAAAACACCGCTGTTTATCGCAGCGTGATCCAGGCCGGTGGTGCCGTTAACGTCCGCTTTACCGACGATATCAGCAACAGCATGGTGACACCGAACGCCGGCAGCCTGAGCCATACCCTGGCACGACCAACGTTGGACAGCCTGCAGCAGCCGGAGGCTATCAGCGGTGTTCAACAGCAGGATCTTGCGGCGGATCAGAGCGTTGCCTTCGGTTCAGCGGAGTGGAAAGACAACCTGCAGGCTGCCCTGGGCTCGCTGGGTAATAACGCCGTAGCCTTGGCGGACTACCCACTGCCGGGCGGGGATAGCGGCCGTTTTGTCGTCAGCGCGGATCCCAATAGCCCATACCTGATCACCACAAACCCGAAACTGGACGGCCTGGGGCAGTTGGATAACAGCCTGTTCAACGATCTCTACGCCATGCTGGGCCAACAGCCGGGTGCCGCTCCGCGTGAAAACGACCGCCGTTTTACCAATGAAAAACAGTTTATCGGTTCGGCCTACTTCCTCGATCGGCTGCGACTTAATCCGGACTACGACTATCGGTTCCTGGGGGATGCGGCGTTCGATACCCGCTATATCAGCAACGCCATGCTCAGCCAGACCGGCAAGCGCTATCTCGACGGTATCGGCTCCGATTTGGCGCAGATGCAGCAGTTGATCGACAACGCCGCACAAGCGCAGAGCGGCCTGAACTTGCAGTTTGGCGTTAGCCTGACGCCGGGCCAGGTTGCGCAGTTGGATAAAAGCATCGTCTGGTGGGAGAAGGTAACGATTAACGGCCAGACGGTGTTGGCGCCAAAACTCTATTTGGCCAAAGGTGACGCAGCCCAGCTCAACGGCAGCGTGATCACCGGCAATATCGTTAACCTGAACGGCGGCAGTATTCGTAATGACGGCAGCTCGCTACAAGGTGGTGAACGGCTCAACGTTAATAGTAAAACGGTTATCAGCAACCTTAACCAGGGGCTGTTCGACGCCGACGGCAATTTGCAGCTCAGCGCCATTGGCGATATCAGCAATATCGGCTCGACCATCAGCGGCAAGCGGGTCGCGATTGAAAGTCTGGATGGCAGCATTATCAATAAAACTCAGGCTCGCCAGTGGGATGCCACAGGGACTCTGGGCGGCCAGACGTTGTCCCTGTCGCGTACAGAAGTTGGCGATACTGCTGTCATCAGCGCAGAAGATGCGTTGATCATGCGTGCCGACAAAAATATCGATGTTATCGGCGCGAGGATCGCCTCTGATGGCACGATGAATCTGCAGGCGACGGGTGATATCAACCTGCTTGTCAATCGCACGGAATCCATTGATAAAACCAGTAATAGCGAGCGCATCAGCAGCGGTGCCGATCGCAGCATCATCACCAGTAGTGGGAATATGACGCTACATGCCGAGCGTGATTTGAACTCGCAGGGGGCGGTGTTGGTGGGCGACGGCGACATCCTTCTGAGTGGCAAGCGAGACGTAAATCTTAACAGCGTGGAAAACCGGGAGTATCAGGCAAGCCACGGCGGCGGCCAGCAGCGGGTGAAGGAGTCCATACGCCAACAGGTCACCGAAATCGCTGGCGGCAGTTTGCGCGTTGATGCTGGCCAGGATGCCATCTTCGAGGGTACGCAGGCACAGGTAAGTGGAGATTTGATGGTTAACGCCGACCGTAATATCGTGGTGGACAGCGTAGCTGAAAGTGACTACAGCTTCTTCGAAGAGACTAAGGTCAAAAAAGGATTTATGTCCAAAACCACCACCCATACGGTGGAGGAGGACTACGCGACCCATGAGAAAGGAGCGGTACTGAGTGGCGACAACGTTTTACTCAACGCCGGTAACGACCTGACAGTACGGGGCTCGACGGTAGTGGGGGACGGCCAGGTCACAGTAAAGGCCGATAATAACATCGATATTTTTGCCGCCACCGAGGAGCAATCCCTTTACCGGCTGAACGAGAAAAAAACCAGCGGCGTGTTCAGCGGCGGCGGCATCGGCGTGACCATCGGCAGTAAATCTTCTCGTCATCAATTGAACGAAGATGGCACTACCCAAAGCCAGAGCGTCAGCACCATAGGTTCGACCGGCGGCAGCGTGGATATCGAAGCGCGCGGCAAGGTGCATATCAGTGGCGCAGATGTGATTGCGGATAAGAACCTGTCGGTGACGGGGGATAGCGTCCATATCGACCCGGGTAAGGATATTCGTCGTCGTGACGAAGCCTTCGAACAGAAACAGAGTGGCCTGAGTCTGGCGCTGTCCGGTACGGTGGGCAGTGCGATTAATAGTGCGGTGACAACGGCTCAACAGGCAAAGCAGGAGACCGACGGTCGACTGGCTGCATTGCAGGGGGCTAAAGCGGCATTATCCGGCGTGCAGGCCGCTCAGGCGGGCCGACTGGCAAAAGTCGGCGATACCGATACTGAAGAAGGCAGCATGGTGGGGATCAGTATTTCTCTTGGCGGCCAGAAATCGTCGTCGAAACAGCATCAGGAACAAACTAGCATCGCCGGTTCAACATTCAGTGCCGGTAATAATATGCAAGTGACTGCAACCGGCAAGGGCAATACTGCTGACAGCGGTGACATTGTCGTTGTCGGCAGTCAGTTTAAAGTGGCGGGCAACACCACCCTGGCCGCCGAGCGTGACATATTGCTGTTGGGCGCAGCCAATACTCAGAAGACCGAAGGAAGTAACAAGAGCAGCGGCGGCAATATCGGCGTCAGCATTGGCGTGGGAAAACAGACGGGATTGAGCGTCTTCGCCAATGCCAACAAAAGCCAGGGCAGTGAGCATGGTGATGGAACGTTTTGGACTGAGACGACGATAGACACCGGTGGCGTGATGTCAATGCGCAGTACCCGGGATACCCTTTTGTCAGGGGCACAAATCAGTGGCGAAAGGGTGGAGGTGGATACCGGCGGTAACCTGATAATGCAAAGCCAGCAGGATAGCGACAACTATGACGCCAAACAAAGCAGCGTCAGTGGTGGTGTCAGTGTGGCTATCTTCGGTGCTGGCGGCTCGGCGAGTCTGAGTATGAGCCGTGACAAATTGCACAGCAATTATGACAGCGTGCAGGAGCAAACCGGTATATTTGCCGGCAAGGGCGGCTATGATATTAAGGTTAACCAGCATACGCAGTTGGACGGCGCGGTCATCGCCAGTACTGCCACGCCAGAGAAAAACCGTCTTGATACCGGCACCCTGGGCTTCAGTGATATCCATAATCAGGCGGATTTCAAGGCCGAGCATCAAGGGGGCAGCATCAGCAGCGGCGGCCCGGTGGGGTCAGATCTGCTGACCAATCTGGCGGGCGCGGCCCTTTCCGGTGCGGGCAATAAAGGGCATGCAGAAGGCACGACCAAGGCTGCGGTGTCGGGCGGTAGCGTGGTTATTCGCGATGGGGCCAACCAGCAGCAAGATGTGAATGCGTTGAGCCGGGATACGGATAACGCCAATGGCAGTATCGGGCCGATCTTCGACAAGGAGAAAGAGCAGAACCGGCTGAAGCAGGCGCAGCTGATCGGCGAAATCGCCGGGCAGACGATGGATATTGTCCGCACCCAGGGTGATATCAATGGCTTGCAGAAGGCAAAGGACAAGCATCCGGGGCTGGATGCGACAGCGTTGCGTAAAACGCCGGAATATCAGGCCGAGATGCAGAAATACGGCACCGGCAGCGATATGCAACGGGCCGCGCAGGCGGTAACGGGCGCGCTGCAGGCGTTGGCGGGGAACAATCTGGCCGGCGCTTTGGCGAGCGGAGCGGCACCGTATCTGGCGAGAGAAATCAAGGCGCGGGTCGGTGAAAATAACGTGGCAGCGAACGCAATGGCGCATGCGTTACTGGGGGCGATAACTGCGCAACTGAACAACCAGTCTGCGGTAGCCGGTGCGGTGGGTGCGGGCGGTGGCGAGCTGGCTGCGCGGGTGATAGTTGAGATAAGGTTCCCGGGCCGTGACATAAACAGCCTGACAGAAGGTGAGAAGCAGGAGGTGAGTGCTTTGAGCCAACTGGCCGCAGGACTGGCAGGGGGGATAGCTTCAGACAGTACGGCAGGGGCGGTAGCGGCTTCGCAGGCCGGTAAGAATGCGACGGAGAATAACTATCTGAGCAGTAAGCAGGTAGACGCTTGGTCGGCTGAAATGAAGTCCTGTCAGGCTTCCGGCGGTGACTGCGGCGGCGTGATTAAGAAGTATGAGGAACTGAGTACCGCGCAGCAGAAACAGCTTATCAGCGACTGTGCAACTAGTCCGACAACCTGCCAGCAGAAATACGGTAATGTGCTAGCTGACAGCCTGGCGGTGAAGCAGTCGATAGACCGTGCCCTGGGTGAAGATATCCCGATCAAGATGGTCTACGATCTGACGGCGACCTTTGCGCATCAGATGCAGGCGGAAGGTGTTGTTGCTACAAATAAAGTCTCTGAGGCACTCCAGAAAGAATATGGTCTGGATGAGGTTCAGGCAGGTATTGTTGCGAGTGCAGCGGCTTCGGCATTTGGAGGAATTAGTAAGGCTGGTAAGCCTAATTATACCCTAAATAAAGATGGCGCTATGCTCGGCATAAATGGCCCAACTGTTCCAAGTAAAACATTGTGGATGGGTAAAGGGAAAGAGAGAATTGATGTTGAGAACCCTGCGCCAGGAAAGAGAGCAGGCCAAATACATTACCAAGATAATAGTAATAACAAGTACTATTATGATCCTATTACGCAAACATTCCCTGATGCACCTAAAAGTGTGAATGATAAGTTGAAAGATCCTGCTTTCAAGAGCGCTGTAGACAAAGGTATGACTAAATACCTGGGAGAGAAATAAGATGTTAGTTAACTATTTAATGCTCCATCAACTTGAATCTATTTGTTGGGAAGATATAGAGAAACTCAATCTTCCTTATGAGTTGAATGATATTGTTGAACAAGGTTTTGTTGAGTTACATGGTTGTTTTTTATCTAAAAAACTACTTTCTTATTGTAACTCTGTTACCCCTGATGTTTTCGAGGATGAAATTGCCTTCGAATGTTTTGTAAATTCTATCCATATAGAGGATTATGTAAGTGAGAAGTATTTGCAATATTCAATTATTTTTTGTAATTCAATAATCAAGAAGTGGAGTGAAAATTATGTTGACTGTTTGAATGTTATTATATCGTTAGATGATGAAACGTTATTTCCAACAATAAAGTTCCATTTAAGAAGAAAGGGTGTCTCATGGTTGGATGAGGATAATCTTGACTCAAGTATTCAAGCTGTTTTAGTAACTGTGAATGAAATTAATAAGAATAAACTATAAATTATTAAATCTACTGATTAAGGTATCCCGGCCAACTTAAACTGGCCGGGGTTATTGCTTTTATGCCCTAAAAACATCAACTTCCCGCCGCCGCAACCGGATCATCCCCGGTGCGGCGGTGAGCTCCAGCTGTTCGGCATCGGTAATGCCCGGCTTGTTAACCGTTCATTAAATCTTCACGTCCCCAATCCTCTCTAGAGCATCCACCACCAAACCCCAGAATTTATCCTGATCCAGCGTTACTGCTACCTGCGTATGGCAGTCGGGCGGTGGTGCTGTGCGGAAATCGGCTACCGTCATGCCCAGTGTCAGGGTGCCGGTGAGTTCGATATCTACCGGGACTTTTCGCACCGTCATCACATCGGGGGCAATAACGTAGGCCACCGCACAGGGATCGTGCACCGGCGGTACACTGAACCCCTGCGCCTGCTGGTACATTTTGCCAAAGAACTCGAGCAATTCGCCGACAAACCTGGCTGGTCCGGTTTGGATGGCGGCAATGCGTGCACACACCTCTGGGGTGGCGAGCGCCTGATGGGTCAGATCCAGCCCGACCATGGTCAGCGGCCATTTCTCATTAAAAACGATGTGCGCGGCTTCCGGATCAATCTTGATATTGAATTCCGCTACCGCGCTCCAGTTCCCCACGTGGTAGCCACCCCCCATCAGCACCACTTCCTTCACCCGTTCGGCAATCCGTGGTTCTTTACGAACTGCCATGGCGATATTGGTCAGGCCGCCGGTGGGGACCAGCGTCACGCTGCCTGGCGGATGGGCCATGATGGTGTCGATAATCAAATCTACCGCGTGTCGCGTTTCCAGCGTCAGCGTTGGCTCAGGTAAAACCGGGCCGTCCAGGCCGGACTCGCCGTGAATATCGGGCGCAACCTCGATTTGCCGCACCAGCGGCCGTGTGCAGCCGGCGGCGAAGGGCACGCCGGTAATATTGGCGATACGTGCAACAGCCAGCGCGTTGCGGGTCACCTTATCCAGCGTTTGGTTGCCCACCACAGTGGTGACGGCCAGCAGCTCGATCTGCGGATTGCCCCAGGCCAGCAGCATGGCGATAGCATCGTCATGCCCCGGATCGCAGTCCAGTATGATTTTTTTCATTTTTATTCCTGATGCAGGGAGAGGTCTCCGCAGCATAGCGCACCGGCAGCAGGCCAGGTAATGACAGATGATGCTTTTTGCTAGCCACATCAAAGCGTTGCTGATCTTAGGATGTAATTAAACGTAAATCCCTCTCGCAGCGCTTTACCCTGGAGTTTACTCCAGGGTTTACATTGAGTCCTGGCGTACAGCAGAGAGGTGAAGTGCGATGAGCATGTTGAAAAAGCTTTTGGGACAAGGTGGCTTTGGTGGTGGCCACTCACGTTCGCGGCACGGGGGCGGACACCATGGTAACCGTTATAACCAGCATGGCGATCAGGGCCCGCAGTGCCTGCAATGTCAGGCGCCTAACCGGCCCGGTGCCCGTTACTGCCACCGCTGCGGCCAACCTTTCGAAACGGAGTCAGCGTCCTGCCGCGGGTGTTCGGCGCCGCTGCCGCCGGGGAGCCGTTTCTGCCAGCAATGTGGTACGGCGGTCAGCGGAGGGCAACCATGACCAAATCAGGATGGAGTCTGGTCGTCCTGTTGGCGGCCATGACGTTATGGACGCTGCTGGCCTGGGGAGCTTCTGGCGTGTTGGCCTGGCTACCGTCGTTGACGGGGCTGGCACAAAGGGGTTCTGCGGAGCTGGCGCCCCCGTTGGCGGGGTTGCTTAGCCTGGTGCCGCAGGCGCTGTTGGAAAGCTGGTTACCGTTGTTGCAGCAACTGGGGGATTGGCTGGCAAGTTATTTCCCGCAGTTGATCACCTGGGCTGGGTACCTTGTCTGGCTGGTTTGGGGGCTGGGCATGCTGGCCTTGCTGCTGCTTGGCGCGTTGGCACGCCGTATTTTGCTCAGCGATACTCCTGATAAACTTCCGCCACGCGCTTGAAGTAATCGCTCAGGTAGTTGATGCACACCTGCACCTTGAGCGGCAGCTTATCTTTCTCGGTGTACACCGCGTACACCGGGCGAGGATCCGCATGATAGCTTTTAAACAGGATCTCGATTTCACCACGTTTGATCTCTTCGATCACCCACATCAGCGGCGCATAGGCGATACCGGCCCCGGCTTTCAGCCAGCGGATCATGGTCTGTGAATCATTGGTGATAAAACGTCCCTGCGGCGCAATACGCGTGCTTATGCCTTCAGGGGCGATCAGTTCGAATTCGCTATCCGGCCGCACGCTGTATTCCAGCCAGGAAAAGTTGACCATGTCGCTGGGCTTCTGCGGCGTACCGTGCTGGCTGAGATAGCTTTTGGCGGCGCAGACCACCATCGGCATGGATCCCAGACGTTTGGAGAACAGGCTGGAGTCCTGAAGCGCACCGGTACGGATCACCACGTCCAGCCCGTCAGCAATCAGGTCCGGCGCCGGAATACCGGTCACCAGGTTCACCGTCAGGCCAGGATATTCCTTCAACATATCGGCAGTCATGGTCGCCAGCACGTTTTGCGCCATGGTGGACGAGCTGCCAATGCGCAGCGTGCCGGTCGGCGTATTGTTAAACGCGTACAGCTGTTCGTGCACCTCGCTCACTTCCAACAACATGCGACGACAACCCTGGTAATAGATTTTTCCGGCTTCCGTCAGGCCAATGCTGCGGGTGCTGCGGTTAAGCAGTTTAACCTGCAGCTCATTCTCCAGTTTGGAGACGGTCTGGCTGATAGACGAAACGCTCATATCGAGTTGGCGCGCCGCCGCAGTAAATGACCCGCATTCAACCACTTTGGCGAATACCGACATCCGTTTTAATCGTTCCATTATTCACTCTGGCTTAAAAGTGATTTAGATCACAGATTGTTGATGAGTTGATAGTAAGCACGCTAATATAACGGGGTCGGGTGGAAAGACCTTATCAACGCGCGAGTGCGATCGGCGCCGACGCCGTGGCCGATCCCTCCGGTATCCTCGCATTCCCTATCGCGGATGTACGTTCCAGAGTTTACCTTTTTTTCAGGTTCGTGGCCTGGACAACCTGTCTGGGGCGGAATTTGTGGTGCGTGTCGGCTAAAATGTAAAGAGAATGTGAATGAAATATACCCTATAGCTTTCAAGTTGCAGCTAGGCGACCAGCTCGCTTACCCCAGGCGCTTACTTTAGTAGTAACTGGGGTGAGCGAGTGCAGATAACAGCGCTGCAACTTGAAAGATGACGGGTATAAAGGGTTACGCCCGGTGCAGTGAGTAATAAGGAAAAATTGATGAGTTTGCTTCCGGTTATGGTCATTTTCGGACTGTCGTTCCCCCCGGTATTTTTTGAATTGCTGGTCTCGCTGGCGCTGTTTTTCTTGCTGCGCCGCCTGCTGCAGCCTACCGGGATCTACGATTTTGTCTGGCATCCAGCGCTGTTCAATACCGCGCTGTACTGCTGTTTGTTCTATCTGATTTCATGTCTTTTCGTTTGAGGTCGCTGTGAAAAATTTTTCAATAAAAATAACCCGAATCGCGATCACTCTGATTCTGGTCCTGCTGGGGATCGTCGCCGTATTCAAAGCCTGGGTGTTTTACACCGAGTCCCCCTGGACGCGTGATGCCAAGTTTACTGCCGACGTGGTGGCAATAGCGCCGGACGTTACCGGGCTGCTGACCGACGTGCCGCTGGTAGATAACCAGTTGGTCAAGAAAGGGCAGGTGCTGTTGGTGATCGACCAGCCGCGCTACCAGCAGGCTCTGGCGGAAGCTAACGCCGACGTGGCCTACTACCAGACCTTGGCAGCGGAAAAAAGAAGGGAGGCGGGCCGTCGTGTTCGCTTGGGCGTGCAGGCGATGTCGCAGGAAGAAATAGACCAGGCGAATAACGTTCTGCAAACCGTAGAACATCAGTTGGCGAAGGCTGTAGCGACGCGTGAACTGGCGAAGCTGGACCTGGAACGTACCACAGTGCGCGCACCGGCCGATGGCTGGATCACAAACCTGAACGTGCATGCCGGTGAGTACATTACCCGCGGTTCAGTCGCTGTGGCGCTGGTGAAGAAAAACAGTTTCTATATTTTGGCCTATCTGGAAGAAACCAAGCTGCATGGTCTGAACAAAGGCGATCGTGCGGAAATTACCCCGTTGGGCAGTAACCGTATCATGCATGGCACCGTCGACAGCGTGGCCGCCGCCGTCAATAACAGCAGCAGCACCGTGAACAGCAAAGGGCTGGCGTCGATCGACAGCAACCTGGAGTGGGTGCGCCTGGCACAGCGCGTGCCGGTGAAAATTCTGCTGGATGACAAAGACCAATTGCATCCGTACCCGGCAGGTACCACGGCTACCGTGGTGATCACCGGCAAGAACGATCGCGCTACCGACAGCGGCTCGCCTTTTGTGCGTTTGATGCATCGGCTGCGTGAGTTCGGTTAATGAATAACCCAACCTTTATCAGGCTGAGATTTGCCTTCAAGCTCAGCTTTGCCATTGTGTTTGCCCTGTTTGTCGGCTTCCACCTCAATCTGGAAACGCCACGCTGGTCGGCGATGACCGCCGCCATCGTGGCCGCCGGCCCGGCCTTTGCCGCCGGTGGCGAACCCTTCTCCGGCGCTATCCGCCACCGCGGCTGGCTGCGTATCATCGGTACCTTTATCGGGTGTTTCGTCGGCCTGGCGATTATCGTCACTACGGCGCGTGCGCCCGTTGTGATGCTGTTGTTGTGCTGTATCTGGGCCGGTTTTTGTACCTGGTTGTCCTCGCTGATTAAAGTCGAGAATTCTTACGCCTGGGGGTTGGCCGGTTATACCGCGCTGATCATTATCGTGACGGTCGCCACCAGCGAATCCCACCTGCTGGAAGCGCCGCAGTTCGCCATTGAGCGCTGCAGCGAGATCGTGCTGGGGATCGTCAGCGCAGTGCTGGCGGATCTGTTGTTCTCGCCGCGATCGATCAAGCAGGATATCGATCGCGCGGTGGATCAACTGTTGGTGGATCAGTACCGCTTGATGCAGATGTGCATCAGCGATGCCGAGAAAGAAGACATTGACCGCGCCTGGAGCAACCTGGTGAAAAGCACCACTGCGCTGAACGGCATGCGCAGCAATCTGATGATGGAGTCTTCACGCTGGCAAAAGGTGAACCGCCGTGTTCAGGCGTTGCATACGCTGTCGCTGACGCTGATTACCCAGGCCTGCGAGACGTATTTAATCCTGCTGAATCATCCGGATGCGGTGAAAGAGAATATTCGCGAACTGCTGATGGTGCCGGCGGATACCCCGCAGGAAATTCACAAGCGCATGAAGCTGTTGCGCCAGGTGCTGACCACCAACCGCACCGACGAAACCTTGCTGACCATCAGCAGTTGGGTCGGGGCGGCCACGCGTTATCTGTTATTGGCTAAAGGCGTGCACACCAACAGCAGCATCAGTGCGGTGGAAGAAAGTGTGCTGAGCAGTGAGGTGGTGATCAAACCGACGTCGGCGGAAGGCCATCACGCGATGATCAACGGTCTGCGTACCTTTGTGGCGACGACCTTCGGCAGCCTGTTGTGGCTGTGGACCGGTTGGACCTCCGGCAGCGGTTTTATGGTGATCATTGCGGTGATCACCTCGCTGGCGATGCGTACCCCCGCGCCGCGTATGGTCGCAATGGATTTTGTGCTGGGCATGCTGGCGGCAATCCCGGTCGGTTCGCTGTTCTTTATGGTGATCCTGCCGGCGACTCAGCAAAGTATTTTGCTGCTGTGCCTCAGCCTCGGGCTGCTGGCGTTTTTCATCGGTATCGAAGTGCAGAAAAGGCGGCTGGGTTCGCTTGGCCTGCTGGCGGGGACCATCAACATTTTGGTGTTGAGTAACCCGATGGAGTTCAACGTCACTCAGTTTCTCGACGGTGCGCTTGGCCAGTTCCTCGGTAGCTGCGTGGGGTTGATGGTGCTGTTGCTGATCCGCGATAATTCACGTGAGCGCACCGGCCGCACGCTACTGAACCAGTTTGTCAGCAGCGCAGTATCGGCACTGACCACCAAGGCGTCGCGCCGTCGGCAAAACCATCTGCCGGCGCTGTATCAGCAGCTTAACCAACTGCTGATGATGTTCCCGAACGACATTGCCAAATACCGGCTGGCGTTGAACCTGATCATTGCTCATCAGCGCATGCAGCGGGCGGAGATCCCGGTTAGCGAAGAACTTTCGGCGTTCCACAAGCAGATTCGCAACACTGCCGATCATGTGGTTTCGGCCAAGAACGACGTGAAGCGCGCTTACTATTACGATCGGCTGCTGGACGAAATGAATGACTATCAGCAAAAGCTGGTGGATTATCACGCACCGCTCAGCGTTACCGATCCGGTAAAACGCCTGGCCGGCATGCTGCATCGCTACCGCCACGCGTTGATCGACTGATACGCCAAACGCCCCTGCCGGGGCTATACTTGCCTGATAGAGGCCTGTTTCAGAGTTGCACTGAGTGCCAGACGCGCTGCACAATGGCATGATTAGCTTGAATGGGTGTTGCAGGTTGTGGGGCGTGGTTTCCCTGAAGTGAAAACGTTACATACCAGTCATCTCTGCTTCATCCTCTTCATCTATAAATCCAACTAGCATGGGTGCCGGTGCACCCTTGTCGGCCATAATTCAGGGACAGCAATGAATAAGCGGATCCTCGTGGCGGTAGTTATCGCCATTGTGATAGCCGGTTTTAGCGCACTGCGTGGTAACGATCGGGCGATTACCAACGTACCGGCGGTGGCCGAAGGCCAGAGTATTGACCAACTGACGCAGCAGAAAAGGGTGGTGAGCTACCTGCAGCAGCATCAGCGGCTGCCGGACTATTACATCACCAAAAAACAGGCGCGCGAGCAGGGATGGGATGCACGTAACGGCAACCTGTGTTCGGTGCTGCCGGGCAAGGCAATTGGTGGCGACCGTTTCTCAAACCGTGAAGGACAACTGCCTGCGGCCCGCAGCCGGGTATGGCGCGAGGCGGATATCAATTACCAATGCGGCCGGCGTGGTGCCGATCGCCTGCTGTATTCCAGTGATGGCCTGATTTTTGTCACGCGTGACCATTATAAAAACTTCATTCGGGTGGAGTGAGCTTGATGGCAAAAGTAGAGTTCGATTTTAATCAGATTAGCGATCTGCCGGCGTTTTACCGCGATTTTGCGCATAAGTTTGCACTGGATGAGGCTTTTGGTGCCAATCTTGACGCGCTGTGGGACGTGGTGACGGCGGATATCGGCCTGCCGGTCGAGATTGAGTTTACCCATCTCAATGCCCGCAGCAAACGTCGCTTTGGTGCGATTATCCTGTTGTTTGAAGAGGCGGAAGAAGAACTGGAAGGCAGCCTGCGTTTCAATATCCGTGAAAGCAGCGGTGAACCTGCACATCACCGGGGATGAATCGGGTTCATCCCGTGGTGACGGCGGCGATTATTCGGCGGTTTCGGCCAGATCGCGCAGGTATTGGAAAATTTGACGGTAAGCTTTCGGCGGCTTGTTAGCGGCTTTCTCTTTCTGTGCGTTACGCACCAGTGAGCGCAGCTGCTGGCGGTCGGCTTCCGGATACAGCGCCAGAATCGACGGGATCGCGTCATCACCTTCTTCTACCAGACGGTCACGCAGCGCTTCCAGCTTGTGGAACAGCGAAACCTGTTGGTTATGGCGGTTCTTCAGTTTGTCGAGCGCGGTTTGGATCGGCTCTACATCGCGGGCGCGCAGCATTTTGCCAATCAGCTGCAGCTGACGGCGGCGGCCTTCTTTCTTGATCTTCTGCGCCAGCTCAACTGCGGCGCGCAAATCTTCGTCCAGCGGGATGCGTTCCAGCGCGTTTTTACCCAGTTCGACCAGTTCGGTCCCCAGGTCTTTCAGGGCTTCGGCATCACGTTTAATTTCACTTTTACTGACCCAGATAATCTCGTCATCGTCCTCGTCCGTGTTCTCCGGGACATCGTCGAGCCAGTCTTCAGGCTGTTTGTTCATGGTAGGCTCCGTTAAAAAGAGGCTAATCCTAACAGGTTGCCGGCTTTATGCGAAATTCCACGCGGTTCCTGTTAGACTCAAAAGTATAAATCACATGATTTTTGCGCGTGACTCCGCGCGCAACCACGCCGCCACGGCACTTTTCTCAACGATTTTCTGATTAAGTATGGCAGATTGATGAAAGTAGTCACTCAAGTTGCAGAACAGCGCAAGGCGCTGGAACAGGCCGTTTCACAGGCTTTGGAACTGGCGCGCGCCGGTTCTGATGCGGCAGAAGTTGCCGTGACCAAATCTACCGGTATCAGCGTCAGCACTCGCTTTGGCGAAGTGGAGAACGTTGAGTTCAACAGCGATGGCGCGTTGGGCATTACCGTCTATCACCAGCAACGCAAAGGCAGCGCTTCTTCCACCGATCTCAGCCCGGATGCCATTGCCCGCACCGTGCAGGCGGCGCTGGATATTGCCCGTTACACCTCGGTAGATCCGAACGCCGGCCCGGCGGAAAAGGACCTGTTGGCGTTTGATGCACCGGACTTGGATCTGTTCCACCCGGCAGAACTGGACGCCGAACGCGGTATCGAATTGGCTGCTCGCGCAGAGCAGGCTTCGCTGGCGGCTGACAAGCGCATCACCAATACCGAAGGCGGCAGTTTTAACAGCCACTACGGCATCAAGGTGTTCGGCAACAGTCATGGCATGCTGCAAAGCTACTGTTCCAGCCGGCACTCGCTGTCGAGCTGCGTGATTGCCGAGCAGGATGGCGATATGGAGCGCGACTACGCCTATACCATCGGCCGTGCGATGGGCGATCTGGAAAGCCCTGAATGGGTGGGTCAGGAATGTGCCCGCCGCACGCTGTCGCGTCTGGCACCGCGCAAGCTGTCTACCATGACCGCCCCGGTGCTGTTCGCTTCCGAAGTGGCGACCGGCCTGTTCGGGCATTTGGTTGGCGCCATCAGCGGCAGCAGCGTTTACCGTAAATCCACCTTCCTGTTGGATTCTTTGGGCAAGCAGATCCTGCCGGACTGGCTGACCATTGAAGAACACCCGCACCTGCTGAAAGGCCTGGCTTCCACGCCGTTCGACAGCGAAGGTGTACGCACCCAACGGCGCGACATCGTTAAAGATGGCGTACTGCAAACCTGGCTGCTGACCAGCTATGCAGCCCGCAAGCTCGGTATGCACAGCACCGGACACGCAGGCGGTATTCACAACTGGCGCATTGCCGGGCAGGGTAATGACTTTGCCGGCATGCTGAAGCAACTGGGCACGGGCCTGGTGGTGACCGAACTGATGGGCCAGGGCGTTAGCGGTATCACCGGTGACTACTCGCGTGGCGCCGCCGGTTTCTGGGTGGAAAACGGCGAGATCCAGTATCCGGTCAGCGAGATCACCATCGCCGGCAACCTCAAGGATATGCTGCGCAATATTGTCAGCGTGGGCAGCGACATCGAAACCCGCAGCAATATTCAGTGCGGCTCCGTTTTACTGCCGGACATGAAAATCGCCGGTCAATAATGTTCGCCACGGCTGGCCGCTCCCGTTGCCAGCCGTTTCCCCTTCCTCTGTTTTAACCTTGCTTACAAATCTCCGGTTTCGGTTTTCTGCTCCCTTGCCTATGTTTAGGCTGTGCTGCGTCATGGCGTGGTCAATGGCGGCGCACGGCCCTAAAAGGGGACCACTAAAACAATAACTGGAAGGTGAGCAAGCATGTCGAACAAACTGAAAGCGCTGATGGCGCTGGCGCTGCTGGGCGCCAGTTCACTGGCGGTCGCGGCCGATCTGGCCGACGATATGGATACCATCGCAGGCAATTACAAAACGGTGCTGAGCACTGACTCCACGGATACCTTGAAGCAAAGTTTGCAGAACATGCGCGCCGCCGCAGTGGATGCAAAGCAAAGCACGCCGCCCAAGCTGGAGGACAAAGCGCCCGATAGCCCGGAGATAAAAGATTTCCACCACGGGCTGGACACGCTGATCGGTCAGATCGACCAATCGCTGGCGCTGGCCAATCAAGGCAAGCTGGCCGAAGCCAAGCAGGTCGCGCAGGGCTTCAAACAAACCCGCGACGCTAACCACAAGAAGTTCCGCTAACCTCTTTCGCGCCGTTCTGAAGCCAGATAGCAGGACGGCGCTTGCCCCAGCACGCGGCGAAACATGGTGGCAAACGCCGCGCTGCTTTCATACCCTAGTTCCAGAGCCACCTGCGTCACGCTGCTGCCTTCGGCCAATTGGGCCAGCGCCAACACCACGCAGGCACGCTGACGCCATTGTGAGAAGGACATTCCTGTCTGAGCGCGAAACAGGCGGCTGAAACTGCGGATGCTCATATACAGCCGCGAAGCCCATGCCTGAGGTGAATCGTGCGCATCAGGGTGTTGCAGGAATTGCTGGCAGAGTTCACTCAGCCGCCGGTCCGCCGGCAGAGGGATATGCAGTGGCAGAGGCGGTAGATTGGCCAGCTCATGCAGCAGCAGGCTAACCAGCGCGCCATCCCGGCCTTGCTCATCGTAATTCAGCGGCATATCGACGGCGGCCATCAACAGTTGGCGCATCAGCGGCGTTACGCTGACCACCTGGCAATCCTGTGGTGGGTCAACCAACAACGCGGCAGGTTCAATGTACAGGCTGCGGGTCGTGACGCCGACCATTCTTACTTCATGCGCCATCTGTGGGGGCAGCCACACCGCATGCTGAGGCGGCACAATCCAGTTCCCCTGACGGGTGAACACGTGCATTACCCCGGTGGCGCCGTAAAGCAATTGAGCGCGCCGATGCTGGTGCATAGGCAGCAGGTAACCCCTTGGGTAGTCGGTGCCAATAGCAATCACGGGCCTTTGCACCGAGTCGAGATCGTCAATATGTCGATTGCGCATAAAGCCTTCGCTGAACAGTTGGCCGAAACGCAATGATAGTTGGCCTTTGATATGAAGCAAGCCAAAAGCCGGTGTTTTATGCTGCCGCTCGACATCTTTACTCAGGAGTGCCTGCGGCTATGGCGGATATTATTTTCGTGCTGTTGACCGGCTTTGTTACCGGTATGACGACCATCGTGTTCGGTTTTGGCGGTGGTTTTGTGGTGGTGCCACTGGTTTACCATCTGGTGAGCGCCTCGGGGGAACAGCCTGGTCAGGCGATGCATATCGCAGTGGCCACCTCGACGGCGGTGATGATTTTCACGGCAGGTTACGCCACTTTTGCTCAATGGCGCAGCGGCAACCTGCTGCGTGAAACTCTGGTTCCGCTCATTTTTTATATCGGGATGGGAGCGGTGCTGGGGGCTTTTGCTTCCAGCCTGTTGGCGGACGGCACGGTGCGCTTGTTGTTTGTGATTTACATCCTGGTGACGATTGCGGATTGTCTGTTCAGGCCGGGGTTTTTGGTTAAGCCGGTACGCGCTGCACTTTCACCATCGACTCTGTTGATCGGCGGCCCGCTGATTGGTGTCATCGCGACCCTGCTCGGCGTAGGGGGGAGCGTGATGACGGTGCCTCTGTTGCGTCGCCATGGGTTCGAGATGCGGCATTGTGTCAGTTCGGCCAATGCGTTGTCGATCCCTGTCGCCGTCGTGGGGGCATTGATGTACGTCGGTTTGGGCTGGAGGGAAATGACAGGGCCGCACTATCTGGGTTACGTCAATCTGGCCCTGCTCGGGCAGTTGGTGACGAGCGGTGTCGTGGGGACGGTGGTTGCCAGGAAGTGGCTGCCGAAGGTCAATGATCGGCTGCATGCCAGAATTTACGTGCTGTTGCTGATCCTGGTTTTGATCGCCATCGGTGTGTAAGAGACAGAAAGGGCGGCTGGTCACCGCCCTGAAAACCGCTTAGCGGTGGTATTCACCCGCCGCTTCCGGCTGGTACAACAGTTCCAGCACTTCGATACGCGCTTCTTCACCGTTCGGCAACTGCCAGGTAATCTGGTTGCCGATGTGCATGCCCAGCAGCGCTGCGCCCAGCGGCGCCATCACCGACAGCTGTTCGTGGCTATCCTTCAGCGAAGCCGGGTAAACCAGCGTACGCACGTGTTCTTCTGCCGTGTGCAGATCGCGGAAACGTACGCGGCTGTTCATGGTCACTACGTTGGCCGGGATCTGGGACGGCGGCAGAATTTCGGCGCGATCCAGCTCGATGTTCAGCGCAGCCGCGACATCGGTGTTGGCAAAGGCCGGTTGTTCCAATAGCGCATCCAGGCGTTCCGCATCCAGCTCATTAATAGTAATGGTTGGCTTGGTCATTCCACTCTCCAGTCAAATCAAAAGGCGTCGGGTAACGCGCCCATAAATTCGGAAAAACAGCACAAAAGCAAAACCCCCGCGCCAGAGGTACGGGGGTGTTGTTGATGTCGAATTGTCTTACCGATAGTAGGCGGTTAAGCCGGGAAAAGAAAGAGATCCCGATCACGAAGCTTTTCACCTCCCTTGGCTCAACTGGAAACCTTTTGTGGCGATATCTTTTTGTAATCTAATTGAATTATCTGGCAGATGCTTATTTTGCGAAATGGATCCCTGACGGTCATTGAATTTCCACTTTCAACTGGAAAAAAACAGAGTACACAGAATATCTCTCCGGGGTTAGGGTAAAGGCATCAGAGAAGGCGGCTTATTCAGGTGATGTGCTGTGCGACTTACGGAATCATGTTTGGATCTAGGGGTGCTGAAAAGTGAATGATGGATCTGCTGCGAGAGAAAATAGTGTACAACCTGATGTCAGCACGGCCGGGGCGATAACCTCACGGGTGCTGGCTGATATTACCGCCATGCTAAACGCCGAAGATATTTATACCAATGCGGTGCAGCAACAGATGCTGGAGTCGCATATTCGCGCCATGGTGTTGCGCTCAATAACCGGCGAGCCATTACCGGAAGTCGATAAATCACTGTTTGACGAGATTTCGGCGGAATCCATGCAAATGGCGGAGCGGGTAGTCGACCAATTCACCACTCTTCCGATTGAAGAGGCTTATTTGCTTTCCGTCCATTTTGAAGTGGCAAAAGATAATAACCAATAGCAGTTACCGAATTAAATTAATCAGGAGAAAATACCATGGGTCAGATTACCGTAGTGATTGGCGATCGTTTGGGTAAAGGTCAGAAAGTGGGTCAGGGCATTGAAAATGCAGGCGGAAAAGCCATCGTTATCCCGGGTGTGGCGGCCGACATGAAGCTGGGTGACGTGATGAAAGCGGAAGGCGCGCAGCTGGGCATTTCTTTCTGCGGCAGCGGCGGCGCTGGTGCCATTACCGCCCAGACTAAATACGGATACAAAGCCAAATACGGCATGCGTTCCATTGATGAGGGCGTGACGGCAATAAACGAAGGCTGCACCGTATTGGGTTTTGGCTTTATGGATAAAGAAGAACTGGGTCAAAGACTGGTTGAAGCCTACGTCAAAAAACACGGCAACCCGTAATGAAAGAACAATATACAACGTCGGTAAAGGTGGAGGGTAAGGGCGATAGCAAAGCGAAAGCTTTTGCTTCCGCCTTGGCCAATGTGCAGGGCGCGGTATTAAAATCTACCGGTAATATTCTGCTGCGTATTGAACCGCAGGATGTCAGCGTATTAAAAGCAGAAGAGAAAATAACAAAAGAAAAGTTTCTGTTTTTCTTTCTGCCGCGCGAAAGAAAAAGCTACTTCGTGGCTCTGGAAATAACCGTGAACGTGACAATGATCAATACAGAAAAAGTTGTCTTCGTCGCGAAATAAAAACGTTAGCATAAATCAAAGGGTATACTGATGTTTTTAATCATCTTATTTAAGTCGCTTATTATCGGCGGACTGGTGGGGGTTGGCGTAGGGGCCGGCGCCGCACGTATGTTCCATGCTCCGACGACACAGGGCATGGGAGCTTTCCGCACCTTGGGCGAGTTGAACTCCTGCGAGGGTGACCCGGCTTCCCACTTCTCATTCGGTCTGGGCTTCTTCTTCAACGCCTGGGCGTCTTCCGTGGCAGCAGGGGCCTTCACGCAGGACGTTGACCACCGCATTATTCCACACTGGGGCGCGGCTGCGTTGATGGTCAAAAACCGCAACCTGGCGCAAACGCTGCACGATCCGAAAAAAATGGCTATCGCCTGCGGCATCATCGGCATGCTGGTTGTGGCATTCCTGAATACCACCGCTTCCGCCGTGCCTGCCGCATTGCAGGTGACGGCGATCAAGGTGCTGGTGCCGGCAGCAAACCTGCTGGTGAATACCGTGATGCCGGTGATCTTCTGGCTGGCGGCGATCGACGCCGGACGCCGTTCCGGCTTCTGGGGCACCATCTTCGGCGGCCTGGCGCAGCTGATTATGGGCAACGCCGTACCGGGGCTGGTGCTGGGCATCCTGATCGGTAAAGGCGTGGAAGAGAGCGGCTGGAACAAAATCACCAAGATCATGATGGCGGTGATCGTGCTGCTGTTCGTGCTGAGCGGGTTCTTCCGCGGCTTCGACATGAAAGTCCTCGAGTCCTTCAGCCTTGGCGTGCCGGGTTGGTTGGACGCCATTCACAACACCCTGAGCGGTAAATAAGGAGCTGGATAATGGAAGAACAAACCCAAAAAGGCTTCTGGTATGCCGACTGGTCATTCCCGATTTTTGTCGGTCTGCTTTCCTCAGGCGTGTTCGCCGGAACACATATGTACTACCTGTACGGCATCGGCGCGTTTAACGAAGTGGCCTTTGTTTCCATGCTGCGTGCGGGAATGGACACTGGCGTTTACGGTGCCGTGGCGGCCTTCGGGGCCAGCTTCCTGTTTGCGCGCATCATTGAAGGTTCGCTGGTGGGGATCCTGGACATCGGCGGTGCGATCCAGACCGGCGTGGGGCTGGGGGTTCCGGCGCTGCTGCTGGGGGCGGGGATCATTTTCCCGGTCGCTAACTTTGCCGCCTCGCTGGTGACCGGCCTGGTGATTGGCCTGGCGATTGGCTACCTGATCATTTTGGCGCGTAAATTTACCATCAATCAGAGCAACTCCACCTACGGGGCAGACGTGATGATGGGCGCCGGTAACTCCTCGGGGCGTTTCCTGGGGCCGTTGATCATCTTGTCGGCGATGACCGCTTCCATTCCGATCGGTATCGGCTCGCTGCTTGGCGCCTTGCTGTTCTATATCTGGAATAAGCCGATCACCGGTGGGGCGATCCTCGGTGCGATGCTGTTAGGGGCCATTTTCCCGGTAGCTATCGCCTAATCACGAACGTGATTGCTGGGGCGGTACCGGGTGCCGTCCCCAGGCTGTAAAAGGAGTAATGCGGTATGTATGACTTAGTAATCACAGGCGCCAGACTGGCGGATGATCGGCTGGTGGATCTGGCGGTCAAAGACGGCAAGATTGCCGAAGTGGGTCAATTGGCCGACGACGTCGACGCCCATCGAAGACTGGATCTGGCGGGTAACTGCCGCCTGAGCGCCGGCTGGATCGACTCCCACGTGCACTGCTACCCCTCTTCGCCGATTTACCATGACCAACCGGACTTGGTCGGGACGGCCTGTGGCGTCACCACGGTGGTGGATGCCGGCAGCACCGGCACCGACGACGTGGATGCGTTTTATACGCTGACGCGCAGCAGCAAAACCAACGTTTTCGCCTTCCTGAACATTTCGCGCATCGGCCTGCTGCGTCAGAACGAACTGGCTGATTTGGCAGACATCGACAAACAGAAAGTCAGCCGGGCGATCGACAAACACGCCGGTTTTGTCATCGGCATCAAGGCGCGCATGAGCAGCAGCGTCGTTGGCCAGAACGGCATCCGGCCGCTGGTGCTGGCCAAAGAGATCCAGCAAGAAAATAACCTGTTGCCGTTGATGGTTCATATCGGCAATAACCCGCCGGATCTGGATGAAATAGCCGATCTGCTAACCCGTGGCGACATTATCACTCACTGCTACAACGGCAAACCGAATCGCATTCTGACGCCGGCGGGCACGCTGCGTGAGTCTATCCAGCGTGCGCTAAAGCGCGGCGTCCTGCTGGATGTTGGCCACGGCACCGCCAGCTTCAGCTTCGAGGTGGCGCGTCAGGCGATAGCGCTCGGCATTTTGCCGCATACCATCAGTTCCGATATCTACTGCCGCAACCGGATGGCCGGGCCGGTACACAGCTTGGCGACGGTGATGTCCAAATTCTTCAGCGTTGGGCTATCGCTGCCGCAGGTGATTGCCTGCGTTACGGAAAATGCCGCCTCGGCGCTGCACCTGTCCCATAAGGGGCGACTAGAACCGGGCTGCGATGCCGATTTCACACTGTTCGAGCTCCGCCAGGGGCCACAGGTGTTCGCCGATTCAGAAGGGCAGTCGGCCGAGGGGCAACAATTGCTGGTTCCGCTGGCCGCCGTGGTGGCCGGGGAAATCCTATTAACCGATGAAGGGAAAGCCGCTCATGTCTTCGATTTATGAAAAATATAATTTAAAACAGGTGATCAACACTTCAGGTCGCATGACTGCACTCGGTGTGTCTACGCCGCGCCAGGACGTCATTGATGCCGTGGATTACGGCATGAACCACTACTTCGAAATCAAGGATCTGGTCGACAAAACCGGCGCTTACATCGCCAATTTGCTGAATGTCGAAAGCGCGGTGGTGGTTTCCTGCGCCTCGGCGGGCATTGCCCAGTCAGTGGCGGCGCTGATCGTCAAAGACAACGCCAACCTGTTGGTGAACCTGCACTCCGCACCTATTACCGTTCCGCGCGAAATCGTGTTGCCGCGCGGTCATAACGTCAACTTTGGTGCGCCGGTCGATACCATGGTGGCGCTGGGTGGCGGCAAGGTGGTTGAAGCCGGTTACGCCAACGAGTGTTCCGCCGAGCAGCTCGAGGCCTGCATTACGCCGCAAACGGCGGCGATCCTCTATATCAAGTCACACCACTGCGTGCAGAAAAGCATTCTTTCCGTTGAGCAGGCGGTGGTGGTGGCGCGCAAACATAACCTGCCGCTGATCGTCGATGCCGCGGCGGAAGAAGATCTGCTGTGCTACTACCAGATGGGAGCCGACCTGGTGGTTTACAGCGGCGCCAAGGCCATCGAAGGCCCGACCAGCGGTCTGGTGATTGGCAAGAAACAGTACGTCGAATGGGTGAAGCTGCAAACCGGCGGTATCGGCCGGGCGATGAAGGTCGGCAAAGAGGGCATCCTCGGCTTGACGCAGGCGATCGAAAGCTACCTGCGGCTGGAGAAAACCACCGGGCAGCAGATGGTGGAAAGAATGACGCCGTTTATCGACAGTCTGAATACCCTGACCGGTATCAGCGCCAAAACCGTCTGGGACAGCGCCGGGCGTGATATCGCACGGGCAGAAATCACGTTCGACGAAGCGGTGCTGGGATGGTCGACCTACGACATTGTGCAGGCGCTGAAAACCGGCGAGATCGCTATCTACTTCCGTGGCTATAAAGCTAACGAAGGCAAGATTGAAGTGGACGTGCGCAGCGTTGATCAGCAACAGCTGATGACCGTTTTCACCTGTATTAAAAATCTGTTCACGGAGAAACAAGCATGAAGCTGCAACCTAACTACTATCGCGATCGCGTGTGCCTCAACGTGTTGGCCGGTTCGAAAGACAACGCGCAGGAGATTTATGCGGCGGCAGAAGGGCATGTGCTGGTAGGGGTGCTTTCCAAGAACTACCCGGACGTCGACAGTGCAGTTGCGGACATGCAGCGTTATGCGCGTCTGATAGAAAATGCGCTGTCGGTAGGCTTGGGCGCAGGCGATCCTAAACAATCGGCAATGGTCAGCCTGATTTCCCAGCGGGTACAGCCGCAGCACGTCAATCAGGTGTTTACCGGCGTGGGCGCTAGCCGTGCGCTGCTGGGGCAGAATGACAGCGTGGTGAACGGTCTGGTGTCGCCAACCGGCCGCGTTGGCTGGGTAAAAATTTCGACGGGGCCGCTGAGCGCTGCCGCGCCGGACGGCATTGTGCCGGTGGAAACCGCCATCGCCTTGTTGAAAGACATGGGCGGTAGCTCAATCAAATATTTCCCGATGGGCGGCCTGGCATGCAGAGAGGAGTACGAGTATGTCGCCAAAGCCTGTGCCGATCATGACTTTATGTTGGAACCGACCGGCGGTATCGATCTGGAAAACTTCGAGCCGATCGTCGAGATCGCATTGGCTGCCGGCGTGAAGCGCGTGATCCCGCACATCTATAGCTCAATCATCGACTCCAGCACCGGTAACACCCGCCCACAGGACGTGAAAACCCTGCTGGTGACCACCAAAAAGCTGGTGGGTTAAAGCACATTATCGGATGACGTAAGGCAGGGAGGCGCAGGCTCTGTATCCCCAGGCGCGGGCACACCGCGCCGCTATCTTTCCCCTCTGGCTTTCAAGTTGCAGCTAACTACGCTGTGGCTTGAAAGACGACGGGTATACCATCAGGATAACTATGCGAAACTGGCAAACATCTTCCACCCTGCGAACTGCAGTCACTCTGGCGCTGCTGGCGATGGCTAGCCCGGCGCTTCATGCTGAGGATGCAATGAAATCTACGTCATCTCATTTTGCTTATATCGGTACTTACAACCCTAACGGCGAAGGCGTTTACCGGGTGCAGGTCGATCCGGTCAGCGGCGCACTGAGCGCCAGAACCCTGGCCAGCAGCCAGCCGAACCCAGCACAGCTTACCGTGGATGCCAAAGGCCAGACGCTGTATGTCGCCAGCGAAGTGGCGGACTTTAACGGGACTCAACATGGCGGCATTATTGCTTACCGTATCAATCCGACGGACGGCAGCCTGACCCAGCTCAATCAGGTTGATGCGCAGGGGGCGGGGCCGGTTTATCTCTTCCTGACGCCAAACGGTCGTCATCTGTTGGTGGCAAACTACGTCAGCGGCACCGTAGCGGCTTTCCCGGTTGAAAGCGACGGCAAGCTGGGCACGGCCAGTTCGGTGCAGCAACAGCAAGGACCGGCAGGGGCCGGCAAGCCGGAGGCGGCGGTGGAGGGCAGCTTTGCCATCAGCGATCACAACGGCCCGCATGCACATATGATCGCCAGCGATCCGAGCGGCAAGTTTGTATTCTCCACCGATCTGGGGCTGGATCGTATTTATCAATGGCGCTTTGACGATGCCAGCGGCCAGTTAACGCCGAACGATCCGCCGTGGATCGCGGCATCCTCCGCCGGCGCCGGGCCGCGTCATTTCGTGTTCCATCCGGACGGGAAAACCTTGCTGCTGGTGAACGAAGAGGCTTCCACGCTGACCAGCTACCGTTTTGATAACCAAAAAGGTACTCTGAAACAGTTGCACGTGGTCTCTTCGCTGCCAGCCGATTATAAGGGCACCAACTTCGCCGCCGGCCTGGTGCTGAGCGAGGATGGCAAAAATCTGTACGTGGCCAATCGGCTGCATAACAGCATCGCGCAGTTCAGCGTTGGCAGTGGCGGCGAGCTGCATTCGGTGGCGGAAACCTGGACGCGCGGGGATTATCCGCGCTCGTTAACGCTGAGTCCGGACGGGCGCTATCTGTATGCGATGAATCAACGCAGCGATAACGTCACCCGTTTCAGCGTGGATAAGGCCAGTGGCAAACTCAGCTTTGTTGAAGGCTATACGCCGGTCGGTAGTCCCTCGCAAATGGTGTTCTTGCCGCTAGCCAAATAACTTGTTGCCCGCCGGATCCTCCTGGCGGGCACTCTAATTGACGGAAAGAGAATGGTGCGATTTCCCTACCCGCGTTTGGCCTATCTGTTCGATGCTTTGCAGTCTGAAACCTTGCCGCAGGACGAGTTGGCGAAGCGTTTTGCCGTGTCCACCCGAACCGTGCGGGCTGATATCACCGCGCTGAACGATATTTTGGAAAAATATGGTGCGCACTTTGTGCATAGCCGCGGTGCGGGCTATCGCCTGCAGGTGGATGACGCCAGGTTGTTCAGCGCCCTGCAGCATCAGGAGCGTAAAAAAAACGCCACACCACGCAGCGCACAGGAGCGGGTACACTATCTGCTGGTTCGTTTTTTGACCTCAGCCTTTTCTCTGAAGCTGGAAGATTTAGCCGACGAATGGTTTGTCAGCCGCGGCACGCTGCAAAACGACATGGCTGAGGTGAGGGAGCGCCTGGCGCACTATCAGTTGACCATCGAGACCAAGCCGCGCTACGGCATGAAGCTGTTCGGCTCGGAGATGGCGATCCGCGCCTGCCTGACCGACTTGTTATTCCAACTGCATTTGGCCGATGCCGAAAACCCATTGCTTAACAATGAAATCCTGCAGCAACCGCAGGTGGCGACCTTTGCCGGGCTGCTGCATCCGCTGTTGTCTCAATATGCTATTCGTCTGACCGACGAAGGTGAACAGTACCTGATTTTCTACTGTGCGGTGGCATTACGGCGCATTACCGACGGCTATCCGTTGCCGGATTTTGACGTTGAGGACGGTGATGACGCGGTGCGTAAGGCTTCTACCTGGCTAGCCGGGGAGTTACGCAAAGCCAGTGGCAAAGAGGTCTCGATGGCGGAGGAGGCTTATCTACGGGTCAACATCGCCGCGCGTCGTGTGCAGGAGGTGCAGCCGACCGAGATCAACGCCGACGATGAAGAAGCGCTGGTGGATTACATCCTGTCGTATATCAATTCGCACTATAACTACAACCTGCAGGGGGACAAACAGCTGCGGGCCGATCTGCTCACCCACATCAAAACCATGATCACCCGGGTGAAATACCAGATTAATATCCCCAACCCGCTGTTGGCGAACATCAAGCAGCACTACCCGATGGCCTACGACGTGACGCTGGCGGCCGTATCGAGCTGGGGAAAATACACGCCTTACACCCTGAGTGAAAACGAGATCGGCTATTTGGTACTGCACATTGGCGTTGGCCTGGAGCGGCATTACAACATCGGTTATGAGCGCCATCCGCAGGTGATGTTGGTCTGCGATACCGGCAACTCGACGGTCCGGATGATCCAGGCGCAAATCGCACGCAAATACCCGCAGTTGGTGATGACGCGCATCGTTTCGCTACGCGATTACGAGGTGCTCAATTATATCGACGAAGACTTTGTCATTTCCAACGCGCGGGTCAGTGAAAAGAACAAACCGGTGGTGGTGATGTCACCGTTCCCGACCGAATACCAGCTAGAACAGTTGGGTAAGCTGGTGCTGGTGGATCGCACCAAGCCCTATATGCTGGAGAAGTTTTTCGACGCCGACCATTTTATGGTGGTGAACGAGCCGCTGACTCAGGCGCAATTGTTCCAGAAAGTGTGCAGCCAACTTGAGCGCGAAGGCTACGTGGGTGATGACTTTTATCTGTCGGTCGTAGAGCGCGAGGCGATAGTTTCCACGCTGCTGGGCGAGGGGATCGCACTGCCGCACTCGCTGGGCCTGTTGGCGAAAAAAACCGTGGTGGTGACGTTGCTGGCGCCGCAGGGTGTGGTCTGGGGAGAGGGCGAAATCGCCCACGTGATCTTCCTGTTGGCGATCAGCAAAAGCGATTACGAAGAAGCGATGGCTATTTATGAGCTGTTTGTCACCTTTGTACGCGAGCGGTCAATGAGCCGCCTGTTGGGCAGCAACAACTTCGATAGCTTCAAGGCGGTGGCGCTGGACTGTTTGAGCCGGATCTAGGACTGGAGGGGTTAGGTCTAATGAAAAGGGCGCAATAGCGCCCCAGTATTTTAGTCTTCGTCAAAACCGGAATTAATCAGTTCAATCACCGCGGCCAGCGCTTTCACCTCATCCGGGCCGGTGGCTTCCACCTCGATATGGCGCCCCTGCGCAGAGTCCAGCATCAGCAGCGCAATCACGCTGCTGGCCTCGGCCTCGGTGCCGCTGTCGTTACGCAGCATCACTTCGGCGTCAAAACTCTGCACCAGCTCGAACAGCTTCATCGCCGGGCGGGCGTGCATACCCAGTTTATTTTTGATTTCAACCGTTTGCTTGACCGTCATTGTTTGCGTTTTTCCAGCGTGCGGTGGCGTGACTGCACGTTCTTGCCGCGAGAGCGGAAGTAATCGGCCAACTGTTCCGCTACGTAGACTGAACGGTGTTTACCGCCGGTACAACCAATGGCCACCGTCAGATAGCTGCGGTTGTTGGTTTCCAGCATCGGCAACCACTGTTCCAGATAGCTGCGGGTCTGGTAGATAAAGTTGTGCACCTCAGTGTGGCGATCGAGGAATGAGGCGACGGGTTTATCCAGGCCGGTCATCGGGCGAAGTTTAGGATCCCAGTGTGGGTTCGGCAGGAAACGTACGTCGAACACGTAATCGGCGTCGATCGGGATACCGTGCTTAAAGCCGAAGGATTCAAACACCATGGTCAGCTCGCGCTCGCGTTTGCCCAGTAAACGGGTACGCAGCATTTCGGCCAGTTCATGCACCGACATTTCCGAGGTGTCGATGATCAGATCGGCTCGTGAACGCAGTGGTTCCAGCAGATCGCTTTCTTCATCGATGGCGCTTTCCAGCGACAGATTCTTGCTGGACAGCGGGTGTAAGCGACGAGTATCACTGTAACGACGAATCAGTGTGTTACGGTCGGCATCAAGGAACAGCAACTGCGGCGAAAAGCTGTCCGGCAGTTGGGTCATCGCATATTCAAACACTTCCGGCGATTCCGGCATGTTACGCACGTCGATGCTTACCGCCGCGGAGCTGTTGCGTTCCGCCAGCGTATTGGCAAGCTGCGGCAGCAGTACCACGGGCAGGTTATCAACGCAGTAAAAACCCATGTCTTCCAGCGCCCGTAAGGCGACGGATTTCCCTGAACCGGAACGGCCGCTGACAATCATCAGCACCATGTGGCAACTCCCCCTGGCATCTCAGTGGCGTTTATCGCCACCGTTAGAAACTTTATTATTCCGGCCTGAACCGGAATCCATCATGGCTAAACAGTATCGTTATCCGGGCTGGAAGTCACGCCAGCCGGGCGTTACTCGGTGATGATTTGGTAAAGCTCTTCGTCACTTTGCGCCGCGCGCAGGCGGCGGCATACTGTTTTGTCGGCCAGACGCTTGGCGACCAGAGACAGGGTATGCAGATGGGTTTTACATTGGTCGGCCGGCACCAGCAGGGCGAACAGCAGATCGACCGGCTGGTTATCAATGGCGTCGAAGGCGATAGGTTGGTCGAGACGAATAAACACGCCAACGGCCCGCAGTGTGTCCTCTTCCAGTTTGCCATGGGGGATGGCGATACCGTTGCCGATACCGGTGCTGCCCATGCGCTCGCGGGTGAGAACCGCGTCAAATACCACCTGAGGTGGCAGATTGAGCTGTTTGGCGGCCAGTTCGCTGATAATTTCCAAAGCCCGTTTCTTGCTGGTGCAATGTACGGAGCTTCTGGTGCACTCGATATTTAATACCGAGCTTAACTGCATTGTTTCGTTGTTCATCTCATCTTCACTTAAAACCACACCAGCAAGCAGGCTTGTGAGGTGATTTTTCGCCTTGTTTAACCCTGATGGCTTATCGGCGCGTACCCAAACAGGTAACGCGCCGATGGCCGAGGCTACGTTTGAGCCGTACCCGCTGACGGAAACGGCCCAGAATGTCAGTGTTGTTTCAGTTTGTCTTTATGTTTGTTCAATTGACGCGCCAGTTTGTCGATCAGGGTATCAATTGCCGCATACATGTTCTCGTCTTCCGAGGTGGCGTGCAACTCGCCTCCATTCACGTGCACCGTCGCTTCCGCGATCTGCTGCACTTTTTCCACACTAAGCACGACATACACCTGATTTATGCGGTCAAAATACTGTTCGAGTTTGGCGAACTTGGTGTTCACGAACTCACGCAAGGGTTCGGTGATTTCGATGTGGTGTCCGGTAATGTTGAGCTGCATAGTGTCTTCCTTCTCAATAGAGGTCAAACCAACTGTTTACGTTGGTTGGACGGCGGGATGGACAAAGACTCTCGGTACTTGGCGACGGTACGCCGCGCCACGATGATCCCCTGATCGGAGAGCAGGGTAGCCAGCTTGCTGTCGCTGAGCGGTTTGGCGGGATTTTCCGCCGCAATCAATTTCTTCACCACCGCCCGGATCGCCGTAGAGGAAGCTTCGCCCCCGCTGTCGGTATTCACGTGGCTTGAGAAGAAATATTTCAATTCGAAAATGCCGCGCGGACTGTGCAAAAACTTTTGCGTGGTCACGCGTGAGATTGTCGATTCATGCATCTCCACGGCCTGAGCGATATCCGCCAGCACCATGGGCTTCATAAATTCCGCGCCTTGCTCAAAGAACGCCTGCTGCTGCTCGACGATGCAGCGCGAAACTTTCAGCAGGGTGTCGTTGCGGCTTTCCAGGCTCTTGATCAGCCATTTCGCTTCCTGCAAATTGCTGCGGATGTACTGACCGTCGCTGTCGTTACGGGCGCTATTGCCCAGCGCAGCATACTGCTGATTGATCTTCAGCCTTGGGATGCTGTCGCTGTTGAGCTCGACCGTCCACACATCCTGCACTTTGCGGACCAGCACGTCCGGGATCACGTACTCAGATTCGCCGGTGTTGATCGACTGGCCTGGACGCGGATCGAGTGACTGGATCAGCAACATCGCTTCTTTCAGTGTATCTTCTTTTGAGCGCGTTGTTCGCATCAGGCTGCGAAAGTCGTGGTTAGCCAGCAAGTCCAGATGTTCGCTGATGATCAGGCGCGCTTCCGCCAGGTAAGGCGTGTCTTGGGCGTATTGGGATAGCTGAACCAGTAGACAATCGCGCAGGTCGCGCGCCGCGACGCCAACCGGATCAAACCGCTGTACGCGTTTCAATACCGCCTCGACTTCGTCCATTGTCACATTCTCGTCACCCATGCTCTCCAGAATGTCTTCCAGCGGCACGGTGAGATAGCCGGTGTCATCGACGGCGTCGACGATCGAGGTGGCAATGGCAGCATCGGTATCGGAAAACGGCGTCAGATCCACCTGCCACATCAGGTAATCCTGCAGGGTTTGGGTGGTTTCACCCTGATACACCGGCAGTTCGTCGTCACTGTAATCGGTGCGAGTTCCTGACGGAGTTCCGGCGGTATAGATCTCGTCCCAGGTGGCGTCCAGCGGCAGCTCTTCGGGCATGTCCTTTTGTTCCAGCGCCTCCCGGGTATCCAAACCTTCGGTTTCGGTCGTCTCTTTCGCGTCGATTTCTTCGTGCAAATCGGTTTGTTCAAGCAGTGGATTGCTCTCTAACGCCAGCTGTATCTCCTGCTGGAGCTCAAGCGTGGACAACTGCAGCAGGCGTATGGCCTGCTGGAGCTGGGGGGTCATGGCCAGTTGTTGGCTAAACCTGAGTTGCAAACCTTGCTTCATATTCTTCAGTCTACTTCCGTTAACAGTCGCCCATCAGGACGCGCCGGTACTCAGAGGCGGAATTCTTCGCCCAGATAAACGCGTTTTACCTGCTCATCGGCCAGAATAGCATCCGGCGTGCCGTGAGCAATCAGTTTGCCCTGGCTGACGATATAGGCGCGTTCACACACGTCCAGCGTTTCGCGCACGTTGTGGTCGGTGATCAGCACGCCCAGGCCGCTATCACGCAAGTGCTCGATAATTTTTTTAATGTCGATAACGGAAATCGGGTCAACCCCGGCGAAGGGTTCATCCAGCAGGATGAATTTCGGGTTAGCCGCCAGCGCACGGGCGATCTCCACGCGGCGACGTTCGCCACCGGACAGCGCCTGGCCCAGGTTGTCGCGAAGATGGGAGATATGGAACTCTTCCATCAGCTCCACCGCACGGTCCGCCCGCTGTTCGCTGCTGAGATCGTCACGGATCTCCAGCACCGCCATCAGGTTGTCGTAAACGCTCAGGCGGCGGAAGATCGAGGCTTCCTGCGGCAGATAGCCGATGCCACGACGCGCACGGGCGTGCAGCGGCAGCAGGCTGATGTCTTCTTCGTCAATCACGATACGTCCGGCGTCACGCTGAACGATACCGACCACCATGTAGAACGTGGTGGTCTTGCCGGCGCCGTTTGGCCCCAGCAGGCCGACGATCTCGCCGGATTTCACTTTCAGGCTGACGTCTTCAACGACTTTGCGGCCCTTGTAGGCTTTCGCCAGGTTTTCTGCGATGAGTGTAGCCATAAGTGATTAGTTACTCTTGTTTTGCCCGTTTTTGTCTTGCAACTGCGACGGTACCAGAACCGTAGTCACGCGCTTGCCTTTATCGCTAAACGCCTGCATTTGCTGCTGTTGCACCAGGTAGGTGATGCGATCGCCCTTGACGTTGCTGTCGAGCTGTTCCAGGTAGGCGTTCCCGGTTAGGGTCACCAACTGAGACGCCACATCGTAACGCACCTTCTGAGCGTGGCCTTTCACCGGCTTGCCGCTGTCTTGCATCTGATAGAAGGTTACCGGGTTGCCGAAAGCTTCAATATAGGTTTTGTTCTGATCGCCGCCCGGGCGGGTGACCACGACTTTGTCCGCTTTGATATCGATGGTGCCTTGCTTGATCACCACGTTATCGGTAAAGGTGCTGACGTTGCTCTGCATGTCCAGAGACTGTTTCAGCGAGTCGATGCTCACCGGCTGATTGGAGTCGGACTTCAGCGCCCATGCGGGGGCGCTGGCGGCCAAAATCAAGCTGCCGATTAACAGATTACGGCTTGGTTTGTTGGTTTTGAATTTCATAGTTGGTCTTAACCTTATCAATCAGCTCAGCGGTCTTGGCCCGCAGGTTCCCACGCATTTTCATGCCGTTAGAGGTGAAGTTCGTCCCGTAAAGTGTCACTTCGTCATCCGAAGACACATCCTGGGTCACCAGGTTCACCTGAGCATTGTCTGTTTTAATTTTTTCCAGCTGCGACGTGGTGGTCAGGCTGTTCACCTCGACGTGGCCGTAAAGATACAGCATCCGGTCTTTAGTCAGTTTGGCGCGGTCGGCGCGAACTGACCAGGTGGCCACCGCGTTTTCATCAAACAGCGTCATCACCGGCTGGGTGAACCAGCTTAATTCATCGGCGGTGTAGTATTTTACGTCTTCGGCCACCAGCTTGTAACTCAGCTTGCCGGTCGGATTGTACACTATGGTGACCGTGTGCTGGCTCTGATAAGTCGGGTCCTGGCTGTTCACCGGCCCCGGCGTAGTATCATCACTGAAATCCGTCATGTTCCAGCCAATCAGCGCCAAGGCGATCACCGCCAGCAACAGGGTGATCCAAAGTTTGGTTTTACTCATATCGATAGCCCTTTGGCGTCTTCCAGCTTGTTTTGAGCCAAAAGAATAATGTCGCACAGCTCACGTACCGCACCGCGACCGCCGTCAATGCGGGTAACATAGTGGGCCCGTGGCGTCAGCAGCGGGTGCGCATCTGCCACCGCGACCGCCAGGCCAACCTGCGCCATCACCGGCCAGTCGATCAGATCATCGCCGATATAGGCGACCTGATCCGCCGTCAGCGACAGTGTATCCAACAGTTCGCGGAAGGCCAAAAGCTTATCGGATTGCCCCTGATAAAGGTGGGTGATGCCGAGCGTTTTAGCCCGGTATTCCAATAGCTTGGCGGAGCGACCGGTAATGATCGCCACTTCGATATCCGAGGTTTTCAGGCAACGGATGCCGTAGCCGTCACGCACGTTGAACGCTTTTAATTCTTCGCCATTGTTGCCCATGAAAATCAGGCCGTCTGACAGTACGCCATCAACATCACAAATCAGCAGGCGGATTTTGCCGGCACGCGCCATGACGTCTTGCTCTACAGGCCCGTAGCAGGTTTCAACCAGACTCATTGAGTTCTCTTCCATAGTTAAACGACGCCGGCGCGCAGCATGTCATGCATATGTACCACACCCAGCAATTGGTCGCCATCGGCAACCAGCAGCGCGGTGATATGGCGTTGCTGCATCAGATTCAGCGCGTCCACCGCCAGCAGGTTCGGGCGAACTCGTACACCGCCGAGCGTCATGACATCGACGATCCGCGCCTCGTTGAGATTAATGCCCATATCGAATATCCGGCGCAGGTCACCGTCGGTAAAGATACCGGCGATTTTCATCAAATCGTCGCAGATAACCGTCATACCCAGGTTCTTTCGGGTGATCTCCAGCAGCGCGTCGCGCAGAGATGCATCGGCGCTGACGTGAGGAATTTCGTCACCGCTGTGCATGATGTCGCAGACGCGCAGCAGCAGGCGGCGACCCAGAGCGCCCCCCGGGTGCGATAACGCAAAATCTTCCGGCGTGAAACCGCGCGCCTTTAACAGTGCGACGGCCAACGCATCCCCCATCACCAGCGTAGCGGTGGTACTGGTGGTCGGTGCCAGACCGAGTGGGCAGGCCTCCTGTGGCACCTTGATGCACAGATGAATATCCGCCGCTTTGCCCATCGAACTTTCCGGGTTGTTGGTCATGCAGATCAACGGGATTTGCTGACGCTTCAGCACCGGGATCAGCGCCTGTATTTCGTTGGACTCACCTGAGTTGGAGATGGCGAGCACGATATCCTGAGTTGTCACCATGCCGAGGTCGCCATGGCTGGCCTCTGCAGGATGAACAAAGAACGAAGGCGTTCCGGTACTGGCGAAGGTGGCGGCAATTTTGCAGCCAATGTGCCCGGATTTACCCATACCCATCACCACCACTTTGCCACTGCACTCGGCAATCAACTCGCAGGCACGGGTAAAGTCTGCATTAATGTATTGATCGAGTTGGGCCAGCCCGTCACGCTCAATCTGCAGCACTTCTTTGCCTGCCTGCTGAAAATCAAAGCCTGGTTGCAACTGAATGTTCGACATACTCATTCCCGTCGGTTATACCCTTCATCCTTCAGGATACTGGGCGTTGGCTGCTTTCGTTTGGTCTGGTCACTTAGCGGACTAAGCTCGCAGGGATGCATTCTTTTGCCGCTGTCCTGCCTCCCGAAGGCTATTGGGTATAGCTAAATGAATCGAAAGGGTTAAAAAACAGCACCGCAAGATACGCAATAAAACCACATAATAACAGAGCGCCGGCAAGATGGCCGATGCGATGTTTCCGCCCGATGCACAGGGCGCTGAGCACAATGCTGACCGCCAGCATCACCCAGTAATCGCGATGGAAGGCGGCGCCATCGACGGTACCTGGGGACAGCAGGGCGGGCACGCCCAGCACGATCACCGTGTTGAAAATGTTGGAGCCGATGATATTGCCAATCGCCATATCATCTTCGCCCTTGAGTGCCCCGGCGATGGATGTAGCCAACTCTGGCAAGCTGGTGCCGATGGCGATGACGGTCAGGCCGACCACCAACTCACTCATACCGAAATAGTGCGCGATGACCGTGGCGTTATCGACCACCATTTTGGAAGACAGCGGCAGAATGATAAACGCCAGCACCAGCCACAGTATCGCCACGGTGTTGCTGCTGTCCTGCGGCAGTTCGGCGATTTGCTCCACGGTCAGGCTGTCGCTGCCTTCGCGCTGCGCCAACCGGGCAATTTTCAACATCAACAGAATAAATACCGCGGCGGCGGCCAACAGCAGCACGCCATCCAGACGGCTCAGCGTGCCGTCCATCAGCACGAAACCGCACAATACTGTGACCGCCAACATCAGCGGCAGTTCGCGCCGCAACACTTCGGATCGCGCCGCCAGCGGGTGTATCAGCGCGGCAACGCCGAGGATCAGTAAAATATTCGTGATGTTGGAACCTAATACGTTCCCCACGGCCATATCGATTTGCCCGTTCAGTGCCGCAGTGGTCGACACGAACAGCTCCGGCAGTGAAGTGCCTATGCCGACGATGGTCATACCGATAATCAGCGGTGGCACACCGAGTGAACGCGAAATTACCGCAGCACCGTAAACTAAGCGGTCTGCCCCATATACCAGTAAAAATAAACCAACGATTAATAAAGCTATCGCGAGAAACATGCAGGGTCCTTTGTTGGGTATCATCCCGGTTCGTTGGTTAAAAGCCGTAATTCGGCTATCTTGCTTTGCCCTCCGTTGCGCAGGTTAAAGCCGCAGCAACGGGTTTTCCCGGCTAATATATGAACACTTTCGTTTTTTTTCGTTATGGCGCCAATTTTGACCGGGTGACGCGTAAAAGTAAAACCTATGGCACCATTGGTAGCGAAATGGCGGTAAGTTTTTGTAAAGATGAGACGCATTGCGCCCGTTGCTTTAACATCGTGGGTAGATTTGGCAAAAATGACCCGTGAAGGATCAATTAACATGCACCAGAAGGCAGAGAATCTGGTCGAAGTTCGCGACATGACGTTCACGCGCGGCGATCGACTGATATTCGAAGATATCAACCTGACGGTTCCCCGTGGCAAGGTCACGGCGATCATGGGGCCGTCCGGCATTGGCAAAACGACGCTGCTGCGTTTGATTGGCGGTCAGCTGGCACCGGACAGCGGTGAAATCTGGTTTGATGGCGATAACATTCCCGCGTTGTCTCGCCATCAACTGTATGAAGCGCGCAAGAAAATGAGCATGCTGTTTCAGTCTGGTGCGCTGTTCACCGATCTGACGGTGTTCGAAAACGTGGCGTACCCGCTGCGCGAACATAGCCGTTTGCCGGAGCCCATTCTGCGCAGCACGGTGATGATGAAGCTGGAAGCGGTTGGACTGCGTGGCGCAGCCGATCTGATGCCCAATGAATTGTCCGGCGGTATGGCGCGCCGTGCCGCACTGGCGCGAGCGATTGCGCTCGATCCGGAGATGATCATGTTCGACGAACCTTTCGTCGGCCAGGATCCCATCACCATGGGCGTGCTGGTGAAGTTGATCGATGAGCTGAATCACGCACTGGGCATTACCTGCATCGTGGTTTCGCACGACGTGCCGGAAGTGCTGAGCATCGCCGACTACGCTTACATTGTGGCCGATCATCGGGTGATAGCCGAAGGCACGGCGCAGCAATTACAGAACAATCCTGATGCACGCGTGCGCCAGTTCCTGGATGGTATTGCCGATGGGCCGGTACCCTTCCGTTATCCGGCCGGCGATTATCAGGCCGAGCTGTTAGGTTTAGGGAGTAAATAAGCTGATGTTATTACAGGCGTTAGCGTCGTTAGGACGCCGTGGCATCAACACCAGCGCCAGCTTTGGGCGTGCCGGGTTGATGCTGTTCAACGCGCTGGTCGGGCGGCCTGAGCCGCGCAGGCAGTGGCCACTGTTGCTCAAGCAGTTGCACAGCGTTGGCGTGCAGTCGCTGCTGATCATCGTGGTTTCCGGGTTGTTTATCGGTATGGTGCTGGGGCTGCAGGGTTATCTGGTACTGACCACTTACAGCGCAGAAGCCAGCCTGGGCATGATGGTGGCGTTATCGCTACTGCGTGAACTGGGCCCGGTGGTCACCGCGTTGCTGTTTGCCGGGCGTGCCGGCTCTGCATTGACGGCCGAAATTGGCCTGATGAAGGCAACGGAACAAATCTCCAGCCTGGAAATGATGGCCGTCGATCCGCTGCGGCGTATCGTTGCGCCGCGCTTCTGGGCCGGTTTGATCAGCATGCCCTTGCTGACGATGATTTTTGTCGCTATCGGCATCTGGGGCGGCTCGGTGGTGGGCGTAGACTGGAAGGGCATTGACAGTGGCTTCTTCTGGTCGGCCATGCAGGGCGCCGTTGAGTGGAAAAAAGACTTGCTCAACTGCCTGATCAAGAGCGTGGTATTTGCCATCACCGTGACCTGGATTGCCATCTTCAACGGGTATGATGCCGTACCCACCTCTGAAGGGATAAGCCGGGCAACGACCCGTACCGTGGTACATTCGTCACTGGCGGTGTTGGGATTGGATTTCGTGCTGACAGCACTGATGTTTGGGAATTGATTCGATGCAAACGAAGAAGAGTGAAATCTGGGTTGGGGCATTTATGCTGATCGCGCTGTGCGCCATCGTGTTTTTGTGCCTGCAAGTGGCGAACATTAAATCGATCGGTAACGAGCCAACATACCGCATCTACGCGACCTTCGATAACATCGGTGGTTTGAAAGCGCGTTCTCCGGTGAAAATCGGCGGTGTGATGATTGGTCGAGTGGCTGATATTACGCTCGATCCTAAAACCTATACGCCGCGCGTAGCCCTGGATATCCAGGATAAATACGACCAGATCCCGGACACCAGCTCACTGGCGATCCGTACCTCCGGCCTGTTGGGGGAGCAATATCTGGCGCTGAACGTCGGTTTTGAAGATCCGGATATGGGCACGGCCATCTTGAAAGATGGCGGCACGATTCAGGACACCAAATCAGCCATGGTTCTGGAAGATCTGATCGGCCAGTTCCTGTATAAGAGCGGCGGTCAGGATGATGCTGCCAAAACGGGAGACGCGGCTGCTCAGCCGGCTGCCGGTGCAGCTCCACAAGCCGCTGCCCCTATTCATTAAGAGAGGAAACCTGCATGTTTAAACGTTTACTTATGGTTGCCCTGCTGGTGGTCGCACCGCTGGCGAATGCGGTCGATCAGACCAATCCTTACAGCCTGATGCAAGACGCGGCTGAGAAGACCTTCACCCGTCTGAAAACCGAACAGCCGAAGATCAAGCAGGACCCTAACTACCTGCGTTCCGTGGTGCATCAGGAGCTGATGCCGTTTGTGCAGGTCAAATACGCCGGTGCGCTGGTGCTGGGTCGTTTTTACAAAGAAGCGACGCCGGCGCAGCGTGAAGCCTACTTCACCGCATTCCAGGCCTACCTGGAACAGGCTTACGGCCAGGCGCTGGCGATGTACCACGGCCAAACTTATCAGATTGAGCCAGAGAAGCCGCTGGGCGACGCCAGCATTGTAGCTATCCGCGTGACCATCATCGACAATGGCGGTCGTCCGCCGGTGCGTCTGGACTTCCAGTGGCGTAAAAACACCAAAACCGGTAACTGGCAGGCTTATGACATGATCGCCGAAGGCGTCAGCATGATCACCACCAAGCAGAACGAGTGGGCTTCTACGCTGCGTACCCAGGGGATCGACGGCCTGACCAAGCAGCTGCAGGCGGCGGCGGCTCAGCCGATTACTCTGGATCAGAAAAACTGATGTCAGCTGCACTCAGCTTTGAATCGCAGCAACAGACCCTGATCCTGCGCGGTGCGTTGGATCGGGAAACCCTGTTGCCGCTGTGGGAACAGCGGGAAACGTTGCTGGCGGATAAAACCGCTATCGACGTTGCGCAACTGCAGCGGGTGGACTCGTCCGGGCTGGCACTGCTGGTGCATCTGCGCGAACAGCAACGCCAACATGGCGTTGAATTAAAAATTTCTGGCGCCGGCGATCGCTTGAAAACGCTGATCGCACTGTACAATCTGCAAGCAATAATGCCTGTCGATACCGCTGGTTAGCCCGATTTTCGACTGGATGAAGACGTTTTCTCCCCAGAAAGCCCCTGTTGTACAGGGGCTTTTTCTTTAGTTTAAGAAAACGTCGTATTCCACTAAGATATCAGGCTGATTATGATCCTTTTGATACAGAACTGGATACTATGGAAAATAGCGAGATTAAAGATGTGCTGATGCGCGCATTGGCACTGGAAGAAGCACATGTTACCGGCGACGGCAGCCATTTTCAGGTGATCGTGGTCGGTGAGCTGTTTGCCGCCATGAGCCGCGTCAAGAAACAACAGGCGGTCTATGCGCCGTTGATGGAATACATTGCGGACAACCGTATTCACGCCTTGTCGATTAAGGCGTACACCCCTGAAGAGTGGCAGCGAGATCGCAAACTCAACGGATTTTAAGGCTGTTTGCCCAGCGGGGCGGGCAGCGTCAGTTTAGATAACAGAGAGTAGTCAAATGGATAAATTTCGTGTGCAGGGCCGGACCCGCCTCAGCGGTGAAGTGGCTATTTCCGGGGCTAAAAACGCCGCCCTGCCGATCCTGTTCGCCGCATTGTTAGCGGAAGAGCCGGTCGAGTTGCAGAATGTCCCGAAGCTGAAGGACATCGACACCACCATTAAGCTACTCAGCCAATTAGGCACCAAGATTGAACGCAACGGTTCCGTATTCGTTGACGCCAGCGGCGTGAACGAATTCTGTGCGCCCTACGATCTGGTGAAAACCATGCGCGCCTCTATCTGGGCGTTGGGGCCGTTGGTTGCCCGTTTCGGCCGTGGTCAGGTTTCTCTGCCGGGCGGCTGCGCCATCGGTGCGCGTCCGGTCGATCTGCATATTACCGGTCTGGAACAGCTCGGTGCAGAGATCAAACTGGAAGAAGGCTATGTTAAAGCTTCCGTCGATGGCCGCCTGAAGGGCGCACACATCGTTATGGACAAGGTCAGCGTTGGCGCTACCGTGACCATCATGAGTGCTGCCACCCTGGCGACCGGTACCACCGTGATTGAGAATGCGGCTCGCGAACCGGAAATTGTCGATACCGCTAACTTCCTCAACACGCTCGGCGCAAAAATCACCGGTGCCGGCAGTGACCGCATTACTATCGAGGGCGTTGAACGTCTGGGCGGCGGTGTTTATCGCGTTCTGCCGGACCGCATCGAGACCGGTACCTTCCTGATCGCTGCAGCCGTTTCCGGTGGCAAGGTGATGTGCCGAGATACCCGTCCTGATACGCTGGACGCCGTGTTGGCCAAGCTGCGCGAAGCCGGTGCGGATATCGAAGTGGGCGAAGACTGGATCAGTCTGGATATGCATGGCAAACGCCCTAAAGCGGTGACCGTGCGTACTGCGCCACACCCGGGGTTCCCGACCGATATGCAGGCTCAGTTCAGCCTGCTGAACCTGGTTGCGGAAGGCACCGGTGTGATCACCGAAACCATCTTTGAAAACCGCTTCATGCATGTGCCTGAGCTGATCCGCATGGGTGCACACGCTGAGATCGAGAGCAACACCGTGATTTGCCACGGCGTTGAGCAACTGTCAGGGGCTCAGGTGATGGCGACCGATCTGCGTGCTTCAGCCAGCCTGGTATTGGCCGGTTGCATCGCCGATGGCGTGACCGTCGTCGATCGTATCTATCACATCGACCGTGGTTATGAGCGTATCGAAGACAAGCTGCGCGCGCTGGGTGCTAATATCGAGCGTGTGAAAGGCGAGTAATTTGTCTGACGCCGGGGCCTGGCGCCGGCGTAGTCAACGCAGTATTGAGGGCTCGGCATTGCCGGGCCTTTTTAATTGTTATCTTCCGGGAATTCGCCCACCGTCATCTTCAGCGTGATGCGTTTGCCTTCGCGCAGGACCACCACCGGAATTTCTGTACCCGGTCGGATTTCTGCTACCTGGTCCATGGTTTCCAGCACCGATACCGCAGGCTTGTTGTCCACGTTGATGATCACGTCGTTAATATGGAAACCGGCGTTGCCTGCCGGCCCGCCCTGAGTAATTTCAGTCACGATAATGCCCTGCAGGCGATCGATGCCGGAATTGGACGAGCGCAACGGAATAATCTCTTTGCCCTGAATGCCGAAATAACCCCGAATGACGCGGCCGTCGCGGATCAGTTTGTCCATAATCTTGGTGGCCAGTTCGATAGGAATGGCGAAACCCAGGCCTTCCGGTGTTTCACCGTCGGTGATTTTGTCGTAGGTCAGGGTATTGATACCGATTAATTCGCCCAGGGAGTTAACCAACGCGCCGCCGGAGTTGCCGCGGTTAATCGAGGCATCGGTCTGCAGGAAGGTCTGACGCCCGGTGGTGCTCATACTGATACGGCCGGTGGCGCTGAGGATCCCCTGAGTCACGGTCTGGCCGAGGTTGTAAGGGTTGCCAATCGCCAGCACGACGTCACCTACGTGCGCGGTGCGCGCGTTATTAATTGGGATCACCGGCAGGTTGCCCTGATCTATTTTCAGCACTGCCAGATCGGTCAGACTGTCGGAGCCGACCAACAGCGCCTCATAGCGGCGGCCGTCCTGGACGACCACGGTAATTTGTTGCGCATCCTTGATCACGTGTCGATTGGTCAGGATATAGCCGCGTTCATTCATGATCACGCCAGAACCCAGCGACAGCACGTTGGCGGTGCCGTTCATGTTGCGGTTGTAGATATTGACTACGGCAGGCGCGGCACGACGCACCGCCTTATTGTAACTGACGGGCGTTTCATCACGGGTATTGTCATGTTTGTCTGCGAACAAGGCATTGGAAGAACGTAGCACAGGCAACGCAACCAGCAGTAGGCCAGCAACGATTAGACCAATAACGACAGAGCGCAAAAGCTTAGCAAACATGGAGTTTTAGTACGTGAGGTGAAAGATACCGGGAGGATAACATGAGAATACCGAGCGCAGTATGTCACCGCGCCCGGTTTTTAAACAAATATACGATCAGCGCAACAGCAGATAAATGGTTTCGCCGCCGCGCACGATATTCAGCGCCATGACCGGTGGTTTGGCTTCCAGCACTTTGCGCAGTGCCGTGATGTTCTCAATACGCTGGCGGTTGACGCCGATGATCACATCGTCTTTCTGCAGCCCGATTTGTGCCGCCGCAGAGCCTTTGTCCACTTTATCGATCTTCACGCCTTTTTCACCGCTTGGGATTGCCCCGTTGCTGAGTGAAACCCCCTGCAGAGCTGGGGAAAGCGTTTCGGCATTGGTTGAGGCGCTTTCGCTGTTATCCAGCGTAACGGAAACTTCCTGCGGTTTGCCGTCGCGCAGCAGGCCAACCTTGATGGTTTTGCCCGGTGCGGTCGTACCGACCTTGGCGCGCAGCTCGGCGAAACTGCTGACAGGCTTGCCGTCCACCGAAACCAGGATATCGCCGGCCTTGATGCCCGCCTTGGCAGCGGCGGATTTCGGCAGCACTTCGCTGACGAACGCGCCGCGTTGTGCGTCGGTATTAAAGGCCTTGGCCATATCGGCGGTCATTTCACTGCCTTTAATGCCCAGTAGCCCGCGTTTCACTTCGCCAAACTCGATCAACTGCTGGCTGAGGTTCTGCGCCATGTTGCTCGGAATGGCAAAACCGATCCCCACGTTGCCGCCGCTTGGCGCCAAAATGGCGGTGTTGATGCCGATCAGCTCACCGTTAAGGTTAACCAGCGCGCCACCGGAGTTGCCGCGGTTGATGGACGCATCGGTCTGAATAAAGTTTTCCAACCCTTCCAGGTTCAGGCCACTGCGGCCCAACGCGGAAATAATGCCTGAAGTGGCGGTTTGGCCCAGGCCAAACGGGTTGCCGACGGCCACGGCGAAATCACCGACCCGCAGTTTATCGGAGTCCGCCATTTTTATAGCGGTCAGGTTTTTCACGTCGTTGAGCTGCAGCAGGGCGATATCGGACTGTTCGTCACGGCCTACCAGCTTGGCGTCCACTTCACGGCCATCGTTCAACTGTACGCTGATTTTATCGGCGTTGTTGATCACGTGGTTGTTGGTCAGCACATAGCCCTTGGCGGCGTCGATGATGACGCCGGAACCCAAGCCTTCAAACGGGCGTGAGCTTTGCTGTTGCCCAGGGCCACCAGGGCCAAAGAAGCGTCTGAACTCCTCCGGAACTTGCTGGCGTTGTACCTGGGTTCCTTCAACATGTACGCTGACCACTGCGGGCAAGACCTTCTCCAGCATCGGCGCCAGGCTTGGCAGCGGTTGCCCTTGAACGGCGACGGGCATCGCGGCGGTGGCAGCCGGTACGGAGGTCAGTGTGAGGCCAATACTCATTGCCAATGCACTAAGAATTAACGACTTTTTCTTCATTGATAATAGCTCTCTCAATACCTGCCGGTGGAATAGTGATGATAAAGCAGCAGCAATACCATAGTGAAGGGTAAGACCGTGAATTTGCGTGAAAAGTTCACTCAAACGTCTGCGTTAAGGATAGCTCAGCGTGGGGGAAGAAGTATGAGGAGGATCAAAAACCCGTGGGACTGGCCCACGGGCGAAGAACGGCGTTTAGTCGCGACGTGGACGTTCGCCACGTAGCAGGCCTGATGCGCCTTCGGAGTAGTCGCGCGGCATTTCTACCGGCGCCTGATCGTTATCCGCTTCGGCTTCGGTCAGGCGATAGCGGAACGGATTTTCCTGCATCGGCAGATCCGGCAGCAGGTTGTTTGAGCTTTTCGCCATATGCTGATACAGCTGGCGATAATCGCGTGCCATGTTGTCCAGCAGCTCGGCGCTGCGGGCAAAATGACCGACCAACTCCTGACGATACTCTTCCAGCTCGGTTTTGCTCTTATCCAACTCGTTCTGCAAAACTTGTTGTTGACGTAATTTACGGTTACCAAAACGCATCGCTACCGCACCAATGACGATACCGACCACCAAACCAATCAGCGCATACTCCCAGGTCATGATGACTCCTATTTTGACTTCGTTGTTCCGCAGGGATTTTTCACTTAATAATATCCACTATAACCGTTAACCTTGTCCGAGTGGAATCCTGATGAGCTTTGACCTGATTTTTACAGGGTTTTCAGCGCCGCTCAGAGTGGGCATTTGTGGCGATATGAGGGCTAACCAGCCGTAATATGTCGCGAAAATGGGCTAAATAATTTCTAAGCGTTCTTAGGGAACATCGAACAGATGCAGGCACAATCACCGTTATCACGCTACCAGCGGCTGCTTGCTGCGGGGGAATACCAGGCCGATGAGGTTCAACGCCAGGCCGTCACTCAACTGGATCATATCTATCAGGCCTTGCAGCAAATACCGGCCGTCAGTGCACCTGCCGGCGGTCTGCGCGGCAAGCTGAGCCGTTTGCTGGGCAAAAGCAGCGAAACGGCAAAACAGCGGCCGGTGCAGGGCTTATATATGTGGGGCGGGGTCGGGCGTGGCAAAACCTGGCTGATGGATATGTTTTTCCACAGCCTGCCGGGTGACCGCAAGCTACGGCTGCATTTCCACCGCTTCATGCTGCGGGTGCACGAAGAGCTGACCGAATTGCAGGGGCAGGAAAATCCGCTGGAAATCATCGCTGATGGTTTCAAGGCGCAAACCGACGTGCTGTGTTTCGACGAGTTCTTTGTTTCCGATATCACCGACGCCATGCTGCTGGCGACGCTGTTGCAGGCGCTGTTTTCCCGTGGCATCACGCTGGTCGCCACCTCCAATATTCCGCCGGACGATCTGTATCGCAACGGTCTGCAGCGCGCGCGCTTCCTGCCGGCGATCGACCTGATTAACGAGTATTGCGATGTGATGAACGTTGACGCCGGCATTGATTATCGTCTGCGCACCCTGACTCAGGCGCACCTGTATCTGACGCCGCTGGATGAACAAACCCGGCAGACCATGGATCAGATGTTCGTGAAACTGGCCGGCAAGAAAGGCGAGGCGGCACCGGTATTGCAGATCAATCACCGGCCGCTGCAGGTTATCCACGCGGTAGACGGCGTGCTGGCCGTTGATTTTCATACCTTGTGCGAGGAAGCACGCAGCCAGCTCGATTACATCGCCTTATCGCGCCTCTACCACAGCGTTATCCTGTATAATGTGCGCGTGATGGGGCCGTTGAAGGAAAATACCGCACGCCGCTTCCTGGCGTTGGTGGATGAATTTTACGAGCGTCACGTCAAGTTGGTGATCGCTGCCGAAGCCTCGATGTTCGAGATTTACCAGGGCGAGCGGCTGAAGTTTGAGTACCAGCGTTGCCTGTCACGTCTGCAGGAGATGCAAAGCGAGGAGTATCTCAAGTTGCCGCATCTGCCTTGATTGGCCGGGGGCGCCACCGCCGGCGTCCCCGATTTTCCGCTGCTGGCGATTAATTGCGTTTCCATTCAAAAAGCGTTCGATCTTTGTGAGCGACTTCTCTATAATCTTGCGACCCCACGTTACAACAAAGTTTTTTTTCCCAAAAACTTTATAGTGCCGGCAATGGCTATTCGAAGGGGTAGGTTTGCTGGACTTGTATGGTCGTGTGAGCCTCAACTGTTTTCGAGCGTTTGGGTGTTCACCAACGTGTAACTAATTATTGGGTAAGCTTTCTAATGAAAACTTTTACAGCTAAACCAGAGAGCGTTCAACGCGACTGGTACGTTGTTGATGCAGATGGTAAAACTTTAGGCCGTCTCGCTACTGAACTGGCTCGTCGTCTGCGCGGCAAGCATAAAGCGGAATACACCCCGCACGTTGATACCGGTGACTACATCATCGTTCTGAACGCAGAAAAAGTTGCTGTAACCGGCAACAAGCGTACAGACAAGGTGTATTACCACCACACCGGCCACATCGGTGGTATCAAGCAAGCGACCTTTGAAGAGATGATTGCCCGCCGTCCTGAGCGCGTGATTGAAATCGCGGTTAAAGGCATGCTGCCAAAGGGTCCGTTGGGTCGTGCAATGTTCCGTAAACTGAAAGTTTACGCGGGCAACGAGCACACTCATGCGGCACAGCAACCGCAAGTTCTTGACATCTAATCGGGATTATAGGCAATGGCTGAAAATCAATACTACGGCACTGGTCGCCGCAAAAGCTCCGCCGCTCGCGTTTTCATCAAGCCGGGCAGTGGTAACATCGTAATTAACCAGCGCAGCCTGGAACAGTACTTCGGTCGCGAAACTGCCCGCATGGTAGTTCGTCAACCGCTGGAACTGACTGACATGGTTGGTAAATTTGACCTGTACATCACCGTTAAAGGTGGTGGTATCTCTGGTCAAGCTGGTGCTATCCGTCACGGTATCACCCGTGCACTGATGGAGTACGACGAGACTCTGCGTGCAGAATTGCGTAAAGCTGGCTTCGTCACTCGTGACGCCCGTCAGGTTGAACGTAAGAAAGTCGGTCTGCGTAAAGCACGTCGCCGTCCGCAGTTCTCCAAGCGTTAATTTTTTACTGCTTCGGCAGTGGAATTTACGCAAAAAACCCGGTGCTTCACCGGGTTTTTTTATGCCTGAAAATCACGTCGCTGCTACTAAAATCTTTGGTATATCAGACAATTCAATACGAATTCGCCGCACAGCCCCCACAAAACAAGCAAAATCTGGTAAACTATCATCCACTTTTGCGCCTGTTCGCCATGCAGCAGTTATCAGTTTACCTCCGAGGCCGGTTTTTAAGACCTAAGGTTTAGCTGCGAGTTGCTGGCCTGCGGTCAAGATCATTCAGGATAGCAGCCTGTCAGTGGGCTATTCGCAGTATTTTCTAGATAACTTGGAGGTTTTCATGGCTGTCGCTGCCAACAAACGTTCGGTAATGACGCTGTTCTCTGGCCCGACCGACATTTTTAGCCATCAAGTACGTATCGTACTGGCGGAGAAAGGTGTCAGCGTCGAGATTGAGCAGGTTGAGTTGGATAACCTGCCGCAGGATCTGATTGACCTCAACCCGTACCAGACGGTGCCTACGCTGGTCGATCGCGAACTGACCCTGTATGAATCCCGTATCATCATGGAATACCTTGATGAGCGCTTCCCGCACCCGCCGTTGATGCCGGTTTATCCGGTCGCGCGCGGCGAGAGCCGCCTGATGATGCTGCGTATCGAGAAAAACTGGTATTCGCTGATGTACAAAATCGAGCAGAGCAACGGTCAAGAAGCTGAATCAGCTCGCCGTCAACTGCGCGAAGAGCTGCTGGCGATTGCCCCTATCTTTGGTCAGACGCCGTATTTCATGAGCGAAGAGTTCAGCCTGGTGGATTGCTACCTGGCGCCGCTGCTGTGGCGTTTACCGCAGTTAGGCATTGAGCTGAGCGGTGCTGGCTCCAAAGAGCTGAAAGGATACATGACCCGCGTGTTCGAACGCGATGCCTTCCTGGCCTCCCTGACCGAAGCCGAGCGCGAAATGCGCCTGCAGACTCGGGGCTAAGCGTTATGGATATGTCTCAGATGACACCACGCCGTCCGTATTTGCTACGGGCGTTCTATGACTGGTTGCTGGACAATCAGCTAACACCGCATCTGGTGGTAGATGTGACGCGTCCTGATGTGCAAGTGCCGATGGAATTCGCCCGCGATGGACAGATTGTTCTGAACATTGCGCCGCGTGCGGTGGGCAATCTGGAACTGGGCAACGACGAAGTGCATTTCAACGCACGTTTCGGCGGTGTGCCGCGTCAGGTTTCTGTGCCAATGGCAGCCGTGCTGGCGATCTATGCGCGTGAGAACGGTGCAGGCACCATGTTCGAACCGGAAGCCGCTTATGAAGCGGAAGGCGCGTTTGAAGGCCTGGACAATGAGACGATCCCATCGGAAAGCCTGATGTCGGTGATTGATGGCGATCGGCCGGATCTGAGTGAAGATAACGATTCGGACGATGAACCGCCTCCGCCGCCACGTGGTGGCCGCCCGGCACTGCGCGTGGTGAAATAACCTCGCGGTAGTGAACACCAAAGGTCGCTTCGGCGACCTTTTTTATTGCCTGCGATCCAGCTTGGCTTAGCTTTTCAATGAGGCGATACAGGCGTCACGCGGTGCACTGAGATCGCCGATACGGACGGTGGTGAGTGCATGGGTGGCGCGCTGCTTGAACGTGGTGATAGCGGTATCACCTTGCACTTCCGGCGGCGCGGTACAGATATCGTTGATCGGTAAGTTATTGCCTTTGTCGAGGGCATGCAGCACCGCCGCGGGGTTATAGACCAACGCGGAAGACAGGGCTGACTTCACGCCGGCGGTAAATGAGGCGTTACCGCCATTGGCCAGTTTAGGGGCCAGCGCGATCCAGTTATCGTCGCCCAGTTTGATGTTTTTTTCTACCGCGGCAAGCTGGCCTGCTTTAGCCAGTTGTGCTACCACCGACGCCGCACCGCGTGCCTCAATGTTATAACCCACTTCCTGAGAGTCGAGCGACATGGCCAGTGAATTGAAGCTGACAACCAGCAGTGCGCCAGTCAGTAAGGCAAAGGAGAATTTCATGGTTAGCTATCCTTATCAAGATATCAGACGCAGCAGCGCCCCTGAGTGATGCTAACTCAATACTATAGCGCGTTGGGCAAAAGGGGGTGTTACAAAGCGTGTGGGCTGCGGTGAAAAAACAAAGGCCCGGCAGTTTTGGCTGCGGGCCCTTGGGGGGAAGTCAGCGAAAAATTACACTTCCAGATAGCTCATGATGCCATCGGCGGCTTTACGCCCTTCGGCAATCGCCGTCACCACCAGGTCAGAACCGCGTACCGCATCGCCACCGGCGAAGATTTTCGGGTTGCTGGTCTGGAAGGCGTTATCGGTGCTTTCCGGTGCCACGATACGACCTTGCTTGTCGAGCTCGACGTCGTGGGCAGCCAGCCAGTCCATCTGGTGCGGACGGAAACCAAACGCCATGACCACGGCATCGGCATCGATAACGTGCTCGGAGCCTGGCACCTGTTCTGCAACCTGACGACCATTGGCGTCTGGCGCGCCCAACTGGGTACGAACCATTTTCACACCGGCGACGCGGCCGGCGCTGTTCAGTTCGATGCTCAGCGGCTGCAGGTTAAATTTGAAATCAACCCCTTCCTCACGCGCGTTTTTCACTTCGCGCTTGGAGCCTGGCATGTTGGCTTCATCACGACGGTAGGCGCAGATAACCTCGGTGGCGCCCTGACGGATAGAGGTGCGTACGCAGTCCATCGCGGTATCACCGCCGCCCAGTACCACCACGCGTTTGCCTTCCATGCTGACATACGGTTCATGCTGCTCGGCTTGATAACCCATAAGCTGTTTAGTGTTGGCGATCAGGAACGGCAATGCGTCATAGACTCCCGGCGCGTCTTCATTCTCCAGACCACCACGCATCGACTGATAAGTACCGACGCCGAGGAACACCGCGTCAAACTCACTCAGCAGCGTTTCCATGGCGATGTCTTTGCCCACTTCAGTGTTGAGTTGGAATTCAATGCCCATCTCGCTGAAGATGCCACGACGCTTCACCATCACTTCTTTTTCCAGCTTGAAGGCCGGAATACCGAAGGTCAGCAGGCCACCGATCTCGGGATGACGATCGTAAACCACCGCTTTCACGCCATTGCGGGTCAGCACATCGGCACAGGCCAGACCGGCAGGACCGGCACCGATCACCGCCACCCGTTTGCCGGTAGGCAGCACATGGGACATGTCCGGCTTCCAGCCCATTTCGATCGCTTTGTCGCTGATATAGCGCTCGATGTTACCGATGGTCACCGCACCGAACTCATCGTTGAGAGTACAAGAGCCTTCACACAGGCGATCCTGTGGGCAAACGCGGCCGCAGACTTCCGGCAGGCTGTTGGTCTGGTGCGCCAGATCCGCCGCCTCCATGATGCGACCTTCATTCGCCAGCTTCAGCCAGTTCGGGATGTAGTTGTGAACCGGGCATTTCCATTCGCAATAAGGGTTACCGCAAGACAGGCAGCGGTCCGCCTGCGCTTTCGCCTGAGTTTCCGAAAACGGCTCGTAAATCTCTACAAACTCAATTTTACGGATCTTCAGCGGTTTCTTTGGCGGATCAACGCGCTGCAGGTCGATAAATTGATAAACATTCTGACTCATTTAATGACCTCTTACTGCGCCTGAACCCGCAGCTCGGCTGCGGAACGACTACGGTGACCCAACAATGCTTTGACATCACTGGACTTCGGCTTGACCAGAGCAAACTTCGGTGCCCATTCCGGCCAGTTGGCCAGGATCTCTTCCGCACGCGAAGAACCGGTCGCCTGCACGTGCTCGGTAATCAATCCGCGCAGGTGCTCTTCATGAATTGCCAGTTGGTCGACATCCAACACTTCCACCAGTTCTGGGTTCACACGTTTACGGAACTCGCCGTCTTCATCCAGCACGTAGGCGAAGCCGCCGGTCATGCCCGCACCAAAGTTGATGCCGGTTTTACCCAGCACGCAGACGATGCCGCCGGTCATGTATTCACAACCGTTGTCGCCGATGCCTTCTACCACGGTGATGGCACCGGAGTTACGTACGGCGAAGCGTTCCCCCGCACGGCCCGCAGCGAACAGCTTGCCGCCGGTAGCGCCGTACAGGCAGGTGTTGCCGATAATGCTGGCTTCATGACTGCGGAACGCGGAGCCAATAGGTGGACGCACGGCGATACGGCCGCCTGCCATGCCTTTGCCAACGTAGTCGTTGGCGTCGCCGGTCAGGGTCAGTTCTACGCCGCCCGCATTCCATACGCCGAAGCTCTGGCCGGCGGTACCGGAGAAGTAGGCCTTGATCGGATCGGCCGCCATGCCCTGGTCACCGTGCACGGTAGCGATGGCTCCGGACAGGGTAGCGCCCACTGAACGGTCGGTGTTGCGGATATCGAAGTAGAAGGCTTTGCTGCTTTTCGCTTCAATATGCGGTTCCGCCTGCGCCAGCAGATCCTTGTTCATCAACCCTTGGTCGAACGGCGGGTTGCTGCTTTCGGTGCAATGCAGCGCCTTGCCCGGATGCGGCGTGGCGGTTTTCAGCAACGGCGACAGATCCAGCTTGTTCTGCTTGGCGGAGATACCGTCCAGTTCGGTCAGGAAATCGGTACGACCAATCAGATCCACCAGTTGGCTAACCCCTAACTGCGCCATGATCTCGCGGGTTTCGCGCGCGATAAACTGGAAGTAGTTGGTCACGCGTTCCGGCAGGCCGTGGTAATGATCGCGGCGCAGTTTTTCATCCTGAGTTGCCACGCCGGTAGCGCAGTTGTTCAGGTGACAGATACGCAAGTACTTACAACCCAGCGCCACCATTGGACCGGTGCCGAAGCCGAAGCTTTCCGCACCCAAAATTGCCGCTTTCACGATATCCACACCGGTTTTCAGGCCACCATCCACCTGCAGGCGGATTTTATGGCGCAGGCCGTTGGCCACCAACGCTTGCTGGGTTTCCACCAGGCCCAATTCCCACGGACAGCCGGCGTATTTCACTGAAGACAGCGGGCTGGCGCCGGTGCCGCCGTCGTAGCCGGCGATGGTGATCAGATCGGCATAGGCTTTCGCCACGCCGGTGGCGATGGTGCCCACGCCCGGTTCGGAAACCAGCTTCACCGAGATCATGGCCTTCGGGTTGACCTGTTTCAGGTCGAAAATCAGCTGTGCCAGATCTTCAATCGAGTAGATGTCGTGGTGCGGTGGTGGCGAAATCAGCGTCACGCCCGGTACCGAATAACGCAGCTTGGCGATATAAGGGGTAACCTTATCCCCCGGCAACTGGCCGCCTTCACCCGGCTTGGCTCCTTGCGCCACTTTAATTTGGATCACATCGGCATTCACCAGGTAAGCCGGCGTCACGCCGAAACGGCCGGATGCCACCTGCTTGATGCGCGACACTTTGTTGGTGCCGTAACGGGCCGGATCTTCACCGCCTTCGCCGGAGTTGGAGAAACCGCCGAGGCTGTTCATGGCGATTGCCAACGACTCGTGCGCTTCCGGGCTCAGGGCACCGATGGACATCGCTGCGGTATCGAAACGTTTGAACAGCGATTCAGCAGGTTCAACCTGATCAACCGGAATTGGCGTGCCCTTCGGCGTGATGGCCAACAGGTCGCGCAGCATGGCCACCGGGCGCTCGTTCACCAGCTTGGCGTAAGCCTGATAGTCGCTGTATTTGCCGCTGTGCACTGCCGTTTGCAACGTGCTCACCACGTCAGGGTTGTACGCATGGTACTCGCCGTCGTGGACGAACTTCAGCAGGCCGCCCTGTTCCAGCGGTTTACGTTTCAACCACGCACGCTTGGACAGGTTCTGCAGATCCTGTTGGATGTCGCTGAAGCTGGCGCCGCCGATGCGGCTGACCACGCCCTGGAAACACAAATCGGACAGATCGCGGTGCAGGCCGACGGCTTCGAACAGCTTGGCGCAGCGGTAAGAGGCGATAGTAGAGATGCCCATTTTGGACATGATCTTGTATAAGCCTTTATTGATGCCGTTACGGTAGTTCAGCATCACTTCACGGTATTTCTTGTCGATTGCCTGGGTATCTACCAATTTGGCCAGCGTTTCGTAAGCCAGGTAGGGGTAGACCGCCGTCGCGCCAAAGCCTAACAGCACGGCGAAATGGTGCGGGTCACGGGCACTGGCGGTTTCAACAATGATGTTGGCATCGCAGCGCAGGCTTTTCTCGACCAGACGGGTCTGGATCGCACCAACGGCCATTGGCGCAGGCACCGGCAGACGTTGGGGGGTGATGGCACGGTCTGACAGCACCAGCAGCACGGCACCGTCGCGGACTTTACGTTCCGCTTCGTCGCACAGCGAACGGATGGTCTGCTCCAGATCCTGCTCCGCTGGATCAAAGGTCAGATCGAGCGTGTCGGCCCGATAGTATTCGCCTTCCAGCGTAGTGAGCTGTTTGAAGTCGGAATACAGCAGGATCGGCGATTTAAAGCTTAAACGGTGCGCCTGGCCTTCGGCTTCGCAAAACACGTTCATTTCGCGGCCGATGCTGGTGGCCAGCGACATGACGTGCGCTTCGCGCAGCGGATCGATAGGCGGGTTGGTCACCTGAGCGAACTGCTGACGGAAATAGTCATAGATGATGCGTGGGCGGCTGGACAGTACGGCAAACGGGGTATCGTCACCCATTGAGCCGGTAGCTTCCTGGCCAATCTCCCCCAGCACGCGGATCACCTGATCCAGTTCTTCGCTGCTGTAGCCGAACTGTTTCTGGTAAGTCTCGAGCTGCGAGTCGTCAAGCTCACGACTGCCGACCTGATCGGCCGGCAGGTCTTCGAACGGCACCAGCCGCTTGACGTTCTTTTCCATCCACTCTTTATACGGGTGGCGGCTTTTCAGATCGTCGTCGGTTTCGGCAGAGTGCAGGATCTTGCCGCTGCGGGTATCGATCACCATCAGCTCGCCAGGGCCCACGCGGCCTTTCTCGACCACTTCATCCGGCTGGTAATCCCAGATGCCGACTTCAGAGGCACAGGTAATCAGCTTGTCTTTGGTGATGACGTAGCGTGCCGGACGCAGACCGTTACGGTCCAGGTTACAGGCGGCGTAGCGGCCGTCGGACATCACGATACCGGCAGGGCCGTCCCACGGCTCCATGTGCATCGAGTTGAAGTCGAAGAAGGCACGCAGATCGGTATCCATATCCGGGTTGTTCTGCCAGGCTGGCGGAACCAGCAGGCGCATGGCGCGGATTAAGTCCATACCGCCTGCCAGCAACAGCTCCAGCATGTTATCCAGCGAGCTGGAGTCGGAACCGGTTTCGTTAACGAAAGGCGCTGCCGTTTGCAGATCCGGGATCAGCGGCGTCTGGAATTTATAAGTACGGGCGCGCGCCCATTGGCGGTTGCCGGTGATGGTGTTGATTTCGCCGTTGTGCGCCAGGTAGCGGAACGGCTGCGCCAGCGGCCAGCGTGGTACGGTGTTGGTGGAAAAACGCTGGTGGAACAGGCAGATGGCCGACTCCAGACGCAGGTCCGCCAAATCAAGATAGAAACGGGGCAGATCCGCAGGCATGCACAGGCCTTTATAGATCGTCACCAGATTCGAGAAGCTGCATACATAGAAGCTGTCGTCCTGGACGCGCTTCTCGATACGGCGGCGCGCGATAAACAGGCGGCGTTCCATATCGCGTGGGCGCCAACCGGCCGGGGCGTTAACGAAAATCTGTTCAATACGCGGCAGGGAGGAGAGGGCAATTTCACCCAAAACGTCTGGGTTGGTCGGCACTTCACGCCAGCCAACAACCGACAGCGTTTCGTTCTGCAGCTCTTCTTCTACAATGCGGCGGCTGGCACGGGCTTCCTCTTCGTTCTGGCTGAGGAACATCATGCCAACGGCGTAGTTCTTGGCTAAGCGCCAGCTGCGCTCTTCCGCCACCATGCGGAAAAAGCGGTCGGGCTTTTGTAATAACAGGCCGCAACCGTCGCCAGTCTTGCCGTCAGCAAGGATTGCGCCACGGTGCTGCATGCGGGCCAGTGCGTGAATCGCGGTACGCACGACCTTATGGCTAGGTTCGCCTTCTATGTGGGCGATCAGGCCGAAACCACAGTTGTCCCGCTCTTGGGATTTATCGTACAACATATCAGTGAACCTCCCCAGGCTCTGCGTGACTCTCACAACCGACTCACGAGCGGGCTTCTCAACGTCAGGCAGAAGTCCAATCAGCAAGCTGAATATCGCCGATCTGCTTTTCCGCCCTCCGTCAATGGCCTCTCGTGATGGTGCTCACAAGTGGTAAATGACTTGTTTTAAGAGGGAGTCTTAAATTACTGCATAAATATGACGAGACGTTTGCCCGTCCAGAAAGCTTCCAGCGGACTTCCAACTTAGCGAGAAAGAATACGCAGGTCAAATATAGGCCTAAGGGGGTTTTTTAATGAAATAACTGTATTTAATTATTTGATATTAATTGTTTTTTGGCGTTTTTTAAGCTTGCATGGAGGAGTGTCATACCCCGAAGAAATGTGAGCTGTCTCACTATAGTGCAACGCCTGAATCTCTGCACCATGCTAGTGCGGGTGGGAATGTCAGAGTTTTATTCTAATAACTTATTCTTTTTTGTTTTTTACAACTATTTTTCATCGCTTTGTCATACTGGCGTTAACGGTTGCGTGGAAATAAGAAAAATTCATCTCGGCCAAGATGATTTTATTTGCATTTATAATGAATAGTTATGCTTGGTGAAGCCTTGCGGAGAAAGCGTTGATCTCTGTCATCGCGGGAAAAGCCGTTTTTTATTAGCATCACGGGCTTTGAGCACAGAGACCTCCAAGATTATGCAGTTGCCGCAATTAGTCAATATGTTTGGTGCCGACCTTCAGCGGCGATACGGCGAAAAGATCCATAAACTCACCCTGCACGGCGGGTTCAGTTGCCCGAATCGCGACGGCACGTTGGGGCGTGGTGGCTGTACCTTCTGCAATGTCGCTTCTTTTGCCGATGAACAGATGCAGCATCAAAGCATCGCCGAACAGTTGGCGCTGCAGGCCGGCAGGGTGAATCGCGCAAAACGCTACCTGGCCTATTTCCAGGCCTATACCAGTACTTATGCAGAAGTGAATCTGCTGGCGGAGATGTACCGCCAGGCGCTGGGACAGGCGGATATGGTCGGCATTTGTGTTGGAACCCGGCCGGACTGCGTGCCACCTGCCGCCCTGGATCTGCTGGCGAGTTACCGCGAAAAAGGCTACGAAGTGTGGCTGGAACTCGGGCTGCAGACGGCGCACGATAAAACGCTAAAGCGCATTAACCGCGGCCACAATTTCTCCTGTTATCAGCACACCGCCCGGCTGGCGCGCGAACGCGGGCTGAAGGTGTGCAGCCATCTGATTGTTGGGCTGCCGGGGGAAAGCGCCGCCGAACATCTGACCACGTTACAACGGGTGGTGGACAGCGGCGTGGATGGCATCAAGCTGCATCCGCTGCACATCGTGACCGGCAGCACGCTGGCGCGGGCCTGGCAGGCGGGCCGGTTGCCTGAACTGTCGCTGGAGGCATACGCCGCCAGCGCCGGAGAGATGATCCGCCACACGCCGAAGGAGGTGGTATATCACCGTATTTCCGCCAGCGCGCGTCGGCCGACGCTGTTGGCACCGTTATGGTGCGAAAACCGCTGGAACGGCATGCAGGCGGTCGGCGGCTATTTGCAACGCCATGGCGGGCAGGGCAGCCGATTGGATGAAAAGCAGCAATATCGCCCTTGATCGCTGTTTTGATTTGCAATCTTTCCCACACTTCGACGTTTGCTTCCTTATCTCCTCGGTGTTTTACGGTATGATTTAGACGATTCTGTCTGATGGGAGCGGCTATGAAGCAAATCCGGGTGTTAGCCCAGTACTACGTTGATTTAATGGTAAAACTGGGGCTGGTACGCTTTTCGCTGCTGCTGGCGTCGGCGCTGGTGGTGCTGGCGATGGTGGTGCAGATGGCGGTGACCATGCTGCTGCGCGGCGAAGTGGAAAGCATCGACGTGGTGCGCTCAATCTTCTTCGGCCTGTTGATTACGCCCTGGGCAGTCTACTTTCTGTCGGTGGTGGTCGAACAGCTTGAAGAATCACGCCAGCGCCTGGCGCGGCTGGTAGATAAGCTGGAAGAGATGCGCCACCGCGATCTGGAGCTGAACCAGCAGCTTAAGGACAACATCAGCCAGCTGAATCAGGAAATTGCCGATCGTATCAAGGCGGAGGAAGAACGCCAGCAGGTGATGGACAAGCTGACGGAAGAGATGGAACAACGTGAACTGGCGCAAATCGAACTGGGCCAGCAGTCGGCGCTGTTGCGTTCTTTCCTCGATGCCTCGCCGGATCTGGTGTATTACCGTAACGAAGACAAAGAATTCTCCGGCTGTAACCGGGCGATGGAGCTGCTGACCGGCAAAAGTGAAAAACAGCTGATTGGCCTGACGCCGTATGACGTTTACGGCCAGGAAATCGCCGAAAAGGTGATAGAAACCGATGAGAAAGTGTTCCGACACAACGTTTCGCTGACCTACGAACAGTGGCTGGTCTATCCGGATGGGCGGAAGGCCTGTTTTGAGCTGCGCAAAGTGCCGTTTTACGATCGCGTTGGCAAACGGCATGGGCTGATGGGCTTCGGCCGCGATATAACCGAGCGTAAGCGCTATCAGGACGCGCTGGAGAATGCCAGCAGGGACAAGACCACCTTCATCTCCACGATCAGCCACGAGCTTCGTACGCCGCTTAACGGCATTGTCGGGCTGAGCCGCATTCTGCTCGATACCGAGTTAAACGACGAACAGCTGAAATACCTCAAAACCATCCATGTCAGCGCCATTACCCTGGGCAATATCTTCAACGACATTATCGAGATGGACAAGCTTGAGCGGCGCAAAGTGCAGCTCGACAATCAACCGGTAGATTTCACCGGCTTCCTGGCGGACCTGGAAAACCTCTCCGGTCTGTTGGCTCAGCCGAAAGGCCTGCAGTTTGTGATGGAGCCGCAGCAACCGCTGCCGCAGCAAATCATCACCGACGGTACCCGCCTGCGTCAGATCTTGTGGAACCTGATCGGCAATGCGGTGAAGTTCACGCCGCAGGGGCAAATTGTGGTCCGCGTACGCCGCGAAGAGCAGGATCGGTTGGTGTTTGAGGTGGAAGACTCCGGCATGGGGATTCCGAAGGATGAGCAGGACAAAATCTTCGCCATGTATTATCAGGTCAAGGACCAGCACGGCGGCCGTCCGGCGACCGGCACCGGCATTGGGCTGGCGGTTTCCAAGCGCTTGGCGCAGAGCATGGGCGGCGATATCACAGTCAACAGCGTGCAAGGGCACGGTTCTTGCTTCACTTTGACCATCCAGGCGCCGGCGGTGAAGGAAGCGGAAAGTGAAACGCAGGCGGAGGAGGCCCTGCCATTACCGGCGCTGCATATTCTGCTGGTCGAAGATATCGAGCTGAACGTGATTGTGGCGCGTTCGGTGCTGGAGAAGCTGGGCAACAGCGTCGAAGTAGCGATGAACGGCAAGGATGCGCTGGCGATGTTTGATCCAGACGAGTTCGATCTGGTGTTGCTGGATATCCAATTGCCGGACATGACCGGGCTGGATATCGCCCGGTTGCTGCGAGAGCGCTATGCCGGACAGGCGCTGCCGCCGCTGGTTGCATTGACTGCCAACGTGCTGAAAGACAAAAAAGAGTATCTCGACGCGGGGATGGACGACGTGCTGAGCAAGCCGCTGTCGGTGCCGGCGCTGACCAAGGTGATTAAACATTACTGGGATCATCAACCCTCTCACACCACAAAGAAAATGGAGCAAAAGACGATGCAGATTAATGAGTCTTTACTGGATACCACCATGCTGGAACAGTACATGGACCTGGTGGGGCCGCAGTTGATCCATCAGAGCCTGGAGATGTTTGAGCAAATGATGCCGGGCTATCTGGCGGTGTTGGATTCCAATATGACCGCGCGTGACCAGAAAGGCATCACGGAAGAAGGGCACAAAATTAAAGGTGCAGCGGGTTCGGTGGGGCTGCGTCATTTGCAACAGCTGGCACAGCAAATTCAAACCCCGACGTTGCCGGCGTGGTGGGATAACGTGCAGGACTGGGTGGATGAGCTGAAGCAGGAATGGCGTAACGACGTGCAGGTATTACGGGCGTGGGTAGCGGAAGCTGAAAAAAAATGACCCCGACCTAGGCCGGGGTGCGCGAATATTGCGCCAACACCAGGGAAATTGTGAACCTGCGTATTGGATTTAGTGTTCTGGTCGAGCAGGTTGTAGAGAATTCCTAAACATCATACAGCCAACAACATAGCAAATGTAAGCGCTCTTGTTAGAAGATTCATTAAAATGTGTGATGTAGATTAGTGTTTGACTACTCCGAGCACTAACCAGTTGACAGTATCAACAGGAGGAAGGGTGATGAAAAACGTGGGTGTAGTGCTGAGTGGCTGCGGGGTTTATGACGGTACGGAGATCCATGAGGCCGTCCTGACGCTGCTGGCGTTGGACCGGGCAGGCGCACAGGCGGTGTGCTTTGCGCCTGATAAACCTCAACTTCATGTTATTAATCACTTATCTGGTGATGAAATGCCAGAGGCGCGCAATGTTTTGCTGGAGTCCGCACGCATTGCCAGAGGCAAGATCCAGCCGCTTTCACAGGCCGATGCCGACCAACTGGACGCCCTGATTGTCCCCGGTGGGTTTGGCGCTGCGAAGAACCTCAGCAGTTTTGCCAGCGAAGGGGCGGAATGCTGGATTGATAAAGATTTAGCGAAGCTAACGCAACAAATGCATAAGGCAAATAAACCAATTGGTTTTATGTGCATCGCGCCGGCGCTGCTGCCAAAGTTGCTGGATCAACAAGTGCGGCTGACCATTGGCAACGATCCTGACCTCGGTGAAGTGATTGATGCCATGGGCGGTGAGCCGGTCATTTGCCCGGTTGACGATATCGTGGTGGATATTGAGAACAAAGTGGTGACCACGCCGGCCTATATGTTGGCGAAATCGATCGGTGAGGCCGCCCGCGGGATTGATAAGCTGGTTTCACGGGTGCTGGATTTGGCTGAATGAGAAAATCTGTGGGCAAATCGATGCTATCCCGGCCATGGTTTTGGCTGAAACGCGGATTGATCGCAGTGGTTGGCGCCTGGCTGCTGGGTATCCTGGTATTTGCTTTTTTACCGGTGCCTTTTTCTGCGGTGATGGTCGAGCGGCAGATCGGTGCCTGGCTGAGAGGCGATTTTGGCTATGTGGCGCACTCCGACTGGGTGTCGATGGACGATATTTCCCCGCAGATGGCGCTGGCGGTGATGGCGGCGGAGGATCAGAAGTTCCCGGATCACTGGGGTTTTGACGTGGCGGCGATAGAAAAGGCGTTCAGCCACAATGAACGTCGACCCACGCGCATTCGTGGCGCTTCTACGCTGTCGCAGCAAACCGCGAAGAACCTGTTCCTGTGGGACGGCCGCAGTTGGTTGCGCAAAGGGTTAGAGGCCGGTTTGACCTCCGGCATCGAACTGGTGTGGACCAAGCGCCGGATCCTGACGGTATACCTGAATATCGTGGAGTTCGGCGACGGCGTATTCGGTGTAGAGGAAGCGTCACGGCGCTACTTCAATAAACCGGCCAAGCGTCTGACTGCATCGGAGGCTGCACTGCTGGCGGCGGTGTTGCCCAATCCACATCGCTTCAAGGCCAATGCGCCTTCCGGCTATGTCATACAGCGACAGCAGTGGATCATGCGCCAGATGCGCCAGTTGGGTGGGGAAGGTTTCCTGAAAGAGAATAAGCTCGATTAACCTGATGCTCCCCTACCGTTAGGCAGGGGAGCCGTCTCTTTAGCAGTGAATTTTGTATCAGGGTTTTTGACTGATAAACGCACTCAGGTCTGCATGCATCTTTTTGAGCGATGGTTCATCCACGTACGGCATATGCCCGGTGTCATACCAATAGAAACGGATATTGTCGCGTAGTTTGGGCGACACGGGCAGATGGCTCATCTCATATTTGGCGACGAAATAAGGCGTGGCCAGATCGTAAACCCCTCCTATCACCATCACTCTCATTGCCGGGTTCATTTTCATCACCCGCGACAGGCTCGGCAACACGTTAAACGATCTGTCGCGGCTGTTGCTGGACATGTTCCAGTCATAGATCTCATCGGAAAATGCGCGATAGTTTTGGTCGGCGCTAAAATGCAGCGTCTTGCCAAGATAATCGTGGAATTGCGCGACGTAGGCGGAAGTAATTGCACTGATGTTGGGATCGTAATTGGACGTTTCGGCGATATTATCCAGCGATGGCCCACGATAGCGGGTATCGATTCTGCCAATGGTCTCGTCCTGGCCGCTCAACAGTTGTTTGGCGAAAACCGGCCCACTCAGGCGCAGATTGGCCTTGAGCCAATAATCGGCCGAAATGCCGGTAAATTGGTAAAGTTGCTCGGCGAGCGTTTGGCGATCTTTTTCAGGCAGATTGGCACCTTGCAGCAATGCCTGGGCATAAGTCCCCAGTGCAAACTTCTCGGCCTGGTCTAACAAGGTTTGCAGGCTCTGGTGTTTGCCCGGCAGCCGCTGGTGGTACCACGCGCTGGCCGCGTAGGTGGGTAGTGCCAGGTAGTAAGGCTGATCGACGCCGGGGTTTTGATTGGGATCGTCGACATTGTTGTCATAGTTCAGAAACTGCGACATCAGGATAATGCCGTTAAGATCGATATTCTGATTTTTTAGCGTCTCGGCCAATACCACCGAGCGGGTGGTGCCGTAGCTTTCACCCAATAAATATTTAGGTGAGTTCCAGCGTTGGTAATGCGTTAGAAACTGAACGATAAACTGAGAAAAAGCCTGAGCATCGCCGTTGACGCCATAAACGTTGCTGGCACTCTGTGATTTTTGCTGCGCTCTCTCCGGCTGGCTGGCGGCACTGCTGGAAAAGCGGCTGTAACCCGTTCCGGGGGCATCGATAAACACCAGATCGCTGACGTTGAGCAGGCTGTATTGGTTATCGGTTAGTTGGTAAGGCGCCAGCTGTGTTTTCTCTGGCTGAGTAGCGATAACCCGTTTAGGCCCGAGTGCCCCCATATGCAGCCAAAGCGAGGCGGAGCCCGGCCCGCCGTTGTAGATAAAGGTAATCGGCCTGTTCTCGTTCTTATTCTCATTCTTTTTGAAATACGCGACATAGAACATGCCGGTCACGGGATCTTCTGGGTCGTCTTTGCTCAATTCCAGCACCCCGGTTTGCGCCTGATAATTGATTTTTACCTGGTTGACCGTGATCGCGCCTTCGGTAGCAACGGTTTTATCGGCCATCGGGGCTAGGGCGTGCTCGGCGCGGGGCGCTTCCTGTGGCGGATTGGAGGCGGAAACTCCGGCGGTGAATAAAGAAACGGCAGTGAGAAAACCGATTAAAATTCTGTCCATTTGAATTTTATCCGTAATGAAGTGAGAGATGACTTTAAACGCGACTCATTAAACCAGGGTACAACAGCGGGGAGCGTGCAGAAAAGCGGCAAGGGGAAGGCCCCTTGCCTGAAGGATCATTTAACGAAGGTGAAGGCGGTGGTGACGTGTTTCACGCCGCTCACCTGGCTGGCGATCTGCGCCGCAGACTGGCCTTCCTGTTGGGTGACCAGGCCCAGCAAGAACACTTCGCCATTTTCAGTGGTCACTTTCACGTTGGATGACTTCACCGTATCGCTGGTGAGCAGCTGTGAACGGACCTTGGTGGTGATCCAGGTATCGGAGGAGGCGGTGCTCAGGCTAACCGGCGTTCCCTGACGGATCTCGTTATACACTTCGGTGGTGCCTTCAACGCCCATGGCGATTTGCTTGGCGCGAGCCGCCAGATCGGTGCTTGGCGATTGGCCAGTCAGCAGGACTTTACCCTGGTAGGCGGTTGCGACCACCCGAGCCTCTTTTTTCAGCTGCTGATCTTTGCTCAGGGCATTTTCAACCCGGGCTTCCAGCGTCCCATCGTCTACCTGAGTCCCCACGCTGCGTGGGTCGGTGGCCGTTTTAGTGGCGACGGCGGCGCTGCCAACGACAACGCCTGCAATACAACCTTGTAACAGCAGGGCGCTGGACAGCACTGCAAATGTGGCTTTTAGCTTCATCTCAGTTCCTTAATCGTCCTGGTGGGGAAACAACGTATTATCTATCAGGTCGCATAGGCAATTTACAGTCAGCATATGCATTTCCTGAATGCGTGCACTGCGGTGGGAAGGGATGCGGATCTCGACATCCTGCTGACCGAGCAAGCCGGCCAGTTCCCCACCGTCGTAACCGGTAAGTGCGACAATCGTCATGTCACGCGTCACGGCGGCTTCGACCGCTTTCACAATATCACGGCTATTGCCGCGGGTGGAAATTGCCAGCAGTACGTCGCCGGCGTGTCCGAGCGCACGAACCTGTTTGGCATAGACTTCATCGTGCAGGCGATCGTTGGTGATCGCGGTCAGCACTACGTTATCGGCATTCAGGGCAATGGCCGGCAGGCTTGGGCGCTCGGTTTCAAAGCGGTTGATCATGCTGGCGGCGAAATGCTGCGCATTGGCTGCCGAGGTGCCATTACCGCAGCACAGAATTTTATTACCGTTAAGTAAGGATTGAACCAGCGTCATTGCTGCACGCGAGATGGCGTCGGGCAAAGCTTCCGCCGCCGCAATCTGGGTTTGGATGCTTTCGGTAAAACAGGCTTTAATTCTATCCAGCACGTTGTATTAATCCACTAAGTCAAAGGGCCGGTCTGCACCGGTAAACCACGTTTAATCCGCATTGAAGGCGTTGGGTATCCATTCTAACTGGCTACCGGTAATGGCCAAAACATCAAAACGGCAAGACGATGTGTCAAAACTGGCTCCGCGCCCCGCCAGCCAAACGGCGGCGGCATGCAGCAACCGCTGTTGCTTGCGATAGGTAACGCTGGCGGCTGCACCGCCAAACGCATCGCTGCGTCGGTAGCGTACTTCAACGAACACCCAGGTTTGGCCATCGCGCATGATCAGGTCGAGCTCACCGCCGCGCAGCGTAACATTGGCGGCGAAGAAGGTGAGCCCGGCGCGTTCCAGATAGTGGCGGGCCTGTAATTCATAGCCCGCCCCTGTGGCACGTTGACTCAAGAGACCGGAACGACCATGCCCTGGCGGTATTGCAACCAAGGCAGTTTTCTGTTGATGACGCAACCCGGTGAGGCGGTCAGCATGCCAGTGGTGCCGGAGACCTGGAAGCCGGGCAACTGGCGCATTTCAGCAAAGTGGTTGGACAATGTCCAGGCATCCATCCCCATGGCGTACAGACGCACCAGCGAGTAGTCGTTGCGGAACTGGCTGCTTGCCTGCTGCAACAGCTGCGGGTTGGCACCGGCCAGCAACGGGATATCGCTGAACTGCAGGCCTTCCATTTCCAGACGGAAGTCCGGACCGGCACCGGCCTGGTAGCTGCGTGAACTGGCGTACATCGCCGGCTTGCTGTGCGAGTTGGTGGCCATGTCGATCATCGGTTTGATCAACGTCAGCTGGGACTGGGTCGCGACGATATAGACCGAATCTACGCTGCCGCCGCTGGCTGCTGGCGTATCGCTCGGTGGCGCAGGGATGGTCAGCCCGGCAATGGTAACGGCCTGCGGTGCCGGCGCGGTGGAGATTGGCGTACCCGACATGCGAATGCCGCCGCTGTTCACCATTTGGCGCAATTCACCGGCGGAGCCGATATTTTGCTGCAGCACCGTTTGGCCGCCCAGTTTTTGCCACTCCTGATTAAAGGCTTTGGCAACGCGATCGCCGAAGGCACCGCGCGGGATCAGCAACAGCGGTTGCCGTTTCTGCTGTTCCCAAATGTGGCGGGCAGCATCGCGGGCTTCATCTTCCGGTGAAAGCGCGAAGTAACAAATGTTCGGATTGTCTTTCGGCGTTTCCGGCTGGTTGAGCGCCAAGACATTCAGGGTGGTGGTACTGCCAGCCAGTTGATCGACATTTTCTTTCAGCAGCGGGCCGACCACCAGGGTGGCACCATCCTGCTGGGCCTGCGTCAGCAGCGCGGCCAGTGGCTGACTGGAGGTATCATACACCTTAATTTGCGCGTTAGCGGCCTGCGGCGGCGTAATTGGCGCGGTAGACGGAGCAGAAGGCTGAGCGGCAGTGACCGGGGCAGCATCTGCTGACGGCGCCGAGGTGCTTACTGCGCCGTTGGCATTGGGATCCGTCGAGGCAGGAGCCTGTACCGGCTCGCTGGTAGGCTGTTGCTGCTGTTGTTGTTGCACCGGAGCGGAAGGCGTCACGCCGTTTTTCGCCGCTTCAAACCCTTTTTGGATCGCGTCGGCGAACACTTTTGCCTGGCCGTTCAACGGCAGCAGCAGTGCGATTTTTGAAGTGGAAGCCTGGGTAAAGTTCAGTACCTGGTTTAACTGAGTGGGCAGTGTTTTCGCCGCCGGATTCTGCGGGTAGCGATTCTGCCAATCTTTAATACCGGCCTTCAGCAGATCGGGATCCTGTTTGTTGTCCTGATAAACGCGCAGCAGATCCAACCAGCCCTGCAGTACATTCTCATTGGCGTTGATCACCAGACTGTTCATGTCCTGCGGTGTCAGCTGCAGCAGGGCCAGCCAGGTCTGGTCCAGATTGGTTTGGTGCGCTTTGCCGGTCACCAGCGGTTCTTGTGCGATGTAAGCGCGGATCAGCGGCAGGGAAGGTTTACCCTGATTAGCAGCGATCTGCGCCTGGTAGAAGCGCACCAGCTGGTTGGCCGACAACGAGCCGGTATCCAGATGGCTCAGGGTGGTGCGGGCAGCGACATAGCTTTTGTTCGCCACCTGCAGCTCGGCGCTCAGTAACTGGCGCTCCACCAGTTGAACGCTGCTGAGGTTTTTCGGCAGCTGGTTCAGTTGTTCACTGGCCTGCGGCAGTTTCCCTTCGCGCAGTAACGCGCGAATAGCAAGTAATTGCCAGTCAGCCTTGTTATCATTGCTGCTTTGCTGTAGCTGCTGCAGATAGTAATCGGAACTGGCGCTCGCTTCGTCCTGTATATTAGCGGGCGGCGTCTGCGGGGCCTGACTCGGGCAACCTGCAAGGAAAAGGGCTGCCGCGATAACTGCGGTAAGTCGGACAGGCTTTGAACGCCCTGCTTTGGTACGAACGAATGTTGAGGAAAGCATACTGTATCCAGTGATGTTTTTTTCAAGATGCTTAATATTAAATCGGCAATCCGGATGAAACAATGAATCAACACCAACAATCAGTCATTTCTGCATCAACGCTGTATGTGGTGCCCACCCCAATCGGCAATTTAGGGGACATTACCCACCGTGCGTTAGAGGTACTGAAAAGCGTTGATCTGATTGCGGCGGAGGACACGCGCCACACCGGGTTGCTGTTGCAACACTTTGCGATTAGCGCGCGGTTGTTTGCGCTGCACGACCATAACGAACAGCAAAAGGCCGATCAACTGCTGGCGAAATTGCAGGAAGGCCAGAGCATTGCGCTGGTTTCCGACGCAGGTACGCCTTTGATTAACGATCCTGGCTATCACCTGGTACGCCGCTGCCGTGAAGCCGGTATCCGCGTCGTACCCTTACCCGGCGCCTGTGCGGCAACCACCGCGCTGTGTGCTGCCGGTCTGGCTTCAGACCGCTTCTGTTACGAAGGGTTCCTGCCGGCGAAAACCAAGGGGCGTAAGGATACGCTGATGGCGCTGGCAGAGGAACCGCGCACGCTGATTTTCTACGAATCAACCCACCGTCTTCTGGAAAGTTTGCAGGACATGGTGACCGTGTGGGGGCCGCACCGTTACGTGGTGCTGGCGCGCGAACTGACCAAGACCTGGGAATCCATTACCGGTGCGCCGGTCGGCGAATTGCTGGCCTGGGTGCAGGAAGATGAAGTGCGTCGTCGCGGTGAGATGGTGTTGATCGTTGAAGGCCACAAAGTACAGGAAGATGCACTGCCGCTGGAGGCGTTGCGGACGCTGGCGCTGTTGCAAAAAGAATTGCCGTTGAAAAAGGCGGCGGCGCTGGCGGCGGAGATCCACGGCGTGAAGAAAAATGCGTTGTATAAACACGCATTGGAGCAACAAGAACAGTAAAGCGGTTGACCTGCCGTGAGCGCAACGCTACTATCCGCGCCGGAGTTGACCAGACAGTCGCCGCTTCACTGCCGTCCCTTTCGGGGGAGACAGGTGGAGGGGAGGAAAGTCCGGGCTCCATAGGGCAGGGTGCCAGGTAACGCCTGGGAGGCGCAAGCCTACGACTAGTGCAACAGAGAGCAAACCGCCGATGGCCCGCGCAAGCGGGATCAGGTAAGGGTGAAAGGGTGCGGTAAGAGCGCACCGCGCGACTGGCAACAGTTCGTGGCACGGTAAACTCCACCCGGAGCAAGGCCAAATAGGGGTTCACATGGTACGGCCCGTACTGAACCCGGGTAGGCTGCTTGAGCCAGTGAGCGATTGCTGGCCTAGAGGAATGACTGTCCACGACAGAACCCGGCTTACCGGTCAGCTCCCTCTATAAAGAAAACCCCGCGTGACGCAAGTTACGCGGGGTTTTTTCCTTTCAGGATGTGACTCACACCGGCAAGTCGATCAGCAGCGCACGCAGCGGCGTGGCGGCGCGTATCGTCAGGCGGTTTTCATCATGGATAAATGCGCCGTCACCGCACGTCAGGTTCTGGCTGTCCTGATGGTTGCCCTGGGCTTCAATGGTACCGTGGATCGACTGCAAGTAAGCACGGGGCCCATTCAATGCCAACGTCTGCTGCTCGCCTTCCTGTAAATCCAGGTGATGGATCCACACCTGTTGTCGCAGTTGCAGGCTACCCTGAGCGCCGTCCGGCGATGCCAGTAGCGTCACACCCTTCGCTGGCAGCGTCAGGCGCTGCACTCGTTCGTTATTGGTGTCTGGACAGGCATCCAACCACAGTTGCAGACGGGTTAGCGGCGTATCGCTGCTGGCGTTTTGTTCGCTGTAACTCATCCCTGGCTGGGTGGCCAGCAGCAAAGCCTCACCGGCCTTGGCGCTCATCGAGTTACCGTCGCTGTCGCGATATTCGGCCTGGCCCTGCAGGATCAAATTCAGAATGTCCACGCTCGGATAAGTACGCGGCTGCAAGGCTGCGCCCGGCGCCAGGACTTCCTGATTGAGCACCCGCAGCGAGGCGTAACCCATCAGCTTGGGATCGAAGTAATGTCCAAAAGAAAAGGTGTAGCGAGCCTGCAGCCAACCAAAGTCAGCTTGCCCGCATTGTTTTGCTGTTCTGCATGTAATCATGGCAATTGGCTCTCTAAATTCATTATCTAGATGGTAAGCATCTGGACGCCGGATTGTTAGCCAGTTAATCTGGTCGGCATATTCAAATTTCCTGACAGAGAGATTCGATGGCCAGAGATCGGGCGTTAACGCTTGAAGCGTTAAGGGTTATGGATGCGATCGACCGACGTGGCAGCTTTGCTGCGGCAGCCGATGAGCTGGGGCGTGTGCCTTCGGCGCTCAGCTACACCATGCAAAAATTGGAAGAAGAATTGGACGTGGTGCTGTTCGACCGCTCCGGCCACCGCACCAAATTCACCAACGTCGGCCGCATGCTGCTGGATCGTGGACGGGTGCTGCTGGAGGCGGCGGATAAGTTGACCACCGACGCCGAGGCACTGGCGCGCGGCTGGGAAACCCATCTGACTATCGTCAGCGAGGCCTTGTCGCCGCCAAGCAAGCTGTTTCCGCTGGTTGATAAGCTGGCGCTCAAAGCCAATACCCAGGTGTCTATCTTCACTGAGGTGCTGGCTGGAGCCTGGGAGCGGCTGGAGCAGGGGCGCGCCGATATCGTTATCGCCCCGGACATGCATTTTCGCGCCTCGTCAGAAATCAACACGCGCAAACTGTACAAAGTGACGAGCATGTATGTGGCCGCACCGGACCATCCGATCCATCTCGAGCCGGAGCCGTTGGCTGAGGCCACGCGGGTGAAATACCGTGGTATCGCGGTAGCCGATACCGCCAGGGAACGTCCGGTATTAACCGTACAATTGCTGGATAAGCAGCAGCGTCTGACGGTGAGCACCATTGAAGATAAACGTCTGGCTCTGTTGGCCGGTCTGGGCGTGGCGACCATGCCTTACCCGATGGTCGAGAAAGATATCGAAGAAGGGCGCTTGCGGGTGGTGGGGCCTGAATACAGCCGTGAAGTTGACATTATCATGGCCTGGCGGCGCGACAGCATGGGCGAGGCGAAAGCCTGGTTCCTGCGCGAGATCCCAAGGCTGTTCACCCAGTTGGAGCGTCAGTAAGCGCTCCCCCTTGCCGCATGCAAAGGGGAGCTTGCCGTTAACCGAAACGCGTGTCGCGACCGTGTGGTTCGTCGAGATCCTGCGCCGGCCCAATCGAAATGATGCCGTGCGGATTGATGGTGGCGTGGCTGCGATAATAGTGATTGCGGATGTGCGGCAAACTGACCGTTTCGGCAATGCCTGGCATCTGGTAGATATCACGCAGGAAGCCGTACAGGTTGAGGTAATCGCTGATGCGGTGTTTGTCGCACTTAAAGTGGGTAACATACACCGGATCGAAGCGTATCAACGTGGTCCACAGGCGCAGGTCAGCCTCAGTCAGGCGATCGCCCGTCAGATAACGCTGTTGTCCCAGAATTTGCTCCAGCCGTGCCAGGGCGTCGAATACCCCGTGTACCGCTTCGTCATAGGCCTCCTGGCTGGTGGCAAAACCGGCCTTATACACTCCGTTGTTCACCAGGTCGTAAATCCAGCCGTTCAGCTCATCAATTTTCCCGCGTAGCTCTGCAGGATAATAATCGCCGGCGCGTGCGCCAACGCCATCGAATGCGCTGTTGAACATGCGAATGATATCGGCGGATTCATTGCTGACGATGGTTTGCTGCTGCTTGTCCCACAGCACCGGAACAGTCACACGACCGGTGTAGTGCGGGTCGGCGCGCAGGTAAAGCTGGTAGAGGAAATCTGAGTGATAGAGATCATCGCCGGTCGCTTCAGGGAAATCGGTGCCGAAGGTCCAGCCGTTTTCCAGCATCAGCGGATGTACCACCGAAACAGGAATGATCTGCTCCAGCCCTTTCAATTTACGCATCAGCAGAGTGCGGTGCGCCCAAGGGCAGGCAAGTGAAACGTACAGGTGATAACGATCTTTCTCCGCTTTAAAACCTCCGACGCCGTGTTCGCCCGGCTGGCCGTCGGCGGTCACCCAGTTGCGGAACTGAGAGGTTGAGCGTTTGAAACGGCCTCCGGTAGATGAGGTGTCATACCAGATGTCTTGCCAAACGCCATCGACGAGTTGTCCCATGGGAATCTCCTTCGTGTCCGAGTGAAAAAGCAGAAGGGCCCGCTTACCGGGCCCCGTGTCGCTATTAAAAACTTACCACTTCTTGTTCAGCAAACGGTCGATACTGAAACCGCCCGGGCCGGCAACAGCCAGTACCAGGAAGCCGCCGGCGATGGCCAGGTTCTTCATGAACATCAGCTGGTTTACGCCTTCCGCAAAGTTAGTATGGAACAATAACGCGGTCAGCACAGTAAAACCGGCGGTGAACAGCGCTACGGTACGAGTCAGGAAACCGAACATGATTGCCAGACCGCCGCCAAATTCCAGCAGGATGGTCAGCGGCAACAAGAAGCCAGGCACGCCCATTGATTGCATGTACTGTTGGGTTCCGGCATAGGCATCGCCCATTTTGCCGTAGCCTGCCACGATAAACAGGATTGTCATCAAAATACGCGCAACCAGCAAACCTGTATCTTCTAATTTTTTCATCATTTACTCCAAAGTGATTTTTGTTTGCCAGTCTTGGCGTTTTCATGTCGGTGGGCGGTATGCCGGGTATTTAGCCCCGTGCGGCCCGTCTCGTGTCGATGGAGTGAATGTTAATCGGGAAGCGTACGCTTTGTTAGCAAGTAAAACTGTCGTATTTTTTCAAAAAAACTGAATCTTTAGCCTGCTAACAAAGAGAGGGGAATCAGAATGTTGCCCAGCCTTCACCGACAGAAACGGGAATTTTCTGCGAAAAGGCGGGCTTAACAACGGAAGAATTGAAGGAACTGCGAAAGGTTATTTGTTGGAAAAGGTTTTCTGGATCAAACGGATAGTGCCAAAGACACCAAAAGCACGACGAGACCAGCGAATCAGCTTGCTTGGATGGCGTATACCGTAGATGGCCATCACGCTGGAGCCGACCACCAGGTATTTACGCAAGCCGAAAACCGTTTGCCAGCCGCGGTCGATACGCTCGGTCTTTTCCAACCACAGGGTTTTGTTTTCCGCAAGATCCAGCCTTTGCTGCTGGATCTTGCGGACGAGCTTCTCTTTTCTCCATTCCAGATAGCGGCGACGATTCATTTTTCGTCCTCCAGCTCGGAACGGTCGATCTCCAACTGTTTGCGCGTGGCGCCCAACAACGTGGAGCGGCGAGCCTTGACCAGTGTCCAAATGGCACCGAACACGGCCAAGAACAGCAGCACCCCGGTAGTGGCCCCTAACGCCATCAGGCGGTAGATAGGATCGATGGCCCAGAAAATCAGGATCAACAGGCTCATCAGGCCAAATGCGGTGAACAACAGTGTCATGCCGGCCATGATCAGCAACTGAATGAGGTTGGCTTTCTCCTCTTCCAACTCGACCACTGCCAGACGGACACGGGTTTCCACCATACCGACCAGAATAGTAATGATGCGCTGGGCGACATCCAGGACCCCCTTGGCGGGGCCCTGTGCACGAACTTGCGGTTGTTGTTCAGCCATAATTAGCGGCGAGCTAACAGAACGCCCAGAACCACACCGACAGCGGCGCCGATACCGATACCAGTCCACGGATTATCACGAACATATTCGTCCGCCTGGCCGGCGATCTGTTTGGTTTGAGAAGCCAGTTTGTCCCCGGCATCGCTCAGGCGAGCACGGGTATCCTTCAGTGCGCCTTCAGCTTTGGAGCGCAGCTTTTCCAGCTCGGCTTTTGGCTTATCGGTGGAAGAGTTCAACACTTCTTCCAGCGTATCGGCTAAGGATTTAAGTTCAGCGCGTAAGTTTTCTGCATTTGAATCATGTGCCATGTGATAATTCCTTAACGTTAACTGAGACAGACTTTTAACATAGCGGATTTTTTCGCCGGAGCAAAGGGGGGATGAGTAGTTGATATCACTAAGCATCCATTTCAAATACGGTAAAAATCCCGCATGGTGCGGCTCTCAGCGATAAATCCGCTAGTGTAAAAAAATTATTCCGCTTGGGCTTGCTTAAGCTCGGCTTGAGCTTCAGTCAGCTTTTTCTGTTTCTTGGCAATTTTATCCAGATTGCCGGCCTGCTGAGCTTCTTTCAGCTCCTGCTGACGTTCGGCAACCTTGCTTTGTTTCTCATCGATTTTTTTCTGGCGATCGGCCTGCAGGCCGGCTTCGGTACAATGCGTTTGCACTTCGCTCAGTGCCGTTTTCAGCCCAGCAACACGGTGAGTGTTGCCATGCTGGGTGGCGTAATCGATCTGTTTTTGAATCTCTTGTGCTTTGGCTGCACAACCGCCCTCAGCCGCAAACGACAGGGCCGGGAAGACGAAGAATGGGAGAGCCAGTAACATCGATTGGCGTAATTTCATGCTATCAATTCCTTGTTAATGGGAGGCGCTAGAACGCATCCACTGTTCCTGACTGCCAACAGGGGCAGTGCGACAGGAGTCTTACGTGGCTGACTGACGCTAACTTTGAGCATAGCCATAAATCGTGAAGACCCCAAAGAATCCGCCACAGTTCGGTGGTGATTGATGCTTAATTGAACAGGGCGGTGTTATGAAAGGAAACCCTTTCATATGAAAGGGTATTATCCCAGATTAAGGGGAGAGCGTGCAAATTCACGTACCCAATGGGTAGGTACTGGGGATTCGCTCAGGGCAATGATGTACCCCGGCGGCAGAATGGTTTGCAAGGCCTCGCGCGCCAGCAACTGCTGTTCCGGCGAGTCCAGGCGGATCACCAGACCGTCGCCTTCCGGAGTAATGCTTTTGATGCGAATACCGCGTTGATCCAGCCGTTGATAGACATAAAAACCGTCAGGCAGCGAAAGGCCTTGCTGCCCTGCGCGAATGCGTAGCTCGCTTTCGGTTCGCACCATGCAGGGCACCAACAGCGTGGCGAGTGCCAGCAAAGCGAGCGCAATCAGCAAAACATATTGCCAGCGCGGGCGCTTGATCATCACGCCCCTTTCCCCTGGTCCTGGCTGTCGGCGCGTTTCTTGCGCCACAAGACGATCAGCGAGCCGACTAACCCGACGACCAGCAGCACCAGCGGCAACAGCATCAGGCAGAACATCAGCTGGTCTTCATACTTACGAAATACCGGAGTTTTTCCCAGCGCAAAGCCCAGCGAGGTGAGGATCACGACCCACAGCAGGCCGCTCATCCAGTTAAAGAACTGGAAGCGGGCATTGCTCAGGCCAGACAGTCCGGCAATGGTCGGCAGCAGAGTGCGGACAAACGCCAGGAAACGGCCGACCAGCAAGGCCGAAAGCCCATGGCGGTGGAACAGTTGGTGAGCCCGTTGATGATAGTGAGCCGGCAGATGCGACAGCCAGCCCTGTACCGTTCGGGTATTGCCGAGCCACTTGCCCTGTATGTAGCTGACCCAGCACCCCAGGCTGGCGGCGACGGTCAGGATCAGGATGGTGAGCGGGAAATTCATGGTGCCTTTGGCGATCAGGACGCCGACCAGGATCAACAGGCTATCCCCTGGCAGAAAGGCTGCCGGCAGCAGACCGTTTTCCAAAAACAGGATCATAAACAGCAGCACGTAGAGGGTCCAGACCAGCGAAGGGTTCGCCAGCGTCTCAAAATCCTGCTGCCATAAGGCATGTAACAGTTCTTTAATGATGTCCATCCGGTGTTCCTAAAACGTCATTGTTTATTTTATTTCAGCGGCTGATCGAGTGGGGCCGAAAGCGCGCGGGCGATGCTGGCTGCTGATAATGATGAAACGGCGTTGCTTTTTAGTAGATTCTAGTCGGTGCGACACCGGTCATGAGTGGTAAGTCAGCGTGCCACGGTAAAGCATATTACTTTCTTTCCAGCCGCCTAGCCTGTTTTGCTGCTGCGGGGTGTGCAGCGTCCAGTTGACCTGGGCAAGCCGGTTGAGCGCAGGTGAGTTCTGGCGCGGGAGTTTGGTGCGGTGGCCCAGCTCTGCGGCCAGGGTATAGACCGGCGGTAATTGGGCGCAGGTCGACAGCGAGCCGGAGAAGGAATGCAACCGCGGCAATAACAACGGCAATTTACCCGGCTTTTTTCGCTGCAGCTCTGCCGGTGACCGATAAACCTGGTCGTAAGGGGAAAGCAGCGGATCGGAGAGCGAGGGTAAACTGCTCAGCGATGTAGGGGTTGCTTTGGAAGGTGCCGCGCATAGCTTTTGGCCGGAGACCGAACCGGTCCAGCAAAAAAGAGCAATAAGCATGGCAAACAACCAGCGCATGTATTCGCGTCCCGCCCCGTAGCAGAGGGTAAAAAAGTGGCTCAACTTTACCAAAATAGCACGATTGGCAACAGGGAAATCTACGTTGCCAGCGGTGAAATACTACACGGCAAATCGCCGTTCAGGCATCGATTCAGCGGATTTTACAATACCTGACATAACCCGACGATTTTTGACCGCCTGGGCTATTTATTTTCGGCGGCTACGCCATCGAGATGCACTACCGGGTTATCGGCGAACAGGTAGCGGTCGGCATTATATTCAAAATCGTCGCTGGTGGCGTTGAACAGCATCTGCTTGGTGTTTTCCAGGTGCTGCCACATGGCCAACTTGGCGGCGTAAGGATCTTTACGTATCAATGCTTTGAGGATCTGATCGTGGTCGTCGCACCAGCTGGCGATGGAGCGATCGTCGATATGCTCATGCAGCTTGATCCAATAAGGGTTATTCACCCGCTGAACCCACATTTTTTCCACGATGGTGGCCATGGCGGTGTTCTGAGTGGCCAGCGCCACCTGCACGTGGAATTTCAGATCCCACTGCGAGTCGCGGAAGCGATCTTCCTTGCGCGCCTGTTCCTGGATCTCCATCAGTTGGACGATGTCCTGCTTGGTAACCTGGGTCGCGGCGAATTCGGCGATGTTGCTCTCAATCAGTTGGCGTGCCTGCAGCAGCTCGAACGGCCCGGCGGTGGCAAATTCAATGCTGTCGCCCGGCACCACCAGATGCTTTTGCTGGTTGGACATCACGTGGATCCCGGAGCCTTTGCGTACGTCGACGTAGCCTTCCACTTCCAGCATGATGATCGCTTCGCGTACCACGGTACGGCTGACGTTCATCTCTTCGGCAATGTAGCGCTCGGCCGGCAGCTTATCGCCCACCGGGTATCGGCCGCTTTCGATACGCTGTTTAAGCTCGGCGGCCAGTTGCTGATACAGGCGTCTGGTTTCAGTGAATTCCATAGTGAATGCTCTTTGGATAGGGAGGGGCGTATGGCCATGGATTTGTTATACCACTTATCCGGCAGAGCTGCCAGTAGGCTCCGGGGAGCGCCCGGCGCGATGGCCGGGCTGCGGGGTTAATGGCGCGCGGGGGAGGGGTCCAATACTGCCTCTTCGGATTGCGTAGCGGGGCGATTTTGCAGGACGGTCCAGATAACGATGGCGCCGAGAATATCGAATACCGACAGTGCGGCAAACAGTGGGCTGAAGCCCAGTGTGTCCGCCAGGGCGCCGACCACCAGGGCAAACAGGGTGCTGGCGGTCCAGGCCGCCATGCCGGTCAGGCCGTTGGCGGTGGCCACCTCGTTGCGACCGAAGACGTCAGAAGACAGGGTAATCAGTGCACCAGACAGCGCCTGATGGGCAAAGCCACCGACGCACAGCAGCGCGATAGCCGCATAGGGGCTGGTAAACAGGCCTATCATGCCAGGGCCAATCATCAGCACAGCACCCAAGGTAACCACCAGCTTACGTGAAACAATCAGGTTCACTTTAAAGTGTTTCTGGAAAAACGGTGGCAGGTAACCGCCGACGATACAGCCCAGATCGGCGAACAGCATCGGCATCCAGGCGAACATGGCGATCTCTTTCAGGTTGAAGCCGTAGGCTTTGAACATGAATAACGGGATCCAGGCATTGAAGGTGCCCCAGGCCGGTTCTGCCAGAAAGCGCGGCAGCGCGATGCCCCAGAACTGGCGGTTGCGAACAATCTGCCAGGCGGACATTTTCTTGGCGTTGCCGGTTTGGTGCTGTGCTTCCTGCCCACCCAGAATGTACTCGCGCTCTTCGTCGCTGAGTTTCTTCTGGTCTTTCGGGTGTTTATAGAAAATCAGCCAGCAGACAGCCCAGATCAGGCTCAGCACGCCGGTAATGATGAACGCCATTTCCCAACTGTGCGCGACAATCGCCCAGACCACCAGCGGCGGCGCCAGCATGCCGCCTATCGACGAGCCGACGTTGAAGTAACCCACGGCGATGGAACGTTCTTTGGCCGGGAACCACTCACTGCTGGCCTTCAGCCCGGCGGGGATCATTGCCGCCTCCGCCATGCCCACAGCCCCGCGCGCCAATGCCAGCCCGCCCCAACTGTTGGCCAGAGCCGTGCCCATGCAAAACAGCGCCCACAGGATGGCGAACATGGCGTATCCGACCTTGGTACCCAAGACGTCCAGCACATATCCCGCCACCGGTTGCATCAGGGTATAGCAGGCAGAATAGGCCGCAACGATGTAAGAATACTGCTGCGTGGTGATGTGTAAGGTGTCTTCCAGCGTGGGCGCGGCGACGGCGATGGCGTTACGCGTCAGGTAACCCAGCACGGTGCCGATGGTCACCAGCCCGATCATGTACCAGCGTAACCCTTTAATTTTACGCATCCGAAATATCTCCCAGTCTTGAATTGGCGGCGCCCTGTCGGCGTCAGCGTTTTAAGGGGTTATCCCTTTATCGTTGATTTGCGCCGGCCTGTTCATGACCGGCGTATTCCCGCCGCAAGCACGACTGGGTGGCGAGACAATAACTTGTCATACAGATTTAAAAGTTGAGTGATATCACAAAAGCCATTTTTCAATTCGGCAATACTGTTTGCCGCATGATTGGGCTGTTTAGGCGCTATCTGACCGCAAAAATGCCGGTAAACGGCCTTTTCTGGGTCATGGCACCCTGGCTGAAGGCGATATTTTGCTGGACGCCCAATAAAATTGGTGTGATAACTTTGTCGCATTGAACACTGTGTCGAACGGCAAGCAAGGTGAGGAGCCAGCTATGGCGACGTTTTTAAACGAAGATTTCTTGCTGGGCAGCGAATTCGCCCGGCGTTTGTATCATGACTATGCGGCGGAGCAACCGATCTTTGACTATCACTGTCATCTGCCACCGGAACAGATCGCCGAGAACACCCGTTTTAAAAATTTATACGAAATCTGGCTTAAGGGTGACCACTACAAATGGCGGGCGATGCGCACCAACGGGGTGGCAGAACGGCTGTGTACCGGCGATGCCGGCGATCGTGAAAAATTCGATGCCTGGGCTGCCACCGTACCGCATACCCTGGGTAACCCACTTTATCACTGGACCCACCTGGAGCTGCGTCGTCCGTTCGGTATCACCGACACGCTGCTTTCCCCGGCGACGGCGGACGATATCTGGCAGCGCGGCAATGCCCTGCTGGCGCAGGACGATTTCAGGGCGCGCGGCATCATGCAGCAGATGAATGTGAAGATGGTCGGCACCACTGACGATCCTGTCGACGATCTGCGCCACCATAAAGCCATTGCCGCCGACAGCAGTTTCGATATCAAGGTGTTGCCAAGTTGGCGACCGGACAAGGTGTTTAATATCGATGCGCCGGGCTTCAATGACTATCTGCAAAAGCTGGAAGCGGCAGCCGATATTCATATCGGTCGATTCAGCGCGCTGTGTGACGCGTTGAAAAAGCGCATGGATCATTTTGCCGCCCATGGCTGCAAGGTGGCTGACCATGCGTTGGACGTGGTGGTTTATGGAGAGGCGGATGAAGCTGCACTGGATGCGATTTTAACGGCGCGCCTGAGCGGCAAGTTACCTGCGCCAGAGCAGAGCGCCCAATTCAAAAGTGCGGTGCTGCTGTTCCTGGCGGCAGAATATCAACGCCGTGAATGGGTGCAGCAATATCACATCGGCGCGCTGCGCAATAATAACAGCCGCATGCTGGCCAGCGTCGGCCCGGATATCGGCTTTGATTCGATAAATGACCGACCGCTGGCGGAGCCACTTTCACGCCTGCTGGATGCCCAGGCGCGTCAGGGGGGCCTGCCGAAGACCATCCTGTACTGCCTCAACCCGCGTGACAATGAAGTGATCGCCACCATGGTCGGTAACTTCCAGGGAGAGGGTACGCCGGGCAAGATGCAGTTCGGTTCCGGCTGGTGGTTCAACGATCAGAAAGACGGTATGCAACGTCAGATGACGCAATTGGCGCAGCTCGGCTTGTTGAGCCGCTTTGTCGGTATGCTGACCGACAGTCGTAGCTTCCTGTCTTATACCCGCCATGAATACTTCCGCCGCATCCTTTGCCAGATGATGGGACGTTGGGTGGCAGACGGCGAGGCACCGGCAGATATCGCGCTGCTGGGCGAGATGGTGAAAAACATCTGCTTCGACAATGCCAAGAACTATTTCGCCATTGAACTGGCGTAGCCGCTGCCCGAGGTGGGTTTATGCAAAGCATGGTAAAAATTCATTCGCTGGATAATGTCGCGGTGGCACTGCGCGATCTGGCGGCCGATGAAACGTTGATGCTGGACGGCACGGCAATTCGGCTTGCGCAGCCGGTAGCGCGCGGGCATAAGTTTGCGCTACGGCCGATTGCCGCCGGTGAGGCAATCATCAAATATGGCCTGCCGATCGGCCATGCACTGGAGACGATTGCTTCCGGTGTGCATATTCACTCGCAAAATGCCAAAACCAACCTGAGTGACCTGGACAGCTATCAGTATCAGCCGCAATTTCCCGTATTACCGCCGCAGGCTGCGGATCGGGAAGTACAGCTTTATCGCCGTAGCAGTGGGGAAGTGGGGATCCGCAACGAGCTGTGGATCATACCGACCGTTGGCTGTGTCAACGGCATTGCCCGACAGATCCAGCAGCGTTTCCTCAAGGAAACCCAGGATGCGCAGGGGATCGACGGCGTGCACCTGTTCAGTCATCCGTTTGGCTGCTCCCAACTGGGGCAAGATCATGAGAACACCCGCACTATGCTGCAAAACATGGTGCGCCATCCCAATGCCGGCGCGGTGTTGGTGATTGGCCTGGGGTGCGAGAATAATCAGGTGGATGTTTTCCGCAGTACCTTGGGAGCGGTTGATGATCAGCGGGTGCGCTTTATGGTCTGTCAGCAACAGGACGATGAGGTAGAGGCTGGGTTGGAGCAGCTACATGCGCTGTACCAGGTGATGCGCGATGATCGCCGTCAACCGGGCAAGCTGAGTGAATTGAAATTCGGGCTGGAGTGCGGCGGGTCTGACGGGCTGTCCGGCATCACCGCCAATCCGCTGTTGGGGCGTTTTTCCGACTATCTGATTGCCAACGGCGGCACGACGGTACTGACCGAAGTGCCGGAGATGTTTGGCGCCGAAAGGATCCTGATGAGCCGCTGTCGCGATCGTGCGACGTTCGACAAGACCGTCAGCATGGTTAACGACTTTAAACAGTATTTTATTGCCCATAACCAGCCGATTTATGAAAACCCTTCGCCGGGCAACAAAGCTGGCGGGATCACCACGCTGGAGGAGAAATCGCTCGGCTGCACGCAGAAAGCCGGGCACAGCCAGGTGGTGGACGTGCTCAAATATGGCGAACGGCTGCGGCAACCCGGTTTAAACCTGCTGAGTGCGCCAGGCAATGACGCGGTAGCGACCAGCGCGCTGGCTGGCGCCGGCTGCCATATGGTGTTGTTTAGCACCGGGCGCGGTACGCCCTATGGCGGTTTCGTACCGACGGTGAAGCTGGCAACCAACAGCGAACTGGCGGCGAAGAAGCCGCACTGGATCGACTTCGATGCCGGTCGACTGATCCACGGCACCCCGATGGAAAGTCTGCTGGAGCAGTTTGTCGATCTGATTGTGGCGATTGCCAATGGTCAGCCAGCACGCAACGAAACCAATGATTTCCGTGAGTTGGCGATTTTTAAGAGTGGAGTGACATTGTAAGGCGACAGTCGTAAAAAAGGCGCCCGATCACGAGCGCCTTCTGGAACATTTTGGGGATTAACGTACTTTCAGCGGGTCTTCATCTGCTAAACGCTGATCTTCCGCCTGACAGGCGGCTGCGGTGAACAGCACGTCGGTCGAGGAGTTCAGCGCGGTTTCGGCGGAGTCTTGCAGTACGCCGATGATAAAGCCGACTGCCACCACCTGCATTGCCACGTCGTTCGGAATGCCGAACATGTTGCAGGCTAATGGGATCAGCAGCAGTGAACCGCCTGCCACGCCGGAAGCGCCGCAGGCACAGATAGCCGCGACGACGCTGAGCAGCAACGCCGTGGGCACATCAACCGGGATCCCCAGAGTATGCACCGCCGCCAGCGTCAGCACGGTAATGGTGATGGCGGCGCCAGCCATGTTGATGGTGGCACCCAGCGGGATGGAAACCGAATAGGTGTCTTCGTTCAGATTCAGCTTTTTGCACAGCTCCATATTCACCGGGATGTTGGCGGCTGAGCTGCGGGTGAAGAAGGCGGTCACGCCGCTTTCGCGCAGGCAGGCAAACACCAGCGGATAAGGGTTGCGACGGATTTTCCAGTAAACGATCAGCGGGTTCAGCACCAGCGCCACCAACAGCATACAGCCGATCAGCACCACCAGCAGTTGCGCATAGCCCCAAAGCGCCCCGAAACCGGTATCCGCCAGCGTCGAGGCCACCAGACCGAAAATACCGAGTGGAGCGCAGCGGATCACCGCGCGTACCACCAGGGTGACCGCATGTGACATATCGTTAATCAGCGATTTGGTGGTTTCAGAGGCGTGGCGCAGCGCCAGCCCCAGACCCACGGCCCAGGCCAGAATGCCGATATAGTTGGCGTTAATCAGCGCATGGAACGGGTTGGCGACCACGCTCATCAGCAGGCCTTTCAGCACCTCAATAATGCCGCCCGGCGGGTTGATATCCGCATTGCCGGTCACCAGCGCCAGGTTGGACGGGAACATAAAGCTGACCACTACCGCCACCAGCGCCGCGGCGAAGGTCCCCAGCAGGTAGAGGAACAGGATCGGGCGGATATTGGTTTTTTGCCCGTGCTTGTGGTTGGCGATTGAGGCCATGACCAACACCAACACCAATACCGGCGCTACCGCTTTTAGTGCCCCGACGAACAGGGCGCCAAGCAGGCCCACCGCAGAAGCTGCTGCCGGTGAGATTAACGCCACGATAATCCCGGCCACCAGGCCGATCATGATTTGTTTAACCAGACTGCCCTGTACGATCCTGTGTAGTAAGTTTTGCATAATGCTTTTTCCCGATGATGTTGCGTACAGACTTTGTCACCTCGGTGGGAACGCCACCGGACAACTTTATAGGGATCTGTAACCAAGTGTGTTTGCCGAATCAGTATTCAGTAAAGCCTGGGTATTGGAAAGGGGAGAGGGTGAAATTCTGAGCGCGGATCAACTCTTTATAACATACTGATTACATTTGTGTGATCGCAATAACATTTGGCGTTTGGGGGGAATTGCCAAACAATCGCGGGGCGGCAAGCCGCCCCGACTAACAGATTATGGTGCTTTATGATTGGCCAGACGGTCGTTACGACGGTTAACCCAGGCGTTGATCACCAACGTTAACGTCAGGATACCGGCCACCACGCCGAGCGAAACGCCGATCGGGATATGGAAGAAGTCGATAATCAACATCTTGACGCCGATAAACATCAGGATAATCGACAGGCCGTATTTCAGCATCGAGAAGCGCTCTGCCACGTTAGCCAGCAAGAAGTACATGGCGCGCAGGCCCATGATGGCGAACAGGTTAGAGGTCAGAACGATAAACGGATCCGTGGTCACAGCGAAAATTGCCGGGATGCTATCGACCGCAAAGATCACGTCACTCAGTTCGACCAGGATCAGCACCAGCACCAGCGGCGTAGCGAACAGCAGGCCGTTGCGGCGCACGAAGAAACGTTCACCTTCCAGGTTGTCGGTCATACGCAGGTGGCTGCGCAGCCATTTCACCAGCGGCTTGTCACCAATCGCCGAGTCATCTTCTTTTGCCAGCGCCATCTTGATACCGGTAAACAGCAGAAACGCACCGAACAGGTACAGCAACCACTGGAACTGGGTCACCAGCCAGCTGCCAGCGAAGATCATGATAGTACGCAGCACGATCGCGCCCAGGACGCCAAAAATCAGCACCCGACGCTGCAGGTTGGCCGGAACGGCAAAGTAGCTGAACAGCATCAGCCAGACGAAGACGTTATCGACCGCCAACGCTTTTTCGATTAGATAACCGGTGAGGAAGGCCAACGCCTGGGTGTCGGCGACGGCGCGCCCGGCGGTTTGGTTCAGGTAGTACCAGAAGCCCAGGTTGAACAGCAAAGAGAGGCTGACCCACACCAGCGACCAACTGGCGGCCTGCTTGAGCGTCATGGTGTGTGCGCCTTTGCGGCCTTGCAGCAGTAAGTCGATTGCGAGCATCACAACTATGATGGCGGCAAAGCTGCCCCATAACCAAGGTGTGCCAACGGTATTCATCATCAGAGGTATCCTTCAAAAACAAAAACGGCCAACGTCGGAAGACGCTAGCCGCTCTTATGAACGCTGCAAGCAAACCTCGCCTTCCGGCAAGGTCTCACTTACAACGTTGATGAAGGTGCACTGATCGTGCCCGTTACATCATGTTGCCCGGTAACCGGATGCTTGCGCATCGTAATGACGATTGACCGGCAATGAAGTTACTCCCCTTTGCACGGCAGAAAGTAATGCAAAATATGTCAGCGGTCAACGTTTATTAAGTTACCCGGCCAGGGCTTTTTGCGCGCCGAGGCTGACGACAAATCCCTGCAGCAGCAGCCGACTGAACGGCGTATCGCTAACCCGCTGTTGCTTAAGCTGATACGCAGCCTGCTGCTCTGGATACAGTTCACCGAGCCAGCTCAGATACTGGTGCATCACCGCGCCGTTAAATTCCGGATGGAACTGGGTCGTCAGCACGCGATCGCCATAACTGAGGATCTGATAGGCATCCTGTTGCGACCGGGCCAGCGGCACTGCGCCGGCGGGGGGCGTCAAAACGCTCTGCGAGTGAATCAGATTGGCCTTGAAGCGCGGCGGTAACATCGCCATTCGCCGGTCGTTGGCGGCGGCGGGCAGCAATTCGACGTCCAATGTGCCGACTTCCATACCCTGCGGGTGATAACCGACTTCACCGCCAAGCGCATAGGCCAACAGCTGGTGCCCGTAGCAGGCACCGAAGATCGGCAGTTGGATCTGCATCGCCTGGCGCAGCCACTCGGCGGCTTGCTCGCTCCACGGCAGCCGTTCGGTCACCATCGCCGGTGAACCGGTGATCACCACGCCGGCGTAATTTTGCGGCGGCAGCGGCTGCTCGCCTGCGGGAAGGTGCACGATCTGCACGCGATCGGCATCAATGTTCCCCTGTTGTAAGAACATGCCGTCGAAGTTGGCCTTTTCCCGGCGGATAACCTCTGGGGCATCGCCGGTTTGCATCAGTAATAAGGGTTTCATGTCACTCTCCGTCGGCAGGGAAGACCACGCCGGTCTGGCGGCGAATTTCGGTCAGCAGGCGGGCGATAATCAGTGAATTCTCCAGCCTCGGGTGTTCCACCTGTCGTTTTTCCACCAGATCGGCGAACACCTGTGCCTCATACAGCATGGTATTGATGTGCTGAGGACGGGTCAGATCCTGACGATGGCCGCCGCGTGGGGTCAGCACCACGCCCTGACACTCAGAAATTTTCTCAATCACCAGCGTTCCTTCTTCGCCCTGTATCTCACTGGGAATGTCCGAGTTGCTGACTTTGGAGTGGGAGAGGGTGACGTCGAAATCGCCGTAGTTGAGGCAAGCGGTACCGTGGGCATCCACACCGGTATCCAGCAGCGCCGCGCTGGCAATCACCGATTTCGGTTCGCCGAACAGGGCTACGGCGCTGGCCAGGCAGTAATAGCCAATGTCCATGATTGAGCCGTTGGAAAACTGCGGATTGAAGGTGTTCGGATTCTCGCCGGCCAGATAGCGCGGGTAGCGTGACGAGTATTGGCAGTAGTTGAGGAAGGCTTTGCGCAACCTGCCGATTTGCGGCAACGCCTGTTGCAGGGCCAGGAAATTCGGCAGATGAGCGCTTTTGAAAGCTTCGAACAGCACCACCTGATTTTCACGCGCGCAGGCCACCAGCTTTTCGGCTTCACGCAGGTTGGACACCAGCGGCTTTTCGCAAATCACATGCTTTTTATGGCTGAGGAACAGCAGCGATTGTTGGCAGTGAAGGGCGTTGGGGCTGGCGATGTAAACCGCATCGATGGCATCAGATTGGGCCAATGCTTCAAGGGAATCGAAAAACAGGCTGACGTGGTAGTTGGCGCCAAATTCCTGCGCTTTTTCCAGCCTGCGCGAATAGACGGCGGTCAATTTCAGCTTGCCGCTTTCGTGCGCGGCGTCGATAAAGCGTTCCGTAATCCAGTTGGTGCCCACAACGGCAAAGCGAATCATAGATATCTCCGGTTCCCAGGCGCTGTACCCTATGCGCTTCACGCGTCGCACAGGGTAGAAAGAATCAGATTATCACGGCATTTACAGAAGGCGAATCTCGCTATGCATACAGATCGCCAAACACGGAGAGGTGGGTCAGATACAGCCGGGTGTCGAACTCCAACTGATGGTAATTGGGTTCCATATGGCAGCACAGGCTGTAGAAGGCCTTGTTGTGGTCTTTCTCTTTCAGATGCGCCAACTCATGTACCACGATCATGCGCAAAAACGGCTCAGGCGCCAGCTTGAAGACCGTCGCCACGCGGATTTCCGCCTTGGCCTTCAGTTTGCCACCCTGCACGCGGGAAATGGCGGTGTGCATGCCCAGCGCGTGTTTCATCACCTGAATTTTACCGTCGTAAGCCACCTTGCTCAGCGGTTGAGCGTTGCGCAAATACTGGTTTTTCAGATCGACGGTAAACTGATAAAGCGACTTGTCGGTAGTGCAGTCATGCACTTGCGGATAGCGCTGCAACAGCACATCCCCCAGGCGTCGTTGGTCGATCAGCTGCTGCACCTGGCTTTGCAGATGTTCAGGGTAGCCCTGCAGGTAGGTCAGTTCGATTTCACGCATGAGTAATATTACGCCCCAATATTTCCATAATCGGACGCAGACGCTCGCGCTGTACATTGGCCTGTCGGGCTTCCCAACGGTCGTGGGCCGCTTGCAGGTTTAGCCAGAAATCGGCGGTGGTTTCGAACAGATCGGCGAACAAGTTCGCTTCCGCAACGCTTAGACGACGATGTCCATTGCACAAGCGATTTACCGTGGCACGGGTGACACCCAAGACCTTTGCAAGATCCTCCTGCCCAATGCCCAGCGGTGTTAAATACTCCTCTTGCAGCACTTCCCCCACCGTAGTGGGTTTCCGGCTTGTAGTCTCTAACATAGGTTCTCCGTTGCTAGGTATCTTGGTGCGGATCCAAATAAATCTGCTCAGCCGCATCGTGGCGCCATTGAAACATTAATCGCCATTGAAGATTCACCCGCATGCTGGACCAGCCTTGAAAGGGGCCGGACAGACGTTTGTAATAATTACCGGTCGGGTTATGTAAATCACATTCTTTTTGCGCAGCAGCCAGCATATCGAGTTTTCTGGCCAGTTGGCGCTCAATGGTCGAGGGGATCAAACGATCGCGCCGACCCTCCCTATAGAATTGCGCCAGGTATCCGTCTCGGAACGATGAAATCATTTTCATCCCCATTCCATTGGGTGAATGAGTGTAACATTTAAAGTTACATCAAGTCAGATTAAAAATTGTCCAGTTCAGAATAAGCGGAATGAATGCTATAGCTTTGAGGAGTGAAAAGCGGGATTGGCTTTCCACGATGCGAGTTAATGCGCAATTTATCCGAAAAAACATTTTACTGCCGGACGTTTTTAGGGGATAAACAGCCCAAATTTTATCAGTCAGGAGGGGCAATGAGCCAACTCGATCTGGGAACACAGCAACTTGAGCTGGAACGTTATCCCCAACAGGAAGAATCCACCCAACTGCAGGCGTGGGAAGCGGCGGACGAATATCTGCTGCAACAGCTTGAAAATATAAACATTGGCGATCGTCCGGTGCTGATTTTCAACGACAACTTCGGCACGCTGGCCTGCGCATTGCACGCTTATCAGCCTTACAGCATCAGCGATTCCTACATGAGTCAGTTGGCAACGCGCCATAACCTGAAGCTCAATGAACTGGATCCAGAGCAGGTGACGCTGCTGGACAGCCTGGCCGAACTGCCTGCATCACCGGCAGTGGTGCTGATCCGCATTCCTAAAGCGCTGGCACTGCTGGAACAGCAACTGCGCTCGTTGCGCAACGTGGTGGCGCCGGATACGGTCATTATCGCCGGAGCCAAGGCGCGTGACGTTCACACCTCGACCATGCAGCTGTTTGAAAAGGTGCTTGGCCCAACGCGCACCAGCCTGGCATGGAAGAAAGCGCGCCTGATCCACTGCGAAGTGACGGACATTGTGCCGCCGGCGGCCCCGGAAACCACCAACTGGACGCTGGACGGTACGGATTGGCTTATCCACAACCATGCCAACGTGTTCTCGCGCAGCAATCTGGACATCGGCGCGCGCCTGTTCCTGGAGCATCTGCCGAAGGATCTGGAAGGGCATATTGTCGATCTCGGCTGTGGTAATGGCGTGATTGGCCTGACGGCACTGGCGCAGAACCCGCAGGCTCAGGTGACGTTTGTCGATGAGTCTTATATGGCGGTGGCATCCAGCGAGTTGAACGTAGAGCACAACCTGCCGCAGGATCTGGATCGTTGTCAGTTTGAGGTGAACAACTCACTGGCGGGGATTGAGCGTGAAAGCGTGCAGGCGGTACTGTGCAACCCACCGTTCCACCAACAGCATGCGATCACCGATCACACCGCCTGGCAGATGTTCTGCGACGCCAAGCGTTGCCTGCAGGTCGGTGGCGAGTTGCGCATCGTCGGCAACCGTCATCTGGATTATCACCATAAGCTGAAGCGCCTGTTTGGCAACTGCACCGTTGTGGCATCTAACAAGAAATTTGTGATCCTCAGAGCGGTGAAATCCGGCGCACGTTACTGATTGACCGAGGGGCGCGGTGAATGCGCCCCTCCATGATTAGCGAATTAAAGTGCCATTGCCAGCCGCGTGCCCTGATCGATAGCGCGGCGGGCATCCAGCTCGGCGGCGACGTCCGCACCCCCAATCAAATGCACGGTTTTTCCCATCTCCAGCAGCGGTTGCTGCAGTTCGCGTCTGGGTTCCTGTCCGGCGCAGATAATCACCGTATCCACCGGTAGGCAGCTTTCCTGTTCGGCGCGTGAAATATGCAGGCCTTCATCATTAATGCGTTGGTAGTTCACGCTGTTGAGCATTTTTACACCGCGCATCGCCAGGCTGGTGCGGTGGATCCAACCGGTGGTTTTCCCCAGGCCTTCGCCCACTTTGCTGGTTTTGCGTTGCAGCAGGTAGATCTGCCGAGCAGGGCGGGCAACCACTGGCCCCTGCACCGCCAGCCCGCCGCGTTGGCTAAGCTGGTCATCGATACCCCATTCACGGTTAAATTCCGCCGGATCCAGACTGCTCGACACCCCGTGTTGGCTGAGGTATTCGGCGGTATCGAAGCCGATGCCGCCGGCACCGATAATCGCCACGCGCTGGCCGACCGGCTTTTTATCGCGTAGCACATCCAGATAGGTCAACACTTTGGCGTTGTCGATGCCGGGGATCGCCGGGGTACGCGGCACAATACCGCAGGCAAGGATCACTTCGTCGAACTCCGCCAGATCGGCCGCCGTCACCCAGGTGCCGAGCTTCACATCGACCTCTTGCAGCGTCAATTGGCGACGGAAATAACGCAGCGTTTCATGAAACTCCTCTTTACCGGGGATCTGCTTGGCGATATTGAACTGGCCGCCAATCTGATCGGCGGCATCGAACAGCGTCACCCGGTGGCCGCGGCTGGCTGCGGTGGTGGCAAAGGCCAATCCGGCCGGCCCGGCTCCGATCACCGCCAGCTTTTTCGGCTTCTCCGTTGCCACCAGCGGCATCTCGGTTTCGCGACAGGCTCGAGGGTTCACCAGGCAGGAGGTGAGCTTGCCTTCAAAAATCTGGTCGAGGCAAGCCTGGTTACAACCAATGCAGGTATTGATCTCATCGGCACGCCCTTCGGCGGCTTTCTGCACAAAAGCGGCGTCGGCCAGGAACGGACGCGCCATTGATACCATGTCGGCGCAGCCGTCGGCCAAGACCTGCTCGGCTACCGCCGGGTCGTTGATGCGGTTGGTCGTGATCAGCGGAATGCGTACCTTACCCATTAGCTTGCGGGTCACCCAACTGAATCCTGCTCGCGGTACCATGGTGGCGATGGTGGGGATACGCGCCTCATGCCAGCCAATGCCGGTGTTGATAATAGTGGCCCCGGCTTGCTCAACGGCCAGCGCCAACTGTTCGATTTCCTGCCAACTGGAGCCATCCTCAACCAGATCGAGCATCGAAAGGCGATAAATCAGGATAAATTCGTGGCCGACCGCCTGGCGTACCGCCCGGACGATCTCCACGGCAAAACGCATGCGGTTGCTGAAGCTGCCGCCCCATTGATCATCACGCTGGTTGGTGCGTGCGACCAGGAACTGGTTGATCAGATAGCCTTCGGAACCCATCACCTCGACGCCGTCATAACCTGCCTGTTGAGCTAAAGCCGCGCACTGCGCGAAGTCTGCGATAGTTTGCAGAATGTCCGCTTCGCTCAGTGCGGTAGGAGTAAAGGGATTGATCGGCGCCTGTAGCGCGGAGGGGGCTACCGGCTGCGGCTGGTAGCTGTAGCGACCGGCATGCAGGATCTGCAGCGCAATTTTACCGCCGGCCTTGTGGACGGCGTCGGTGACGATGCGGTGATGGTCGACCTGCTCCGGGTGGCTCAGGGTTGAGCCGCCGCGATAGACCACACCTTTTTCATTGGGGGCGATGCCGCCGGTGACGATCAACGCCACGCCGGCTGCGGCGCGCTCGGCATAGAAAGCGGCCATGCGCTCGGGGCCATTCGGCAGTTCTTCCAGGCCGGTGTGCATCGATCCCATCAGCACCCGATTTTTCAGGGTGGTGAAGCCGAGATCCAGCGGCGCCAGCAGGTGTGGGTAATTGCTCATTGCAGTCTCCATCATTCATCCCCTTCATCTTTCAAGCTGCAGCGTTGTTGGCTGCATTCGCTCACCCCAGTCACCTACCTGAGTAAGCTCCTGGAGACTCGCGAACTTGCTGCCTCGCTGCCGCGTGAAAGCTATTGGGTATGATCTGTAGTTATTATTATGTGCGACCTCAAGTGGTCGGATGAGATAAATCTAGCCGTTGTCTCTGTCGTTGGGAATCTGCGTTGCGCTGAATGTGATAGATGTCATGAATCTGTGCCTCTGTTTGCATGGTGAACAACAAATGGGTTAGCATTTGTTCGTCATAAATTTCCTCTCTCTACGGAGCCATCACCGAAAATGAACACACACGCCTGCTGATATCTTGTCCCACGTTGCGCACACCGGTGCCTTGTGGGGATGTTTTGATTTCATTCAGGAGTGCTTATGGCTCATTTTGCGCAATCCCCTCATTTTGTTTTACATCACCTGATCTGCCAGTTCGCTGACGGCGAAACGCTGTTCGGTCCCTTGGATTTGACTTTCGATCAGCAACGCTGTGGCCTGGTTGGGCGCAATGGCGTCGGCAAAACGCGCTTGCTGCGTTTGATCGCCGGACTGGATCATTCCGGTGGCGGACATGTTGAATCCCATGCATCGCTGGCTTACGTCGCGCAACAGCCGGAGCTCTCCCCACAGACTACGCTGGCCCAACTGCTGGGCTACGGTGAGATATTTGCCGCATTGGCCCGCCTTGAGCAGGGGCAACCGCTGGCGGACGATCTCGATCTTTTGGAAGGTCAGTGGGATCTGCGCGATCGTCTGCAGGCTGCCTTTGTCGCCGCCGGGCTACCGGCGTTCGATGCGCAACGCCCCGTGAGCGATTTGAGCGGCGGTGAACGAATGCGTGCCGCGCTGTGTGGGGCGATACTGAGCAACGCGGATTTTTTGTTGCTCGACGAACCGACCAACCACCTCGACGGCCGGGGCCGCGACTGGCTGTATCAACAGGTGGAACAGTGGCGTGGGGGCTTGCTGGTGGCCAGCCACGATCGGCAGCTGTTGGCGCGTATGCAGCGCATTGTCGAACTGACGCCGGGCGCACTGCACAGCTACGGCGGCAACTACGACGACTATCGCCGCCAGCGTGATTTGGATCAGCAGGCCGCACGAGCCGGGCTGGAACACGCGCGCCAGGAACGTCGGCGCACCCGGGCCCGGCAGCAGAAAGAACACGACATCAGCCAACGGCGCTCTGCGCAAACGCTGAAAACCGTCGATACGCTCAATATCGCGTCTTTTGAGCGTGTGGCCTACAAAGCGGCGGCCAAAGAAAGCCTCGGCACGCTGCGCAAGCAGCATCAGGACCAGAAGGATGCCCTCGATGCCGCCGTGCGCGATGCCTATCAGCGGGTGGAAGACGACTGCCCGGTGATGCTCACCCTGCCGGGCAGCGCCGTGGTAGCGGGCAAGCAGGTGCTGGTACTCGAACAGTTGGAACTGCCTTTTATCACCATGCCGCCGCTGAATTTTCGCATTGATGGCCCGATGCGCGTGGCGCTGACCGGCCCAAATGGCTGCGGAAAATCCACGTTGCTGAAGGTGATCCTGGGGCAGTTGGCGGCCAAAGCGGGGAGTTGTCACTGCCCACTGTCGACGGCTTACCTCGATCAAACCCTTTCACAGCTCGATCTTTCGCTTTCTGTGGTTGAACATCTGGGGCTGCAGGATTCACCGCTCAATGAGGGGACGGTACGCAGTCAATTGGCGCAGTTGCAGCTAAACGCCGAACGCGTACTGTTGCCGATGGCGGTGCTGAGCGGCGGCGAACGACTGAAGGCGGCGCTGGCCTGCATGCTGTGGCGTCGGGAACCGGCGCAGTTGTTGTTGCTGGATGAGCCGACTAACCATTTGGATCTGGCGTCGTCACTGGCAATCGAGGCTTCGCTGGCCAGCTTCCCCGGCGCGATGCTGGTGGTTTCTCATGATGAAAACTTCCTGCAGGCGCTGAAATTGACCCATCGTTTGCAGTGGCAGGCGGGGGAATGGCACCTCCAGAGCTTATGAAGCTCATTCGTGCCTTAGGGCTGCCTTCTGTTTTCAGGGGGGATGCACTCCAACAGCAGGGTAAAAGCGGCGGCCATCTGCTCTTCTGGTACGCAGGCAAAGCCCATCAGCAGGCCGCGGCGATGGTTGGGCAACATGTAGTACCGCGACAGCGGCCGTACCAGTACGCCACGCGTATTGGCTGCGGCGGCAATTGCCACATCGTCCGCCTGGTCCGGCAGGTTGAGGATCAGGTGCAGCCCGGCATTGTTATTGAATTCACTCAGGGACTGCTTACCCAGATGCTGCTCGATAAGACCGGTTAGGAAGGCGCGCCGCCGGGCATACAGCAGGCGCATGCGGCGGATATGTGCGCTGTAGTGGCCTTCCTGAATAAACTGCGCCAGCGCGGTCTGGATCAGCAAATGGCCGCCGCGATACAGCTCTGCATGTGCGGTTTTCAGCGCCGCCATCAGCGGTTTCGGCAACACCACATAACCCAGTCGCAGCGCCGGATACAGCGTTTTGCTGAAGGTGCCGATATAGATCACCGGCGCGTCGGCTTCCAAGCCCTGCAACGCCGGGATCGGCTGACCGGAAAAGCGAAACTCGCTGTCGTAGTCATCTTCAACAATCCAACTGCCGGCGTTGCGCGCCAAGGCCAATAACCGTTGCCGACGCGCCAGGCTCATCACCGATCCCAGTGGGTACTGGTGCGACGGCGTGACGAAAATCAGCCGCGGCGCCTCGGTAGGCTGTTCCGGTGGCACCATACCGGCTTCATCCACCGCCAACGGGCAGATATTCACGTCGTTCATCCGCAGGATATTGCGGATCCCCCAATAGCCCGGTTCTTCAATCCATGCGTCGTCGCCCGGATTACACAGCAGGCGCGTCACCAGATCTATCGCCTGATGGATGCCTTCGGTAATCAGAATTTGCTCTGGCGAACAGCGTACCGAGCGCGCTACGCGCAGATAGTCCACCAGCGCATGCTGCAGCTCCGGACTGCCGCCCTGGTTGCTGTAGGTCAACTTCTGCGGGGCCGGACGACGGCTGATACGCGCCTGGATCTTGCTGAATAACTGGTGTGGGAAAGCATTGACGTCAGGCACGCCGGGGATAAAGGCGCCCCACTGTTTGGGGCTGGCGCTGGCGTGGTGCAGCAGGGTGGCACCGCGCGCTGACAGTTCAATCCGCCGCTGTTCCCCGTCACTGCCTGCTGGCGTGCTGACGGTGGATAAACAGCTGTCCGGGACGGTTTCGGCGACAAATGTGCCGCTTCCGGCGCGCGCCAGGATATAGCCTTCCGCCAAGAGTTGTTCATAAACGGTTAACACAGTGTTACGAGAGAGGCTGAGCTCCTGGGCTAAATCCCGTGAGGCGGGCAGGCGGCTGGAGGGCGGCAGGCTACCGTCCAAAATGCTGGTGCGGATCGCATTATACAGCCGCTTATGCAGCTTATCATCCGGCTGTTCGCCAAGACGTTGCAACAGCAGGTCACCACTCAGTGAGCGCAATTGGATCCCTCAATTAATCGTAACTGGCTCTCGATTATAGGGCCACATCCTGTGTAAATAAACGTCATTGTTTCACGAATGTGAACAAACCGTTTAGCTGGCACCGACTACCGACTGGAGAGAACAACATGAAAAACGCAGAATTGAATCAACGTCGTCAGGATGCCACCCCACGTGGGGTCGGCGTGATGTGCGGCTTTTACGCCGAACGCGCCGAGAACGCCACGCTGTGGGATGTCGAAGGGAATGAAGTTATCGATTTTGCCTCCGGTATCGCCGTGTTGAATACCGGACACCGTCACCCGAAGGTGATCGCTGCCATTGAGAAGCAGCTGAAGGCCTTCACCCATACCGCTTACCAGATTGTCCCTTACGAAAGCTACGTTTCGCTGGCCGAGCGCATCAACCAGCGTGCGCCGATCGAAGGACCATGTAAAACCGCGTTCTTCACCACGGGGGCGGAAGCGGTAGAGAACGCCGTCAAAATTGCCCGCGCCCACACTGGCCGTCCGGGTCTGATCACCTTCGGCGGCGGCTTCCACGGCCGCACCTACATGACCATGGCGCTGACCGGCAAAGTGGCGCCTTACAAACTGGGCTTCGGGCCATTCCCGGGCTCGGTGTTCCACGGCCAGTATCCGAATGCGCTGTACGGCGTGACCACCGAAGATGCGATGAACAGCCTGGAGCGTATCTTTAAAGCGGATATCGATCCCAAGCAGGTTGCGGCCATCGTGCTGGAGCCGGTGCAAGGTGAAGGTGGTTTCAACGTCGCACCGGCCGAGTTTATGCAGGCGTTGCGCACCTTGTGCGACGAACACGGCATTTTGCTGATTGCCGACGAAGTGCAAACCGGTTTTGCCCGTACCGGCAAGCTGTTTGCCATGGATCATTACAACGTCAAACCCGATCTGATCACCATGGCGAAAAGCCTGGCGGGCGGCATGCCGTTGTCGGCCGTAGCCGGTCGTGCAGAGGTGATGGATGCCCCGGCACCGGGCGGGCTGGGTGGCACCTATGCCGGTAACCCGCTGGCGGTGGCGGCAGCGCTGGCGGTGCTGGATGTGATTGAAGAAGAGCAACTGTGCCAACGTTCTCAACGCCTGGGCCAGCATCTGGTGGAGGTGCTGCAGCAGGCACGCCAGAGCAGCCCGGCGATTGCGGATATTCGTGCGCAGGGTTCGATGGTGGCGGTAGAGTTCAACGATCCCAAGACCGGCAAACCCTCGGCCGAGATCACCCGCCAGGTGCAACAGAAAGCGCTGGAAGAAGGCCTGCTGCTGCTGAGCTGCGGTGTTAACGGCAACGTGATCCGCTTCCTGTACCCACTGACCATTCCTGAAGACCAGTTCACCAATGCGCTGGGCATTCTTTCCCGCGCGCTGGCTCAATAAGGAGTGACCGGTATGAAATTGAATAACCCCGAGCTGCTGCGCAGCCAGTGCCTGATTAACGGCGAGTGGTGCGATGCGCTGAGCGGTAAACGTGAAGCGGTCATCAATCCGGCGACCGGCGTTGAGCTGGCCAGTATTCCGTTAGTCAGCGGCGAAGAAACTCAACAGGCGATTAACGCTGCGCAGGTTGCGCAGCAAGGTTGGAAACAACTGACCGCCAAACAGCGTTCCGCTCTGATGCTGACCTGGGCCGACAAGGTGCTGGCGGCGCAGGAAGATCTGGCCCAGTTGATGACCGCGGAGCAGGGCAAATCGCTGGCGGAAGCGCGCGGTGAAGTGGCCTATGCCGCATCGTTTATCACCTGGTTTGCTGAAGAAGCCAAGCGAGTGGACGGCGCGGTACTGCAAGCGCCGCAGGCTTCACAACGTCTGGTGGTGGTAAAACAGCCCATCGGCGTTTGTGCGGCGATCACTCCGTGGAACTTCCCGGCGGCGATGATCACCCGCAAGGTGGCGCCGGCGCTGGCGGCAGGTTGCGCAATTATCGTTAAACCGGCCGAACAAACGCCGCTGACCGCGCTGGCGTTGGGCAAGCTGGCGCAGGACGCCGGCATTCCGGCGGGGGTGCTGCAGATCGTGACCGGCGATGCCGCTCAGGTGGGTAAAGTATTGTGTGACAGCCCGGTGGTGCGCAAGTTGAGCTTTACCGGTTCGACCGAGGTCGGCCGCATTCTGATGGCGCAGTGCGCGCCAACCATCAAAAAGCTATCGCTGGAGCTGGGCGGCAATGCGCCGGTGATCGTTTTCGACGACGCCAATCTGGACGCGGCCGTGGCGGGCATTATGGCCTCCAAATTCCGCAATAGCGGCCAGACCTGCGTCTGCGCCAACCGCATCTACGTGCAGGACGGTATCTATGACCGGCTGGTGGATAAGCTGGTGGTGGCGGTCGAGCAACTGAAGGTCGGTGACGGCAGTCAGGCGGGCACCACTCAGGGCCCGTTGATTGACCAGGATGCGGTGGAAAAAGTGCAGAGCCATATCGACGATGCATTGATCAAGGGCGCGCAAATCGCTATCGGCGGTCAGCCGCACGAACTGGGTCGCACCTTCTTCCAGCCTACGGTGGTGACTGGCGTGACGCAGAAAATGCGCTTCGCCAAAGAGGAAACCTTTGGCCCGGTGGCACCGCTGTTCCGTTTCCATGACGAGGCGGAAGCTATCGCCATGGCCAACGATACCGAGTTCGGGTTGGCCGCCTATCTGTTCACGCAGAGCGCCTCGCGTCAATGGCGAGTGCCGGAGGCGTTGGAATACGGCATGGTCGGCATCAATACCGGGCTGATTTCTAATGAAGTGGCACCTTTTGGCGGCGTGAAGCAGTCAGGGCTCGGACGTGAAGGATCGCGTTACGGGATTGAAGAATATCTGGAGCTGAAATACCTGTGTATCGATGTGAGCTGTTAACCCCTGGGAAATTAACCAACCCCGGTGGCCAGCGCCGCCGGGAGCCAAAGGATGCTGCATGTCTTCTGAAAACATCTCTATTTCTCCGGCGCTTGCCGCCGGGGTGCGAACGCCTGCACCCGCCAAATCACTGAGTTTCCTCGAAGGGGTGGCGATGATTGTCGGCACCAACATTGGCGCCGGCGTGCTGTCCATCGCCTACGCCTCCAGCAAGGCCGGTTTTCTGCCGCTGTTGTTTTGGCTGGTGCTGGTGGGCAGTCTGACCACTATCACCATGCTGTACGTTGCTGAATCTACCCTGCGTACCCGTGCCCATCTGCAATTGAGCGGACTGGCGAAACGTTATGTCGGCGGTATCGGTGCCTGGCTGATGTTTGCTTCGGTTTGCGTTAACAGCATTGGGGCGTTGACCGCCTACATGAGCGGCAGCGGCAAACTGTTGCAGTCCCTGTTCGGCATTTCCCCGGCGATAGGCAGCCTGCTGTTTTTCGTACCCGCTGCGGGGGTCTTGTACCTGGGATTAAAGGCGATTGGCCGCGGGGAGAAGTTTATCAGCATCGGCATGGTGGTCATGCTGAGTGCGCTGGTGGCGGCCACGCTGCTCAAAGACACCACCCAGATGCGCAACCTGCTGGACGGTGACTGGCGCTTTATGGTGCCGGTATTCAACGTGGTGGTGTTCTGTTTCTCTGCGCAGTATATCGTGCCGGAAATGGCGCGCGGTTTTTCGGACAAGCCGGAACAACTGCCCAAGGCGATTATGGTCGGAATGGCCGTGACCTTTGTGCTGCTGGCGGCGGTGCCGATGTCGGTGATTGCGCTCAGCGGGCTGAATAACATTTCTGACGTGGCGACCATTTCATGGGGCCAGGCGTTAGGGCAGTGGGCCTTCTTCTCCGCCAATATTTTTGCCCTGTGCGCGATGCTGACTTCTTACTGGGGCCTCGGCGGCAGCTTCCTGACCAATATTTTCGACCAGTTCAGGCTGGGCAACGACGAACAGCCACTACGCCGTTTCGGCGTGCTGATGCTGGTGGTGCTGCCGCCGTTCGCGCTGGCCTACAGCGGGTTGGTGTCATTCGTTAACGCGCTCTATTTCGCCGGGGTTTTCAGCGGGGTGATTTTGTCGATTATGCCAATGCTGATCCTGCGTGGGGCGCGCAAGCATGGCGACCAGACACCACGTTGGCAGTGTAACTGGATAACCCACCCGCTGTTGCAGATCTGCATCGTGTTGCTGTATCTGGCCAGCGCGGTGTATGCCATCGCGTCGCTGTTAGGCTATCTGCCCGCGGGATGGTGATTTGCCTTCCCTCAAGAAGTGATGTTATTTCTCAGTTGAGAACGGCGGCGTCGTGGCCGCCGATTTTTTATCACCCGCGCATTTTCTCTGGCAGCGCCAACCAGGCCTGCACGGAAGGCCGTTGCCACTGTTTGTGAGCGTAGTGGCGAATATTTTCCGGTACCGGATCGCCATGTATTACCAGCCGATTCAGCATCAAAGCCAAATCGGTGTCGGCAATGCACCATTCCCTGAACAGATTATCCTGGCCGTGACTCAGCAGCTTTTCGACGGCGGCAATCAACTTGTTGGCGGCACCCTGCGCGGCGTTGGACAGCGGAGGAAACTTGCCGTTAATGAACACTGCCTCGGTCGGCCGCTCGGCGCGTAGCTGTAGCAGATCGCTGCGCAGCCATGCCTGAACTTCGCGGGCTTTGGCACGGTGTTTTACATCGCGTGGGTACACCGGATGGGCAGGATGGATCTCATCCAGGTACTCATCAATCGCCGAGGACTCCGAAAGCTGAAACTCACCGACCACCAGCGTTGGCACCCGGCGCGTCAATGACAGGGCCGCGTAGGCCGGCTCATGGTTTTTCCCCTGCGACAAATCGACCGGCTTCACGGTGAAGGGAATGCCTTTTTCCGTCAGGGTGATAAACGCCGACATGGCATAAGGGCTGAAAAATTCGGCGTCGGTATAGAGTTCGGCAATCGGCTGAGACATTGGGTTTTCCTCAAGGCAAAGGGAGGCGAACTTTGATAATTGACGAGGAGTGGCTAAAGATCAATCTGTTAGCCGAAAGTTATTTTCGTAATGAAAAGCGCGGCGAGCGGCGACGCCTGGCGTTGTGATATATTTGTTGCCATTAAGTTGAATTTGGCAGCACGAAGTAACATGAAAATGCCGTTGTTGGAAAGAGTGAAAGTAGGGTGCGCACGTTTGTGGCCGCATCCATTGGCGGTGGGCAAAAAAGAGATTTTGCTTTCCAGCGTCGGTGCCGGGCTGGGGCTGATGATTGCCGGCTGGATCAGCCATTTTGTTCTGGGCGAGGTAAACCTGTGGTTTATCGCCCCGATGGGAGCATCGGCCGTATTGCTGTTTGGCGTGCCGAATAGCCCGTTGGCGCAGCCCTGGTCGATCGTGGGCGGCAATATGTCGGCGGCGGCAGTGGGGGTCAGCACCAGTTTGCTGATTGCCGACCCGGGGCTGGCTTGCGGGGTGGCGGCCGCACTGGCGATTGGCTTGATGTTTAAGCTGCGTTGCCTGCACCCGCCCGGTGGCGCGGTGGCGCTGACCGCCATTCTCGGTGGCCCGGGTATTCATCAACTGGGCTATAGCTTTGTGCTGTACCCGGTGCTGCTGAACTCGGTGCTATTGGCGCTGCTGGCGATCGTCTTCAATAACCTGGCCGGGCGACGCTACCCGCACCCTTTGGCGCCGACCGAGGCGAAGCCGGCTAATCTGCCGATTGATGCGGTGTCTATCACCCGCGCCGATCTGCACGAGGCGCTGATGCAGGGCGAACTGTTTGATATCGACGAGGACGATCTGCAGGAAATCCTGCTGCGTGCCGAACAGCTAGCGCATCAACGCCAGAGCGGCACCGCCTGATTAAGCCAGCGTTTTGCGATAGAACACCACGCGCTCCGTTTCGCCAAAGCCCAACGCCGCATGCCGGCGCTGGGCTTTGAGATTGGCGATGTCGGTATTGGGCGCCAGCTCACCGCCCGCTGTTTGGTTCCGATTGGCAATGAAGTTCATATCTTATTTTTAGCATGGTATTAGCTGGGGATATTATTGAGTGAAACGGAATTGAAAGGTGAGTTTTATTCTAGTGTCTCTGTTTTTTATCCATTACTTTATGTGAATAGTGATTTCTGCTCATCTTGGTTGTTGTATTGAATGAGAAGCGAATTGATAAAGTTTTATAGATCAAAAAATATGTACTAGCAGAGCATGAAATAATACTTAATTAAAATAAATATTGATCTACATGCCAAGAGTTTTATCGAGCCGTTGTTGCGAGCCATTTTTTGATGTAAGAGTGTTGTCACAATAGATAAGTTAAAGGCCGTGCCATGGATGGATTGGTTTTTATCGCAGGATTGGCGTTGTTATTGTGTCTGATAGTCTTGCCTATTTCGGTGGTTATATCGCTGGGACGAGGTAAGCGTAACCAATATGACATAGAGCAACTGACACTCACCGTAACTGAACTACGACAGCAGGTAGATTGCTTCACAAGCGCCAAAACTGAGCACCTACGACCGGACGGTGCACCTTTGAATCACCCCGTGTCGGCGGAGAAAACGGATTATGTTTATCCGAAGACTCCAGGTGCCATTGCTGATGTTGGTATTGCAGTACAAAAAATATCTCTTCCGACTGGTCAGGAACGTATTGAACCTGAAGCTCAGACCGCATCCTGGCTTCAGTCAAAGCCAATTCAGATCCTTGATGAGCCTGAAGCTCAGACCACAGCTTGGCTTCAGTCAAAGCCAATAGAGTCAAAACCTAAGGTTGATAACTATGAGGAGATAAAAGACCGTTTGTTCGGTGGGCTATTTGCTTGGTTCATGCAGGGTAATCCGCTAGCAAAACTAGGGATCATGCTGCTGTTCTTTGGGGTGGCTTATTTGCTGAAATACACCGTTGAACGAGACATGTTACCCATAGAGTTCAGACTGATAGGGGCAGCCGCGACAAGCGGGATACTACTATGGTTTGGTTGGCGCCTACGTCTTAAACGAAACTTGTATGCGTTGATCTTGCAAGGGGGAGCCATTGGGACCCTCTATATCACCGTGTTTGGCGCATTTCGGCTTTACCAGCTTTTGCCGCATATGTTGGCGTTTGGGCTGATGTTGGTCATCTGCGCTGCTAGCGTGGGTTTAGCTGTATTACAACGCGCACCTAGCCTAGCGATACTTGCCAGTTTTGGTGGCTATCTTTCACCTCTGCTGCTTTCCACCGGTAGTGCAAATTATGTCGCGCTATTCTCTTATTATTTGTTGCTCTCACTGGGTATTTTAGCCATCAGCATTTGGCAGTCGTGGCGGCCGCTTAACCTTCTGGGTTTTATTTTCACATTTGGCATTGCCGGGGGTCGGGGTGTTAATCATTACTCTCATGAATATTATCTGGTGTGTCAACTTCTCCTAATTGCCAATATTATGATTTTTGGCGTGCTTTGCCTTGCTTTAGCCCTACGCTCAAAATTATCTGACAAAGACGAGATGGTTATTGATAGTGTGCTGTTGTTTGGCACACCGCTGATAGGTTTTGGTATTCAGTATTGGATCACTCGCCAGTGGGAGTTTGGCCCGGCATTTTCTGCGCTTGGCTTTGGTTTATTATATTTGCTTCTGGCTTGGGTTGCATTGAAACGCCATTTATCTACAGGAAAGGTGTTGGCGATTTCTTGGTTAGCGTTGGGGTGTGTGTTTACCACACTGGCTATCCCACTAGCGTTGTCAGCGCAATGGACATCAATGGCCTGGGCTTTGGAAGGGGTTGGAATTCTATGGCTCGGCCGTATGCAGCAGCAAATCCGCGTAAGCCTCAGTGGTTCCGGATTATTGGTACTGGCGTTGGCTTCTGCTGTAGTAGCTTGTCATGCCGGCGTGTCGACACTGTCCTTCACCCTGGTATTCGCTGTATTAGCCTTCACCTGGCTCGTAGTGGCATTTATTTGGCGTGAATGGGAGTCGGCAGCAGAAGTCGGATCGAGTATCAGCTGGATTTTCCTGTTCGGAGGGATCTGTCTCTGGTTAGTCTGTCTTTTGGGTTTTGTCGCACGCTTGCTCCTGGTAGCCGATCAAACTGCTCTCCTGGCATTGGTATTAGTGACGTTATCTGTGGCGGCTTGGCGTTACGTGGCGCAAAGAATGGCGTGGTTTGAATTGGGCTACAACGTCTGGCTGCTGTGGCCAGCAATGTTGGCCACGTTGTTTTTCCAAATGAGGTCTTGGGATTCATTGTTGGCATCCGGTTGGTTAAACCTTGTATGGCTGATGACCTTGCCATTGGCGTATTGGTTGTTGAAACGAGATGCCAGTTCCTTGCGGTTACCTTATTTGGAGCAAGGTTTGCATCTTTCGCTGTTCTGGATGGTGTTGTTAGCTCTGGGTTATGAGGTATTTTGGCGTACTGCGCGTTTGCCATGGGGAATGGATGAATGGCGTTTTGGCCTGCAGGTGAGCGTTATCTCACTGATCATTTTGGCCACACATAGCGCGCTTCGCAGACAATATTGGCCGTTTGTAGCACACCGGCGACTTTATGGCGGTATTGCCCTTGCCCCACTAATCTTATTAACCCTCTTGTTCTTATTTATAGGCAACATGTCTGATGGTGTTAGTGCCGATTGGCTGTATTTACCTTTGTTAAATCCATTAGAGGAAGGAGCTGGTTTCGCGTTTTTGGCAATGGTTACCCAAGGGATGTTTGTCCGTACGGAATTCCCCGAATACCGTTCCAGAATGAGGCTTGCACTGTTGCTATTTATCGTTGCCGTTTTGTTTTGGTGGGGTAATGGCATACTGCTTCGGATATTGGCTTTTTACGCAAAAATTGCCTGGCGGGGGGATGCACTCTGGGCTTCTCACCTGGTTCAGACATCGTTCTCGTTAATCTGGATGCTAGCTGCGTTGATTACTATGCTGTGGTCAACTCGCCATCAACGGCGTGAGGTGTGGTTCAGTGGGGCCGGTTTGTTAGGTGTTGTTATCCTTAAACTGATCTTTGTGGACAGTGCGCAGCACGGGGGATTGGCTCGTGCGGTTTCGTTTATCGGTGTAGCGATACTGGTTTTGATCGTGGGATATTTTTCTCCACTTCCCCCAAAAACGAAGAACAAGAAGGGATTCAATATGGATAGTGAGCGAGGGAATGTATGAATATAAAAATAACTAGCCGGTTATTTTGTGTTTTTTTTTGCCTGGCCGGGACGGCACAGGCTCAACAGAGCCCGATTAGCGAAAAAACTCAAGATTTCGCATATGGTTTGCCGTTAACGACCGAAAGTCGGGATCCGTTTTTCCGAATTGAACTGCCAGAGGCGGTTTATACCGAAACGGTGTGGCCGGATATGCGTGACGTTCGGGTGTTCAATAGCCAGGGGCAATCAGTAGCGTTTGCGCTGACAGCGAATACGATTACTCAGAGTGACAGTCAGACTTACTCTCTTAGGCTGTTTCCGATGAAGAGTAAAAAGACGACTCTGCTGGAGCAAGAGGTGATTTCGTTAAAATCGGCCGGGGGGGTAGAAATTATATTGCCAATTGATAGCGACCAACAAATGGGTAACGCCTATTTGTTGGAGGTGCCTCAGTACGATGGTAGCAGTCCATCCCTTACCCAGTTAAAGCTGACCTGGGAGCGTCAGCCTGAAAATTGGCAGTCACGTGTGAGTATTATGTACAGCCATGATTTAAATGAATGGATGAGTGGTGTTGATGATGCGCCTTTGATGGATTTAGTATCCAGTACCGATCGGCTGTTGCTGAATACTATTGATCTTGATAATGGCAGGTATTATTCCCAAATTCGTTACTTATTATTGGTGTTCAACGATGATCAAATGGCTCCGGGCCTGAAAATCCTTTCCGCGGAGGGGATTGCTGCTTCTCATCGAACGGATCAACAAAGGATCACCTTGCCGTTCAGCTCGAAAGCCATTTCGACGAGCGAAGCTGAATATACCTGGTCAAATCCTCAACCGCTTAACAATATCAGCGTGCGGCCTACACAAAGCAATACTGTATTACCACTTGAGATTGAATACCGTAGTAAAGCGAATGACCGTTGGCAGCCTTTAGTTAAGCGGGTTGTTTACTCGGTGAATGATCGCACTGCTGAAGCGATCCCACTGAAGGATTTGTTGGTGCAAGGCATCCGCTTGAAGGGGATCAACCAACAATGGAATGATCATATGCCAGAGGTTGTAGCGGAACGAGACAGAAAAACGATAGTTTTCAATGCTCAAGGAACGCCTCCTTTCCTGCTGGCGTGGGGAAATAAAGCGGCTCAGCATCAGGCTATCTCGTTAGATGAGCTGATCCCTGCTGCATTACGAAAATCAGTGTCTGTTAACGACCTGCCATTGGTGGGGTTTCAATCCAGGGTCATTCTGGGGGGAAACGAGCGTTTGAATGCGATGGATGCCAGTGAGGTTATCAGCGCGTGGAAAAAAGGCCTGCTTTGGTTACTGTTAGTGTTTGGGGCCGGGGCGCTGCTGTTGCTCGCCTTGCAGGTGTGGAAAGAGGTACGGCATACCCCTGAGTAAGGAGATGGTTCGCCCATTTTTAAATGGCGAATTTCAATGTTAATTAACCTCCAGAGAGTGATGTGGAACGAGCGTTACTCTCTGGCGATTTAACTGGCGCAAGTCTGAAGCCTATTTCGCCGATTATTTTTTTCTGAAACCACAAAACAAAAAAGGACTTAGTCAGTTTCCTGTCTAAGCCCTTCTGAATTTGGTGGCCCCTACTGGACTTGAACCAGTGACCAAGCGATTATGAGTCGCGTGCTCTAACCAACTGAGCTAAGGGGCCAAGCGGCGAGATTATACGGCAATCCTTCGACGCAGGTCTACAGTTAACCATCCGTATGTTGCTTTTATGCGCAGTTCTAGCCTGTTGTAATTACTGGCGGATTTTGCGATAACCGCTGTAAATCCCCTTTAATGGACTCCCGAACCCTATGGAACTCCTGGCGCCAAACCTGCGGGTGGTGTTTTGCGGCATCAACCCCGGCCTCTCCTCCGCCCACCAAGGCTACCCTTTTGCCAACGGCAGCAACCGCTTCTGGAAGGTGGTGCATCAGGCCGGCTTTACCGAACGTCAACTGGCGCCCGAACAGTGGCAACAGCTGCAGGATACCGGCTGCGGCATCACCGCGCTGGTGGCACGGCCAACGGTCGCCGCCAGCGAAGTGACGCGTGGCGAATTGCTCAGCGGCGGCGAGGCGTTAAAAGAAAAAATCTTGCGCTACCAGCCACGCGCATTGGCTGTTTTGGGCAAGCAGGCGTTCAGCAGCGCCTTTGGGGTAAAAAATGTAGCTTGGGGCCGTCAGGAGATGATGATCGGCAAAACTGAGGTTTGGGTATTGCCGAACCCCAGCGGATTGAATCGTGCCACGCTGGAGCAGCTTACAGAGAGTTATCGCGAGCTGTTTCTGGCATTGAAATAATCTGAGAGGGAGTTGCAGGATGAAAGCGATGATTAAAGCGGGATTGGTCGCTCTGCTGTTGGCAAGCGGCGTTGCCCATGCGGGCAACAGCGTGCAGGAACTGAAGAACAAAAATAACGTGCTGGAGTTTTATCAGCAGGGGCTAAATAACAAGGATTTTGCCGCGGCACGGCCCTTTCTGGGTGACGAGTACAAACAGCACAATCCCAATGCGCAGGATGGGGTGGAAGGGTTCCGCAAGTTTGTCGAGCTGCTCAAAGCGCGTTACCCCGATTCTCACAGCGAAATCAAACAGGCATTTGTCGACGGCAACTATGTGATTTTGCACGTAGAGACCAGCGGACGAGAAAAGGGCAAGACGGCCGCGATTATCGATATTTTCCGGCTTGATGACGCAGGCAAAATCGTGGAGCACTGGGACGTGACCCAACCGGTGCCGGAGAAAACCGCCAGCGGCAACAGCATGTTTTAGGCAATAAAAAACCCCGGCGAGCCGGGGTTTTTTGTCAACAGCTGAACCTTAGTCGTCCAGGAAGCTGCGCAGCACTTCGGAACGGCTTGGGTGGCGCAGTTTACGCAGTGCTTTGGCTTCGATCTGACGAATACGCTCACGGGTAACGTCGAACTGTTTGCCCACTTCTTCCAGCGTATGGTCAGTGTTCATATCGATGCCGAAACGCATACGCAGCACTTTCGCTTCACGGGCGGTGAGGCCGGCCAATACGTCGTGCGTTGCGGAGCGCAGGCTTTCCGAGGTGGCAGAATCCAGCGGCAGCTCGAGGGTGGTATCCTCGATGAAATCGCCCAGATGTGAATCTTCATCATCACCGATCGGCGTTTCCATGGAGATCGGCTCTTTGGCGATCTTCAGCACTTTGCGGATTTTGTCTTCCGGCATCAGCATGCGTTCAGCAAGCTCTTCCGGCGTCGGTTCGCGGCCCATCTCTTGCAGCATCTGGCGCGAAATACGGTTGAGCTTGTTGATGGTCTCAATCATATGCACCGGAATACGGATGGTACGCGCCTGGTCGGCGATAGAACGGGTGATAGCCTGACGGATCCACCAGGTGGCGTAAGTCGAGAACTTATAACCACGACGGTATTCAAACTTGTCTACCGCTTTCATCAGACCGATGTTGCCTTCCTGGATCAGATCCAGGAACTGCAAGCCGCGGTTGGTGTATTTCTTGGCGATAGAAATAACCAGACGCAAGTTCGCTTCAACCATCTCTTTCTTCGCACGGCGGGCTTTCGCTTCACCGATAGACATGCGGCGGTTGATGTCTTTCACCTGCTCGATGGTCAAGCCGGTCTCTTCTTCGATCTGACGCAGTTTCTGCAGGCTGCGTTGCACGTCTTCGGCGACGTCTTTCAGCTTCTCTGACCATGGCTTGGCCATTGCCAGCGCCGCTTCGAACCAGGTGGTGCTGGTTTCGTTGCCGGCGAACAGAGTGACGAAGTTTTTCTTCGGCATTTTGCACTGTTCAACGCACAGCTTCATGATGATACGTTCTTGAGTACGAACGCGGTCCATCATGGTACGCATGCTGTTGACCAGGAAGTCGAACTGTTTTGGCACCAAGCGGAACTGCTTGAACACTTCAGACAGCTTCAGAATTTCTTCTGCTGCGCTGGCGTGGCTGCGGCCGTTCTTTTTGATGACGACACGAGTCGCTTCGTACTGATCGCGCAGGTCGGCGAATTTCTGACGGGCCAGCTCAGGATCGATGCTGTTGTCGTCTTCTTCTTCGTCTTCATCTTCTTCTTCGTCGTCGTCGTTCTGCTCTTCGGTAGACAGCTCAGAACCCACGTGGGTAGCGGTAGGGGCGATGTCCTCTTCCGCATTAGGATCGACGAAGCCGGTGATCAGATCGGACAGGCGAGCTTCGCCCGCTTCGACGCGATCGTATTGTTCCAGCAAATAGGTAATGGCTTCCGGGTACTCGGCAACCGAGCACTGCACCTGGTTGATGCCGTCTTCAATGCGCTTGGCGATGTCGATTTCGCCTTCGCGCGTCAGCAGTTCAACGGTCCCCATTTCGCGCATGTACATGCGCACCGGGTCAGTGGTACGGCCGATTTCAGACTCAACGCTGGACAATACCTGAGCGGCAGCTTCTTCCGCATCTTCGTCCGTGCTGTTTGAGTTTTCAGCAAGCAATAGGTCGTCGGCGTCCGGTGCTTCTTCCAGAACCTGGATGCCCATGTCGTTAATCATCTGGATGATGTCTTCGATCTGGTCGGAGTCGACGATATCTTCCGGCAGATGGTCATTGACCTCAGCATAGGTCAGATAGCCTTGCTCCTTACCACGGGTGACAAGTAGCTTTAGCTGTGACTGCGGGTTTTGCTCCATAAGACGGTATCCACACTTCAGAGTATTTGGGTTGGTGTCGGTCGGCGAAACCGCCAACAATAGCATTTGGGGCGTTTTTGTTGTTGCCGCGGCCCACTGTGGCGGCATATTGCAGGGCTCTGCCCTCACATTTATCGGCACTTAAGCCGTTTGGTATTCAGTTTTTCTTCGCCAGCACCTGATTCAAAGAACGGACTTCTTCACGTTCTTCCGGGCTGAGGCCATGGGTTCTGGCCTGTGCGATCAATGTCTCCAGCCGCTGTTCCAGTACCGAGTCGTACAGGCTGGCTAAAGTATCCAAAAAAGTCTGTTCAACCATATCCTCAACGATCATATGGTTCCATGTTGCCAAGGTTTCAAGCTGTTGGCTCAATTTGTTGTCACGATACTGCTCCAACAGCTGGCCGGTTGTCAGCCCTGGCTGAGCCAGACAGGTCTGCACCAGCTCGACAAACAGCGGCAAACCCGCCTGTTTGGTCTGCTCCAATCCCTCAAGCGAAGGGATAAGTGTAGCCAGTTGCGGATTTTGTACCAGTAACCCTATCAGTATACGCATGGTTGTGCGTTTTAGCTGGGGCGCCTGATAAGTATTCGCATTTTCGGCTTGCTTGGGCATCAGCTTGTCCAACTGGCTGTCGTCCAGCAAACCCAGCTTGCTGCCGAGTTGTTGGCGCAGGTACAAGCGCAACGTTTCGCCCGGCACCTGAGTAATCAGCGGCAGTGCCAGCGTGCTCAGCTTGGCGCGGCCGTCCGGGCTGCTCAGGTCTACCTGCGGCATCAGGGTTTCGAACAGGAAAGTGGAAAGCGGCTGCGCCTGCTCCATTCGCTGCTCGAAGGCCTCTTTGCCTTCTTTGCGTACCAATGTGTCTGGGTCTTCGCCGTCAGGCAAAAACATAAACCGCAGTTGACGCCCGTCATTGAGATAGGGCAACGCGGTTTCCAGTGCACGCCATGCCGCTTCGCGACCGGCTCTGTCACCGTCATAGCAACAGACAACGTTGTCGGTGGCGCGGAACAGCAGCTGAATATGTTCGGCCGTTGTCGAGGTGCCAAGCGAGGCGACGGCATAATCGATGCCGTATTGCGCCAGCGCCACCACGTCCATATAGCCTTCCACTACCAGCAATCGCTGCGGGGTAGGGTGGCTCTGTTGCGCTTCATACAGGCCGTACAGCTGACGACCTTTGTGGAAAACTTCGGTTTCCGGTGAGTTCAGGTATTTCGGCATGCCGTCACCCAATACGCGTCCGCCAAAGGCGATCACTCGCCCGCGTTTGTCGCGGATAGGGAACATTACGCGCTCACGGAAACGATCGTACGAGCGTCCTTGATCGTTAGTCACCAGCATGCCTGCATCGTTCAATGCCAGGCGTGACTCGGCGTCACGACCAAAACGCTTTAATGCGTTATCCCAACCGGCAGGTGCAAAACCGATGGCGAAATGACGGATAACGTCGTCACTCAGCCCGCGCTGTTGCAGATAATTGCGCGCCGGCGTGCCGGAGGACTGATGCAGTGACTGTTGATAGAACGCGCTGAGCTGTTCCATCAGTTGATACAGGCTTTGACGCTGATGGCGTTCGATTTGCGTCGGTCCGGAACCCGCCTCGTAAGGCACTTCCAGTCCGTGCATGGTGGCCAGCTCTTCGATGGTTTCGACAAACTCGAGCCTGTCGTAATTCATCAGAAAGTCGACGGCGTTACCGTGCGCACCACAACCAAAGCAGTGGTAAAACTGCTTTTCGCCATTAACCGTAAATGAAGGCGTTTTTTCGTGGTGGAACGGACAGCACGCGTGATAGTTCTTGCCCTGCTTCTTGAGCTTTACCCGGGCATCGATCAGATCGACGATGTCGGTGCGAGCCAGCAAGTCATTGATAAATACGCGCGGAATTCGTCCAGCCATAAGCCCTTACTTTACTAGCCTATAAACGAGAACAAGCCGCGCATTCCTTTCGGAAAGCACGGCCTTCGTATGCAACTACTCGGTCTGCGCGATTTTTAAAATCAGAAATTCACGCGGCGGGGTTGCCCCCGAAGAATTAATACAGACGAGTGCGGCGTGCGTTTTCGCGAGCCAGTTTCTTCGCGTGACGTTTCACAGCAGAAGCTTTAGCGCGCTTACGTTCGGTAGTCGGTTTTTCATAGAACTCACGACGACGAACTTCAGCCAGAACGCCTGCTTTCTCGCAAGAGCGTTTGAAACGACGCAGAGCAACGTCAAATGGCTCGTTTTCACGTACTTTAATTACAGGCATGTGCCTCTCACCTCAATAAAATTCGGTTTGCTGCTGGCCAAGCGCCAGCAATTTCAAAATGGTGCGGAATTTTACTTCAACGGATGCTGCTTTGTAAAGCACCACAGCAAATTGAAACCTGCGGCCACCCTGGTAAAACATGCGCAATTTTGCATCGGGCGCTGATTATAGACTAATCAGAAAAAAATGCTCGTTTTTAATCAAATCGGCATTTGTGGCTGTAATCATCAACATAGCCCAATAATGGTGACAAGCGTGCGCCACGCTGGCGGTAAACAGGCTCGATTGTGCTAAACTGGCGGCCGCACGTGAATGATGGGAAATGTAATGCGAGTACTGGGCATAGAAACCTCCTGCGATGAAACCGGAATTGCAGTGTATGACGATCAGGCCGGTTTATTAGCCAACCAATTGTACAGCCAGGTGAAGCTGCATGCCGACTACGGCGGCGTGGTGCCGGAGCTGGCCTCCCGCGATCACGTGCGCAAAACCGTGCCGTTGATTCAGGCGGCATTGAAGGAAGCGAACCTGACCGCGGCGGATATCGACGGCGTTGCCTACACCGCCGGGCCGGGCCTGGTGGGGGCGCTGCTGGTCGGAGCCACCATTGGCCGCGCACTGGCGTTTGCCTGGAATGTGCCGGCGGTGCCGGTGCATCATATGGAAGGCCACCTGCTGGCGCCGATGCTGGAAGATAACCCGCCGGCGTTCCCGTTTGTCGCTCTACTGGTGTCTGGCGGGCATACGCAGCTGATCAGCGTGACCGGTATCGGCGAATATGAACTGCTGGGCGAATCGGTCGACGATGCGGCCGGTGAAGCTTTCGACAAAACCGCCAAGCTGCTTGGGCTGGACTACCCTGGCGGGCCGATGCTGTCGAAGATGGCGCAACAGGGCACGGCGGGGCGTTTCACCTTCCCACGCCCGATGACCGACCGGCCAGGGCTGGATTTCAGCTTCTCCGGGCTGAAGACCTTTGCCGCCAATACCATTCGCTCCAACGGCAATGACGATCAGACGGGTGCTGACATAGCCCGGGCGTTTGAAGATGCAGTGGTGGATACGCTGGCGATCAAATGCAAACGCGCGCTGGAACAAACCGGCTTTAAGCGCCTGGTGATGGCCGGTGGCGTCAGCGCCAACCGTACGCTGCGAACCAAGCTGGCAGAAATGATGCATAAGCGCGGCGGTGAAGTGTTTTACGCCCGACCGGAGTTCTGCACCGATAACGGTGCGATGATCGCTTACGCAGGCATGGTGCGGCTGAAAAGCGGCGCTAATCCGGAGCTGAGCGTTTCGGTACGGCCGCGCTGGCCATTGGCTGAGCTGCCTGCCGTTTAATTGGCCTGGACATTTCCATAGTCAAACAAAAGGCTCCCTCGTGGGAGCCTTTTCAGTTTTCAGTCAGGCAATACGCCAACCTTTGGTTCTGTGCCGCTGAGTCAGGAAATGCGCGTAGCGTCCCCCCAGGGCTTCAAGCTGGGCATGGGTGCCGCGTTCAGCAATTTCGCCGTCTTGCAGTACCAGAATTTGATCGGCCATCGCTACCGTCGACAGCTGGTGCGCAATGACAATCAACGTCTTCTTGCCGCGCAGCCGTGCCAGGGTGTCGGCAATGATCGCTTGATTCTCGGGATCCAGTGCCGCAGTCGCTTCATCAACCAGCAGAACAGGGGCGTCTTTAATCAGCGCGCGGGCGATAGAAATACGCTGGCGCTCGCCGCCGGAAAGCCGTGCGCCGCCTTCCCCTACCGGGGTATCCAGCCCCTGGGGCAGCCGTTCGATGATTTCCGCCGCACCGGCCTGTTCGATGGCCATCAACACTTCCTCATCGCTGGCCGTCGGCTTACCCAGACGGATGTTTTCGCCAATGCTGCCTTGGAACAGGTAGGTATTTTGGAAAATCTGGCTGATCTGATCCGTCAATTGTTCGTTAGGGATCTGGCGTACGTCGGCTCCGCCAATCATCACTGCCCCGCCGGTGACGTCAAAGAAACGCGCAATCAAACGAACCAGGCTGGTTTTACCCGAGCCGGATGCGCCAACCAGTGCGGTCATGGTGCCGGGTTCAACCTTAAAGCTGACCCCGTGCAGTACGGCAGCCTGTTCTGGCGAATAGCTGAACGAAACATCGCGCAGCTCCAGCGAGCCGTTATGTGGCCGTTGCGCCTGTTGAGGTTCGGGCAAGGGGGTAATGGCTAAAATTTCGCTGACGGCATTTAACTGGCCGCGGGCGTTTCGCAGGGCTTCGCCATAACTGGCAACGTCCAGCAACGGGTCGATAAAGCGGCTAACCAGCATCAGGGCGATCACCGTCCCCACGGCGCTACCGATAGCCGGCAGGTGCCCCTGAGAATGGCTCAGCAGCGTGGCTCCGGTGACCAAGAGGGTGGCAAACACCAGTTGCACTACCCAGGAGTTGAGCACCACAGAGGCCGTGGAGATATAAATAAGCCGCTTGCCTGACTGATACTGCCGATCGATGGCCTGTTCGAGGAAACGGGTCCCGCCGCCTTCGCCATTGAAGGCACGCAGTACGGACTGTGCCTGAGCAAACTCCACCATACGTTGGCTGGTGTGGGCGGATGCCTGATGGAAGGCTTCGTCAGCCTGGGTACCGAGCCGCGCTGAGAGCAGGAAAATACCGGCAATCAGGGGGAGGGCCGCCAGCGCCAGTAGCCCCATTTGCCACTGCAGGGTGCAGAGCGCTATCACCAGCACCAGCGGCGTGACGACACCGCTGACGATCGGTGTAAAAAGGTGCGCCGGGAGTTGCGCCACATCCATCATCCCCTGAGAAACCACATGACTGAGTCGCGCCGTATTATCAGGAGTGAACCAGCCGATAGGCAAGGTAGCCACATGGTCGCCAATGCGTTGACGGGCGGTCAGTAACAGCGATGAACCTACGTTCATGCCGGCGAAATCGACGCGCCTGCGCAACAGCCAGCTCAAAAGTACGCCGGCGAAAAGCGCTATCAGCCAACCGGCCGCCGTGTAGACTTCACCTTGCAGCAGATAGCCGACTATAGGCACCAAGGTGGTGACCGTCAGGCCGCAACACACACCGTAAAGCGCGGCCATGCCGATATAACGACGGAATATGGGAGCATCGTTGCCGAGCAACTGCATAAATGTTTTTAACATGGTTGATCCGCCTGTTTCGTCATGTTTTCGTAACCCCCCGCAGCCCAGAGGCGAGCATAGCGGCCTTGGCCAGCCAACAACTCAGCATGGTTGCCTTGTTCGCGGATCGTGCCGTCCTCAAGCACAACGATATGATCGGCGTGCATGATGGTATCTAACCGATGGGCAATCACCAGTAACGTGCGATTTTTGGCAAAGTTGGAAAGGGCTTCCTGAATCAGGTATTCGTTCTCCGCATCAGCGGCGGCGGTGGCTTCATCCAGTACCAAAATCGGTGGGTTCAACAGCACGGCGCGCGCAATGCTTACGCGCTGCTGTTCACCCCCGGAGAGTTTTGCATCCTCCCCGACTACCGAGTCGTAGCCCCGTGGCAAGCTCAGGATATGATCGTGAATATTGGCTGCCATGGCGGCGGCTTCGATTTCTTGCATGCTGGCATTGGGGCGACCCAACGCAATATTTTCTCGCAGGCTGGCGTGGATCAGCTTCACTTCCTGCAACACGAAACCAATGTGTTGATAAAGCTGGGTCGAGCTCATTTCGCGCAGATCGACGCCGCCAAGCGTGATGCGCCCCTGCGTCGGATCGAAGAAGCGCAACAGCAAGCGCGCCAGGGTGGATTTGCCCGCGCCTGATGGGCCGACGATGGCGGTTACGCTGCCGGGTTTCAGGCTGAGGTTGATGTCTGCCAGCACGTGACTGTCACTATTGTAGGAATAACCGGTTTGTTCGAAACGGATCTCCGCGTCTTTCAGCATTGGCTGCACTTCCGGCTGCGTGAGGATCGGCATGTCCAGCAGCGATTGTATGCGCTCCGCCGCCCCTGTGGCATTACGCAGGCCGTGGGTAATAAAGCCCATTAGCAGCAGCGGGGCGGAAATACCCGGTGCGACCAGGGCGAACGGCAAGACGTTAAGCGGTTCAAGCCAGCCCAGTGCCACAAACAAGGTACCGAAAACCAACACCACCCCCAATACGGTCACCGGAGCAACGATGGCATTCGCCAGCGCGATGGTCTTGATCACCGGGCTCATGGTACGGGTGAATACCTGGGTAAAGGAGGCGATCGCTTTACGGTAGCTGCTGTGCGCTTTGCCGCCGCCGCTGAAGGTCTTGATCACCGGGATGCCGTTAACGAATTCGGCTACGGCATTATTGATACGGCCTAACCCCTTAACAAACTCGCCCATATGGGGCGCTCCGGCTTTCTGAGCCCTGCCGAAAATGAAGAAGAACAGGAAGAAAGGAATGATCGAGACGATCGCCATCCGCCAGTCCATGACGAACATGTAGATAACCGAGATCAGCATCGCGCCGATTGTGCGTCCCAGCGTGGTGAAAAAGTGGGCGGTGAGATCGTGCAGAGTGCCAATATCGTCCTGCATCGCCTGTTTCACTTCGCCTGAGGCACGGTCGCTAAACCACCCCAAGGGCACCTGTGCCAGATGCCGGGCCGCCGTAATGCGCAGGCCATGGGTAATGCGGTTATCGGCCAGGTGTGCGAGCACTTCGGCCAGGGTGACAATGATTAAGCCGACAAACAGGCTGACCAGGCAGACGACGACGCTGTCGCCAATCCCACCCGCCGCCAGAAACGAAGTAGCGGCTCCTGTTTGTACCTGATGACCCAAAACAATGACGGCAATATGGGCAATGCCCGCCAACGGCACCAGCGTGAATATTGTGCCGATAGCTGCCAGTACCCCGGCGACAATAAGGCTCCCACGTATAGGCCGCAGCAGTCGCCCGATAGGACCAGGCTTACCGGCCCCCGTTTGATGACTACTCATAATAACTCCCCTGAGGAATATAAATAAGGATTCTTGGCCAAGATTGGCCAAGAAATAGAGTGGCGAAAATCAAACGCCATAATTAAAGCACGACATGTAGCTCAATATAATTTCGAAAGAATAGGGCTGTAATATTTGCTATTACCAATGCAAGGTTAATGTGGTGAGGATTTGCCGTTCTGCACCCCATGAACAGGTATTGTTGGTAAAGCAAGAGGAAACATAGTGCTTATCAAAAAGATTATTTACGTTTAAAGCAATTTCTGCGTTTTCCAGTCCGGGGATGTCATCCAGTTGATATTTTATGGCGGTATCAAAAACCGTATAGCTCGGGACTTTGAAATTATTCCCATCGTCACCTGGGGTGCTTGACACATAACGTGCGCCACCGCCGAGGCTCAGCCCATTTAGCCAGCCTTGATTAAAGGTGTAATCGGTCCACAAATTAGCCATATGTTTAGGCACCATGGCTGGAGTATGACCATTATTACCGGAGTTATCGCGGAACTCTGCATGGGTATAGGTATAGCTTGCGATTAAATTAAGGTTATAAGTGAGTGCGGCCTTACCTTCAATTTCAATCCCGCGAGAGCGGATTTTGCCTTCCTGCACATTGTAATAAGGGTTAAGGGCATCACGGCGTAAATTATTGTCTTTGGTCAGTTGGAATGCGGCGATAGAGGCAGAAACCGGTGCGTTATCAGGGATGAATTTAATCCCTGCTTCATATTGCTTCCCTCGGGAAGGTTTGAAAGCCTGGCCTGATAAACTGTTGCCGCTATTGGGTTCAAATGACTCGCTATAGCTCAGGTAAGGTGCGATGCCGTTATTGAAGACATAGTTAACGCCGCCACGCCAGGTGAATTCATTATCCGTGATGCTGGATGAGGATTCCGCGCCCGTCATATTACTGCTTTCATGGGTTTTTACGACGCTGTGGTCAAAGCGGCCGCCCAGCGTGAATACCCAGTTCTGCCATTCGGCCTGATCCTGCAGATAAGTGCCTAACTGGTGGTTTTTGTTAATCGTATGGGTGTCGCCAAAATAAAGCACATCATGGTTGCCATACTGCGGGTTCACCAGATTGAGCGGCGCGGCAGAGCCCATCTTGTTTTGCAGATCGTTGCGCAGCTGCGAATAGTCGATCCCCATCAACAGGGTGTGGCGCCAACTGCCGGCGTTCAATTTCCCTACCAGCCGAGTATCGGTGGTTAACCCATTCAATCTCTCGTCGCTGACCATGGTTGCGCGGGACAAGGTGGTGCCGTATTGCTGGGGGGCTACTCCCATGCAGGTCATTGGGTTGCACAGGCCGTTGCCATAGATGCTGCGCCAGTTGACCTTGGTATGCTGATAGCGGACGGCCTGATGGAAGGACCAGGTATCGTTGAAGGCATGATCAAGCTGATAGCCCACAGTGCGCTGCTGGCGTTCGAAACGGTTATAGCTGGGCTCGCCCTCGTTAAACGAAGGAGACAATTTGCCGAATTCGCCGGAAGTCAAAGTTCCTTCGCTTGGCAGCCAGCCGTAATAACCGGTGCGTGGTTCGTTTTGCAAAGACAGCTGAAACAACAGCGAGGTTTTATCCGACGGCTGCCAAAGCAAAGAAGGCGCAATGGCATAGCGTTTTTCGCGCTCGCCCTTTTGCTGGCTGTGCGCTTCGTAATAATTACCGGTTAAGCGGTAAGCCAATGCTTCTTCATCATCAAGAGCGTCGCTGAAATCGAATTGGGTTTTCCATTCGTGATGGTTGCCGGCCTGCAGTTGTAATTCATGCAATGGCTGCTTTTGTGGACGCTTGCTGACGCTGGAAATAACGCCGCCGGGATTACTTTTGCCATACAGCACCGAGGCCGGGCCGCGCAAAACTTCTACCCGCTGTAAAAAATACGGATCCACTTTGCTGTCGGCATACATATCCCCTTGTAATTTCAAACCGTCCAAATAGATATTCTGGCTGACGTTGTTGAATCCCCGGATCATGACGCTATCAAATATGCTCGAACTGCCGCTGTTGCCTGTCATTATACCCGGCGTATAGTTGAGCGCATTTTTAATGGTGGCTGGGCGTTTGGTTTGTAATTCTTCTTGCGTAATAACGGAAATAGACTGGGGAGTTTTGATTAATGGCGTGCTGGTTTTTGTTGCCGTAACGCTTTGTTTGGCGGCATAGGTTCCATTGGATCCTATGGCTTCTTCTGCCGTATTTCCCTCGCCATAAACGGTAATGACACTTTCGTTTTCCCCTGCGGCATAAGCCAATGAACTGGTACATATTCCTGCCAGCAGCATAAAAAGGTTAGGCTGTTTTATTATCAGGCGCCGAATAGTCTTCATAGGCATTTTATTGATGATCCATCTTTAGGGAATGACAATATTTAATTGTCGCTAATGATAATCATTAGCGATGGGGCCATTTGGCAATTCATGCGATTTTGAAAGAGGGATATTATTACTGCAGAGGCGTTACTCTGGCGGGAAAACGCAATATATTCACGACGATAGAGTGATAACTCAAAAAACCGGGCACCGTGGGGAACAGTAACCGGGTTAATTCGGGGCAGGCTGACCTGCCCCTGGCGTTATGAATTACTCTTCTTTTTTGGTTTCCTGTTCAACCGCTTCAGGCTTTTTCTTGCGGAATTTGGCCCAAATTTTTCCCTCCTGCCCACGCCAAAGGCGCTGAATGTTGTCGTGGTGCCGCATCAGGATCAGGCATGACAGCATGGCTACCGGGAAGGTGAACTGCGGTTTGAACCACCAAACGTAGAAGGGGGCAATCAGCGCGCTGACAATCGCGCCCAGCGAAGAGTAACCGCTGAGCAACACGGTCAGCAACCAGGTACCGGTCATCAGACCGGTCAGATCCCAGCCTATCGGCGCTATGGCACCAAATGCTGTTGCCACGCCCTTGCCGCCACGGAAATGGAAGAACACCGGATAGATGTGCCCAACGCAGGCGGCAATTGCCGTCAGCCCCAGGTACAGCGGTGGGACATTAAGCTTGTATGCCAGCCAGACCGGCAGCATTCCTTTGAGAATATCGAAAACCAGCACCGCCGCCGCCGCCAGGCGACCGCCGATGCGCAGGACGTTGGTAGCCCCTGGATTCCCTGAGCCATGTTCACGCGGATCGGGCAGCCTGGCGATCCGACAAACCAGGATCGCACTGGAAATTGAGCCACACAGATACGCGAAGATAATCATGCCAAGCGCGGTAGCACTCATAACGCGGTTCCGTTTAATAAGGGTCGTTTTACTCGCAACATAAAGGGATAATACGCATATTCCGCTGGAAGTGGTATCCGGCAAGGCCAAAAACAGAGAATGACGTGATGGATATCGTATTTATAGAAGAACTTACCGTAATCACCACCATTGGCGTTTATGACTGGGAACAAAACATTCGCCAGAAGCTGGTGTTCGATATCGAAATGGGCTGGGATAACCGCCAGGCAGCTGCCAGCGACGACGTGAACGACTGTCTGAGCTATGCCGATATCAGTGAAGCCATCATCCAGCACGTGGAGCCAAATCGCTTTGCGTTGGTGGAGCGGGTGGCGGAGGAAATATCTGAAATATTGCTCCAGCGCTTCAAATCCCCCTGGGTCCGTATTAAGGTCAGCAAACCGGGCGCTGTTGCACATGCCAGCCGGGTTGGGGTGATTATTGAGCGTGGTACCCGTCCGGTGTGATGTTCTGTCATACAGGTGCAACTAAAGGCCGTTAACCTGGTCTGAACCTGAGAATTGTTTTAGCGGCAATGTATTGAACACTGCCGCTTTTTTATGTTTATAGCCGTAAATTTATGGGGTGATCGAAGCACATGGCGGACATGCATTCACTGTTTATTGCGTTTGTTCTTGGGGTGGTTGAAGGGTTAACTGAATTTTTGCCGGTATCTTCTACCGGGCACATGATCATCGTTGGCGAGTGGCTGGGTTTTACCGGCGATAAGGCCAAAACCTTTGAAGTGATCATTCAGTTGGGGTCGATTCTGGCGGTGGTGGTGATGTTCTGGCGCCGTCTGTTCGGGCTGATCGGCATTCATTTCGGCGGTAAGCCGGTTGAGCACGAAGGCAAAACGGCGGGCCGGTTAAAACTGGGCCATATCCTGCTGGCGATGATCCCCGCGGTGGTGCTGGGGCTGTTGTTCCATGATTTCATCAAATCGCTGTTCGCGCCGAAAAACGTGATGTATGCGTTGGTGGTCGGTGGTTTCCTGTTGCTGGCGGCAGAATGGCTGAAGCCGAAAAAACCGAGCGCTGAAGGGCTGGATGACATCACCTACCGCCAGGCGTTTATGATTGGTTGCTTCCAGTGTCTGGCGCTGTGGCCGGGCTTTTCCCGTTCAGGTTCGACCATTGCCGGCGGTATGCTGGTGGGCGTTAACCGTTATGCGGCCTCCGAGTTCTCCTTCATTCTGGCGGTGCCGATGATGATCGGTGCCAGCGGGCTGGACTTGTACAAGAGCCTGCACTTCCTGACGATGGGCGATTTACCGATGTTCGCCGTCGGTTTTGCTACCGCTTTCGTCGTAGCGCTGATCGCGATAAAAACCTTCCTGTCGCTGATCAAACGCATTTCGTTTGTGCCGTTCGCCATCTATCGTTTTATCGTTGCCGCCGTGGTTTACATGGTCTTCATGTAAGCGACACGTCAATAAAAAACCCCGCGCTGCGGGGTTTTTTTATGCCTGGTCTTTCAGGATATCCTGGGTTTGTTTCCAGTCGGCCAATGCCTGTTGACGACGGCGTTTGAGCTCATCGCGGATCGCCAGTCCTTGCAGGCCGCTGGCCACCACTTCTTTTACCGAGACGGCATTCGCCACCTGAAACGCCTGGCGCAGATAGTCACCCTGCGGGTAGGGATTGTTTTCAAATCCGGTACGGCCGCGAGCATCGGCTTCGCTGGTGAGGATCATCTGCTCCAACCGCTGAGGCTTGCGCCAGACATCGACCGCATCAAACAGTTTCAACAGGGTCTCCGGGCGCAGCTTGTTAACGGTGTGGATCAGGTCGTGATACTCGGCCACCAGTTTGGCCAGGTCGCGTACCGGGTTGGGCACGCGCAACCGCTGGCACAAGGCATCGACCAGCACAACACCGGCAGGCCCATGGCCGTGGTGGTGGGGCCACAGCTCTTTTGGTGTCTGCCCTTTACCCAAATCATGGCACAGCGCCGAAAAGCGTACGTCGACCTCGGGGCTGAGTTGGGCGGCGATAGCCAGCGTCATCAGCGTGTGAATGCCGGTATCGATCTCCGGGTGCCATTTGGCGGGGGCCGGCACGCCGAATAAAGCATCGATCTCCGGGAACAGTACGCTGAGCGCCTCGCAGTCGCGCAGCACCTGGAAATAGACCTGCGGGCTTTGGCTCTGCAGCGCCTTCTCGGTTTCTTTCCAGACCCGTTCCGGGGTCAGCGCCGCCAGTTCGCCGCTGTTCGCCATCTGACGCATCAACTCCGCGGTTTCCGGGGCGACGGTAAAACCCAGATGAGCGAAGCGGGCGGCAAAGCGCGCCACGCGCAGCACGCGCAACGGATCTTCACCAAAAGCTTCAGATACATGGCGTAACACCCGCGCTTGCAGGTCGGCCACGCCGTTGAAAGGATCGATTAACTCCCCGTCGGCGCTGCGGGCGATGGCGTTGATGGTCAGATCCCGGCGCTGCAGATCTTGTTCCAACGTCACGTCCGGCGCGGCGTAACAGGTAAAACCCGTATAGCCCTGGCCGGATTTCCGCTCGGTGCGCGCCAGCGCATATTCTTCATGGGTCTTGGGATTTAGAAACACCGGGAAGTCTTTACCGACCTGTTGATATCCCAGCGCGATCAGCTCTGACGGCGCGGCGCCCACCACCACCCAGTCGCGGTCGAATACCGGTATCTCAAGCAGGCTGTCGCGGACGGCGCCGCCGACCAGGTAAGTCTTCACTGTTAACTCCTGAATTTATCTTAAGGCTTCTGCTGACCAGATTACCTCAATTAGCCGGGCGGTGCCGCAGCCAATAAAAAGGGCGCCCCGCAGGCGCCCGATCTCAAACAGAAGGAGACTGAAATCAGTTCATCCAGCGGTTGTTGCTTTTGCGCCGCGGGATCAGGTGTGGCAGCAACAAGCCAAGCAGCAGGCCTACGCCGGCTACGCCACCGCCGTACATGAACCACTGCAGGATGATGGTGCGCTGTTTGTCGTCGAGCTGCAGATTAACCGCGTTAACCTTTTTCTGTGCAACCACCAGCTGATTTTTCAGATCCTGGTTTTCCTGCTGCAGACCGCTGATGGTGCTGTCGCTGCCGGCCACTTTCTGCTGCATTTCTGCCGTGCGCTGGTTCCAGCTATTGTCGATGTTGGCCAGCTTGTCGGTCAGGGTTTTTACCTGTTGCTCCAGCGCCGGCACTTGGGTGCGCAGGCTTGGCGTCTGGCTCAGCTGATTGAGTGGGATCCAGGTCGTGCGGCCTTTCGCATCGCGGATCTGGCCATAGTTGGTGCTGTCATTTACGCTCAACAGGGTGACTTCTTCACCGGCGTTCAGGGTACCGACGATACGGTACTGATTACCCGGGCCGCTATGGACGTAAGTATTCAATTCATCGGAGATATAGCGTTTATCTTCGGCATGGGCGCCCCAAGTGATGCTGAAGCTCAGCACGGCAAGGCAAATTAGGCGTAATTTCTGCATTAGTTCATCGTTTCTGTGTGAATTTATGGGAACGATAGTAGAGCGTTCAGTCTGACGACGCAACGCAAAAACCGGAATGAGAACTATCTTACTGTGGCAGATTCTGTGAGTTGCGCAGTGTTTTATAACGTAACAGGTTTTTTCTGCAGTTAGCAGGGTTAAGGTGCAGGGAATCGCGGTAAGATAACGGCAACTGTGCGTCATCGGGCAGAGCGCGGCAGGCGAGGCCCGCCGCCGTGAAGGCTGACGCGAATGCGTAACTTATTGGTGTAAAAGACTTATGACCGTTGAAATAGAACTGAAATTTATTGCTACCCCGGATGCGGTTGCCGCTTTGCCGCAGCAGTTGGCTGCCTGGCCTCATCAGCATTCCGCGCCGCAAAAACTGACCAATATCTACTTCGAAACCGCCGATAATTTCCTGCGCAGTCAGGATATGGGGCTGCGTATCCGCGGCTTCGACGACAGTTATGAAATGACCATCAAAACCGCCGGTAAGGTGGTGGCGGGTTTGCATCAGCGCCCGGAATATAATGTGGCTATCACCACGCCGGAGCTGGCGTTGGAACGGTTCCCGGCGGATATCTGGCCGCAAGGCTGTGATGTCGACGCGCTGCAGCAGGCGTTGCAGCCCCTGTTCCGCACCGACTTCGTGCGTGAGAAGTGGGTGGTCACTTACGGTAAGAGCGAGATTGAGGTTGGGCTTGACCAGGGCGAGGTCAGCGCCGGTGAGCTGAGTGAAGCGCTGTGCGAGATTGAGCTGGAGCTTAAAACGGGTAATACCGACGATCTGCTGGCGCTGGCCAAAGAATTGGCGATGCACGGCGGCCTGCGTCAGGGCAACCTGAGCAAAGCGGCGCGCGGCTATCATCTGGCGCAGGGCAATGCTCCGCGTGAGCGCCGCCCGTTGGCGGTATTGAAGCCTGCGGCCAAATCCAGCGTAGAACAGGGTATGGTTGCCAGCTTCGAACTGGGCCTGAGCCACTGGCAGTATCACGAAGAGCTGTGGCTGCGTGGTGATACCCAGGCCCGTCGCTCGGTTATGGAGGCGATTGCGCTGATCCGTCAGGCACTGGTGATCTTCGGTGGTCTGGTACCACGCAAAGCCAGCGCCGATCTGCGCGCCCGCCTGACCGCACTGGAGCCGCTGTTGATTGATAAGAGCACTCAGCCGCAGGTGTTGTGTTACAGCGCAGAATACCTGCAGTGTAAGTTAGCGCTCACATCATGGTTGGTGACCGGCGCCTGGAAACCCTTTATCGACGCCAAGGCGCAAACCAAGCTCGACGGTTCATTCAAACGTTTCAGCGACATTATGCTGGGACGCAGCGCGGCCGAGTTGAAAGAGGCCTTCACGCGCACGTTGAACGAGGATGAATACGAGGAACAGTTGCCGCGCCTGACCCGTCAGGTGTCGGCATTTATCCTGCTGTCCGGTGCTTATCCCGATGACGAAACCGGTCCTTATATCGAAAGCTGGCGCGAACTGCAGCAGGCGCTGGCCGAACGTCGTCAAGGCTGGTACGAATCCAGCCGCAAGCAGGCCTTATCGCATGCGCCATTCTGGTTAAACGGCGCGCTCCGCTAATAAAGCTGGCCTGCGAGGCGCAGGCCGCAGAACGGATCCTTCACTATGTTGCCACTCTCGAGCAGGTTACAGGTTCAGGCACAGAGCATCGTGCAGCGTTTTCAGGAAACTCAGGGCGCGGACTGCGTGCTCAGCAGCCAGGAACAGCGGGTTTTGGCGTCGAGCGATTTTGTCTGCGACATGTTGCTCAGTCAGCCGCAATGGCTGGAGACGTTGCGCAAACAGCCACCGGTCGCGGACGAGTGGCAACATTACGCCGCCTGGTTGCAAGACACGCTGGAAGATGTGCGCGACGAAGCGCAACTGATGCGCGCGTTACGTCTGTTCCGCCGCGAGACGCTGGTGAGGATCGCCTGGGCGCAGGCGCAGAATCTGTGCAGCACGCAAGAGACGCTGTTGCAGCTGAGCGGGCTGGCGGAAACGCTGATCGTCAGCGCTCGCGACTGGCTATATCAAACCTGCTGCCGTGAGTGGGGCACCCCGTGCAACGCCCAGGGCGTACCCCAGCCGTTGCTGATCCTCGGCATGGGGAAACTGGGCGGCGGCGAGCTGAACTTCTCGTCCGATATAGACCTGATTTTTGCCTACCCGGAAAACGGTCAGACCCAGGGAGGACGGCGCGAGTTGGATAACGCGCAGTTCTTTACCCGTCTGGGGCAGCGGCTGATCAAGGCGCTGGATCAGCAAACCATCGACGGCTTTGTTTATCGTGTGGATATGCGGCTGCGGCCCTTCGGCGACAGTGGTCCGCTGGTCATGAGCTTCGCCGCCCTGGAGGACTATTACCAGGAGCAGGGGCGCGACTGGGAACGTTACGCGATGGTGAAAGCGCGGCTGATGGGCGGTTCGGAAGACGCCTACAGTGAAGAGTTGCGCAAAACCCTGCGGCCGTTCGTTTTTCGTCGCTATATCGATTTCAGCGTGATCCAGTCGCTGCGCAATATGAAAGGCATGATCGCCCGCGAAGTGCGGCGGCGTGGGTTGAAAGACAACATCAAGCTGGGTGCCGGCGGCATCCGCGAAATTGAATTTATCACTCAGGTATTCCAATTGATCCGCGGTGGGCGAGAGCCGGCACTGCAGGGGCGATCGCTGCTGCCCACGCTGCAGGCGGTGGGGGAACTGGGGTTGCTGGAGCCGCAGCAGGTACAGGCGATGAGCGCCAGCTACTTGTTCCTGCGCCGGCTGGAAAACCTGCTGCAGGCCATTGCCGACCAACAAACGCAGACGCTGCCACAAGATGAGCTCGATCAGGCCCGTTTGGCCTGGGGCATGGGGTTCGACGACTGGTCGACGCTGCTCGCGGCGCTGGACGAGCATATGCAGGCGGTGAGAGCGGTATTTAACGACCTGATTGGCGACGATAGCCCCGATGTGGGCGAAGATCCCGATTATCAGCACTACCACAGCCTGTGGCAGGACGCACTGGAAGAACACGAGCTGGCACCGTTGACGCCACACCTGGATGAAGAAGCGCGCAGGCAGATGTTGCGTACCATCGCCGAGTTTCGTCACGATGTCGACAAACGCACTATCGGCCCGCGCGGTCGCGATGTGCTTGATCAATTGATGCCGCGTCTGCTGGCGGAAGTGTGTCCGCGTCAGGATGCGCCGACGGCGCTGCTGCGGTTGACCCAGCTGCTGTTGAGCATCGTAACGCGCACCACCTACCTTGAGCTGCTGGTGGAATACCACGCGGCGCTCAGCCATCTGATTCGCCTGTGCGCCGCTTCGCCGATGGTCGCCAACCAGCTGTCGCGCTATCCGCTGTTGCTGGACGAACTACTGGATCCGGCGACGCTGTATCAGCCGGTGGCCCCGGACGCTTACCGCAGCGAACTGCGCCAGTACCTGTTGCGGGTACCGGAAGATGACGAAGAGCAGAAACTTGAGGCATTGCGTCAATTCAAACAGGCGCAGCAGTTACGCATCGCCGCCGGGGATATTTCCGGCGCGCTGCCGGTGATGAAAGTGAGCGATCACCTCACCTACCTGGCCGAGGCCATTATCGACACGGTGGTGCAGCAAGCGTGGAACGACATGGTTGCTCGCTATGGTCAACCGACCCATTTGCAGGAGCGGGAAGGGCGCGGTTTTGCCGTGATTGGCTACGGAAAACTGGGCGGTTGGGAGCTGGGCTACAGCTCCGATCTTGATCTGGTGTTTATTCTGGATTGTCCTCCGGACGTGATGACCGACGGCGATCGCTGCATCGACGGCCGTCAGTTTTATCTGCGTTTGGCGCAGCGCGTCATGCACCTGTTCAGTACCCGCACCTCCTCCGGCATTTTGTACGAGGTGGACGCTCGCCTGCGGCCTTCGGGCGCAGCAGGCATGTTGGTCAGCACGGTTGAAGCCTTTGCCGATTATCAGCAGAACGAGGCCTGGACCTGGGAGCACCAGGCACTGGTTCGGGCGCGTATCGTCCATGGCGATCCGGCGCTGCATCAGCAGTTTGACGCGATCCGCCGTGAGATCTTGTGCAAACCACGCGACGGCGAAACGCTGCGGCTGGAGGTACGCGAGATGCGCGAGAAAATGCGCAATCACCTCGGCAACAAGCAGCGTGAACTCTTTGATATCAAAGCCGACGAGGGCGGTATCACCGATATCGAATTTATTGCCCAGTATCTGGTCTTAGGCTATGCAAGCACCGAGCCCCGTCTGACGCGTTGGTCTGATAACGTACGCATTTTCGAGTTGATGGCCAATTACGGCATCATGCCGGAAGAAGAGGCGCAGGCGCTCACTCAGGCCTACGTCACCATGCGCGATGAAATTCACCACCTGGCGTTGCAGGAGCATTCCGGCAAGGTCGCCAAGGGGCAATTTGCCGCCGAGCGAGAACAGGTTCGCACCAGTTGGGCGAAGTGGCTGGGTTAGGCATGCCGGTTGCGCAATACGTTCTGCAGCTATTACAGACGTCTGTGGTAATATCTGCGCCACTAAAATTTTGTACTTTTTTGGAGTTATCGGATGAAAGTTACACTGCCTGATTTTCGCCGCGCCGGGGTATTGGTGGTGGGTGACGTCATGTTGGATCGCTATTGGTATGGGCCGACCAGCCGTATTTCACCGGAAGCGCCGGTGCCGGTGGTCAAGGTTGAAACCATTGAAGAGCGTCCCGGCGGTGCAGCAAACGTGGCGATGAACATCGCTTCGCTGGGTGCCAACTCACGCCTGGTGGGCTTGACCGGTATTGATGACGCGGCGCGTGCACTGAGCGCCAAGCTGAACGAAGTGAACGTGCGCTGTGATTTCGTTTCGGTACCGACGCATCCGACCATCACCAAGCTGCGCGTGCTGTCACGCAACCAGCAACTGATCCGTCTCGACTTCGAAGAAGGGTTCTCCAACGTCGATTCGCAACCCATGCTGGAACGCATCCAGCAGGCGCTGCCGCAAATTGGTGCGCTGGTGCTGTCTGACTACGCCAAAGGCGCGCTGAGCCAGGTACAGAGCATGATCCAACTGGCGCGGGCCGCCAAGGTGCCGGTGCTGATCGATCCAAAGGGTTCCGATTTTGAGCGTTATCGCGGCGCGACGCTGCTGACGCCAAACCTGTCTGAATTCGAAGCGGTCGTGGGGCACTGCAAAGACGAAGCCGAGCTGGTCGAACGCGGCATGAAGCTGGTGGCGGACTTTGAGCTTTCCGCGCTGCTGGTCACCCGTTCCGAACACGGCATGACGTTGCTGCAATTGGGCGTTCCGCCACTGCACCTGCCAACCCAGGCGCAGGAAGTGTTTGACGTTACCGGCGCCGGCGATACCGTGATTGGCGTGCTGGCTGCCGCGTTGGCTGCCGGTAATACCTTGGAAGAGTCCTGTTTCCTGGCCAATGCCGCCGCCGGCGTGGTAGTGGGCAAACTGGGGACCTCTACCGTTTCCCCGATCGAGCTGGAAAATGCGGTGCGTGGCCGTGCCGAAACCGGCTTTGGCGTCATGACCGAAGCCCAGTTGAAAACCGCCGTGGCGCAAGCACGTCAGCGCGGTGAAAAAGTGGTGATGACCAACGGTATCTTCGACATTCTGCATGCCGGTCACGTTTCCTATCTGGCGAATGCCCGCAAACTGGGCGACCGCCTGATTGTGGCGGTCAACAGCGACGCTTCCACCAAGCGCCTGAAAGGCGAGACCCGTCCGGTCAACGCGCTGGAAAACCGCATGATCGTATTGGGTGCGTTGGAAGCGGTGGATTGGGTTGTGGCATTCGAAGAAGACACGCCGCAACGCCTGATCGCCGATATACTGCCGGATCTGCTGGTGAAAGGCGGCGACTACAAACCTGAAGATATTGCCGGCAGCGCCGAGGTTTGGGCCAACGGCGGCGACGTCAAGGTGCTGAACTTTGAAGACGGCCTGTCGACCACCAATATTATCAAGGCAATCAAAGACGGGCGTGGCTAACAGACTCTTTTTAGCCTAAATAATTCGAGTGGTATCAAGGCAGTAATCGGGTGAGTAAAAGCAGCCGACGCGGATGCAACTTGAAGTATGGCGGATAAAACGGCGGTGGCAGTGAGTGGACTGAAGCAGGAATTGAGTTTGGCGCAGGGCGTTGGGCTATTGTCCACTTCATTGCTGGGAACGGGGGTGTTCGCCGTTCCTGCGCTGGCGGCCCAGGTGGCGCAGGGCGATAGCCTTTGGGCCTGGCCGGTATTGATTGCGCTGGTGTTCCCTATTGCCATCGCTTTTGCTGCTCTGGGCCGGCATTTCCCCAGCGCCGGTGGTGCCGCGCATTTTGTCGGGCTGGCTTTTGGCCCGCGTATGGCGAAAGTGACCGGCTGGCTGTTTTTGTCGGTGATCCCGGTGGGCTTGCCCGCGGCGTTACAGATAGCCGCCGGTTTTTGGCAGGCCGCGTTCGGCTGGAGCGCCAATGGCCTGCTGCTGGTGCAAATAGCTACGCTGATGGTGATTTGGCTGCTGGGTACGCGCAGCGCCGGTTCCAGCGCCAATATTCAAACGCTGATCGCCATGCTGGTGGTGGCGCTGGTCGCCGCAATTTGGTGGCGTGGCGGCATCTCTCCTGCTCAAGTCCCCTGGCCAGCACTCGACGAAATATCTCCCCCTAATTTGTTCCACGCGTTGGCGGTGATGTTCTGGTGCTTTGTCGGTTTGGAAGCCTTTGCGCATCTGGCAACCGAGTTCCGCAACCCTGAGCGCGATTTCCCGCGTGCCCTGCTGTTTGGCTTGCTGGTCGCCGGGGCGGTGTACTGGGGTTGTACCGTGGCGGTGTTGCACTTTCATGCATACAGTGAACATCAGGCGGCGGCCGCGTCGTTGCCGGGTATCGTGGTGCAACTGTTTGGGCAACATGCGTTGTGGGTAGCCTGCGTCATAGGTTATCTGGCTTGCTTTGCCAGCGTGAATATCTATACCCAAAGCTTCGCCCGGCTGGTGTGGTCGCAGGCGCAGGATCGGCCAGCCAGCGCGTTGGCTAAACTGTCCGCCGGGCAGGCACCGGTCAATGCATTAAGCGCGGTGGTGGGCTGTTGCCTGCTGTTTACCCTGCTGATTTATACGCTGAAACTGCCGTTGGATATGCTGTTGGTGTATGCCAATGGCATCTTTGTGCTGATCTACCTGCTGTGTATGCTGGCGGGCTGTCGAATTTTGCACGGACGTTCGCGGTTAATGGCGGCGGTAGGGCTGGGGCTGTGTTTGCTGCTGATGGTCATTATCGGCTGGAAAAGCCTGTATGCGCTGGGGATGTTCGCGTTGATTTGGCTGGTGTTGCCACGCAGGCCGAAGGCTGCGCTAAAACGGCAGTAAGGGCGCGATGCCGCGCCCTTAGCGGTAACTATTCTGCGTCTGGCTGTTGTGGGGCGGCTGGTGCTGCGTTCAGCTTGCTTTCCAACTCGTTCATGCGCTGTTCCAGCAACGCCAGCTTTTCACGGGTGCGCAGTAGCACCTGTGTCTGTACGTCGAACTCTTCGCGGTTGACCAAATCCAAACGGGTAAGCTGCGACTGCAGCACCTGACGGATTTTCTTCTCAACGTCTTCCCCGAATTCACGTACGCCTTTAGGCATGGATTCATGCACCTGGCGTGCGATCTGTTCAATTTTTTTCGGGTCAATCATGGCGTATCCCTTTCAGAGTTTAATAGCTGTCGTCTAGTGTAATGCGAGTTGCCCGCCGGATAAACTAATAACCGCATTCCCTGTGATTGGCCGAATTGTGCTTTTGCCAATTGCCCTGATTAATCATTAGCGTTATAGTCGAGAAGCTTATTCTCAGGGCGGGGTGCAAGTCCCCACCGGCGGTAAATCACCTTCTACGGTGAAAGCCCGCGAGCGCTCAGCCAGTCTCTTGCAGTTTGGTTAGAGGTCAGCAGATCCGGTGTAATTCCGGGGCCGACGGTTATAGTCCGGATGGGAGAGAGTAACGGTATCTGCCGGGTTTGCGCCCGCTTGCGTTATTTTTTTAGCTATTGCTAGCTACTCCTCAAGATCGCCCTGGTTCTGGTAATCCATAATTTTTTAATGAGGTTTTTTACCATGAATCAGACCCTACTTTCAGATTTCGGCACGCCGGTAGAACGCGTAGAGCGAGCTATTGAAGCATTGCGCAATGGCCGCGGTGTAATGGTGCTTGATGATGAAAATCGTGAAAACGAAGGTGATATGATCTTCGCCGCAGAAACCATGACCGTTGAGCAGATGGCACTGACCATTCGCCACGGCAGCGGTATTGTGTGTCTGTGTCTCACCGAAGAACGTCGTCAGCAGCTCGAACTGCCGATGATGGTGACCAACAACTCCAGCCAGTTCCAGACGGCCTTCACCGTGACTATCGAAGCGGCGCAGGGCGTGACCACCGGCGTGTCTGCTTCCGATCGCCTGACCACTATCCGTGCGGCCGTGGCCGATAACGCCAAGCCAAGCGATCTGAATCGTCCTGGGCACGTTTTCCCACTGCGCGCGCAGCCAGGTGGTGTGCTGAGCCGTCGTGGTCACACTGAAGCGACTATCGATCTGGTCTCTATGGCCGGTTTCAAACCTGCCGGTGTGCTGTGTGAACTGACTAACGACGATGGCAGCATGGCGCATGCGCCGGAAGTGATCGTGTTTGCCAAACAGCATGATATGACCGTATTGACCATCGAAGATCTGGTGGCTTACCGTCAGGCTCACGAAAAGAAAGCCAGCTGATAACTAACTGACCTTCTGACGATGAAAAAAGCCGCGTAATGCGGCTTTTTTTGTGGCTGAAAACCGTTAACCTATGCCGCCGCTTTGCAACAGCGTCAGGCTGAATCCCATCACCGCCATCCCACACAGCACGCCGTAGCTCGGGTTATTGTGCGGATCGATTTCTTTCGCCAACGGCATCAGTTCATCAACCGACAGCGCCACCATGATGCCGGCAACCGCCGCCATAATCGACGCCATTACCACCGGCGAAATCATCGGGCCAAGCAGCAGGAACGCCAATACGCCGCCGAGAATCTCCGCCATGCCGGAAATACCGGACCACAGCAGGGCTTTGGTCTTGGAGCCGGTTGCGGCATACACCGGGCCAGCCACCGCCAGACCTTCAGGAATATTGTGGATAGCCACGGCCAACGCAATGCCCATGCCCAGTTCCAGGTCGGCGCTGGCGGTGACGAAGGTAGCGATGCCTTCCGGGAAGTTGTGCAGGCTGATGCCCAGCGTCAACAGCACCGCGGTGCGCTTCAGGTTGTGCGGTTTCAGCGGTTGCTGCATCAGGTCCTGCGGGTGCTGGTGCGGCAGTATGCGGTCCAGCGCGAAATACCCCAGCAGCCCAAGCATGAACATGCCGTAACCCATCATCGGCGACATGCCGACGGTGTGCAGCGCCGCGGGCAGCATTTCCATCAGCGATATCAGCAGCATAATCCCGGCGGCAAATCCAAGAGCAAAAGCCAGCATTCGGTTGGAAGGCTTCTGGCCAATAATGCCGAACAGGGCGCCGACAAAGGTGGCGCCGCCGGCCAGCAAGGTCAGGAGCAGCGGTACGGACATGGTCGTCTCCTTATATGCTGAAATTATCGTTTATTTTCTGATACTAACAGAGTAAAGGCATAAATCGAGTGGATTTGGCTGATTGTTTCTATCGTTTTAACCGTTCAAATTTATTGAAGATCATCATCACGGTTATCCGGCTGTGTCGCCGTGGCAAACGGCGTAGTCTAGTCCCCATCATGTTTGCGACTGACAAAGGATCTTGTATGAACAGCTCTCGTATGCCTGCACTTTTTCTCGGCCACGGTAGCCCGATGAACGCGCTGGAAGAAAACCGCTATACCCAGGCCTGGCGTCATCTGGGTGAAACGCTGCCGCGCCCGAAGGCCATCATTGCCGTTTCTGCTCACTGGTACACCCGTGGCACCGCGGTGACCGCGATGGAAAAACCAAGAACCATCCATGACTTTGGCGGTTTCCCGCAGGCGCTGTTCGATACCCGGTATCCGGCGCCAGGATCCCCTGAGCTGGCGGCGCAGATCCAGCAAGTGTTGGCGCCGATTACTGTCACGGCAGACGACAGCGAATGGGGCCTGGATCACGGCACCTGGGGCGTGTTGATCAAAATGTATCCCGAGGCGGATATTCCGATCGTGCAGCTCAGCATCGACGGCACCAAACCGGCGGAATACCATTATGAACTGGGCCGTAAACTGGCGGTGTTGCGTGACCAGGGGGTGATGATCGTCGCCAGCGGCAACGTGGTGCATAACCTGCGGATGGTAAAATGGCAGGGGGACGCCACCCCTTATCCGTGGGCCACTTCGTTTGACCGGTTTGTGCGTGATAACCTGAATTATCAGGGGGATAACCACCCGTTGGTCAATTTTATGCAGCACGAAGGCGCAGCGCTGTCTAACCCGACGCCGGAACACTACCTGCCGCTGTTATACGTACTGGGCAGTTGGGACGGCAAAGAGGCGATAACCCTTCCGGTGGAGGGCATCGAGATGAGCGCACTGAGTATGCTGTCGGTGCAGGTTGGCTAAAGGCTCTACGCCGGCCTCAGGCTGGCGTAGATTGATCGGCAAAGCCGCAGGATTGGCGGATCACCAGCGAAGGCGGCAGGATGATGCGTTTTGGCGGTTCATCATTGCCTTGAATGCGGCTATACAGCAGTTCCCCCGCCTTGCGGCCGATCTCGCGGGAGGCCACCGATACGGTGGTCAAACCCGGCTGCACCAGCGACGCTTCGGTAATATCATCAAATCCTATCAGCGCGAAATCACGGCCAATCTGGCGGTCGAGTTTGCGTAATGTCTGCATCACGCCCAACGCGACAATGTCCTGATAGCATAACGCCGCCGTGATTTCCGGATGGGCCATCAGCAACTGCTCTGCAGCTTTGGCGCCGGAGCTTTGGCTGGCCTCGCTGTCGACGATCCATTCGCCCTTGACCACAATCCCCCGTTCCAGCAGCTTGCTGGTGTAACCCCCCAACCGCTGCGCGCGGGTGGTGGAGTTGATGGATCCTCCGATGAAAGCGATATTGCGATGGCCAAGATCCAACAGATGCTGGGTTGCCAACTGTGTGCCAAGGAAGTTATCTGTGCCGACAAAGTCAAAGTGCGCATCAGCCACCGGCCTGACCACCATGATGGCCGGGATCTTGCGGCGTTTCAGCGTTTCAAAAAACAGGCTCGGCGTTTGTCGGGCGGCACACAACACCATGCCGCTGGCGCTGTTTTGCAGCAGCGAGTCGACAAATTTTTGTTGCCTGTCGGCCGATTCTTCACTGTTGGCCAGAAACAGCATCAGTTGATGGCGTTCCATTTCCTGGCTCAGCCCGGCGGTCATCTCGGCGTAAAAAGGGTTGGTGATGTCATGTAGCAGCAGGCCGACCTGATTGCTGCTGCGATTGCGCAGGTTTGCCGCGGTCTGATTGTAAACGTAGCCCAGATGATCGATGGCGCTCAGCACACGCTTGCGTGTTTCATCCGATATGCGGCCACGGTTGCGCAATACCATCGAAACCGTAGCGGTGGAGACTTTTGCGTATGCGGCGACATCCGCCAAGGTTATGGTGCTCATTTCATCTCCTGTCGATACTGGCTTTTACATCAAGGTATATCGATTAACCTTTTCTGTGTGATTTCGTTAAATAGAGTGTGACGACGATCGCGATTTATAAGCTTTTTAGCGAGTTATTATTCGTTATATGAGGTTAATCTCGTTAACCAGCCTGTTTGTTATGAGGTTAATCGATTAATCTTTTTCTATCTATTCAGTGCATAGGCAGAAGGATATGACAGAGCAACAGCGCAACGCAACAAGCTATGACAAACACCCGGAAGTGGCGGTTCAGGGCTTTGATCATGCCGCCTGGCAAGGTTGGCCGGCGGTGGTCGAGGCAGTCAGCCGCAAGGTTGCCGCCCTCGGGTTACGCAAAACCCTGTTGGTGGTGGATTGCTACCCTGGGGTGAATTTGGCAGAACTGAGCGAGAATCTTATCCATTCGCTGAAGCCCGCCAGCAGTATCAACGCCGAATTGGCCAAATATGATGAATCGCATATTCACGCGATGATTGAACGCAACTTAACCGAAGACCGCGTTTTTGGCGTGCTGTCATGTCATCAACTGACTGAATTTTTTGATGATGAGCGCGTGCAGCAGCTGCGCGATCAAATTGCGAGCGTCGACAGTGGCCTGGTAGTGATTTATGGACCGGGCGCGGCGTTGATCGCCGAGGGCGATGTGCTGGTTTATGCCGACATGGCTCGCTGGGAAATCCAGCAGCGTTTTCGCCGTGGTGAACTGGGCAACTGGGGCGTCACCAATGTGGACGAAGACGTGTTGCGTCGTTACAAGCGGGCCTTTTTTGTGGAATGGCGGGTGTTCGATCGCCATAAAACCCCGTTGTTGCAGCGTGCTGACCTGGTGTTGGACACCAACCAGGCAGGTAAGCCCAAGGCCGTGAGTGGCGAGGCATTCCACGCTGGATTGCAGCAGGTCACCCAACGTCCATTCCGCGTCGTTCCCTTTTTTGACCCCGGTATTTGGGGCGGTCAATGGATGAAACAACAGTTCGATCTCGACCCGACGGCAGCCAACTACGCGTGGTGTTTTGACTGCGTGCCCGAGGAAAACAGCCTGCTAATGCGTTTTGGTGACGTTCGGGTCGAGATCCCCTCACAGGATTTGGTGCTGTTATATCCGAGGCCCCTGCTGGGCGAGCGCGTACACGCCCGTTTCGGCGCCGAATTCCCGATCCGTTTTGACCTGCTGGATACCGTCGGCGGGCAAAACCTCAGCTTCCAGGTGCACCCGCTGACAGAATACATCCAACAGCATTTCGGCATGCATTACACCCAGGATGAAAGCTATTACATTCTGGCGGCAGAGCAAGGCGCCGAAGTGTATCTGGGGATGAAAAACGGTACCGATCCGCAGGCGATGATGGCCGATCTGGCGGCCGCCCAAAGGGGCGAAAAGGCGTTCGACGATTGCCGTTTTGTGAACCGCTTCCCGGCGCGTAAACACGATCACTTCCTGATCCCGGCTGGGACGGTGCACTGTTCAGGTGCGGGAACCATGGTGCTGGAGATCAGCGCTACGCCGTACATTTTCACCTTCAAACTGTGGGACTGGGGCCGTGTGGGATTAGATGGCCTGCCGCGTCCGGTGCATTTGCAGCACGGTGAGCAGGTGATCAACTGGCAATGCGACACCGACTGGGCAACGGAGCACCTGGTCAACCACGTTGAACCGGTTGCTGAAGGGCAAGGCTGGCAGGAAGAGCGAACCGGCCTGCACGAGCGTGAATTTATCGAAACCCGCCGTCACTGGTTCAGTGAACCGGTGTTGCACCATACCGAAGGGCGAGTGAACGTGCTGAACCTGGTGGAAGGGGAAGAGGCAGTGGTTGAAAGCCCTGAGGGCCATTTTGCTCCCTTTGTGGTGCATTACGCGGAAACCTTCATCGTCCCGGCTGCGGTCGGGGCGTATCGCATCAGCCCACATGGCCGCAGCCTGGGTAAAACCCTGGGCACCATAAAAGCCTGGGTAAGGGGATAAACATTATGTTGAGAGTGATTGTGACTTCTCATGGGCCGCTGGCCGAGGCGTTACTGAACAGCGCGCGCATGGTTTACGGCGAGTTGCCGGGGACCAGTCATGTCGGTCTGAGTGAAGGCGCCGGCATCGAGGCTTTTAAGCGGGACTTTGCCGACGAACTGCGTCGGGTGAGCGCAGGGGCTGACGGTGTGTTGATACTGTGCGACATGCGGTGCGGTACGCCGTACAACGTGGCCTGTCGTCACGCCTTTGATCCCAATGCGCCAGTGCCGATGGCGGTAGTGACCGGCGTGAATTTCCCGATGTTGCTGATGAGTGCCGAATTGCTGGAAGGAAAGGATGTTCAACTGGCGGCACAAGAGCTGGTGGCGCAGGGCGGTGAGGCGATTGCGCTTGCCCGTCCTGCGGTGACGGCGCAAATGGACGATTTCTGAGGAGAGAGTATGGCTATTTCATTCGTACGTATCGACGACCGGGTCATTCACGGTCAACTGGTGACCCGCTGGGCGAAAGAGCTGCCCTGCGACGGCATCGTGGCGATTGATGATGAGGTCGCGGCAGATCCGCTGTTGTCATCGGTGATGAAAGGGGCAGTGCAGGATACCAAGGTATGGCTGTTCACCGTACAGCAGGCGATAGAAAAACTGCCGAAGGTGATTGCCAGCGACAAGCAGTACTTCGTGATTGGCAAATCGCCGGTCACGCTGCGACGGCTGATGGAAGCAGGAATCGACCTCAGCAATCGCAACAAGAAAATCAACGTCGGCCCGATGTCTGCCCGCAAAGACACGGTGACTATCGGCCCGAATCAATCCGTGACGGTAACAGAGTCGGAAGCCTTCGATTTCCTGACCGAACACGGCCATGCCATCGAATTCCGTTTAGTCCCGGATGCCAGCCATTTCAGCTGGCTGGATGCAAAAAAGAAACTCAAATAAGCCTGAACGGCGGGAGTGAACTATGTGGTTTGAAGCGACGCTTATCGGGATACTTTGCTATCTCGGCGCGCTGAGCAGCCCCTGGCTGCTGGGACTGACCGGAGGCTGGTATATTCTCAGCCGTCCGCTGGTCTCCGGCATGCTGGTGGGGGCTATCCTCGGCGATGTACAGACCGGCATCATCATTGGTGTGGCGGTACAGGCGGTTTATATCGCCATGGTTACACCGGGCGGATCGATGCCGGCCGACCTCAATTTTGTAGCATTCCCGGCGATTGCGCTGGGCATTCTTTCCGGTAAAGGACCCGAGGTGGCCGTCGCCCTGGCAGCGACTATCGGCATCATGGGCACCGTGTTGTTCAATGCTATGATGGTACTCAATTCCTACTGGAACCACCGCGCGGATCTGGCGGTGGAGCGCGGGGACGAACAGGGCATTTACCTCAACAGCGCCATCTGGCCGCAGGTCACCAACTTCCTGCTGCGCTTTGTACCGACGTTTATCGCCGTCTTTTTCGGGGCGCGCTATATCAACGCCTTTATGGACAGCTTGCCGACGCTGGTGCTGACTACCATGAACGTGGTCGGCGGCATTCTGCCTGCGGTCGGTATCGCCATTCTTCTTAAGCAGATTATTAAAAGCTACAGCATGCTGATTTACTTCCTGGTGGGGTTCATCTGCATTGTTTTCCTCAAGCTGAATATGGTGGCGCTGGTGATTGTCGGCGCGCTGCTGGCATTGATTCACTACAACTATAAGCCAGAGCCGCAGGCGGCTGCCGCACAGGCCGCGCCTCAGGCTGACGATGAGGATGAATTCTGATGGATACGCCAACACCAAAATTGAATAAGCAGGACCTGCGTCGTTGCTGGCGCAGTTGGATGATGTACAACCTGTCGTCGATGAGCTTTGAACGTCTGGAATCTTACGGTTTCTGCCTGAGCATGATGCCGGCGCTGAAAAAACTGTATCCGGAAAAACAACAGCGCATTGAGGCCATTCGCCGCCATACTTCGTTCTATAACACCGAGCCGCAGCTGGGCGCGATTGTTAACGGCATGGTGATAGGGCTGGAAGAAAAACGTGCCAACGGCGAGCCGATCGACGGTGAAACCATCAATACGCTCAAGGTCGGCCTGATGGGGCCGGTGGCCGGTATCGGCGACTCCATGGTGCCGGGCATGTTGCTGCCCATATTGTTGAGCATCGGTATGGCGCTGGCTGCCGGCGGCAGCGTGATTGGCCCGTTATTCTACATTATGGCGTTCAGCCTGATCGTCATTCCCGGGTCTTACTGGCTGTTTATGAAGGGCTACCATATGGGCTCCGGCTCGGTGGAAATGCTGGTCAGCAGCAAGTCCTCACGCCTGCGAGAAGCGCTTTCCCTGCTGGGAGTGTTCGTTATGGGCGGCGTAGCCGCGAGCTACGTCAAACTGGGCACCGGCCTGGAGTTCATCACCAAAGACGGGGTGAATATTCACCTGCAGCAAATGTTGGACGGCATTTTCCCTAACCTGATGCCGCTGATCGTGGTGCTGATGACCTGGTATCTGATGGCCAAGCGGGGATTGTCACCGGTGAAAGCGATGTTGGGGCTGTTGGCCCTGGCAGCGGCAGGGGTGGCCTGCGGCTTGTTCTCCTGATACCCGTCGCCTTTCAAGCTGCAGCCAGGCGCCTAGGCTGCAGCTTGAAACTCATAGGGTAGAAATTTCCTATTATTGAATTAGACAGTAATCTTTAAGGCTCAAACCGTTGCCATTTTTCCGCTACGCTGCCCGGTTTGGAAATGAACTGGAAGCGCGCCGGATCGGTTTCAAACTGCGAGTAGAGCGGGGCATCACTCAGACCGAATTCATGGTATTGGCGTGGGCCGATGGCGTGCAGCCGGCCGGATTGATAACGTGGGTTCTGTTGCCAGATTATATTGTCGCCCTGCAATAGCGGGTACCACGCCAGTCCTTTGTATTCACGCACGGCATCGTATTCAAAGCCATATTCACGATCGCACCAGGCAGCGAAGGTCAGCGGCTGGTGAGGATCGGCAGAAATCGTGGCGTGGGCCCAGCCCGGCGGCACCAGCACCTTCTCGCCGGGTCCGGCGTGGACGGCGAAGCAGCGGCCCGGTTCATATTCCACCTGTTCCTGCATGTAAATGATCGCCTTTCCCTGCCAGATTTCATACAGTTCCGGTGGTGACCAACCGCTGTGCGCGCTGATACGGTGTACGTGTCCCTGGCTGCGTATCGGCTCCTGGCCCAATTGCCCTTGGGCATAGGTGACAATGCCGAACAACAGCATGCGTTTCTTCAATTCGGCCAAATGTTGCTGTTTCGCGACGTCCATCGCGATGGCATAAACCTGCTCTGGTCCCTGGCAGTCAGGATCGCGCAGGGAACGGCGGATTTGCTCCAGCGTGCGTATCTCCGGCAAGGGGCCAATCACGTCATTGCCATAGCCAAATCCCATCGGACTGTCGCTAATACGGACATCAAGCCCAAATCGCAGCATTGAGTCACTCATATTGCGCCTCCGCCTTCCAGTCATCGCCATCGGCGAAGACCCGCAGCTTGAACCCCTGAGGCTGCAACGCATCGTAGTTGTGGCCGGCGACCGTTGGCCACACCGCCAGCGCAGAAAGCACGTCATTGCCGGTATTGATCAAACGGTGGGCAGTAAAGGAGGGAATATGGTGAACGCTACCGGGGGAAACCTGTTCCAGCGTACAAGTGCCGTCCTGGTGTTGCAGCAACAGCAAACCTTGGCCCCGTAGGCCAAAATAGAACTCGGCCTGTTCTGGCCGCTGGTGAAAATGCCCACGGGTCATAAAGAATTCGTCGCCCACCCGGCCAGGTTGCAGATGAGTGGTGCCGACAAACAGCTCGCCTTCCTGCTGCACGGAAGGCAACATTTCAACCTGATAGACGGCAAGCTCCGCCGGTAAGCTTTGCCAGGCCACGGCATCGGCAAAGATCCCCGCCAGGCTGCCCAGCGTCGTGGATTTGCGTTGAACATCAGGTGCGGTAAAGCATCCGTCCGCCAGGTTGACCTGCGGTGGGATCATGGACGTCAGTTTCATATCTGGTTGCTCCGCCCGAGGAGAACAGACGCTTCGAGTATAGAAGGTTAATCGATTAATCACCAGATGGAAGGCATAAAAAAAGCGCGATAAGATCGCGCTTTTTACCCAAGAACTGAGCCGTTAGCCGAGAATGATATGCGGATAGAAACGCGACAGATCCTGGGTGATCAGTTCACGATCTTCGCGCAGGCCGATCCCGCAGGGTTGATCGTCCACCAGCCAACTGCCGATCAGCGTATAGCTGCCTTCGAACTGGGGCAGCGGGTGGAACTGCTGCACGATCATGCCTTCTTCGCCGTAAGGGCCATCGACGCTCGCGACTTGCTGGCCGTTCTGCACGATCTGGATATTGGCGCCTTCGCGTGAGAACAGCGGCTTGGTGACGTAGTGGTCAAGCTGCGGGTGCTCGTCTTCTGCAAAGTAGGCCGCCAGCAGATTTGGATGATCCGGGAACATTTCCCACAGCATCGGCAGCAGTGCCTTGTTGGAAATGATGCTTTTCCATGCCGGCTCCAGCCAGCGTACGCCGGCGTCTTCCAGCTTGGTGGAAAACATCTCGCGCAGCATGAACTCCCACGGATAAAGCTTGAACAGGTTACCGATGACCTGGTTCTGCAGGTCGCTAAACTGGCCTTTTTCACCCAGGCCAATCTCTTCCATAAACAGGAATTCGGTCGGCACGCCGGCTTCCAGCGCGCAATCTTGCAGATACTGCACTGTCCCGCGATCTTCTTCGCTGTCCTGGCAACAGGCCATATGCAGCAGGCCAAAACCGTGGTGCGCTTTCAGATCGGCGAAACGCTCGATCAGCTTTTCCTGCAGGCTGTTGTACTGATCGGATTCCGGGCTAAGGTTGCCTGCATTGATCTGATCTTCCAGCCACAGCCATTGGAAAAAGGCCGCTTCATACAGCGAAGTTGGCGTATCGGCGTTGTTCTCCAGCAGCTTCGGCGGGTTAACGCCGTCGTAGGCCAGATCGAGACGCGAATACAGCGAAGGCTGGTTGGTGCGCCATGAGCTGCGCACGAATTCCCAGGTGTGTTTCGGGATGCGGAACTTGGTCATCAGCGCATCGCTGCTGACCACTTTCTCTACCACCTGCAGGCACATCTGGTGCAATTCAGCGGTGGCGTTTTCAATTTCTTCAATCTGCGCCAGCGTGAATTGGTAATAGGCATCCTCACACCAGTAGGGTTCGCCGTACATGGTGTGGAAGCGGAAGCCAAATTCGGTGGCTTTTTCGCGCCAGTCCGGACGCTCGGTAATCGCAACGCGTTTCATGCATTAACCGCCCATGCTGCGTGAGCCGGAATTGGACGTTGCGCTGCTGCGCTGCATGCTGGTTTGCTTGGCCACGGATTCACCGAAGCCACCGCGGGTGACGGTATTGGTCACTGCCGGTTTTGGCGCCATCGCGGTTTTCGGCACCGTCATGGTGCGGCCGCCGGCGGTGGCTGGGCCGTAGCTCTTGCCACTGGCGTCAACAAACTTGCCGTTTGCCGGGCTGGCTGCATTTTTGGAGGTGAACAGCGGTTGCTGAGCAAAACCGGAGCCGCCCATCATGCGGCCCATCATGTAACCGGCCATCAGCGGCATCCAGAAGCTGCCGCTGCTCTGCGACTCTGCGGCCATGCCGGCCTGGGCCGGAGCTGGTGCCTGAGTACACTGAGCTTCGCCGAACTCGGCGACGCAGTCTTCGCGGGTTGCGTATTTCGGCGCCGTTTTTTCGGCTTCTTTCAGGGCGTTGTTATAGGCGGTGGTGCACTGCTCGCTCATGGAAGGGTTGTTGCGCGAACAGTCGTCGGCATTCTGATACATGGAGACAGTTTCATCGCTCTTCTCGCAGCCGGCCAGCATAAAGACTGCGCTGATCGCCAAAGCCACGGGGGCAACACGGTAGTTGCGCCAGGATTTGCGGAACGTCTCTTGGTTGATGTTTTTTGTCCGTTTCATCGTTAGTAATCCCATCAGTCGGGCTGTTTTCGCCCTTTCCCAGTAGTGGCCGTAAGAATAGGGGAAAGATGGTCAAAATTAAAGCTGAAACGCCCACAGAATCCACTCTTTACGCAGTTATACGTTGGGCTGTGCGCCAGCTCGCTTTACTGACTAAAAAAGCGGCGTCAGGGTTTCATTATGGAACGTACAGGGGAAAGTAATGTTCCATAATGAAACGAAAAATCCCGAGATCGCAAAGCAAGCGGCAAGCCCTATAGTCAGTCCATAACAACGCGGCGGCACAAGATCGACGCAGCATCACCTGATATCTGAACGTTACCATCGCCAATTTCCCTACAAGGATCCGGTTATGTTGAGAATCATCCAGTCTCCAGGCAAGTACATTCAGGGCGCCAACGCATTGGCCGCCGTGGGCGAATACGCCAAAAACCTTGCCGACCATTATTTCGTGATTGCCGACGACTTCGTGATGAAGCTGGCGGGCGATACCCTGATGGGCAGCCTGCAACAGCACGGGGTGAAGCACCATGCCTGCGTGTTCAACGGCGAATGCTGCCATAAGGAAATCGACCGGCTCGGCCGGGAACTCAAGGCTCACGGTTGTCGCGGAGTGATTGGCATCGGCGGCGGCAAAACGCTGGATACCGCCAAAGCGATTGCGTATTACCAGCATCTGCCGGTGGTGCTGATCCCGACCATCGCCTCTACCGATGCGCCGACCAGCGCGTTATCGGTGATTTATACCGAACAGGGCGAATTTGCCGAATACCTGATTTACCCACGCAATCCCGACATGGTGGTGATGGACAGTGCAATTATCGCCAAGGCCCCGGTGCGGCTGCTGGTGGCGGGTATGGGTGATGCGCTGTCGACTTATTTTGAGGCGCAGGCGTGTTTCGATGCGCAGGCCACCAGTATGGCGGGCGGCAAATCGACGCTGGCAGCCCTCAGTCTGGCGCGCTTGTGTTATGAGACGCTGTTGGCGGAGGGCGTCAAAGCCAAGCTGGCGGTCGAGGCCGGAGTGGTGACGGAGGCGGTCGAACGCATTATCGAGGCCAATACCTACCTGAGCGGCATCGGCTTTGAAAGCAGCGGATTGGCGGGAGCGCATGCCATCCACAACGGCTTTACCGTGCTCGAAGAGTGCCATCATCTGTACCACGGCGAGAAAGTGGCTTTTGGCACGCTGTCGCAGCTGGTGCTGCAAAACAGCAGCATGGAGCAGATCGAAACGGTGCTGGATTTCTGTCAGCAGCTCGGTTTGCCGATCACGCTGGCGCAAATGGGGGTTAGCGGCGATGCGGCAGAGAAAATCATGGCGGTTGCCGAAGCCAGCTGCGCTGCCGGCGAAACTATCCACAACATGCCGTTCAAGGTCACGCCGGCCAGCGTTCAGGCGGCCATTCTGACGGCAGATCGGCTGGGCAATGCCTGGCTGCAACGACACTCAAGCTGATGCCGCAGGGGCGCAGCAGGCTGCGTCCCGTGGGCCAAACGAGGAAATAACCGTGAAGAAACTGATTAATAAGGTGGAATCGGTACTGGAAGAGCAACTGCTGGGGCTGGCAGAGGCGCACCCGGAGCTGTTGGTGCATCAGGAGCCGGTGTTCGTCACTCGCGCCGACGCGCCGGTCGCGGGCAAAGTGGCGATCCTGTCCGGCGGCGGCAGCGGCCATGAGCCGATGCACTGCGGCTTTGTCGGCGAAGGCATGCTCGACGGCGCCTGCCCGGGCGAAATTTTCACCTCGCCAACGCCGGACAAAATGTACGAGTGCGGCCAGGCGATCGACGGTGGTGCCGGGGTGTTGTTGCTAATAAAAAACTATACCGGCGACGTGCTGAACTTTGAAACCGCTACCGAGCTGCTGCATGACAGCGGCGTCCAGGTGGCGACGGTGCTGGTGGACGATGACGTGGCGGTCAAAGACAGCCTGTTCACCGCCGGACGTCGCGGGGTGGCCAATACCGTGCTGATGGAAAAATTGCTCGGTGCGGCAGCGGCGCGCGGTGACGATCTGGATAGCCTGGTGACGCTGGGCCACAGCATCAACAATCACGGGCATTCGATCGGCATCGCATTGGGAGCCTGTACCGTACCGGCCGCCGGCAAGCCCTCGTTCGTGCTGGCGGAAAACGAGATGGAGTTTGGCGTCGGCATTCACGGCGAGCCGGGCATTGCGCGGCGTCCGTTTACCACCCTCAATGCGGCGGTGGACGACATGTTCCATACCCTGATAGACCATGGCCATTACCAGCGCACCCTCCGCGTTTGGGATCGTCAGCAGGGGGAATGGCGTGATGAAGCGCAAACCAAGCAGCCGCTGACGCGCGGCGATCGCGTAATTGCATTGGTGAATAACCTGGGTGCGACGCCTCTGTCCGAGCTGTATGGCGTCTATCACCGTCTGGCGGAACGTTGCGCTGAAGCAGGCTTGATCGTCGAACGCAGCCTGATCGGTTCTTACTGCACGTCGCTGGACATGCAAGGGGTTTCAATCACGCTGCTGAAGGTGGATGACGAGTTGTTGTCCCTGTGGGATGCGCCGGTGAAAACGCCTGCGCTGCGTTGGGGTTGCTGAGGAGGAATTATGGCGTTAACCAAACAACAAGTGGTCGATTGGCTGATGCGTTGCGGCGAAGTGTTTACTCAGCAGCGCGATTTCTTGACCCGGCTGGATACCGAGATCGGCGACGCCGACCACGGGCTTAATATGAACCGCGGCTTCAACAAGGTGGTGGAGAAACTGCCTTCGGTGGCGGACAAAGACATTGGTTTTATCCTGAAAAACACCGGCATGACGCTGCTGTCCAGCGTGGGCGGCGCCAGCGGTCCGCTGTTTGGCACCTTCTTCATTCGTGCGGCGCAGGCGGCGAATGCCAAGCAGAGCCTGGATCTGGCGGAGCTGCATCAACTGATGCAGGAAGGCGTTGATGGCGTAGTGATGCGCGGCAAGGCGGAACCGGGTGATAAAACCATGTGCGATGCCTGGTGGGCGGTGGTGGACAGCCTTGGTCAGTCGGTTGAGCAGCAGCTTGGCGTCGCGGAAGCCCTGCAGCGCGCCAGTGAGCGGGCGGAGCAGGCGGTCGAAAGCACTATCACCATGCAGGCGCGCAAAGGGCGAGCCAGCTATCTGGGTGAGCGCAGCATCGGTCATCAGGACCCGGGCGCAACTTCGGTGATGCTGATGATGAAAACGCTGGCAGAGGTCGCCGGCCAATAGCAGGAGGCGAGATGATCAATATCGTTGTTGTTTCACACAGTGCGCAGTTGGCTCGCGGCGTTGAGGAACTGGCATTGCAGATGATGCGTGGCGACGGCTGCAAGCTGGCGCTGGCAGCGGGTGTCGATGATGCGGAGCACCCGATAGGCACCGATGCGATCAAGGTGATGGAGGCGATAGAGTCGGTGGCTGAAGGCGCGGGCATTGTGGTGCTGATGGACCTGGGCAGCGCGCTGTTGAGCGCTGAAACCGCCATCGATCTGCTGGATCCGGCGCTGGCCGCCAAAGTCAGGCTGTGTTCGGCGCCGTTGGTTGAAGGGACGCTGGCTGCCGTGGTTGCCGCAAATGCCGGCGCGGGGTTGGAGCAGGTGCTGGCCGAGGCGCAGGGCGCGTTGCAGGCCAAGCAGGCGCAACTGGGCGAGGGTACTGCGCCCGTGGTCAAAAACGTTGAATTACCGCTCACTCAGGGGAAAAGCGTCAGTTGGACGGTGCAGAACCCACATGGGCTGCACGCCCGCCCGGCGGCCCGACTGGCGGAAGCGCTGGCGCCGTTCGATGCCGAACTGGTGCTGGAAAAGCAGGGGCAGTGCGCCAATCCTCGCAGCCTTAACCAACTGGCATTGTTGCAGGTGCGTCATGGCGACACCATCCGGCTGATTGCCGACGGTGCGCAGGCCGACCAGGCGCTGGCTGCCTTTAGCGCATTGGCGGAGCAGCACTTTGGCGAAACCGTCTCTGAGCAAAGCTTACCTTCGCTGCACGGTATCCCGGTGGCGGAAAGCGTCACCAGCGGCCCGGTTTGGCAGGCGTACAGCTTCTGCCCGGCGATCACCGAACGCCAGATTGGCGCCGATGACGTACTCAACGAACAGCAGCGGCTGCGTGAAGCGCTGCAGCATACGCTCGGCGATTTGAACCGCCTGGCGGAGCGCACCGGCTCGTTGATTGGCAAGCCGCAGGCGGCGATTTTCGGCGCGCACAGCATGTTGCTGGACGATCCGGACCTGCAGCAGGCGGCCTACACTCGCATTGCCCGTCAGCAATGCAGTGCCGAGCAGGCCTGGCAGCAGGAGATGGAAGCGATAGCCGAGGAGTATCGCGCGCTGGACGACGAATATATGCGGGCGCGTGAGCTGGATGTGCGCGACATGCTGCGCCGCACCTTGAGCCATCTGCAGCAGCAGCCGTTGCCGTTAATCACGCTGACCACACCGTCGATTCTGGTGATGGACGAACTGATGCCGTCTGACGTGGTGATGTTAGATCGCCGGCTGGTGCTGGGCATCTGCCTGAGCGGTGGCAATGCGCTGTCGCACAGCGCGATCCTCGCTAAGGCGATGGGGATCCCGATGGTGATTGGCATGCACGACTGCATGAGCAAAACCCGCAACGGCCAAAAAGCGATGCTGGATGCGGCACGCGGGGTATTGCAGCTCAGCCACTGACGGCCGCCTCAGGCGCGCAGCTTAAACTGGCGGATATCAATTTGATACTGTTTGATTTTCCGCCACAGCGTAGTGCGGCCAATCCCCAGCAGCTGCGCCATTTCATTCAACTGCCCGCGGCTGACGTTGGCCGCGCGAATGATCGCCTGGCGCTCCATTTCCGCCAATGTTAACAGCGGCATACCCGGCTGCGGGTCACTTTCCAGTAAGGGCTGTTGACCGAGCAGGTGCTCGGGCAGATCGGCCAGTTGCAGGTGGTGGCCGTGGCACATCATCGCCGTGCGCTCCACCACGCCTTTCAGCTCCAGATCGTTGCCGGGCCACAGATAGAGCCCAAGTTGGGTCATCACCTCGTCGTCTACCCGGAAGCGGCACTGGAAATGCTGTTCCAGCGTGCGCAGATGATGCTTCACCAACAGTGGAATATCGCTCAGGCGCTGGCGTAACGCCGGGATCTGGATCTCGAACGCCTGCAGGCTGTAAAACAGCTGACGGCGAAAGCGATTTTGCTGCACCAGCAATGGCAGATCGGCGGCGCTGCTGGCGATCACCCGCACGTCGACCGGGATCACCCGGTTAGAGTTGAGCCGCATTACCACGCCGGTTTTCAGCACCTGTAACAGTGCCGACTGCATTTCCATCGGCAAATACTCAATCTGCTCCAGGTACAGCGTCCCGCCGTTGGCCAGTTCAAACTTGCTGAGCTGGCCCGCTTCCTCTTCGTTGGCGTCGCTGCCCAGCAGCTCGCGCAGCCCCTGGGCCTCCGGCAATAGCTGACAGTTGAGGGCGATATAGGGCCCGGCGGCGCGATCGCTGGCATTGTGGATCGCCTGACTGAGTTGTTCCTTGCCGACGCCTTCTTCGCCACACAGCAAAATGGGATGCTGCCCCTTCGCCGCCTGTTGGCCATAGCGAATCAAGCGACGCATCTCCAGCGAGGCGGACGGCATCTGTTCAAAGCTGTGGCTGACGCGCCCCAATTGGCTGCTGACATACTGGCGCAGCCTTTCCAGCGGGTGCAGCAGGGCGATAAAGCTGCAGCGCTCGCCGTCGAAGATCGGCTTCAGGGTCAATAGCGTTGCGATAAACTGCCGCTGGCTCTCAAAGGTGACTTCAACGTGCTGCAGCGCCTGACGCTGGGCGATAGCTCGGTTGAGCAACGCGGGCAGCGTCAGCAGCTGTGTCAGCGGTTTGCCCTGGCTTTGCTGCTCATCCAGTTTCAACAGGGTGGCGGCACGCTGGTTGATGTACTGCAGATAGCCGCGATGGTCCCAGGCCATAACGCCGTCATCCACGCCGTCGAGCAGGCCGTAAAGCTGGTTCAGGTGGCGGTTGGACTCGGCAAGGAGGCCATCGGCATTCAGCGAATTACCGATTTCGCGTGCCAGCGCCAGCGTCAGGGACAGATCGCCGGCGGCGCAGTCGGCCAGCAGACAGCCCAGCGCAATTGACCCGCGTTGACGGCCGCTGTTGTCATAGACTGGGGTGGCGCAGAATGACCAGTCGTGCAGCGCCTGACGCACGTGCTCGCTGCCGCGTACCTGTATCGGATGCCCCTCCGATGCTGCCAGCGACGGTGCATTGGTGCCGATATCACCTTCCGCCCAATAGGCGCCGGGGGTAAACCCCAACAGCTGCAGACGTTCGCGAGTCAGGACATCGCCGCACAGCCACAGCATGCAGCCGCTTTCGTCGAGGATAGCCAACAGGCAGCGGCGCTGTTCCATGTATTCGCAGGCGTCCTCCAACGCTGCCTGGCCGAGCGTCAGCAGATCGTTCTTACGCTGGCAGATTGACGCAAAAGTCGCGCCCAGCGCGCAGTGGGGGGCTTTCCACACCGCAGGCTGCATCAGGCTGCGACAACGTAGCCAGGAAGCATAAATTGCCGGAGCAGGGCGCTGGGCCGGCGGCAGTTCGCCTTCGATCAGGCGTTGCCAGCGTGAAGTGTTCTCCATCGGATCCCATCCAAACGAGATAAAGCGATAGCCGTGATGATATCACCCCCTCTTCTTTTCGACGGTTTGCTGTTGCCATATTGACGATGAAGATCACATCGCAGTGATTTGCCGCTTTTCTGTTATTTTTATTTCTCATAACCTGTCATACAGGTTGATAGCTTCTGCCTGAGGGGCAGGGTACGAATCCGTAATCGGTGATAAATAAAATTTTTTTCTTCAGGAGATAAGGTGATGAAACTGGGTTTCGGTCTGTACAAGCATATGCTGGATGATGAGCACTTTGCCTTTGCTCGCCAGTGCGGTGCGACGCATGTCGTGGTGCACATGGTGGATTACTTTCATCGAAACGATCGTTTTTCTCGTTCGAATCAGCCCGTGGGCGATACTCAAGGGTGGGGAACGGCACAGGCGGAGATCTGGAGCACAGAAGAGCTGCTCGATATTCGTGCCCGGATGGAGAAATTCGGCCTGACATTTTTTGCCATCGAAAACTTCGATCCCTGTCATTGGGACGACATTCTGTTTGATGGCCCCAAAAAAACTCAGCAGATAGAAACGGTTAAACAAATTATTCGCAATGTGGGTGCCGCCGGTATTCCCGTTTTTGGCTATAACTTCAGCCTGGCCGGGGTCGCCGGTCGAATAGAGGAAAATAAAGCGCGTGGCGGAGCAAAAACCGTTGGGCTAAACGGAGCCAATGAGCAAACAGAAAGCCCGCTACCGGCCAGCATGGCGTGGAATATGGTGGTGGATGAAAACGCTACAGGGTTGAGAGAGGTGACGACGAAAGAGCAGCTTTGGCAGCGTCTTGAGTGGTTCCTGGCGCAGATTGTCCCGGTGGCGGAAGAGGCTGGCGTCAGGCTGGCAGCGCATCCGGATGATCCACCGCTCGAGTTTGTACGCGGTCAGCCGCGGTTGGTCAATCAACCGCATTTGTATCAAAAATTGCTGGATTTGCAACCCAGCCACGCGAATGCGCTGGAATTCTGCCTTGGCACTATCGCCGAAATGTCAGAGGGGGATGTTTACCAGGCGGTGGAGCAGTACGCACAGCAGGATGCCATTGCTTATATCCACTTTCGCAATGTGAAAGGCAAAGTGCCGTACTACCATGAAACCTTTATCGATGAAGGTGATATAGACATGCTGAAGGTGTTGCGAGTGCTAAAAGAGTGCAAATTTGACGGTGTATTGATCCCCGATCATTCGCCGCAGATGAGCTGTGAGGCGCCATGGCACTCGGGTATGGCCTATGCGATGGGATACATGAAAGCACTTATGCAGGTTATTTGAGCCTTTTCTCGATTTTCAGCCAGTTCTTCTGCCCAAACGCCCAGAAGTGAATTCCTGCTATTGGGGCTGAGGATCCAAATCTATAAGCCGAGACAAAAAAAACGGGGCAGGCAGATGCCATACCCCGTTTTCAATGCTGTGCGCGAATCAGTTGCGGAATGGATTACCGCTGTTGCGTACAGGCGGAGTGGTTGTGCTCACCGGCGCAGAGGTCCGGGTAGCGGCAACCGGTGCCGGCGCTGCGCTTTGCTGTGCAGGCGCATTATCCTGATAACCATCGGCATAAGCGTCTTGCGCCGTGGTCGGTGGCGCTACCACGTCTTGCGAGGTAGAGATTGGTTTGCCCAAGGCACCGTTCAACAGCATCAGGTCGTTCTCGTTCAAGGTACCGAGCGCAAACTTGATGTTCAACTGGTTGATCAGATAGGTATAACGCGCGCTGGAGAGCTGTTGCTTGGCGTTATACAGTGTGGTGGTGGCATCCAGCACGTCGACGATGGTGCGGGTACCGACCTGATAACCTGCTTCCATTGCATCCAGTGAACTCTGAGCCGACACCACTGCCTGTTTGTAGGCGTTGATGCTACTGATCGAGGCGTTCACGTTATTGAACGAGGAACGAACAGTCTGCACCACGTTACGGTGTGCACTTTCCAGTTGCTCACTGGCGCCCACGAAGTTGTACTGTGCTTGTTGCACCTGCGAGTTGGTCTGGCCACCGCTGTAAAGCGGCATATTAAAGCTCAGGCCCACTTTGTTCTGACCAATATCGGCGTCTGGCGTTGAATTACGCGAGCCGTTGTTTTTGGTGTTACTGACTGCCGTGGACGCATTGAAGTCAATCGTTGGCATATAGCCGGTTTGCGCAGAGCGGATCTGCTCGCGGGCCAGATCCTGGCTCAGACGGGCGGATAACAGGCTCAGGTTGCGGCTTTCGGCCTCTTTCAGCAGATTATTCACTGCTTCCGGGCGCTGGGTGCTGAAACGGTCGGTATTCAGCGAAGCCAGTTCCGGGTAGAAGGTGCCGGTGACCTGGCGCAGTTTTTCCAAGGCGTTATCCAGCGTGTTACGGGCAGTGACTTCCGCCGCCAGCACCGTATCGTAGTTGGAACGGGCGTTCTGCACGTCGGTGATCGCTACCAGACCAACGTTAAAGCGCTGAGTGGTTTGATCCAGGGTGCGATATACCGCCTGTTTCTGCGCTTGGGTATAGGACAGTGAATCGATGGCGCTCAGCACGTTGAAATAGGCGGTGGCGGTATCGAGGATCAGCTGTTGCGACGAAGTCTGGAACGTCACGTCGGAGATGCCGGCAGTTTTTTCCTGCAGCGTCAGCGCGCGCCATTTCGACATGTCGAAGATGGTTTGGGTCAACGCCAGTGAACCACTGGTGGCATCGCTGTTTTGATCGCGACTGTCACGGTAGCCATTGGTGTGGGTATAACCCGCACTTAACCCCAACTGTGGCAGTAAGGGGCTGCGCGCTTCATTGATTTTTTCGAATGCGGCGTCACGGTCAGCGGCGGTTTTGCGCAGATCCGGGTTACTTTCCCTGGCCTGTTTGTAGACCTGCAGCAGGTTCTCTGCCTGGCTCATTGCACTGAAGCCGCCCAGGCTCAGTCCGATAAGAAGGGGGAGCAGTTTCTTCATTTGCATTCCTTGTTGTGCAGCAATATTGCTATGTAGTTAGCGCTGACGATAGACGAAATAGTTGCCGATTCTAACAGAGTCTGTTGTACGCATAAGGTGGCGGAATGTGCCATCTTGCGTAACTTTTACCTTTCAGGCCGCCTGTTTACCTTAGTTCAACTGGCTGCGTACGTCACACCTGATATCATGGCTCACAATCTATCATAAAGCCGCGGAAGATTATCCCGCCGTTTCTGTCATCAAAACTGTTTATTTTATCGGCATACTCACGCAGGAGAATTCGCTTATGAGCCACTCGCAGCCATCGCCCGTTACTCTCGATAAAAATGATGTAGAAATTATTGCACGTGAGACACTTTATCGTGGTTTTTTTTCACTCAATTTATATCGCTTTCGTCACCGTTTATTCAACGGCGATATGAGCCCGGAGATTAAGCGCGAAATTTTCGAGCGTGGGCACGCGGCGGTGCTGCTGCCTTATGACCCGGTGCGTGACGAAGTGGTGCTGATTGAACAACTGCGCATCGCTGCGGTCGATACCAGTAGCTCGCCCTGGCTACTGGAAATGGTGGCGGGTATGATCGAAACCGGCGAAAGCGTTGAAGACGTATGCCGCCGCGAAGCGCAGGAAGAAGCCGGCGTGACGGTCGGGCGCTGCAAGCCGGTGCTGAGTTATCTGGCGAGCCCAGGCGGCACCAGCGAGCGCTTGTCGATCATGGTCGGCGAGGTAGACGCCACCACGGCGGAAGGTATCCATGGACTGGAAGAAGAGCATGAAGATATCCGTGTCCATGTGGTCAGCCGCGAACAGGCTTACCGCTGGGTTGAAGAGGGCGCGATTGATAACGCGGCATCAGTGATTGCATTGCAGTGGCTGGCGTTGCACCATGAATCGTTGAGAAAAGAGTGGGCCAACTAATGAAACAGCGCTATACCCCTGATTTCCCCGAAATGATGAGATTGTGCGAAACCAACTTCGCGCAATTGCGCCGCTTGTTGCCGCGCAATGATGAAGTGGGTGAAACGGTGACTTATCAGGTGAGTGGCGCCAGTTATCGTCTGACTATTGTTGAATCCACACGCTATACCTCGCTGGTGCAGATTGAGCAGACCGTCCCGGCGGTCAGCTACTGGAGCCTGCCTGCCATGACGGTGCGCCTGTATCATGACGCGATGGTTGCGGAAGTGTGTTCAAGTCAGCAGATCTATCGCTTTAAAGCGCGTTATGATTATCCCAACAAAAAGTTGCATCAACGCGACGAAAAGCATCAAATTAACCAGTTTCTTGCTGATTGGTTGCGCTACTGTTTGGCGCATGGAGCGATGGCGGTTCCGGTTTGTTAGACAGACTGAGATAACAAAGGACACCATTTGGAAAGCCTGTTTAAACCGACCGTGGCAAGTGGGGCCAGGGTCAGGATTCTGCAAATAACAGATACCCACCTTTTTGCCGGCGAAAATGAGACTTTGCTCGGCATCAATACCTATCGCAGCTATCACGCGGTGTTGGACGCCATTTTGGCGCAGCAGCGTGATTTTGATTTGGTCGTCGCCACCGGTGATTTGGCCCAGGATCATTCATTGGCTGCCTACCGGCATTTTGCCGAAGGTATTGCCCGTCTGCCGGCGCCTTGCGTCTGGTTGCCGGGTAACCATGACTTTCAGCCGGCGATGGTCGACGCATTGGCCGACGCCGGTATCGCCCCGTCAAAGCAGGTGCTGGTGGGCGACCACTGGCAGGTGTTGCTGCTGGACAGTCAGGTTTTCGGCGTGCCGCACGGCGAACTGAGCGAGTACCAGCTTGAGTGGATGGAGCGCTGCCTGCAGGCCTATCCCGAGCGCTATACCCTGATGCTGCTGCACCATCATCCGCTGCCTTCCGGCTGCACCTGGCTCGATCAGCACAGCCTGCGCAACCCACACATGCTGGGTGCGGTGCTGCTGCGCTACCCGAAAGTGAACACGCTGCTGTGCGGGCATATTCATCAGGAGCTGGATCTGGAGTGGCAGGGGCGTCGTCTGCTGGCGTCGCCCTCTACCTGCGTGCAATTCAAACCGCACTGCACCAATTTTACCATCGACGATGTTTCGCCCGGCTGGCGCTATCTTGACTTGCTGCCGGACGGCCGTATCGAGACGCAGGTTTTCCGATTGGAAAACGACGACTTCCGCCCCGACATGGATTCGGATGGGTACTGATGCCTTCTACGCTGCTCTATCTGCACGGTTTTAACAGTTCGCCGTACTCGGCCAAAGCGACGTCCTTCAAGGCGTGGCTGGCCGAGCATCATCCGCATATCGAAATGTTGGTGCCACAGCTGCCGGTTTTTCCGGCTGAAGCCGCCGAAATGATCGAGAATCTGGTGATGGAGCGTGCCGGGCAGACGATGGGCCTGGTTGGTTCCTCGCTGGGTGGCTACTACGCGACCTGGCTTTCGCAGTGTTTTTCACTGCCAGCGGTAGTGGTTAACCCTGCCGTGAAGCCGTTTGAGCTGCTGATTGACTACCTTGGCGAAAACGAGAACCCCTACACCGGCCAGCAATATGTGTTAGAGTCACGACACGTTTACGATCTGAAAACGATGCAGATCGATCCCTTGGAGTCACCGGATTTAATCTGGTTGCTGCAACAAACGGGCGATGAAATTCTCGATTATGGGCAAGCGGTGGCCTATTACACTGCGTGCCGTCAGACGGTGGAATCGGGTGGAAACCACGCTTTCGTCGGTTTCGAGCACTACTTCCCCCAGATTGTGGATTTTTTAGGGCTCAACGCTGTCTGAGCAGACGGTTCCGGCACCTTCCTTTAACCACGAAAAAATAATCAACGATGACTCAATCCAGCTATAACGCTGATGCCATTGAAGTACTCAGCGGTCTAGAACCAGTGCGCCGTCGTCCCGGCATGTATACCGACACGACGCGCCCCAATCACCTCGGCCAAGAGGTGATAGATAACAGTGTCGATGAAGCTTTGGCCGGTCACGCCAAGCGCATCGACGTGATTTTGCACGCCGATCAGTCACTGGAAGTGATCGACGACGGCCGCGGCATGCCGGTGGATATCCACCCTGAAGAAGGCGTACCTGCGGTTGAGTTGATCATGTGTCGTCTGCACGCCGGCGGTAAATTCTCCAATAAAAACTACCAGTTCTCCGGCGGTCTGCACGGCGTGGGGATCTCGGTGGTTAACGCCCTGTCGAAACGGGTGGAAGTCAACGTCAAGCGTGACGGTAACGTCTACAGCATTGCCTTCGAAAACGGCGACAAGGTGCAGGAATTGGCGGTGACCGGCAGCTGCGGCAAGCGCAATACCGGCACCAGTATCCACTTCTGGCCTGACGAGCAGTTCTTCGACAGCCCGCGTTTCTCGGTATCGCGCCTCAGCCACCTGCTGAAGGCCAAAGCGGTGCTGTGCCCCGGCGTTGAAATTTACTTCATCGACAAGCTGAACAATACCGAGCAACGTTGGTGCTATCAGGACGGCCTGACCGATTACCTGATGGAAGCTGTCAACGGCTTGATCACCCTGCCGGAAGCGGCCTTTGTCGGTAACTTCTCCGGTGATACCGAAGCGGTGGACTGGGCGTTGCTGTGGCTGCCGGAAGGCGGTGAGCTGCTGACCGAAAGCTACGTCAACCTGATCCCGACCATGCAGGGCGGTACCCACGTCAACGGCCTGCGTCAGGGCCTGCTGGACGCGATGCGTGAGTTCTGCGAATTCCGCAATATTCTGCCGCGCGGCGTTAAGCTGTCCGCCGAAGATATCTGGGACCGCTGCGCCTATGTGCTGTCGGTCAAGATGCAGGATCCGCAGTTCGCCGGCCAGACCAAAGAACGTTTGTCGTCGCGCCAGTGCGCGGCCTTCGTTTCCGGCGTGGTGAAAGACGCCTTCAGCCTGTGGCTGAACCAGAACGTTCAGGCGGCGGAACAGCTGGCCGAGTTGGCGATTTCCAGCGCCCAGCGTCGCTTGCGTGCCGCCAAAAAAGTGGTGCGCAAGAAGCTGACCAGCGGGCCGGCATTGCCGGGCAAACTGGCCGACTGTACGTCGCAGGATCTGAACATGACCGAACTGTTCCTGGTAGAAGGGGACTCGGCGGGCGGTTCAGCCAAGCAGGCGCGCGATCGCGAATATCAGGCGATCATGCCGCTGAAAGGCAAAATCCTCAACACCTGGGAAGTGTCTTCGGACGAAGTGCTGGCCTCGCAGGAAGTGCACGACATTTCCGTGGCGATCGGCATTGACCCGGACAGCGAAGATCTTAGCCAACTGCGTTACGGTAAAATCTGTATCCTGGCGGATGCGGACTCCGACGGTTTGCACATCGCCACGCTGCTGTGCGCGCTGTTCGTGCGTCACTTCCGTTCGCTGGTGAAGGGCGGCCACGTGTATGTGGCGATGCCGCCTCTGTACCGTATCGATCTGGGCAAAGAGGTGTACTACGCGCTGGACGAAGAAGAGAAAGCCGGCGTGCTGGAGCAGTTGAAGCGCAAAAAGGGCAAGCCTAACGTTCAGCGCTTTAAAGGGCTGGGCGAGATGAACCCATTGCAGCTGCGTGAAACCACGCTCGATCCGAATACCCGCCGTCTGGTGCAATTGACGGTGAGTGACGACGATGTGGATCAGACGCTGGCGATGATGGACATGCTGCTGGCCAAGAAGCGTTCAGAAGACCGCCGTAACTGGCTGCAGGACAAAGGCGATATGGCCGAGCTTTCTGTCTGACTGTCAGGCCCGGCTTCTCCGCCGGGCCTTCTTTCCGCAGGGGCGCTGCGTGCGGCACCCGACCACTCTGGGCGGCATGCATGAAAATCACCCTCGAAGAGTTACTTGCCTTTACCACCGTCGTTGACAGCGGCTCCATCACTGCCGCAGCCGAACAGCTCGGCCAGACTACCTCCGGCATCAGCCGCGCACTCAGCCGGTTGGAAAAAAAACTCGATACGACCCTGATGCGCCGCACCACGCGTCGACTGGAGCTGACCGAAGAAGGCCAGAATTTTCTCAGCCACGCGCGTGAGATTATCCATTCGGTGGAAAATGCCGAAGAGCAAATGGCGTTGCGCAGGTTGATCCCTGCCGGGAAACTGCGGGTCAACGCTGCCGCTCCGTTTATGGAACACGTGATCGTGCCGCTGGTGGCCGGCTTCCGGCAAAGCTATCCGCAGATTGAGCTGGAACTGAATACCGATAACCTGATCATCGATCTGCTGGAAAAGCGCACCGACATTGCCATTCGCATTGGCGCGCTGCGGGACTCGACCATTCATGCACGTCTGTTGGGCTCCAGCCGCTTGCGTATTCTCGCCAGCCCGGAATACCTCGCGCGCAATGGTACACCGGGCAGCGTGGAAGCGCTGCGCGAGCACTGCCTGCTCGGGTTCACCCAGCCGGAATCGCTCAACCTGTGGCCGTTGCGCTATCAGCAGGCGCAGCATTTTGCCATCACCCCGACAATTTCGGCTTCCAGCGGTGAAACCCTGCGTCAGTTGGCGTTACGGGGGGAAGGGATAGTGCAATTGGCGGATTTTATGACGCGAGACGATCAGCGTGCGGGGCGACTGATACCCTTGCTGGAACAGGAAACGCTGGATGTGCGCCAACCGATTAATGCGGTGTATTACCGCAATACCCAGTTGGCGGCGCGTATTACCTGTTTTCTGGACTACGTCAGTGCGCATATTGATGCGCAGACGCTGTAGAAAACGGCTGGCTGTTCCCAACCGGTCTTACAGGGCGTTGCCCAGCACGTGAATGGTCACGCCCAGCACGCTGTCTTTGATGGTGTCACGATGACGGTGCATGTGAGCGATATCCAGATGCTTTTCCAGATGCGCCTGACTGGCCCATTTCTCCAGCATAAACACCGAGTCCGGCGACAGCTTCTGCCATGGCGCCTGGGTATGGCTGTCGATCATTGGCGTGTATTCGCTACAGCCATCCTCTGCCAGTACCAGCGGGACCAGCTTCTCAATCGCCTTCAGAACCGTTTCACGGTGGCCCGGCTTGGTTTTGATTTCTGCAATTACGGTGATCATCATTACCTCATTGGTTGACGTGTATTCCCATCATACTTCAAGCCGCCTCTTTGTTGGCTGTCCGTACTTACCCCGGTCACGTACCACTTGTACGCTCCCGCGGATGCGTTTGGTTGCCGCCTTGAAGCAACTTGAATTATCTCGGGAATAACCTATCAGTTAAGCAAAAATTTCGGTCAGATGCGCGCGATAACGTGCGATGTCGCTATCGATATCCGGTTGTTTAATCACATCATTACAGATAAAGGTCGGCAGCGCTTCCATTCCCAGGAACTGATTGGCCTTATGGAAATGCAGATACACGCCGTCGACGCCGACGCCATGGAAGAACTGATCCGGGTCGGTAAAGGCTTCCAGCGGGGCGTTCCAGGTCAGGCTCAGCATGTATTTCTTGCCCTGGATCAGGCCGCCGGAGCCGTACTTCTTGCCGGCGTCTGAGCGGGTACGACCGTCACTGGCGTACAGGCTGCCGTGCCCGGCGGTGAACACTTCATCGATGTATTTTTTCAGGATCCACGGCTCGCCCATCCACCAGCCCGGCATTTGATAAATCACCACGTCGGCCCACAGGTATTTTTGCACCTCGGCTTCGATGTCGTAACCGTCGTCGACGACGGTGACCTGCACCTGGTGCGGTACATCGCGCAGGAAGCTTTCCGCCACGTCGCTCAGGGTTTGATTGAGTTCGCCGTTGGAATGGCCAAACTGCTTTTTAGCATTGATAATCAGGATATTGCTCATTATTCACGGCTCCTGTCAGAATTAGAATGTGTGATGTTCTCCGCGCCGGGGGCGGGAAACATTTCGCTGAGAAACAGTGTAATCGTTAGCAATACAAGTAAAAATGCGATCCAGCGCACAACAGTGTTGACTGTGAGTCAATAAATGCGCCACCGCATAGCGCTATTTTGCATAAAACTGCCTGATACACCGGCTTCGCCGGATGATTGCTGCGCCATCTGTGACAGCTACCCTGCTGATGGGTTACTATCGCAGGCAGAATCAACCCTTTGTCGTCCAGGGATTGCCAAGCCACGGTCTGAGGATAATTGAGTAATGAGTGATCTGACTCATGACGGTGTAGAGCGTTTACCGCTGCACACATTCACTGAAAACGCCTATCTGAACTATTCCATGTACGTCATCATGGATCGGGCGTTGCCGTACATCGGTGACGGTTTGAAGCCGGTACAACGCCGCATCATCTACGCCATGTCGGAACTGGGGCTGAGCAACAGCGCCAAATTCAAAAAATCCGCCCGTACCGTCGGTGATGTGCTGGGTAAATACCATCCGCACGGCGACAGCGCCTGTTATGAAGCTATGGTATTGATGGCGCAGCCATTCTCTTATCGCTATCCGCTGGTAGACGGCCAGGGGAACTGGGGTGCGCCGGACGATCCGAAATCCTTCGCCGCGATGCGTTATACCGAATCGCGCCTGTCCAAATATGCGGAAGTGTTGCTGGCCGAGCTGGGTCAGGGCACCGTTGACTGGGTGCCGAACTTTGACGGCACTATGCAAGAACCGAAGATGTTGCCGGCACGTCTGCCCAACATTCTGCTGAACGGCACCACCGGCATTGCCGTGGGCATGGCGACCGATATCCCTCCGCACAACGTGCGTGAAGTGGCTGCCGCTGCGGTGGAGCTGCTCGAGCGGCCGGGCGCTTCGCTTGAAGACCTGCTCGAGTTTGTGCAGGGGCCGGACTTCCCGACCGAAGCCGAGATCATCACGCCGCGCGACGAAATTCGCAAAATCTATCAAAATGGCCGCGGTTCAGTGCGTATGCGCGCCGTTTGGAAGAAAGAAGACGGCAGCGCGGTGATTACCGCCTTGCCGCACCAGGTTTCCGGCGCCAAGGTGCTGGAGCAGATTGCCAGCCAGATGCGCGCCAAAAAGCTGCCGATGGTTGAAGATCTGCGTGACGAATCCGATCACGAGAACCCAACGCGGCTGGTGATCGTGCCACGTTCCAACCGTATCGATTTGGAACAGGTGATGAACCACCTGTTTGCGACCACCGATCTGGAACGCAGCTACCGCATCAACATGAACATGATCGGTCTGGACAACCGCCCGCAGGTTAAGGGGCTGGTAGAAATCCTGACCGAGTGGCTGGCGTTCCGTCGCGATACGGTACGCCGTCGCCTGAATTACCGTCTGGAAAAAGTGCTGAAACGCCTGCACATCCTCGAAGGTTTGCTGGTGGCGTTCCTCAATATCGATGAAGTGATCAACATCATCCGTACTGAGGACGAACCCAAGCCGGTGCTGATGGCGCGTTTTGGTATTTCAGACACTCAGGCCGAGGCCATCCTCGAACTGAAACTTCGCCATTTGGCGAAGCTGGAAGAGTTCAAGATCCGCGGTGAGCAGGACGAACTGGCCAAAGAGCGCGATCAACTGCAGGCGCTGCTGGCCTCCGAGCGCAAGCTGAATACTCTGATCAAGAAAGAGATCCAGGCCGATGCATTGGCCTACGGCGACGATCGCCGCTCGCCGATTACCGAGCGTTCGGAAGCCAAGGCGATGAGTGAGCACGATTTCGTGCCTTCTGAGCCGGTGACCATTGTACTGTCTGAAATGGGCTGGGTGCGCAGCGCCAAGGGCCACGATATCGACCCAAGCGGCCTGAGCTACAAGGCGGGCGACAGCTTCCGCAGCGCGGCGCGCGGCAAAACCAACCAGCCGGTGGTGTTTATCGACTCCACCGGACGCAGCTACGCGCTTGATCCGCTGACGCTGCCTTCGGCTCGCGGGCAGGGCGAGCCGCTGACCGGTAAGCTGACGCCACCGCCGGGCGCCACCATTGAGCAGGTGCTGATGGCGGCGGACGACCAAAAACTGCTGATGGCTTCCGACGCCGGCTACGGCTTCGTTTGTACCTTCAACGATTTGGTGGCACGCAACCGTGCCGGCAAGGCGATGATTACTCTGCCGGACAACGCCAAAGCGCTGGCGCCGATGGAGATCCACGGTGACGACGATATGCTGCTGTCGATCACCGCAGCCGGTCGCATGCTGCTGTTCCCGGTTGCCGATCTGCCTCAGTTGTCGAAGGGCAAAGGTAACAAGATTGTCTCTATCCCGTCGGCGCAGGCCGCCTCCGGTGAAGACAAGCTGACATGGCTGTTCGTGTTGCCGCCGCAGACCTCTGTGACGCTGCATGTGGGTAAACGCAAGCTGACGCTGCGTCCGGAAGATTTGCAGAAGTTCCGTGCGGAGCGGGGCCGTAAAGGCACGTCACTGCCACGTGGCCTGCAGCGTATCGATCGCGTAGAGATCGACGCGCCTGCACGAGCGCCGACGGGCGACAGCGAAGAGTAACCCTGAGGGAATAACAAGCGGGCGCAGCATATTGCGCCCGCTTTTTTTCACGCAACCGGCAATTATTTTCAAATAGTTAACATTTCTCTGCATAAAATTATTGTGCGTATCGCCGGCTGGCGGGAAAATAGCAAAAAAATGCAGGGCAGGTTTTCAGCCCCTGCAATCAAAGAATGAGTTTACCCAAAATAATTGGAGTTGCATCAAGGCGGCAAGGCCGTAAATCCCTGGGAGCTTAGTAAACTAAGTGACTGGGGTGCGCGGACGCAGCCAACACAGATGCAGCTTCAAGTATGAAGTGAAAAAGGGACCTGCGCAGCGTTTCAGGCTGTGTCGGCAGTGTGCTAATGAGGTTGTTATGTTATTAATTTTGCGTGCCATTCTTGCCACTCTGTATTGTATTTTGGTGTGCATCTTCGGTTCTATTTACTGTTTGTTCAGCCCGCGCGATCCTCGCCATGTGGCGACCTTCGGTCACCTGTTTGGCCGCCTTTCCGGGTTATTCGGTTTGAAGGTGGAAGTCCGCGTACCGGCCGATGCGGCCAAAAATGGCAACTGCATTTATATCGCCAACCACCAGAATAACTACGATATGGTGACCGCCGCCAAAGCGGTGCAGCCGCGTACCGTGACCGTGGGTAAAAAGAGCCTGCTGTGGGTGCCGTTCTTTGGTCCACTGTATTGGCTGACCGGTAACCTGCTGATTGACCGTGATAACCGCGCCAAAGCGCACGGCACCATTGCACAGGTCGCCGAACAGTTTAAAAAACGCGACATTTCGATCTGGATGTTTCCTGAAGGCACCCGCAGCCGCGGGCGCGGGCTGATGCCGTTTAAAACCGGCGCATTCCATGCGGCAATCGCCGCCGGGGTGCCGATTGTGCCCATCTGCGTTTCCACCACCAGCGGTAAAATTAATCTTAACCGTTGGAATAATGGTCATGCGATCGTCGAAATGTTGGAGCCGGTCGATATCAGCGGCTACGGTAGAGAAAATGTGCGTGAGCTGGCGGCCCATTGCCATGAGCTGATGCTGGCGAAAATCGCCGAGCTGGATGCGGAAGTCGCCCAGCGCAATGCCGCCGGAAAATAATATTCCTACCGGCTTCAAAGAATGAACTTTTAAACGGCGTCAAATGCCGTTAACGCCGGGGCTCCTGCTAATCTGATTAACAGGGGCCCGGTCTTTGCACACGGTTTAGTCATTGCTTTTCATGGAGAAAATATGTCACTCAGTCGACGTCAGTTTATTCAGGCATCGGGCTTGGCGCTGTGCGCGGGAGCCGTGCCGCTGAGGGCTGAGGCGAGCGGAACGCAGACCCCGTTACCTGTTCCCCCGTTGCTGGAATCCCGCCGTGGGCAACCGCTGTTTTTAACCTTACAGCGTGCCCACTGGGCATTTATGGATAACCGCAAGGCGTCGGTGTGGGGCATCAACGGCATGTACCTCGGGCCGACGGTGCGGGTTTACAACGGTGATGACGTAAAGCTGATTTACAGCAACCGCCTGCCGGAGCCGGTGGCGATGACCATCAGCGGCCTGCAAGTGCCGGGTACGTTGATGGGGGGCGCGCCGCGCATGATGTCTCCCAACGTTGACTGGTCGCCGGTGCTGCCGATCCGCCAGAATGCGGCCACCTGCTGGTATCACGCCAGCACCCCTAACCGCATGGCGCCGCATGTTTACAATGGCTTGACCGGGCTGTGGCTGGTCGAAGACGAGGTCAGCAAATCGCTGCCTTTGCCGAATCACTATGGCGTAGATGACTTCCCGCTAATCATTCAGGACAAGCGCCTCGATAACTTTGGCACGCCGGAATATGACCCGCCGTCGCAGGGGGGCTTTGTCGGCGATACGCTGTTGGTTAACGGCGTACAAAATCCTTATATCGAAGTCTCCCGCGGTTGGGTGCGCCTGCGCCTGCTTAATGCTTCCAACTCGCGTCGCTACATGCTGCAACTGAGTGACGGCCGACCGCTCAACGTGATCGCCAGCGATCAGGGCTTTTTGCCTGCGCCGGTCGCGGTACAGCAACTTTCGCTGGCACCGGGCGAACGCCGTGAAGTGCTGATCGACATGTCAAAAGGCGATGAGGTGACGATCACCGCCGGCGAAGCGGCAGGCATTATGGATCGCCTGCGCGGCTTGTTTGAACCTTCGAGCATCCTGGTCTCTACCCAGGTGCTGACGCTGAAACCGACCGGGCTCTTGCCGTTGGTGACCGATAACCTGCCGATGCGCTTGTTGGCCGATCAACTGTTGGACGGCAGCGTCAGCCGCACCCGCGAGTTCCGTTTGGGCGACAGCCAGGCCGGGATCAACGGGGCGATCTGGGACATGAATCGCATCGATGTGCAAACTCAGCAGGGGAGTTGGGAACGCTGGAATATCCATGCGGATACCCCGCAGGCGTTCCACATTCAGGGCGTACAGTTCCTGGTCAAGCGCGTTAACGGTGCGCAGCCAATGGCAGAAGATCGCGGTTGGAAAGACACGGTGTGGATCGACGGGGACGTTGAGCTGTTGGTTTACTTCAATCAGTCCACCTCAGAACATTTCCCGTTCCTCTACTACAGCCAGACGCTGGAAATGGCAGATCGCGGCAGCGCCGGTCAGTTTATGGTGCAGCCTGCGCTGTAAATTCGCTGAGTACGGCGCTAAGCTGCCGAACCCAACATCGCCAGAAAGGCCTGCACCACCGGCGTCGCGCTGTCGGCATGGTAAATGGCGTACAAATCCGCTGACGGTGCCTGCTTCAGCGGGCAAAAACGCACGCCGGGCCACGGAATGCGGCCGTAGCTGTCCGGCAACAGCGTGATGCCATAGCCTTCGGCCACCAGCGCCATCAGGGTTTGCGGTTCGTTGACCTGATAGGCGATATCCGGTTTGAACCCCTGCTGCAAACACAGGTTGTGCAGATATAGCCCCAGACTGGCCTCATGAGGCGGCAGCACGATGAATTTTTCATGCCGCAGCGCCGCCAGCGGCAGGCTTTCCGCCTGTGCCAGCGGGTGATCGAGCGGTAGCACCAGCGCAATGTTCTCCCGTGCCAGCAGTTGGCATGCCAGTCCCGGTAATATCTGTTCCCTGGCTTCTCGCCACACGCCGATATCAATATGACGTTTTTGCAGCGCCGTTATTTGCTGGCCGGGTGTCAGTTCGTTCAACGCCCAGGTGACGTTGGCCGTTTGTTCGGTAAAGCGCTTCAGCGCCGGTATCAGCCCACCCCACACCGATGTGCCGACCATGCCAATCACCATATGGCCCGCTTCGCCACGCCCCAATTGCTGCACCTGATTGAGTGCATTACCCGCCTGATCCAATAGCATCTCGACGTTGTGAAACAAGGTTCGGCCCGCCAGCGTCAGCGCCATCGAGCGGGTGGTGCGTTTGAACAGCTCTACGCCCAGTTGGCTCTCCAGCTCTTTAATGTGTTTGCTGAGCGGGGGTTGGGAGATGTTCAGCCGCAGTGCGGCTTGGGTGAAGTTCATCTCTTCCGCCACCACGCGAAAATAGTGCAGCAGGCGGAAGTTAATCCGGCTGGGATCCGGCAGTTGCTGTGGCTGCTTTAGGTTGATGATGGCCTCCTGATGCGAGCAATTTATAGATGAATGGAATAAATCAGCCGCCAATAATGTATTGGTCGCCAGTGCGCATCGCTCTCTACTATGGGGATTATTTCACCCTTCCACAGAAGAGAATACTATGTTTAATCAAGAAGATGCTTTTTCCTGTGCTGAAACTATCCGCGCCCGCCTGCCGGGCTTCCAACCGCGAGCGGCTTTGATTCTGGGCTCCGGCTTGGGGGCGTTGGCGGAGGTGATGACCGACACCCTGACCATCGACTACGCCGAACTGCCGGGTTTCCCGGTCAGCAGCGTGGTGGGGCATGCCGGCCAGTTGGTTGCCGGCTGGCTGGAAGGTGTTCCTGTCGTGTGCATGAAAGGGCGCGGTCATTACTATGAAGGGCGCGGTATGCAGGTGATGACCACTGCCGTACGTACCTTCAAACTGTTGGGCTGCGAATTCCTGCTGGCGACCAACGCCGCCGGTTCGTTGCGCCAGTCGGTGCCGCCGGGCAGCCTGGTGGCCCTCACCGATCACATCAACTTTATGCCCGAGTCGCCGTTGGTTGGCGATAACGATGAGCGTTTCGGTCCGCGCTTTTTCAGCCTGGCCAATGCCTACGATCGCGATTTGCGTGCTCAACTGACGCAGGTGGCCCAGCGCGTGGGTATTCCGCTGGCGGAAGGGGTGTTTGCCGCTTACACCGGGCCCAACTTCGAAACCCCGGCTGAAATTCGCATGATGCAAACGCTGGGGTGCGACGTGGTCGGCATGTCCATCGTGCCGGAAGTGCTCTCTGCGCGCCATTGCGGGCTGAAAGTGCTGGTGGTTTCGGCGATGACCAACTACGCCGAAGGGCTGTCCGATACGCCACTGTCCCACGAGCAAACGCTGAGCTGCGCGGCCCTGGCGGCAGAAGACTTTATGCGCCTGATCCGTGAGTTCTTCAAAACGCTGTAACGCTGCAAATTCCCCCGCGGCGAGGTGCAGGGGCCTGGCCGCGCGAATCATCGTTTTAATCAAAATAATAAGGTGATGGTGATGGCAATAAAAACGCGACTGAAGATAATGGTTTTTCTGCAGTTTTTTATTTGGGGTGCCTGGCTGGTTACGCTGGGGTCTTACATGATTAATACCCTGCATTTCAGCGGGTTGCAGGTGGGCATGGTGTACAGCGCCAAAGGCGTCGCGGCGCTGATTATGCCGGGGCTGGCGGGCATTCTTGCCGACCGCTGGATCAGGGCCAATTACCTGTACGCGCTCTGTCATCTGTTCGGTGCGCTTGCGCTGTATTGCGCCGCCCAGGTTGAGCAGCCGATGGTGATGTTCTGGGTCATGCTGTTCAACGCCATGGTGTATATGCCGACCATTTCGCTTTCCAACGCCATTGCCTATTTCTGCCTGGAAAAGCACGGTTACGACACGGTGAAAGATTTCCCCCCGGTGCGGGTATACGGCACCCTGGGCTTTATTGTGGCGATGTGGCTAATCGGCTTTAGCCGAATTGAGCTGAGCAATATGCAGCTGTATCTGGCTTCTGCCGTGTCACTGTTGCTGGCCTGCTATTCTCTGACGCTGCCGAATTGCCCGACCAGCAAAGTCGAAAAATCGAAAAGCTGGTTCAGCGTGCTGGGGCTGGACGCGTTGGTGCTGTTTCGCCAGCGGCGTATGGCGCTGTTTTTCCTGTTTGCCATGCTGTTGGGCGCGGCACTCCAGATCACCAACACCTTCGGCAATCCCTTCCTGCATGATTTCGCGAGCAACCCGCTGTATCAGGACAGCATAAGCGTCCGATACCCGGCGGTGCTGTTGTCGTTGTCACAAATCTCCGAGGTGTTCTTTATCCTCACCATTCCGTTCTTCCTGCGTCGATACGGTATCAAACAGGTGATGCTGATCAGCATGGCGGCCTGGACGCTGCGCTTCCTGTTCCTGGCCTATGGCACCCCGGTTGGTTTCGGCTTTGTGCTGTTGCTGCTGTCGATGATCGTTTACGGCTGTGCCTTTGATTTCTTTAATATCTCCGGGGCCATCTTCGTTGAGAAAGAGGCCGATAGCCGCATCCGCGCCAGTGCGCAGGGGTTATTCATGACCATGGTCAACGGTATCGGCGCGTATCTGGGGGCGATAGCCAGCGGCGAAGTGGTGGATTTCTTCACCCACGACGGCGTCAAAGATTGGCAGAGCATCTGGTTGATCTTCGCGCTGTATACGTTGGTGCTGGGGATCATTTTTGCGCTGACCTTCAACTATCAGCACCGGCCGGAAGAATATGTCGGGCCGGTAGAGCGAGCGCATTAGAAAAAGGAGATGGGCGCGCAAACCGCGCCCATTTGGCATCAAACGTCGGGGAAACGCTGTTGTAGCTGTTGCCAGTCTGGCCCGTCGCTTGCACCTTGGGTTGCTACCACGCAGGCGGCCACGCGGTTAGCCAGATCGACCGCTTGCGGCAATGGCCAACCGGCGGAGAGCCCGGCCAGCAGGCCGGCACAGTGGGCGTCGCCCGCACCCAGAGTATCGACGACGTTCACCGGATAGGCCGCTATCTGGAGCGGCGGGGTGTCGCCACGGCAAATCCAGACGCCATCGCAATCCAACCGACAGATCAGCGTGATATTATGCGCGGTGGCAAACTGCTGGGCCAGAGTGAGCGCATCGCCTGCGCCGCAGAGCGTGACCACTTCATTACGGTTCAGCGTCAGCAGGGTGTGGCTGTCGCTGAGCATGGCAAAGAAATCTTCATCCAATTGAGCGATGCCCGGTCCGGGATCAATCAGCCGCCACTGGTCAAACGGCAAGCGTGTTAACCATTCACGTACCGCCTCGCCGCTTTCTCCGGCCAACTGCTCGCCGCTGATGTAAATCAGCGTGTCTTCGCTCAAGGGCAGCGTGCCCAACTGGGCTTTATTCCACTGGGTTTCGCAGCCGGGCTCGATCACCGACAGCGACTCGCCGTTGGGTTGCATCTGTGTCAGACGGCGGCCGTTGTCCATTTGACCATGGCGCAGCAGTACCTGCAGGCCTAAACTTTCCATCTCGGCTTCAATCGCGGCGCCCCATACTCCATTGCCGACCGGCATACCGTTGAGCACCGGGACCTGCAGGCGCTTCAGCGCCCGCGCAACATTAAACGCGCAGCCACCTATTTTTTGCTCCTGCGTCAGCGTCACCTCAACGATCGCGCTGCCCAGGGCCAGAATCGGTTTTACTGCTAAAAACTCACTCATTGATCTCCTCCGCTGTCGGCCGGTGGGCCGAACAGAATGCGCTATGATGACCGCGCAGGCGCGTGGAGTCGAGAGGGAAGCCCGAGATGCTGTGGCGAAGGCGTGAAATAACCATGCTCTTTTTGTCACTAGTGCGTATAATCGCCGCCCGGCGATTAATTAACCTGTGAAAGAGCACCAGAATGAGCACTACCAGCCTGATCCAACCCGATCGTGAATTGTTTTCCTATAAGCCTTATTGGGCCGAATGTTATGGCACCGCGCCATTTTTACCGATGTCGCGCGAAGAGATGGATCAACTGGGCTGGGATAGCTGCGATGTGATCATTATCAGTGGTGACGCCTATGTCGACCACCCGAGTTTTGGTATGGCGATCATCGGCCGCATGTTGGAAGCGCAGGGCTTCCGCGTCGGCATCATTGCGCAGCCGGACTGGAGCAATAAAGAAGATTTCATGCGCTTGGGCAAACCGAACCTGTTCTTCGGCATCACCGCCGGCAACATGGACTCGATGATCAACCGTTATACCGCCGATCGAAAACTGCGTCACGATGATGCCTATACCGCCGGCAACGTGGGCGGCAAACGTCCGGATCGCGCGACGCTGGTTTACAGTCAACGTTGCAAAGAAGCCTATAAAGACGTGCCGATCGTGCTGGGCGGCATCGAAGCCAGCCTGCGTCGTATCGCTCACTACGATTACTGGTCTGATACCGTACGCCGTTCGGTGTTGGTGGACTCCAAAGCTGACATGCTGATTTACGGCAACGGCGAGCGTCCGCTGGTGGAAGTGGCGCACCGCCTGGCTGCGGGCGAGAAAATCAGTGAGATCCACGACATCCGTAACACCGCGGTGATGCGCAAGGGCGCGTTGCCGGGCTGGACCGGCGTGGATTCTACCCGTCTGGACAAGCCGGGCCGCATTGAGCCTATCCCGAACCCTTACGGCGACGATCTGCCGTGCGCCGACGGCGGTAAACCGGAGCCGGAGGCCAAACCGGTTACCGTGCGCGCCGCCAAGCCCAAGCCGTGGGAAAAAACCTACGTGTTGCTGCCGTCATTTGAAAAGGTGAAGGCCGACAAGGTTCTGTATGCGCACACTTCGCGCATTCTGCACCATGAAACCAACCCTGGCTGTGCCCGTGCGCTGATGCAGTCGCACGGCGACCGTTACGTGTGGATCAACCCACCGGCGATCCCGCTGACCACGCCGGAAATGGACAGCGTGTTTGCCCTGCCGTACCAGCGTATTCCGCACCCGTCCTACGGCAAGGAAACCATTCCTGCCTATGACATGATCCGCTTCTCGGTCAACATCATGCGCGGTTGCTATGGCGGCTGTTCATTCTGTTCGATTACCGAGCACGAAGGGCGCATCATCCAGAGCCGTTCGGAAGACTCCATTATTCGCGAGATCGAAGAAATTCGTGACAAAGTACCGGGCTTTACCGGTGTGATCTCCGATTTGGGCGGCCCGACCGCCAACATGTACATGCTGCGCTGTACCAACCCGCGCGCTGAGCAGACCTGCCGCCGCGCCTCGTGCGTGTACCCGGAAATCTGCACCTACATGGACACCAACCACGAACCGACCATCAAGCTGTATCGCCGTGCGCGTTCGTTGGAAGGCATCAAGAAGATCCTGATCGCCTCTGGCGTGCGTTACGATCTGGCGGTGGAAGATCCGCGCTATATCAAAGAGCTGGCTACCCACCACGTTGGCGGCTACCTGAAGATTGCGCCGGAACACACCGAAGAAGGCCCGCTGTCGAAAATGATGAAGCCGGGCATGGGCAGCTACGACCGGTTTAAACAGCTGTTTGACCATTACTCCAAGCTGGCGGGCAAAGAGCAGTATCTGATCCCGTATTTCATCTCCTCGCATCCGGGCACCCGCGATGAGGATATGGTGAATCTGGCGCTGTGGCTGAAGAAAAACCGTTTCCGTCTCGATCAGGTACAGAACTTCTATCCGTCACCGATGGCAAACTCCACCACCATGTATTACAGCGGCAAGAACCCGTTGAGCAGAGTGGGTTATAAGAGTGAAGATGTGGTGATACCGAAAGGCGATCGTCAGCGTCGCCTGCACAAGGCGCTGTTGCGTTACCACGATCCGGCCAACTGGGCGATGATCCGTACCGCTCTGGAAGAAATGGGCATGAAGCACCTGATCGGCAGCCGTCGCGAGTGTCTGGTGCCGGCACCGAGCATTGACGAACAGCGCGAAGCCAAGCGCTTGCAGCGTCATACCCGCCCGGCGCTGACCAAGCACACCGACATCACCCGTCAGCGTACGCCGTCCAACAAGCCGCCGCGCAAGCCGATTCGTAACGGCAAGCCATAACGGCTCAGCACTGGCTTAAATGAAAAGGAGAACCCTCGGGTTCTCCTTTTTTGCTTTTGAAAATCAGAGCTGCTCGTAGGCCGCTTCTACCTTCATCAAGTGGCGCGGCGCCTGCGGGGCGGGATGATACTTGCGCACGTGCCAGTTAAAGGCTTCCGGTGACAGATTGTTAATCATCGAAATGGCTTGCTGGCGGTTGCTGGAGAAGGTCCGCAGCAGCGCACCGGTGCCGTTGACGTAGGCGATGATGGTGGCATAACGCAGCGTGACAGGATCGTCGATGCCTTTAAGCTGCTGTTTTTGCAACACGGCCAGATAGGCTGCGCCGAGGTCGATATTGGTATCCGGATCCAGCAGATCGTCGTCGTCCGGACAGCCACGTTTCCCTTTGTAGCGATAGGCGTCACAGCCGGCGGTGTCGGCTTTCAACTGCATCAACCCGATAGCATTGGAGCGGCTGATTGCCGCCGGGTTAAAACCGGACTCGACCTTGATCATCGCAGCGATCAGTTTTTGATCGACATCGTATTTATCCGCAGCATCCTCAATCGCGTCGTCAAAGGCATGAGCATCATAACTGGTACGCGGTTTTTTGCTGGAACAACCGGCCAGGATCAGCATCAGGCATATCACGCCTGCGCGCGACCAGTGTCGTAGGGTGGGTTTCATGGTGCTCCGTATTGTTTTTGCTGGGATAAAAGTCGGCATCATAGCATCTCCGTCAGTGCCTGTTCGACATACAGATAGCCAATCCCCATCACCTGCTGCGCGCGCGTGAGTTGGCCAAAGCCGATATGCGTGGCCTGAGTCTGGATCTGATCGTGACGATCGAAGGGGTTGAACCCGGTCTGGCTGATGATGGTCTCCAGCCAGGCCTGACCGAAGCCACAGCTGCGGCCATAAAGATAAATACGGTTAATATTTAAGATGTTAAGGAAGTTATACAGGCTCAGGCCAATCGCTTGGGCGGCGCGTTGCACCAACACCTGCAACACGGGGTCCCCTTGATGATAACGGGCGATCAGCTCGGCGGTGGTGGGGGTTTTAAGCCTTTCGCCTTCGTGTTGCGCTCTGGGGGTGACTTTTAGCTGAATGCGCGCTTTTTTCTTCAGTGCCGACAGTGATGCGATGGTTTCCAGACAGCCGTAACGGCCGCAGGAGCACAGGCCACCATCGGGATCGACGATGGTGTGGCCAATCTGGCCGCTGCCGAACAGGCTGCCCCGGTAAATCTGCTGGTTGATCACGAACGACGAGCCGATGCCGTAATCGACGTTAATCACGCAGAAGTCCTGCGCGTTAGCGTTATTTTGCCACTTTTCTGCCAGCCCCAGCATCACGCAGTCGTTATCCAGCAGGACCTCGGTCTTCAGGCGCTCTTCCAGCAGGTATTTTATCTCCACCGGGCCTTCCCAGGGGGCCTGTGGCATGCGCTGCGACACCCCGGTGAGCGGGTTTACCTGGCCGTGGATCGACAGCGCTATTTTCAGCGGCATCCCCTGTTGTCGGCTGTGCAGGTGATAGATCTGCACCATTTCCTGCAGCATCGCCTGTGGCGTGGTGGCAACGATCGGTTGCGGCGTGAAGGCGCTGCACGGCGTGATCAGGCCATCCACCACGATGCTTTCAATCAGATAGGGCGACACGTTCAGGCACAGGATCCGTTGCTCAGAGGCAGCGATGCGGTAACTGCCGCCGCCCAGACCGCGGCGGTGCAAATTCTGCTGGTCGTGCTCAACCCGGCGTTCTTCCTGCAGCTCATCGAGAATTTTGCCGACGGCAGGAATAGACAGCTGTGAAAGCCGCGCCAGCGTCGATTTACTGGCCACCTTTTCCCGATACAGCAACGCGCACAGCACCCGTTTATTAAAATTGCGCACCCGTTGGTTATTCAACCCTTGCAATGCCATTCATTAAACCCCGTTTACTGTATTGCGTGATGGTAGCGCGTAAAGTAGCCGATTCTGTCATTTAGACTGCCTGAAAAGCAACCTTCAGTATTTTTAGCGAGGAAAACATGCACGGGACAGTCAAGGTTTGGCAAGAGCAGGTTGAATTACCCACTTACGGCACGGGCGAGCAGGACTCGCACCCGATGTTCCTGGAAAATCGCGTCTATCAGGGATCGTCCGGTGCGGTTTATCCCTATGGCGTTATTGACACCCTGAGCGGTGAAAAATCCCTGCGTCGCTATCAGGCGGTATATCTGGAAAACGACTACCTGCGCGTGATGCTGTTGCCGGAACTGGGCGGGCGTATTCATCGGGCTTACGACAAAGTGCAGCAGCGCGATTTTGTCTATCACAACGAGGTAGTGAAACCGGCGCTGGTGGGGCTGTTGGGGCCGTGGATCTCCGGGGGGATCGAGTTCAACTGGCCGCAACACCACCGTCCGACCACCTATATGCCGGTGGACTGCCAGATCCAGCAGCACGATAACGGGGCGCAGACCGTCTGGCTGGGGGAGGTGGAGCCGATGCGCGGGCTGCAGGTGATGGCCGGTTTCACGCTGTATCCTGACCGCGCGCTGATTGAAATCAGCGCCAAGATCTTTAACCCTAACCCGACGCCGCGCCATTTCCTGTGGTGGGCCAACCCGGCGGTGAAAGGTGGAGACGATCACCAGAGCGTATTCCCGCCGGATGTGACCGCCGTTTTTGACCATGGCAAGCGCGATGTCTCTTCGTTCCCTATTGCCACCGGCACCTACTACAAGGTGGATTATTCGGCCGGTGTGGATATTTCGCGCTACAAGAATATCCCGGTACCGACGTCTTACATGGCGCATAAGTCGGACTATGACTTTGTAGGCGCTTACAGCCACGATGAGCAGGGCGGATTGTTGCACATCGCCGATCGCCATGTGTCGCCCGGCAAGAAACAGTGGAGCTGGGGCCACGGCGAATTTGGCCAGGCCTGGGATCGCAATCTGACCGACAATAACGGCCCTTACATTGAGCTGATGACCGGGGTTTACACCGATAACCAACCGGATTTCACCTGGCTCGACGCCTACGAAGAAAAATGCTTCGTGCAGAATTTCCTGCCCTACAACACCCTGGGCATGGTGCAGAACGCCAACACCCGTGCCGCACTAAAACTGGAAAGCGACGGGCGACAACTGGTGTGGGGGTTGTATGCGGTCGCGCCGCTGGCGCAGCACCGGTTGGTGATCCGCAGCGATAGCGACCAGCAACTGCTGCTCGACCGCCGCGTTGATCTCACCCCCGGTGCGGCGCTGCTGGAGACCATGACCGGCGATTTCTCCGGTCGCCTGACGATTGAATTGCAGGACGCCCAGGGCCGCAGCGTACTCAGCTATCGCCAGCATCAGGCGAGCGAAAGCACCGAATTACCGCAGCCCGCCAAAGCGCCACTGGCGGCAGAACAGATCGTCAGCGTCGATGAAGCCTGGTTTATAGGCCAGCATCTGGAGCAGTACCACCATGCCAGCCGTTCGGCGTTCGATTACTACCAGCGGGGCCTGACGCTGGATCCTCTTGATTACCGCTGCAATTTGGCTCTGGCCACGCTGGAATATAACCGTGCCAATTTCCAACGTGCGATTGCCTACGCGGATGACGCGCTGGCGCGAGCCCATAACCTTAACCGCAACCCACAGTGCGGGTTAGCCAGCCTGATTCGTGCCTGCGCACAGGAACAATTGGGTAACGACGACGCGGCCTACGAGGATTTCTACCGCGCCATCTGGAGCGGTAACGGTAAACCGGGCGGTTTCTATGGTCTGGCGCGGGTCGCGGCGCGGCGCGGGGAGTATCAGCAGGCGCTGGCGTTTTGCGAAAGCAGCCTGAGTGTTAACGCCAGCCATTATCCGCTGATCGCCCTGAAAGCGCTGCTGTTGCAACGCCTGGGGAAAGGGGCACAGAGCCTGGACTATATCGATGACCAGCTTGTCGCCCGTCCGATGCATTACAGCCTGTATTACCTGCGCTATGCGCAAACTCACGCCGAGGCCGATTTACAACGACTGCGGTCGGTGACCGGTTGCCGTGGCATCAATGCGCTAAACATTGCCGGTCAACTCTGTGAATGGGGAGCCAAAGAGCAGGCGATTGAGTTACTGACGCTGTTGGACAGCCAGGAAACCTTGCCGCGCTATATGTTGGCCAGCCTGCGCAAAGGCGCGGTAAGTGACCGGGAATATCGGCAGCTGTTGGCGCAGGCGCGCGACGGCTTCGGCCACCAGGTGCGCTTCCCCAATACCCTGAATGAAGTGCAGATGCTAAGCCAACTGCAGGAGTGCGTTTTTGCACAGTATCTGTTGGCTTGTTTCCATTACAGCAAGCGCAACTACTCGCAGGCGGTAGTGCTGTGGCAGCAATGCGTGGAGCGGGAGCCGACGTTTGCCGACGCCTGGCGCAATCTGGGGATCTACGCCTTCAATAAACTCCAGCAGCATGACGTGGCGCTGGCGCATCTGCAGCAGGCCTTTGCTCTGCAACCTGATGACGCTCGGCTGCTGTTTGAACTGGATCAACTGAACAAACGCCTCGGTACTGCACCTGCTCAGCGGCTGGCGATGTTAGAGCAACATTTGCCGGTAGTGGCCCGGCGTGACGACCTTACCGCCGAATTGCTGAGCCTTTACAACCAGTGCGATCGGTTGAGTGACGCGCAACGGATCCTGCAGCAGCGTGAGTTTCACCCGTGGGAAGGTGGTGAAGGCAAAGTCACCGGCCAGTATCTGATCAATCTGCAACGGTTGGCATTCCAGGTGCTGCAACAGGGAGCGCCGCAGCAGGCGCAGCATTTGCTGCAGTCGGCGTTGCACTATCCGCAAAATCTGGGGGAAGGGCGTCTGGCTGGGCAAAGCGACAACGATATCTACTATTGGCTGGGTATCTGTGCTGCCCGGCAAGGCCAGCTCGAGGCAGCGGCCACCTGCTGGCAACAGGCCTGCGCGGGACACGGCGAACTGGCTGAAAGCCGCTACTACAACGACCAACCGGTGGATTATTTGTTCTATCGCGGCATGGCGCTCAAGCAACTGGGGCAGTCGGCACAGGCCGAACAGCAGTTCACCCAAATGCAGCAGTGGGCAAGCCAGCAGTCTGAGATGTTGCCTGGCGCCGATTTCTTTGCCGTTTCGCTGCCGGATTTGATGGCGTTGGACAATGACCTGCAACAGGCGCATCAACAGCACTGCCTGCTGGTGACGGCTTTGGCGCAACTGGGGTTAGGACAGTTAGCCGCAGCGCAGCAAACGTTAAGCGAGCTGCTGGCGATAAATCCTGCGCATGACAAAGCGCGTTTATTCACCGTGCTGGCCGAGACTTTAGCCAACTGATGCCCAAAAGGGGACCAATGTGACGAATAAACTGAACATGCCCTATGTCTGGACTATCTGCCTGGTCGCCGCTTGCGGTGGCCTGTTATTCGGCTACGACTGGGTGGTCATAGGCGGGGCCAAGCCTTTCTACGAGGCCTATTTTGGCATCACCGATCCCGCCCAGTCAGGCTGGGCGATGAGTTCGGCGCTGGTGGGCTGTATTTTCGGCGCGGTGATCTCGGGCCTGCTGTCGGATCGTTTTGGCCGCAAGCTGCCGCTGGCGATTGCCGCCTTGACCTTCGTGATCTCGGCCTGGGGCACCGCCGTGGCCACCAGTTTTGACGCCTTTATCATTTACCGCATTGTCGGCGGGGTTGGCATTGGCCTGGCTTCGGCGCTGTCGCCGGTGTATATCGCCGAAATCAGCCCGGCGGCACAGCGGGGTCGCTTCGTTGCGGTGAACCAATTGACCATTGTGATCGGGGTATTGGCAGCGCAGTTGATCAACCTGCTGATCGCCGATCCGGTGGCGGCCAATGCCGGTCAGGCGGAGTTGTTGGCCAGCTGGAACGGACAGGTTGGCTGGCGTTATATGTTTGGCGCCGAACTGGTACCGGCGCTGGCCTTCCTGCTACTGATGCTGGCAGTGCCGGAATCGCCACGCTGGCTGGCGAAGGTCGGCCGCCACGAGCAGGCGCAGAAGGTCTTGCGACGCATCGGCAATGAAAGCTATGCGCAGCAAACGCTAAAGGAGATCCGTCAAACGCTGGACAAGGACAGCGGCAAGGTGCCGCTCAGTGCGCTGCTGCGCAGCGATGTACGACCGGTGTTGGTGATAGGCATTGTGCTGGCGATATTTCAGCAGTGGTGCGGTATCAACGTGATCTTTAACTATGCGCAGGAGATCTTCGCGTCGGCAGGGTTCGATATTAACGATACGTTGAAGTCGATCGTCGCCACCGGGCTGATCAACCTGATCTTCACCTTGCTGGCTTTACCGCTGGTGGATCGCATTGGCCGACGCCGGCTGATGCTGATAGGTGCCTGTGGATTAACGGTGATCTACCTGCTGATGGCGGCGGCTTACGCCTATGGTTTGCTGGGGCTGCCGGTGTTGTTACTGGTGTTGGTCGCCATCGCTATCTATGCCGTCACGCTTGCCCCCGTTACCTGGGTACTGCTGTCTGAAATCTTCCCCAATCGCATTCGCGGAGCGGCCATGGCCGCCGGTACCTTTGCGCTGTGGGTGGCCTGTTTTGTCCTGACCTATAGCTTCCCGTTGCTGAATGCCGCATTGGGCGCAGCGGGCAGTTTCCTGTTGTATGGCGTCATTTGCCTGGCCGGTGCGGGGTTCATTTACGCCAGAGTGCCGGAAACCAAAGGCATTACTCTGGAAGCACTGGAAGAACAGCTCAGTGCAGCAGGCACGGATCGCGCCAGGGAGAAAAAGTTTACTTAACCCTGTTTAGTTTAATGCGTGATCCTGTGGCGGTAAGTAATCAGTTTGATCATTTAGTGTAATGAGTCTGTGCTCCGCCTGAGGGCGAACAGCGGTAAAGCCTTCAGGCGGGATAATAAAAATAGGCAGCAAGAGGTTAATGAACATTAACTGGAGAATAACGATGTTGCTAAAAAAAATAAAACACGTGCTGTTAGCCATTACCGGGGGCCTGATTATTTTCAGTGCAGGCGCACAGGCTAAAAATGACAAAACCGCCATCGGCGCTATTTATCTCGATACCCAGGGGTATTACGCCGGGGTCCGCTGGGGTGTGCAAGATGGCGCCGCCAAGGACAAAGGGAAAATTGAAATCATAGAAACTAATGCGCAGGGGGATGTTTCTAAAGAAAGTTCGTTTATCGATACCATGATTGCGCGCGACGTGAATGCCATCGTGCTTTCCGCCGTTTCGGTGAATGGCAGCGTGCGGGCTATCAAGCGTGCCAATGAAGCCAGCATTCCGGTGATTTGTTACAACACCTGCATTAATGAGAAAGGCGTAGATAAATATGTTTATGCCTATTTGGTCGGCGATCCCTACGAGTTTGGCAAAAAACTGGGTAATACCGCCGCCGACTACTTCATTGAAAAGAAAATAACCGAGCCTGCGATCGCCGTTATTAATTGCGAAGCCTTCGAAGTTTGCGTGCAACGGCGTAAAGGATTTGAAGAGGCGTTAAAAGCGAAAGTACCGGGCATGAAAATCGTCGCTAATCAGGAAGGCACCGTGCTGGACAAGGCGATATCGGTCGGCGAGAAACTGCTGATTTCCTCCGGGAAAGTCGATGCCATTTTCGGCGAATCCGGCGGCGCTACGCTCGGGGCGGTTAAAGCCGTGCGCAACCAGAACAAGGTCGGCCAAACGGTGGTATTCGGCTCGGACATGACCACCGAAATCGCGCAGGAACTGGTGAACCGTCAGGTACTGCAGGCGGTGGTGGATATCTCGGGCAAGAAAATGGGGGTGTTGGTCTTTACTCAGGCGATGAACGCCATCAACCAGCGGCCGGTCGGCCAAAAGGTGGTGCAGGTGCCGATCGATCTCTACGCCTCGTCGCAGAGCGCTACTGATTGGCTAGTGACTCACAAAGACGGCTTACCTTAGAGCTTATTCCATTAGGCTATTTTATTTGTCAGTTTGGCCCTGGGCAGTGCTCAGAATCCTCACGTACTCTGTGTACGCTCCGGTTCTTCCGCGCTGTCCTTGTCCAAACTGCCTGCAACAATGACGCCTACTGGGATAGGCTCTTAATGTCGGTGGCTTGCATGAGTGACAGAGCCTTAAACGAATTGGCGCAGCAACCGGTCGTGGCCCGCATTCAATCGGGGCATAAACGTTACCCGGGAGTGGTGGCGCTGCAAGATGTGAATTTCACGCTGCGGCGTGGCGAGGTGCGCGCTCTGCTGGGAAAAAACGGCGCGGGCAAGTCCACCTTGATCCGCATGTTGACCGGCAGTGAGCGGCCGGACGCCGGGCAGGTGTTTATCGGCGATCGACTGCTGGAGGGGCCAGATGCGCTGTTGACGCGCCGGGCCGGTGAGCTTGGCGTGCGGGCCGTCTATCAGGAGTTAAGCCTGGTTCAGGACATGAGCGTGGCGGAAAACCTGTGTTTGGGGGCCTGGCCGCAGCGCGCCGGCGTGATTGACGCACCAGGCATGCTGGCGCAGGCCCGGCACGCGTTGGCGCTGCTCGGGGTGGACATCGATCCTCAACAATGGGTTCGCGATCTCAGCCCGGCGCAGCAGCAACTGGTGGAGATCGCCCGGGCCTGTCAGGGGGATCCCAAAGTGGTGATCCTCGACGAGCCAACCAGTTCGTTGGCCAACGCCGAGGCCGATCTGGTCGCGGCGGCAGTGATGCGCCTTTCCGCCGCCGGGATTGCAGTGGTGTATGTCAGCCACCGAATGAACGAGATCCGCCGGCTGGCATCGTCCTGCACCATCATGCGCGACGGCCGCGTGGCGGGTGACGTGGCGCTGGACAACACCTCCACCCAGCAAATTGTCGACCTGATGCTGGGCCATCAGGACCACCATACGCAAACCGTCACGGCCCCGAAGGGCGGGGACAAGGTTTTTGAAGTTAAACAATTATCGCTGCCGCCCAAATTGCATCAGGTGAGTTTCGAGCTGCGGCGTGGCGAAGTACTGGGTATTGCCGGGTTGTTGGGCGCAGGCCGCAGTGAATTGCTGAAAGCCATCGTTGGTCTGACGCCGTTCGTCGAAGGCGAGCTGATCCTCGACGGTGAAGCGCTGATCTGCCCGAATTACGCCCAGATGCTCCAGCGCGGTATGGCCTACACGCCGGAAAACCGAAAGGCGGAGGGCATCATGCCGTTGCTGGGCGTGGATGAAAATACCGTGATGACAGACAGCCGCTCCGTCAGCCGCTTTGGCGTGCTGAATTGGCCGAAGATCAAACAGGCAACCTCGGCGATCGTCAGCCGGATGCGGGTGAAAACCGCAGAAACCGGCACGCCGATCATGACGCTTTCCGGCGGTAACCAGCAGAAGGTGGTGATCGGCCGTTGGGTTTACGCCAGAAGCCGGATCCTGTTGCTGGATGAGCCGACGCGCGGCGTGGATGTCGAAGCGAAAAACCAAATTTACCGTATTGCGCGTGAGCTGGCGGCAGAGGGAAAAAGTATCATTTTCGTATCGAGCGAAGTGGAGGAATTACCCCAGGTCTGCGACCGGATCTTGTTGTTGCAGCAAGGCACGATAGTGAAGGAGTTTATCTCGCCCGTGGATGTTGAACAGCTGATGTCTGAAGTGCTGATGATCCAATAATTCTGCCCGCATTCGAAGGCACCGGAGGTAATACAATGTCCACATTGGTACCGGAAGTAAAAATAACCCGAACCCGAAAATTATCGAAGCACGCCAATGAACTGGGCCTGCTGGCAATTATTGTCGTGCTTTACCTGGTATTTTCTATTTATGCCACCGGGTTTATTTCGCTGAATAACCAAATGAATATCTTACGCGATGCCGCCACCATCGGCATTGCCGCCTGGGCCATGACGCTGATTATTATTTCTGGGGAAATCGACGTTAGCGTAGGCCCGATGGTGGCGTTTATCTCGGTGATCCTGGCTTATTTGATGCAGTACGCGATCCCGCTGCCGTTCGCGTTGATCCTGGCCTTGTGTTTGGGGGCGGCGTTGGGCTCGGTCGCCGGGGTGTTGCGAGGCTGGTTTAACGTGCCCAGCTTTGTCGCCACATTGGGGCTTTGGAGCGCCCTGCGCGGGATGGGATTGTTTATGACCAACGCCTTGCCGGTGCCGATCGACGAAAATGACGTGCTGGACTGGCTCGGTGGGCAGGTACTGGGCCTGCCGGTTTCGGCGGTGATTATGCTGATCCTGTTCGTGGTTTTTCAGTTTATCAGCAAGAAAACCGCCTTTGGCCGCTCGGTGTACGCCATTGGCGGCAACGCCAGCGCCGCCCAGCTGTGCGGCATTAACGTCAAACGCATTCGTATCCTGCTGTTTACCCTGGCCGGCCTGTTGGCGGCCGTCACCGGTATTCTGCTGGCGGCGCGCCTGGGCTCCGGTAATGCTGGTGCGGCCAGTGGCCTGGAGTTTGACGTGATTGCCGCCGTGGTGGTCGGGGGGACAGCCTTGTCCGGCGGGCGCGGTTCGATGCTCGGCACTCTGCTCGGCGTGCTGGTGATCACCCTGATTGGCAATGGTCTGGTCTTGCTGGGGATTAACTCCTTTTTCCAACAGGTGGTCAGAGGGGTGATTATCGTACTGGCGGTGCTGGCCAATATTATCGTGATGCAGAAGAACAATAAGCAATAGCCTCATATGCCACTAAAAATAACGCATTAAATCTGGAAGGAAAATATTATGGGAAAAATGTTGGCGGCTTATTTACCCGGAAATTCCACGGCAGAGCTGCGCGAGGTGGATATTCCGCAACCGGGTATTGGCCAGGTATTAATTAAAATGAAGTCGTCCGGTATTTGCGGCAGCGATATTCATTATATTTATCATCAGCACCGTGGCACGGCTGCCGCACCGGATCAGCCCTTGTACCGGGGATTTATTAACGGTCACGAACCTTGTGGGCAGATTGTCGCGTTAGGGGCCGGTTGCCGGCACTTTCGCGAGAGTGACCGCGTGCTGGTGTACCACATTTCCGGCTGCGGCTTTTGCAGCAACTGTCGCCGGGGCTATCCGATTTCCTGTACCGGCGTTGGCAAGGCTGCCTATGGCTGGCAACGGGATGGCGGCCACGCCGACTACCTGTTGGCGGAGGAAAAGGATCTGATCCATCTGCCGGATTCGCTCAGCTACGAAGACGGCGCTTTTATTTCCTGTGGCGTCGGCACGGCCTATGAAGGCATTGTGCGCGGCGAGGTGTCCGGCAGCGATCACGTGCTGGTCGTAGGGTTGGGCCCGGTTGGCATGATGGCGATGATGCTGGCGAAGGGGCGCGGGGCGAAAACGGTGATTGGCGTAGATGTCATACCGGAACGTCTGGCGACCGCGAAGCGGTTGGGGCTGATGGATCACGGTTTTCTGACCGGCGAGGGGGTGACAGAGCGCATTCGCGAATTGACCGCGGGCGGCGCCAACGTCACCCTCGACTGTTCCGGTAACGCTAAAGGACGGCTGCTGGCGCTGCAGGCCTCCTCGGACTGGGGAAGGGTTATCTACATCGGTGAAACCGGCAAGGTGGAATTTGAGGTCAGTGCAGACCTGATGCATCACCAACGACGAATTATCGGCTCCTGGGTCACCAGCCTGCACCATATGGAAAAATGTTGTACCGACCTGCACGACTGGAAAATGCATCCGCATCACGCGATTACCCACCGCTTTGCCCTTGAACAGGCTGCCGATGCTTATGCGCTGATGGCTTCCGGGCAGTGTGGCAAGGTGGTGATTAACTTCGCCGATTAACGCCAGGGGGCACTATGGCACTGTTTAGTTTGGATAACGGCTGCGTCTCGCTGGTGGTTTCCTCGTTGGGCGGCAGCGTGCTGAAATTCACCGCTTACACACCGGAGGGAGAGCTCCCTCTGCTGCGGCCTGCGGTAGTGAGTGACGCTACGCCAGCGCTGCAATCGGGATGTTTTCCTCTGGTCCCCTTCGGCAATCGGGTCAATCAAAACCGCTTCAGCTTCGAGCAGCAAGACTACCGGCTCAGCGCCAATACCGACTGGGATCGGCATTATCTGCATGGTGACGGCTGGCTGCAGGAATGGCAATGTGTTGAGCAAGGCGACGAAGTCCTTCACTTGCGCTATCAGCATGAGAATGGCCCTTATCGTTATCAGGTAGAGCAATACTTTACCCTGCATCAGCACCAACTCAGCATCGAACTGGCGGTAGAGCACACCGGTGAAAAGCCGATGCCCTATGGGCTGGGCTGGCATCCGTACTTTCCGTTAACCGCGCATACCCGGGTACAGGCATCCGCCGCGGCCTATTGGCGGGAGGCCGAAGACTGGCTGGCGGGCGAGCAGGAGGCGCTGAGCGAAGAAATGGATTTCAACCAGCCGGGGCCATTGCCGCGTCATTGGGTGAACAACGGCTTTAGCGGCTGGAACGGCGAGGCGGAGATCCAGTGGCCGGAGCAGGGAGCTCGGTTACGAATGAACACTCAGCCGACTTGTCCGGTTTATTTTCTGTTCGTCTCGGATCCGGCGTTCGATCCAGGTTATCAATTCGACTTTTTCTGTCTGGAACCCATGTCCCACGCGGCCAACGGGCATAACATGGCTGACCTGGGCGGGCTGCGCCGCCTGGCTAAAGGGCAGCGGTTTAGCCAGACGATGTTGCTCAGTTATTCCGCGTTTTAAGCCCGAAAATTAAAATTCGGATCTCCTTCACAGAACCCATTCAAACTCTGCAACCGGTTACTGAAACCGGTTGCGGTTTTCTCGTTTTTGAAACCATACTCATTCTTCAACTGAATCATTTGTACCTATGCCTCCAGGAGAACGGATGAAAAAAATATTCTTATGCTGCGCCGCAGGAATGTCGACCAGCATGGTGGTGAATAAAATGAAAAAGTCTGCCGAACAGCAGGGGATTGAGGTTGATATTATCGCCGTCGGCCTGGAGGAATTTGAATCCACATTGGCGAATTACCAATGTTGCCTGCTTGGGCCGCAGGTGAAATATAAGTTCGCCGATTTTAAAAAGATTGCCGACAGGGAAAATAAGCCGATAGCGGTAATAAACAGCATGGATTACGGCATGATGCGCGGCGATAAAATTCTCGCCGAAGCCTTACAGATGATCGCACAACACTGATCCCACCGGGCCGCCGGCATCAGGCCGTTTCCGCCGGTTTTCCCATCCTGTGACCATTGACTCAGCACCTCCCGAGGGTTGAACCATGAGTATCAGCCAGGCCGCATTCAATTTTATCGAAAACCGCATCAGCCCGATTGCCGGGAGATTATCGACTCAGCGACATATTATGGCGATCCGCGACGGTTTTATTTCCGCGATGCCCTTTATGATCGTCGGTTCATTCTTGCTGGTGTTTGCCTATCCGCCCTTTTCCGCCGACAGCAGTTGGGGCATTGCCCAATGGTGGCTGGGGGCGGCGGAAAAACATCAGGTCGCTATTCTCACCCCGTTTAATATGACGATGGGCATTATGTCCATCTATATCACCGCCGCCATTGCCTACAACCTGGCGCAGAGTTATAAGCTCGATCCCTTTATGGCGGCGATGCTGGCATTGATGTCTTTCTTGCTGGTGGCCGCACCGCAAAGCGAAAAAATGCTGCCGACCGCCGCACTGGGCGGCGTGGGGATCTTCACCGCCATTTTGGTGGCGATATACACCACCGAACTGATCCGCTTCCTTAAGGCGCACAATATCGGCATCTCGCTGCCGGAACAGGTGCCGGCCAAGATCAAGCAGTCGTTTGATCTGCTGATCCCGATCCTGGCGGTGGTGATCACCCTGTATCCGCTGAGCCTGCTGGTACAGCACCAGTTCAACCTGCTGTTGCCGCAGGCGATCATGGCGCTGTTCCAGCCTTTGATCTCCGCTGCGGATTCGCTGCCGGCGATCTTGCTGGCGGTGCTGATCGGCCATTTGCTGTGGTTTGCGGGTATCCACGGCGCGGTGATCGTTTCCGGCATGCTGCAGGCCTTCTGGCTCACCAACCTGGGGATTAACCAAGACGCGCTGGCCGCCAACCAACCGATGCCGCACATCTTTATGGAGGCCTTCTGGACCTTCTTTATCGTCATCGGCGGATCCGGCGCCACCTTTGGGCTGGTGCTGCTTTATCTGCGCAGCCGTTCGGCGCACCTGCGTTCGATCGGCAAGCTGAGCCTGGTGCCGAGTTGTTTCAACATCAACGAACCGGTGATCTTCGGCACGCCGATCGTGATGAACCCTACCTTCTTTATTCCGTTTATTACCGCGCCGATCGTCAATTCGATCATCGCCTACGCGGCGGTGAAGCTGGATCTGATCGGGCGGGTGATCTCGGTGGTGCCCTGGACCGCTCCGGCGCCGATTGGTGCCGCCTGGGCTACCGGTTGGGATTTCCGCGCCGCGCTGTTGGTGCTGCTGCTGGCGGCGGTTTCGGCGTTGATCTACTACCCATTCTTCAAAGTCTATGAGCAACAGCTGCTGGATCAGGAAGTGAGCGAAGCGGAGCAGATTGAACAGACACAAGGAGTCACCGAATGATGGACATGGAAACGGCGGTAATGGAGCTGATCATCAACGCCGGAGAGGCGCGCAGCTGCGCCATGCAGGCGCTGTATGCGGCGCGTAAGTACCAATGGGACCAGGTGGATATTCTGCTGGCGGAATCGCAACTGGCGGCGAAGCGCGCCCACGCCACCCAGACCGAGCTGATCGGTTTTGACGAGGGGGAGGGCAAGTTGCCGGTCAACCTGATTATGGTGCACGCGCAGGACCACATCATGAATGCCATGCTGGCGCGCGATCTGGTGGAGGAACTGGTGAGAATTTACCGATTACTGGAGCAAAACGGGGTGAAAAACCAATGAGCGTATTTCCGAAAGACTTTCTCTGGGGTGCCGCGACCGCGTCTTATCAGGTCGAGGGCGGCTATGATGCCGACGGCAAAGGCCTGTCCAACTGGGACCTGTTCTCTCACCTGCCAGGCACCACCTATCAGGGGACTAACGGCGACGTGGCGGTCGATCACTATCATCGCTTCCGTGAAGATGTGGCGCTGATGGCCGAGCTGGGTATGCAGACCTACCGATTCTCGATCTCCTGGCCACGGCTGCTGCCACAAGGTCGAGGAGAAGTGAACGAGGCCGGGATCCAATTCTACAGCGATCTGATCGACGAACTGCTCAAGCACAATATCAAACCGATGATCACCCTGTACCACTGGGATCTGCCGCAGGCGTTGCAGGACGCGTTTGGTGGTTGGGAATCACGAGAGATCGTCGATGCTTTTGATGAATATGCGCGTCTGTGTTACTCGCGGTTTGGCGACCGGGTCGAACTCTGGTCCACGTTCAATGAAACCATCGTGTTTATCGGCATGGGCTATTTCACCGGGGCGCACCCACCCAAACTGACCGATCCGAAAAAGGGCATTCAGGCGTGTCATCATGTGTTCCTGGCCAACGCCCGAGCGGTAAAAAGCTTCCGTGAAATGAAGATCAACGGCCAGATCGGCTTCGTCAACGTGCTGCAACCGAACGATCCGATCAGCGATTCGCCGCAGGATCGCCGAGCCTGCGAGATCGCCGAAGGGATCTTCACCCACTGGCTGTACGATCCGGTGCTGAAGGGCGAATACCCGTCAGAGCTGCTGGCGATGGCGCAGCAGGCCTTTGGCGTGCCGCATTTCGCGCCGGGCGATGAGGCATTGCTGAAAGAGAATATCGTCGATTTTATCGGCCTGAATTACTACAAGCGTGAAATGGTCGCGCACAACGATGACGTGGACGGTTATACCATCAACACCAGCGGGCATAAGGGCAGCGGGCGCGAGCTGGGCTTCAAGGGGTTGTTTAAACAGGTTCGCAATCCGAACGGCGTCTACACTGACTGGGACTGGGAGGTCTATCCGCAGGGGTTGACCGATGCCATTGGCCGTATCGTCAAACGCTACGGCAATATCCCAATCTACATTACCGAGAACGGGCTGGGAGCCAAGGATCCGATCGTCGAAGGTGAGGTGCGCGATCAACCACGTATTGATTATCTACGCGATCATATCCAGGCGATCGGCGCGGCGATCGAGCAGGGCGCGGATGTTCGTGGTTATTACCCGTGGTCGTTTATCGATCTGCTCTCCTGGCTCAACGGCTATCAGAAACAGTACGGCTTTGTGTATGTCGATCACGACAACAATCTGGCACGTAAGAAGAAGCAGAGCTTTGGCTGGTACCAGCGGGTGATCGCCACCAACGGCGAACGGTTGTAACTCGCTAAAGGGGTAAGTCTCAGTATGTCCCAGGCTGATAGGCAACACTTTAGCCTGGGCGGGTACTTACCCTCTTTTTCTGATCTGTTTGTCAATCATACCCTTCTCAAAATCCCCTCTTGCTATTCCATTTCGGCATACCCGTGTTGTGACTATTCATTACTCACCGCCTATAAAAACGCCATATAGTCAAATCATTGCCTTACCGTACCATCACAAACAGGAGGGGGGAGATGAGCGATTTCCCGCTTGAACCGCCACACAATTTTCCTCGCCGGCTGGCAGAGCATAAGCATCTACTACAGTTCTTGTGGGAAACGGCCAAATCTGGCCGGATCGCCATTCACCCCTGCATCCCACTTTCTGCATGATGAGGGAACAAGCATGAGCATGAAAACGATAACGCTGGGCAGCAATTCATTCGACTACCAGGACAGCGGCAGCGGGGACACCACCCTGCTGTTGCTTTCCGGTTGGTGCCAGGATCACCGGCTTTTTAAACACCTAATACCGCTGCTGGCGCAACACTATCGCGTACTTAATATTGATTGGCGCGGGCACAATGCCGCACGCAGTTATGACGGCGATTTTGGTATGGATGATCTCACGGCCGATCTGGTTCTGTTTCTTGACCGGCTGGATGTTGAGCGCTTGATTCCGCTCTCTACATCCCATGGCGGCTGGGCCAACATCGCTTTAAGCCAGCAACTGGGCCCGTTGCGGGTACCGAAAACCATCGTGGTGGACTGGTTGATGACCGGAGCTTTTACCGATCTGCTGCAGAATTTACAGCAGAGCCAGCGGCCGGAAAGCTGGCAACAGGCGCGAGATGCCCTGTTTGCGGAATGGGTAGCCCATACGGATAACCAGGATGTGATCAACCATGTCCAACAGGAAATGGCCGGATTCGATCAGGAGATGTGGATCCGTTCTTGTCGGGAAATCGAGTTGGCCTATGGGCAATTTGGCTCTCCCCTGCAACGCCTGGAACAGCTCACCCCTGAGCGTCCGGTAATGCACCTCTATTCACAACCGCATAGCGCAGAGTATGACCAGTTACAGCGCGAGTTTGCCCAACGCCACCGCTGGTTCAATCCGGTAAAAATTACGGGGGCGAGTCATTTCCCCACCCTGGAATCGCCGGACAAAGTGGTGATGGAAATTCGGTCATTTATTGGCTAGGCAACATCCCGCCGTAGCAACAGCGCTCCTAATGATGAGCAGATTCATAAGAATGTGCGTAGCCGTATTTATGTCGTTCGGCCTGTCTGCCGTGATTAAACCACCGACATTGTGCACGCCTGTTTTCCAGTGGGTAATCAGGAGGTAAAACATGAGCATGCAGGTCGATCGTAAGGTCATCACTGGCGGTCATATTATCACCATGGATGCAGAGTATGGGGAATTGCCCCAGGGGGCGCTGCTGATTGAAAATGGCCGGATCGCAGCGCTGGCGGAAAACGCAAAAGCGTTTAGTCATCTGGATGCCGAGGTGATCGATGCGCGTGGTGCGATCGTGTTGCCGGGTATGATCGACAGTCATCGCCACACATGGATGTCGTTGTTTCGGGGGATCTCCGGCGATATGTCGTTGCCGGAATTTCTGGCAAATACGTTTTATGGGCTGGGGGCCTTGGTGACCGCCGAGGATTTGTCCGCTGCCACCCTGGTGGGGGCGCTCGAGGCCATAGACAGCGGGGTCACAACCATCCTCGACTGCTGTGACTGTGTGAATAGCCCGGATCATGCCGTCGCGGCGATCGAATCACTGCAACAATCCGGTATCCGTGGCGTGTATTCCTATGGATTTCAGGTTTATGATTTTCAGCCCGCCGGTTTTTCCAGCCATCAAGAACGCGTCAATTTTGCCGCTGAATTGCGCGAGCGTTATTTTAGCGACGATCAGGGTTTGTTGCGCATGGGGACCTTGCTCAGCGATTTCGGCACCGTGCCCTTTACGCAGACAGCGGCGGAGATCCGCATGGCGCAGCAGCAGGATATCCTGATTGCTTCTCATACCGGCGCACTGCCGAATAGCCGGTTATTGAAAGGGTTACAGGAGCTGGACGATCATCAATTGCTGCAGCCCGGTCACCTGCATATTCACTGTTCCGGTCTGACCGATCCCGAATGGCGGCTGTTGGCTAAAACCGGCGCTAAAGTCAGCATTGCCCCCGAAACTGAAATGCAAATGGGCATGGGCTTTCCTCCCATCAGAGCCTGTCTGGATCACGGGATAGCCCCGGCGATCAGCACTGACATTGTCTGCGTGGGGTCTGGGGATCTGTTTTCGCAGATGCGGCTGGGGCTGCAAACCCAGCGCTGCCTGGATAACCATCAGCACCATATCCGTGGTGAAGTGGTTTCTGAACTTTCTCTCTCGGTGGGGGATGCGTTGCGTTGGGCGACCCACGGCAGCGCGGCTGCGCTGGGAATGGAGACAAGTATTGGTTCGCTGACACCGGGAAAACAGGCCGATGTGATTATGCTTAAACATCAGCGGGCGATGGTGCCTTCTTCTTTCCCAAGGGCGAGCAGCGTGTTGCAGTCCCATGCCGCCGATGTAGATACGGTGATCATCAACGGCCAGACTCGCAAGCGGCATGGCGAACTGGTGGGACAGGATATGGCCGCCATCCGGCAACGTGCCGCTCAGGCGCTGGCGCGTATTCAGCAGGCGGCGCTCGGGCGCGCAGAGATCACCGGAGCAGAAGCGGTTGCCTGGCTTAGGGAGGCGGAGCGGAGAGCGTCGGTAAATCTGGCGGAGGCCTATCGCCGATAAGCGTACTTTGGATGATGCTGCGCCCGACCGAAGCCGGGCGCAGGGAGATTACAGTGAGTCCGGATCCGGCCCCAGGCGGTTGCCGATATCCAGTTTGGCAATTTCGCCCAGTTCGTCTTTATCCAGTTTGAAGTCGAAGACTTCGAAGTTTTCACGAATGCGCGCTGGCGTGACCGATTTCGGGATCACGATCAGCCCGCTGTCCAGGTGCCAGCGCACCACGATTTGCGCCGGGGTTTTCTCGTATTTTTCCGCCAGTTTTTTGATCACCGGTTGGTCGAATACCCCTTCGCCACCCTGTGCCAGTGGGCTCCAAGATTCGGTCGCAATATGGTGGGTTGCGTTCCAGGCGCGTAGCTGACGCTGTTGCAGCAACGGGTGCAGCTCGATTTGGTTAATCACCGGTGCGACATTGGTTTCGTCCAGCAGGCGCTGCAGGTGCGGGGTGTGGAAATTGCATACCCCGATGCTTTTGACCAACCCCTGCTCGCGCAGTTTGATCAGCCCGCGCCAGGCGTCGACATATTGGTCCTGCTGCGGCCTTGGCCAGTGGATCAGATACAGATCGACGTAATCCAACTTGAGTTTTTCCAGGCTGGTTTCCAGCGCGCCTTGCGGGTCGCCCTGATCGTCGTTCCACAGTTTGGTGGTGATAAACAGCTCATCGCGTGGTATTGAGGTGGATTGCAGTGCTGCGCCAACCCCTTCCTCATTCTTGTAGATTGCAGCGGTATCGATCGAGCGATAGCCCACCTCCAGTGCTTTAAGCACCGCCTGGGTGGTTTCTGAAATACTCGCCTGCCAAACGCCGAGACCCAACTGCGGCATCAGATTACCATCGTGGAGTTTGATGATGGGTTGTTGCGTTGTCATGCGTATCTCCTTGTCAACGGATTGCCCGGTGCTGCATGCACCGGAAACGGCTATTAATAAATTCTAGTTGGCAAATTGGGGGAGTGCTGAGTTTGCTAACCAAATTCCAGCGCTGTCGGGATAGGGCGGCTACAGGTCATGTTTTCTCCCATGGGTTAATCAGATGAGGATCGGCAGCGCGAATAGCGCATTGAACTGCGCCCGATGAAGAGTCGGGCGCAGGAGAGAAGTTGAAACTAAAGCCTAGCAGGAAATAGGCGGTTTGCGATTAACGCGCCGCGTTATAAATGCGTTGGCTGACTTCGAGGGTGATGTCTTGATGCTCGCCAAGTGCTGTCATGCCGTGCTGATGCAGTTTATCAAGCAACGCCGGGATAGAGCTGCCGTCGAGCTGGTAATCCGCCATGCGGGTCGGTACGCCCATTTGTTCGAAGAAAGCACGAGTGGCGGCAATGGCACCGTCGATGCGGCTGTCTTCACTGCCATCGCGCAGGCCCCAAACGCGGTCGGCGTACTGCAGCAGTTTTTCGCGTTTCTGCGCTTTTTTCTCGATCAGCAGCGCAGGCAGAACAATCGCCAGCGTCTGGGCATGATCCAAACCGTGCATGGCGGTCAATTCGTGGCCCAGCATATGGGTTGCCCAATCCTGCGGCACACCGGCACCGATCAGGCCGTTCAAGGCCATGGTTGCGCTCCACATCACGTTGGCGCGCACCGCATAGTTTTCCGGCTCGGACAGCGCGCGCGGGCCATCTTCCAACAGCGTCAGCAGCAGGCCTTCGGCAAAGCGATCTTGCACTTTGGCGTCGACCGGGTAGGTCAGGTACTGCTCGATGGTGTGGACAAAGGCATCGACTACGCCATTGGCGATTTGGCGCGGCGGCAGAGAGTAGGTTACTACCGGATCCAGCACCGCGAACAGCGGTTGCACGTGTGGCGAGAAGAAATGCTGTTTGTCGCCGCTGCTTTTGCGGGTGATCACTGCGCCGCTGTTGGACTCAGAACCGGTGGCCGGCAGTGTCAGTACGCAGCCCATTGGCACCGCGCCTTTGATTTCACTGCCCACGGTTTTCAGGATGTGCCATGGATCGGCATCCGCCTGATAATGGGCCGCTGCGGCAATAAACTTGGTGCCATCAACCACGGAGCCGCCGCCGACCGCCAGCAGGAAATCGATATTCTCTGCGCGCACCACTTCGACCGCTTTCATCAGCGTTTCGTAGGTTGGGTTAGGCTCAATGCCGGAAAACTCCTGCACGTTGCGGCCCGCCAGTGCGGCATACACCTGATCCAGCACGCCATTTTTCTTCACGCTGCCGCCACCGTAGGTGATCAGAATGCGTGCGTCGGCAGGGATCTGCTGTGCCAGGCCGGCGATTTGGTCTTGGCCGAACAGGATTTTGGTTGGGGTATGAAGAATAAAGTTTTGCATGGGTAATTTCTCTTCTGCATGTGGCAAGCGCCGCTGGCGCAAAATATCTGAGGTGTATTGTCAGTAACTTGGCTCAGCAGCACAATGCACATTCCTGCCCGAGTCTTGCCTATTCCTACAAAGTGTTGTAGAAAAATAGAGTTTTAAACTATTATTTATGCCGAATTATTCTTAATGTAAGAGGGTGTTTCCGTGAGCGAAATCGATGAACTGCGCGGCCGCATGGCGCGCCAGGCGGCCTGCTTTGCCGAGAGCAACGGTTACACGCCCTCGCCGGTGCCGCTGGTGAAAATTCTTTATGTCGATCGTCATTGCCCGCGCCAGCCGGTGATGTATGAGCCGGGTGTGGTGATCATTTTCCAGGGGCATAAGGTCGGCTACTGCGGTAATCGGGTTTTCCAGTATGACCCGCGCAATTATCTGTTGATGACGGTGCCGCTGCCGTTTGAGTGCGAAACCTTCGCCAGCCCGGAATTGCCGCTGGTGGGGCTGTCGGTGAATATCGACAGCCAAATGCTGCAGGACCTGTTGATCGACATCGGCGATGACGACTACCTGGTGAAGCCGCGCAGAGAAAGCAGCGGGGTGAACCTGGCCGAGCTGTCGGAAGAACTGTTGTGCGCCACCGAACGCCTGCTGGATGTGATGGCCAAACCGCTGGATGCACGCGTACTGGGGCCGCAGATTGTACGTGAAATTCTCTACCACGTACTGCGCGGAGCCTGTGGCGCCTCATTGCAGGAATTGGTTAACCGCCATACGCACTTCAGCCAAATTGCCAAGGCGCTGCGGCGTATTGAGAACCAATATGCGGACAATCTCAACGTTGAGCAGTTGGCGGGGGAGGTGAATATGAGCATCTCGGCGTTTCACCATAACTTCAAGGCGGTGACCAACACCTCGCCGCTGCAATATGTGAAATCCTATCGCTTGCACAAGGCGCGTTTGCTGATGGTACACGACGGTTTGAAAGCCAGCACCGCGGCGATCCGTGTCGGCTACGAAAGCGCTTCGCAGTTCAGCCGCGAGTTCAAACGTTTCTTTGGCGTGACGCCGAGTGACGAAGTTGCCCGACTGCGCGAAAACCCTCCTTTAATGATGGAAGGTTAATCTCGCCGCCGGGCAGTGATTCAGCGCGTCAGCACAATTTTACCGAATGCTCCGCGATCGAGGTGATCGAGCGCCTGCGGCAATTGATCAAAGCGGTAGCGCTGGTCGATCACCGGCTGTAGGGCATTAACGTCCACCGCACGCACCAGATCTTCCAGTGCGCGGCGGTGGCCGACACCAATACCCTGAATGACCGGTGATTTCATCAGCAGCGGCCCTGCGGGAGCCGAAACTTCAAAGCCCTCCAGCGCCCCGATCACCGAGATACGCCCGTGCACCGCAACGGCGCGCACCGAATTACCGAGATTAGGGCCACCCACGGTGTCAATCACGTGGTCGATGCCGCGATCCTGGGTCAACTGGTACACCTTTTCTACCCAGTCCGCAGTCAGACGGTTAATGCCATGATCGGCACCCAAGGCTTTGGCTCGCGCCAGTTTTTCATCGCTGCCGGAGGTAACATAGACCTCGGCACCCAGCATTTTGGCGATTTGCAGCCCGAACAGCGCCACGCCACCAGTGCCCTGTACCAGCACCGATTCTCCGGCGTGCAGCTGGCCCTGTTCCACCAGCGCGAACCAGGCGGTCAGTCCGGCACAGGGCAGGGTACTGGCCTGCGCATCGTCCAGCGAGGTGGGCGCAGCCGCCAACCAGTCTTCGTGCAGCACCACGTATTCCGCCAGCATGCCCTGATAAAAGCCGCCCAGAGTGCGGTAGGGTGGGATGCGCGCATTACCATAGGGTTTTTGCCGGCCATCGATCCAGCCGGGGCTAAAGGTGGAAATCACCCGTTCGCCGGGCTGAAAACGGGTGACGTCGGGCCCAATGGCGTCGACTTCGCCGGCCATGTCGGAGGCTGGCGTGAAGGGCTGCGGCAGTTCTAGTCCCATGCCGGTTTCAATGACCAGTTTGTCGCGGTAATTGAGCGATACCGCATTCACTTTCACTCTGATCTGGTGCGGTCCCGGTTGCGGTATGACGCTTTCGTTCAGTTGCAGGTGTTGGCGCCCCAGGGCGTCCATTGTCCAGCGTTGCATTGTTTCGGCCATGATTGACTCCAAAGTCAGCGATAAACAGACCTGCTGATAATATCGTTGATAGAAGTTCGCCAGTGGCGATAAGATTTCCTTTGATTGTTTCTTTCAGGGCTACAAATCATGAGCGATCGATTGAACGGCATTTCGGTATTTGTCACCGCGGTGGAGGCAGGCAGTTTTGCGCTGGCGGCTAGCCGGCTACACCTTTCGCGTTCGGCGGTGGGGAAAACCATCGCCCGCCTGGAGCAACGGTTGGCCGTTCGCTTGTTTCATCGCACGACCCGCAGCCTGAGCCTGACCGACGACGGTGCGCTGTTTTACGAACGTTGTCTGCGGGCACTGGAAGAGATACGTACCGCAGAAATGCTGCTGGAGTCGGGGAAGCAGCAGGTCAACGGCAGGCTGAGGGTGTCGATGCCGGTGCTGTTTGGCCGCATGTGCATTGCGCCGCTGTTGACCAGTATGGCGCGTGAGCATCCTGGGCTGGAGTTGGAGCTGTCATTCAACGACCGCGTGGTGGATTTGATTGAGGACGGTTTTGACCTGGCGATCCGCAACGGTACGCTGGTCAGTAGCAGTGGGTTGGTGGCACGGCGCGTTGGCGACCACCGTATGACATTGTGCGCGGCTCCGGAATATCTGTTGCGCAGCGGCGAACCCAAAACCCTCGAACAGTTGGCACAACATGATGCGGTGACCTACATGCGCGCCGGCGTGGTTCGCAACTGGACGCTTCTGGATGCCTGCGGAAAAGAGCAGGAGGTGATACCGAAGAAAGGGTTACAGATGGATGACCTGCAGGCGATTGCGGATGCCACGGTAGCGGGGTTTGGCATAGCCTGGTTACCTTGCTGGCTGGTGCGCGAATCGTTGTTGGAAGGGGAATTGGTCAGGCTGATGCGCAATCGGCCCGGCATGTCATTCGACGTTCACGCGGTTTGGCCGCAAACGCCGCATTTGCCTTTGAAGGTTCGATTGGCGGTGGATACGCTGGTGAGCAAGCTGCCTCCCAGACTGGCGTTGGTTGAAAAAGCGCTTTAAGGGCGACGATGGCCGCCCGTCCGGGTATCAGGAAGAGGCGGCGCGTTTTTTACGCCAGATAACCAGCATGCCGCCCACCAGGCCAACCAGCAGCAGCACCAACGGCAGTATCATCAGCCCGGTCATCACCTGGCTCTCATAGCGTTTAACCAAAGGGATCTGGCTGAAAGCGTAGCCGAGGCCGACCACTGCACCTACCCAAATCACCGCGCTTAGCCAGTTAAAGAACTGAAAACGGGTGCTGTTCAGGCCAGAAATCCCGGCCATGGTGGGCAGCAGGGTGCGAACAAAACCCAGAAAACGGCCGATGACCAGCGCCGTCAGGCCATGGCGGTTAAACAGGTTGTGTGCACGTTGGTGATACTGAGCGGGCAGTTGCAGCAACCAGCCTTTGACCAGATTGGTATGGCCCAACCAACGGCCCTGCAGGTAGCTCAGCCAGCAGCCCAGGCTGGCGGCGATGGTCAAAATGATCAGCGTTGGCACAAAGGCCATCACGCCTTTGGCGATCAGCGCGCCGGATAACAGCAGCAGGCTGTCGCCGGGTAAGAAGGAAGCTGGCAGTAGTCCGTTTTCTAAAAATAGAGTGGTGAAAAGCACCGCATAAACCACCCAAATTACGCTGGGATCGGCAAGGGCAATGAAGTCCTGCTGCCAAAGCGCATGAACAATCTCTCGTAATACATCCATTATTTATCCTGTTGCATACCGGTTGCGCCTGGCTTCAGGGTATCCAGGGCACAGTGTTGGCCGTATCTGACAGTTACCCGCCTAGTGTAACGCTAATAGCTTAAGCACACATTAAACAAGGCGAATAAAGTTGCCGATGCAAGCAGGCGTTCTGTTAGCGCGTATTGGCAATTCGGTCGAACCCGGCGGCGAGATCGGCGATCAGATCCTGCACATTTTCCAGGCCGATATGCAGGCGTACCAGAGTGCCGGAGAAGTCTATGCCACCCGCTGGGCGAATGGCTTCCAGTTCTTCCGGCTGATTAGCCAGGATCAAGGATTCAAAGCCGCCCCAGGAATAGGCCATGCTGAAGTGGCTGAAGTTATCCAGAAACTCGGCTAACTGCACGTCGCTCAGGCGCTGTTTCAGCACGAAAGAAAACAGGCCGTTGCAGCCGTTAAAATCGCGCAGGTAAAACTCGTGGCCCTTGCAACCAGGCAGCGCCGGGTGATTGACCACCGCCACTTCTGGTCGCTGGGCCAGCCAATGGGCGACTTCGATGCTGCTCTGCTGGTGCTGCTTCAGGCGTACGCCCAGGGTGCGCAAACCGCGGCTGGCCATATAAGCGGTATCGGCGTCTACCATCTGGCCCATCAAATAAGAGTATTCACGCAGTTGGTCCCAACAGCGCTCGTTAGCCACGGCGGTGCCGAGCATGTAATCGGAATGGCCGATAATATATTTGGTGCCAGCCTGAATCGAAATGTCGATATCAAAATCCAGCGCCTTGAACAAAATGCCGGCCGCCCAGGTGTTATCGATCATGATTACCACTTCAGGTGCCACGGCGCGAATCGCCTGCACCATCGCCGGGATATCCTGGATCTCCATAGTGATCGAGCCGGGTGATTCAAGGAACACCACACGGGTATTGGGTTGAATCAGTCCGGCGATATCGGCGCCGATCAGCGGGTCGAAATAGGTGGTTTCCACATTCATGCGGCTCAGAATATGGGTACAAAAGTCCTGCGTCGGCTCATAGACGGAGCCGGTCATCAGCAGATGGTCGCCCGCGCCGACAAAGGACAGAATGGCGTTGGAGACCGCCGCCGCGCCGCAAGGATAGAGCACGCAGCCCGCGCCGCCCTCCAGCTCGACCATCGCATCCTGCAACGCGAAGTGGGTCAGGGTGCCGCGTCGGCCGTAAAACAGCTCGCCATGAGCACGTTTGGCGGTAGCCTCTTTTTTGGCCGCCACGGAGTCAAATACCAATGAAGAAGCGCGTTGGGTGACGGGGTTGACGGAGCCCTGGGTATAGCGCTTGCTGCGCCCGGCGCCAATCAGGGTAGTTTCGATGTTTTTAGACGTCATAGGAGCGGGCTCACCTTTGCTTGATCTTCACGGGCCATTTGCAATAGCCCTTACGTTAGCACGACGCTTTATAGCCATCCAGACGTTTTAACATCCAAATGTAGAAACGGCTATAATCTTCTGCTCAATCGTGCTCTCGCATGCCATCCTTCTGCCTGACGGCGATAACCAAGCGAGTTTATCGGTGAGACCGGGATGTAACAGTAAAATGCGACAAATCCCCTGTCTTTGTTGCAGCCCTGTGCGGTAAAAGTGACGAAATAGCCCTATAAAGGGTACATATAGGCTCGAACAGGCGGCGAATGGGTTCGCCAGGGAGCCATAAGTGCGCCGCAGGAGTAATTTTCCCGATTATTTGGTAAATAATAATGAGAACTACTATCAATCCCTGATTGGTTTGATATGATCGCACGCTGAATTATTCCTCAATTTTGATCGGTAACGGGTGGAGGCACAGCGTGAAAACGGCTGGCAAGAATTTAAATCAAGGATCGTTCGGTCAGGGCCGGGCGCAATGGGGCCAGGCGTTCGGCCGTGGTCTGTTAGCTTCAATGGTATTGGTGGCAGGTCTGGCCGGCAGTGCTCATGCGGCACCGGCGACTAATCCGGCCGTTACCGAAAGCGTGGCTCCGGCAGCCAGCGCGCCTGCTGCGGCAGCGCCTGAAACCCTCACTCCGGTCAACCCGCAACCGACCATCCAGCCGCCGGAAACCCGCGGTATGGACCTGTCCGTCTGGGGTATGTACCAGCATGCGGACATCGTGGTGAAAATCGTGATGATCGGCCTGGTGCTGGCGTCTATCGTCACCTGGACCATCTTGTTCTCCAAGGGCAGCGAACTGTTCCGCGCCAAGCGCCGTCTGCGCCGCGAACAGCTGGCGTTGGCCAACGTACGCTCGCTGGACGAAGCGTCCGAACTGGCGCAGAGCTTCTCTGACGAAAGCATCAGCTCCGTGTTGCTGAATGATGCGCAAAACGAACTGGAGCTGTCGGCGGCGTCCAACGACAACAATGGCATCAAGGAACGTACCGGTTTCCGTCTGGAGCGTCGCGTAGCGGGCTACAGCCGTAACATGGGACGTGGCAATGGCTTCCTGGCGACCATCGGTGCCATTTCGCCGTTTGTCGGTCTGTTCGGTACCGTTTGGGGCATCATGAACAGCTTTATCGGCATCGCCCACTCACAAACCACCAACCTGGCCGTGGTTGCGCCCGGCATCGCAGAAGCGCTGCTGGCTACCGCACTGGGCCTGGTCGCCGCTATTCCGGCAGTGGTGATTTATAACATCTTTGCCCGTGTGATCAGTGGTCACCGCGCTCAGGTTGGCGACGTAGCGGCACAGGTTCTGCTGTTGCTGGGCCGTGATTTGGATCTGGCCGCCACGGCGGAAGCCAAACGCTCACAGCATTCACACCAACTGCGGGTGGGGTGAGTTATGGCGATGCGCTTAAATGAAGATCTGGACGACAGCGGCGAACTGCATGAAATCAACGTGACGCCGTTTATCGACGTCATGCTGGTGCTGTTGATCATCTTTATGGTGGCCGCGCCGCTGGCAACGGTAGATATCCGTGTCGATCTCCCGGCGTCCTCCGCCAAACCTCAGCCGCGTCCGGAAAAGCCGGTGTTCCTGTCGGTGAAAGCGGACAAACAGCTCTATGTTGGTGAGCAGGCGGTCAGTGCAGATCAACTGACGTCGGTGCTGGATCAACGGACGCAGGCGAACAAAGAGACCACCATCTTCTTCCAGGCGGATAAGAGTGTGGACTACGAAACGCTGATGAGCGTAATGGATACGCTGCGTAAAGCCGGCTACCTGAAAGTGGGGCTGGTGGGGATGGAAGGCACCGCCAAGTAGCGGGCTGGCATCACCCAGGATTAGAAGGGCGCTCAGGCGCTGAGGGATCCCCACTAAATCAGCGCTAATAAACCAACACCATATTTCGGTAGGTTTTGGCGAGGTGGTTAAGAATGGTGCTCAGCACCGTTCGACGTAAAATTAGCGGAGAATGTCGAAGGACATTCTCCGCTAATGTCAGATACGAGATCACCCGGCGCGATTTAATGCTGTTGGCCTGATATCTCAGATGTAATCCCTTATTTTCAGCGTGATAACCCACAAGCCACAGCACTATTGTGCTCAGTGTCGCCAGCAGGCTCAGTACCTGCATCCTTCCACATGAACGGCTATAGCTGGCTCGCAGACCAAACCCAAAACGCTCACTCTTCTCATCACGAAAGTTCTGTTCTATTTGCATCCGACGACTGTATAACTTCATGACTTCACGAGGCTTAAAATCATTCGTACTGCTGAAGATAAGCCACGGTTCTTTTGCTGCTGAGCGAGCGTCTTTAATTTGTGAGGGTCTGTCGATACCGCAGCGGGAACGCTTATATTTTCTCCCCTCCGCCGCTTTTTTATGGAGGTAAAAGTATCCGTCACATCTGGCGTAATCAGCCCGGGCAAGGGTTCCAGCCCCCAGGTATTCCGGTTTGTTTTTGGCTACTAATATTTGCCGCCTGAACCAGTATTCACCTTTACTGTCGAGGCATAACTGAATATTGCCCCTGATACGACCAATAAAATCCCAGCCGAGTGACTTAATATGCCGGAACCAGGCATTCTGGAATCCTGCGTCAGTGAGAATGATGACTCTGGCTTTCGGGTTTACCGCCTCAAAGAGTTCATCAAGGAATGCTTTTTGTATCATAGCATTATGCTTTTTTTTTGACGGTACAACTTCGCTCAGCAGCGGGATGGAACGTCCGTCACAAATCAGACTGGCACGAAGGACGTGATATTCCTGTGACGGATAACCGCTCCAGTCAACGGCAATGACGCACAGGGGCAACTGACTTGTCAGCATCGAGATAATGTTTCTAAAAATCAGAGGAATATCATGGTGAAGTGACTCGTTACCCAGCAGACGGTCAACACGTTTAATTTTGTTTTTAACCTGAGCCTGACCGGGTAAAAATCGTCCGATGCTGGTTAGAGTCAGTGAAGCACCGTTGATTAATGCAACGGTTGCATCCAGCAAAGCATTTTGGCGATATTTGTGGAACGGGGTTAAAGCCTCACGGAAGAACTTCTGACATACTCGGCGAGCAGGCATAGAGATGATCTCATTGAATTGTTGGAACAATCAGTAGATCACAAAACTCTATGCCTGTCTTTTTCACCCGCCCATTACTGGGGATTCCCCAGCGCTCAGGCGCCCTTTTTTATTGACTGAATTTCGTACAGGGGCTTGACGCATTGCCGACAAATGAAAATACTAATAGATAGTAATTAACACTACTTTCCGGAGTCGGCCATGCCAACTAGCATTGCTTTAAGCCCTCATTTTGAAAAGTTCGTTCATGAGCAAATTGACAGCGGACGTTACGGCAACGTCAGCGAAGTGATACGGGCAGGGCTGCGTCTGCTTGAAGAACATGAGCGCGCGATGAAAATTGAAGAGTTGCAAGTGGCCATTGTACAGGGAGTTGAAAGTGGTGAGGGAGTCCCGGCGGATGAGGCGTTTGCGCGCTTGCGGGCTAAATACCAACGGATGGTGGATAACGTAAGTGACTGATTAAGCTAACAATATCGCCGGCAGCGATATATGACATTGAAAGTATTGGCGATCATATTGCACAGGATAACCCGGCCCGGGCGCTGAGTTTTATTTCTGAACTGTATAACCAATGCCAGCGAATCGGCGAGTCGCCGGAAACCTACCAAAAGCGACCTGAGCTTGGTCGGGACGTCAGGATCAGCGCCTACGGCAAATACCTAATCGTTTTCACAGCGATACAACGTAATGTCAGGATCGAGCGAGTACTTCACGGTGCGAGAAATATTTTGCGTCTGCTGGCTCATCGCTAGGCCATCAAGGCCGCTCAAACGAACCGCGGCCCTGGCGTTGTTTAGCGTTTTTAACCGCGAGCGTGCGCTGCAGCACGGGCGATTTGCTCATCGGTAGGACGTACGCCGGTGTAGAGGACAAACTGTTCCAGCGCCTGCAACGCAATCACTTCTGCCCCGGTAATCACCTGTTTGCCGTGCTCACGTCCGTAACGGACCAGCGGGGTTTCCGCAGGCAGTGCCACCACGTCGAAGACGATTTTCGCCGCATCGACAGTCGCGGGCGCGAAAGCCAATTGCTCCGCTTCTGCACCGCCGGCCATGCCGATTGGCGTTACGTTGATCACCATATCCACTTTTAGCTCATCGACTTGCGCCTGCCACTGATAACCGTATGCACTGGCCAGAGCCTGTCCGGCCTGCGGGTTGCGGGCGATGATATGGCCATTTTTAAAACCGGCGTCACGCAGTGCCGCGGTCACCGCTTTTGCCATACCGCCGCTGCCGCGCAGGGCAAAGGAGGTTTCTGTCGGGATTTGGTACTGGGCCAGCAATTTGGCGATGGCGATATAATCCGTGTTATAGGCCCGCAAAAAACCGGCGTCATTGACGATGGTATTGACCGATTCAATCGCCGTTGCGGAAGCGTCCAGCTCATCGAGGAAAGGGATGCAGCTCTCTTTGAACGGCATGGAAACCGCGCAACCACGGATGCCCAAAGCCCGTACTCCGCCCACTGCCGCCTGGATATCCTGGGTAGTGAACGCCTTGTAGATAAAGTTCAGATCCAGTTCCTGATACAGATAGTTATGAAAGCGAGTACCGAAGTTGCCTGGGCGACCGGCCAGCGACATGCACAGCTGGGTATCTTTGTTAATCTCACGGCTCATGCTGAGCTCCTTAAGCGGGAAAAGAAAAAACTCAAGTCAGGGCTGGCCGAGCAGCGCCTTCGAACCGGCGTGGCGCCAGTGGATATTGCCCGGCAGGTAAAGCGCGTTCTGTTCCAGGGGCTGCTCGTCAATCAGCGCGCTGACCATGTCGAAACTGTGTTGCGCCAGAGCACGACAGTCTTGGGCCACGGTGTCGATTTTCAGCGTCAGGCCATCGAACAGGTAGTGATCGTCGAAACTGCACAAATGCAGGTCGCTCTCCATCAACTGGTGCTGATTCAGGTAGCGCAACACCCCTTCCAGCAGACCACAGGCGGCGGTAAATAACGCTTTTGGCGGACGGCCCAACTGTGCGCACAACTGGGCGAACATCTCGTAGCCGGAGCTGGGGTGATAATTGCCGTTGATGATCCATTCCGGTTTACACACCACGCCGGCGCGCTCAAGGCCGAGCTGAAAACCGGCCAATCGATCGCGGGTTGGCGAGATGCGCGGTTGCCCGCCAAGGAAATAGAACTCGTCAGGATGCTGGCGCGCGACGTTCTCCACCAGCGTAGCGGTCGAGCTCAGCGAGTCGGTGATCACCAGCGGCAGTTCGGAGCCGGTAATCAAGCGGTCCATCTGCACTACCGGCAAGCTGGCGTTAATCTTTTGGTATTCCGCATCGTTGAGCTGGCTGGAGGCGACAATCAGGCCGTCGACCTGACGCTGCACCAGGCTGTTCACCGCCATCATTTCCTGCGCCGGGTTTTCGTCGGTACAGGCGATCAGCAACTGCAAACCGGCCTCGCGGCACAGGGTTTCCAGCTCGCGTGAAATCACCGCAAAACCGTAGTTGGTCATTTCCGGCACCACCAGCCCCAGGGTATGGCTACGGGAGGAACGCAGCGAACGGGCATGGAAGCTGGGCTGGTAATGGTGCTCGCCGGCCAGCGCCAGGATGCGATCGCGGGTATCGTCGGACACCCGATACTCCTTGCTGCGGCCATTAAGCACCAGGCTGGCGGTCGATTTCGACACGCCGGCCAGTGCGGCAATATCACTGATGGTTATGCGTTTATTTTTTTTCACTGACGGCATCTGAATTCATCGAAGGATGCGTCATTCTAGCATGCATGGCGTCAGCGACCAGTGCTCGAGCGCCAGCTGCGCTTTACCGCTCAGGTGCAGCAAGGGTTGTGGGCCGGGGAAGTAGCGCGAACTCATGGTCGCTTCGCCGTGGTTGATAAAAATCTCCACGCTCGAACGGTCGAACAGTATCTGCAGCTGAGTCAGCTCACCGCGCCAGTAACGGTGCTCCGGCTGCCCGCTGCGCAGGTTGTTGCGCGTCAGCCGCAGCACGGTGCCATCCCAATTCAGGGCCATCGCCCCGCCAAAGTCGGCGTTGAACGCGCCGTTTGGCGCCAGCAGCAGTTCCGCGCTGTCGACAGGCCAGCAGGGCGCGTCGTCGGCGGTGCCCTGCCATTGGCGGTTTTCGCCCCTCAGCTGTTGCAGTTCACGTGCCGGACGTTGGCAGAGTCTGCCGTTATGCAACGACAGCTCCCGTGGGCAGGTCAGAATATGGATCCAGCCATACTGCAGGGTCGGGTGGCAATCCTCGTCTTGCTCCGGCACGCCCATCCAGCCAACCAGTAGCCGGCGACCGTCTTCGGTCAGGGTGGTCTGCGGCGCGTAGAATTCAAACCCGGCATCCAGTTCGTGGAAATCCTGATGGTCGAAAGTGACCTGTCGATAGTCCAGCCTGCCGGTGAAATACCCCGCCTGGTAAACATTGAGATAGCGTTCGGCCTCCGCCGCCAGGCCTTGCGGGCAGCAGATAAGCACCTCGGCATCGTCCAGCGTAAACAGATCCGGGCATTCCCACATATAGCCGAAGTCACCGATGCCGTTCAGCTGTGAGCCGGCGATTTCACCCAGCAACTGCCAGTTTCGCAGCTCGGCGGAGCGCAGCAGTAAAACCTTACCGCGATCCTGCAGGTCACGGGCGCCGAGCACCATGTACCAGTTGTCCTGATGGCGCCAGACCTTCGGATCGCGCACGTGGCCGCTATAACCCGGCGGCAGCGGCAATACAGGCCCGAGCTTGTCATAACCGCCGTGAGCATTTTCCTGCGCCAGGCATTGATAGGCGGTGCGCGAGCCGTCGGGATATTTTACGTTGCCGGTGTAGGCCAGCATGATTTTGCCGTCTGCCACTATCGCCGAGCCGGAATAACAGCCATGGCTGTCGTAGCAGGCTCCCGGCACCAGCGCCACCGGCTGGTGCTGCCAGTGGACCAGATCCGTCGACTGCCAGTGACCCCAGCATTTGTTGCGGTGATCGCAGCCCAGCGGGTTCCACTGATAGAACAGGTGGTAAACCCCGTTATGCTGAATAAAGCCATTGGGATCGTTGAGCAGCCCGACGCTGGGGGCCAGGTGCCACGCCGGTCGGTGCGGATCGCGCAGCGCCTTGGGCATGCCGCTCATCATCGCCTGAACGGCCTGTTTCATCAGGTTTAGTTCTTCCATCATTCACTGTCCGTTTTGTATTTCAGCAACAACGAGAGGGTAAAGGCGCTGCCAAAGGCGATCACCAGACCAATGATATAACTCACCAGCGAACTGGCCTGCACGATTGCCATTCCCGGAATCGCCGTGAGCCCGACGGCGTTCATGCCGACATGATTGGCCACCACCCAGGCTCCACCGAGCGCACCGCCCGCCAGAGCCGCCAAAAACGGTTTCACAAAGCGCAGGTTGATGCCGAAAAGCGCCGCTTCGGTAATGCCAAGCATGGCGGAAAAGGCCGAAGGTACCGCAATGGCTTTGATTTTTGCGTCACGGGTTTTGAAATACACCGCCAGACAGGCGCCACCCTGGGCGATGTTGGCCATTGACCAGATCGGCAGCAGGAAGTTAACGCCGATATTCGGGTTACCGAGCAGTCCGGCTTCGACGGCGTGGAAGCTGTGGTGAATGCCGGTGATCACGATAGCGGAATAGAGGCCGCCGAACAGCAAGCCGGCAAACCAACCGGCGTGGGTAATCAACGTGCTGAGGACAAAGGAGATGCCGTCACCCAGTGCGCGCCCGGCGGGGCCGATAAACAGCATGGCGACGAAGCCGGAGATCACCACCGTCAGGAACGGCGTCAGGATCAAATCCAGCGCGTTGGGGATCACCTTACGCAGCTGTTTTTCCAGTACGCTCATAAACCACACCGTCAGCAGCACCGGGAATACCGTGCCCTGATAGCCGATCATGGCGATCTCCAGCCCGAAGAAATCCATGGTATGGAAACCACCTGCCACGCCCCAGGCGTTGGTCAGCGCCGGATGCGTCAGAATGCCGCCGAGCGTGGCTCCCAGATAGGGGTTACCGCCGAACTCGCGCGCCGCGGTGAAACCGATCAGGATCGGTAAAATGATGAACGCCGCCGAACTGAACATGTCCAGCATCACGAACAGGGCGCTGTTGGCATCGGCCCAGCCGTAGGTTTTCACCATGCCGAGCAGGCCCATCAGCAGGCCGGAGGCGACGATGGCCGGAATGATCGGCACGAAGATATTCGACAGCAGGCGGGCGATGCGTTGCAGCGGATTAAGTTTTTTAGCGGCTATGTCGGCAGCTTCCGATTTGCTGGATTCGCTGACGCCGGCCGCTTTGATAAATTCCGCGTGCACCTTGTTGACCAGCCCGGTACCGAAAATCACCTGGATCTGCCCGGCGTTGCTAAAGCAGCCTTTCACCCCGTCCAGCTTGCCGATCGCCACTTTGTCTACCTTGCTGTCATCCACCAGCACCAGACGAAGGCGCGTGGCGCAGTGGGCGGCACTGGCGATATTTTCTTTACCGCCGAGCAGCGGCAATAGCGCGTTGGCGGTTGCGGTTATGTCCATGTTCACTCCCTTCATAAATAAAAATGCCGCCGCGGTTTTTCGCGGCGGAAATCAGTTCATCCGCGTCAGAAGAAGTACTTGAATCTGGCACGTACGCCATAGCGCTGATCGTTATTGGCGTTGGCTATCTTGTTCTCGGCATTGGCCTCCAGCATCGAAACGTAGGCGCCGAGGTACAAATTGAAATTCTTCATATTCATGATGTTAGGTATCTGATACGAAGTATGGATTGTGTGGATGTCATACTTGCCCGGTTCGCTGAGCGGGTTGCTGATATCGGCCGTCATTCCGGCAGTGTTAAACTCTTTGATGTTGTTGTGAGCATAGATATAACCCACTTCAAAGCGGCGCCACAGCACGTTGACCCCGGCGGTAAAGTCCTGCTCGCCGGAGGCGTCAAGATAGGCAGTGCTCAGGTTGGCGACCACGCCGTTGTCCGGATGAGTGGCAGTGTTGTTCCAACTGAGGGTCATGCCATAGCCGTTGCGCTTGGATTGGTCGACGAATTGTCCCTGACCGTCATGGTAGCCATAGGCGTTGTTGACCACGTTGCTTTCCATCGCCACCGCCGCGCTGAGCCGATCTTTTTTCCAGGCGATCACCGGCCGCAGGTAGGCGACATTCTTTTTGTTATCCAGGCTGTTGCCGTGATAGGCGTCGTCCTGAAACAGCGAAGTACCGTCTTCGACCAGCGTATTCAGCTCGAAGTAGAAGTCGCCGGCGTACTTGCTCAGCATCAGGTTACCGCCGCTGCTGCTACGACCGCGTCCTTCTTTCATCATGTAGATATAACCGAAGCCATCAGCATACAAATCGTTGGCGGTATTGCCGGAATACTGGATGAAAGTGTCCTGATTGAGCGGGAACATGTCATAGGCTTCAAAGCGACCAATCTTGGTTTGCCAGTTCTTTTCGTTACCGAAGAAGAAGGCGGCATCGTCGAGGTTCATTTTGCCGGTCATGTCTGCCAGCGGTTGCACGCTGAAACCAGAAAAGTTGCCATCCGGGTTGCGGCGATAACCGTCCACGCCGACCAGTATGCGACCGTTGATATCCCACTTTTCTTTGTTACCGGGCTTCCAGTCCTTGTTGTCGCTGCCTTTCAACGACGTCAACTGGCCGCTGCGGCTGGCGCCGTCCAGGTTGAATTCGACGTCGCCGTATAGCTTGAGATCGGTTAAGCCGGTGAGCTTCAGGTTGCTGGCAGGTGCGGCCTGGGTTTCCAGCGTCGCGGTACGCTGCGCCACTTGTACGGTTTGCCGCTCGGTGTTGGCGGTACGCTGCTCCAACTGCTGAGCCTTGCGCTCCGCCGCCGTGGCGCGCGTTTCTGCCTGGCTCGCCCGTTGTTCGGCCTGCTGCAGCCGCTGTTCCAACGCATTGAGACGCGCTTCGATGCTGTCGTTGGCGCCTGCCGCAGCGGCAGAGGTAGAGGTAGAGATGAGAAGCCCTGTAGTGATGGCCAGATAGCTAAGTTTTTTCATGATTTTCTATCATCCGGGAAGGTTGTTATTATTTTTTGCTAAATTGCTAAACCGGTTTTTCAGGATGAAAGATAGTGAGTTGCTGTGCGGCTGGCAATCAAGTTTGCTAACCCGATTCAGCTATTGTGATCGACTCCGCAAATTGTGCCTGAACTGGCAAGGGCGAATGTGGCCCCGATATTGTTTGCTTAATCTCGGGTCTGTCGGGGCCGGGTTTACTGTGGGCGGCTCAGCGGCGAAGGAAGGCCCGGAGCTCGTCGGCATGCGGCAGCGCGGTCATCGCACCTTTGGCGGTAGTCGCCAATGCGCCGCAGGCCTGAGCCTGAGCGATCACCGCCGGCCATTGTTCCTCCTGCGGCAAAGCGCCGATCTGCGCCAGCGCCGCCAGCAGGCCGGCAACAAAAGCGTCGCCTGCACCGGTAGTATCGACAGGGGTGATTGTGGGGGCACGGAAATGCCGGATCTGCTTGCCGTCGTGTACGCATACGCCGTTGCCGCCCAGCGTCACCAGCAATAAACGCAGCGGGTAGCGTTGCATCATCCAGTCAATGGCACTATCCAACTCACCGATATTGCTGATAAAACTCAGCTCTTCCAGCGAGATTTTCACCACGTCTGCCAGCAGCAGGGCCTTTTGCAAACAGGTGCGCAGCGCATCCGGTTGACGCCAGACCTCTTCACGAATGTTCGGGTCAAAGCTGACCCAGCCGCCGGCCGCCTTGATGTTCTCCATGGCGGCAAACGTGGTGCTGCGGCTGGGCTCCTGCGACAAGGCAATAGAGCAGACGTGCAGCCATTCATCGGCGTTGAATTCAGGCAGATCTTCAGGCTGCAGGAACAGGTCGGCACTGGGATTGACCATGAAAGTGAAGGAGCGCTCGCCCGACAAATCAAGGTCCACCACCACGGTGGAGGTGTGGTGATCGGGGTCCTGGAACATATGGCCAATATCCACCTGTTCTTCGCTCAGTACCTGTTGCAAGAAGGTGCCGAAACTGTCTTGGCCAACCCGGCCGATAAAGGCGCTGTCGCCGCCCAGGCGGGCAATGCCAACCGCCACATTGGCAGGCGCACCACCGGGACACTTAAGGTAACTGTTTGAGTTTTCAGGCACCAGGTCGACGACTGCATCACCCAGAACCCATACGCGATTAACCATGTTCAACCTCTGTTTTCACCCGTGTCAGATGGCGAGCTAAAATAGAAGAACCGGTTTAGCATTGCAACGAAAGAATCTGTCGCACCAGGCGAAAGGCAGCAGACTGCGAGGTGGCTATGACTTGATGGCGGAATAAGTTATATCGATTGTGAATAAGTAACGCATTGACAAATATAATTAAAAAACAGCATGGCAATTAATCGCGAATTTGATTTCTGGTGGGAGCTAATAAAGTGGTTAATCGTATTTGAAATAGGAAATTTCTTAAAGGTTGTAACCTGTTTAGCGTTAATGACTCGGTGATGAATAATTGCATTGTTTAGATGCAATTATTCATGAATATGAATGTCGATTAAAATGGATTTATAAATATAGTGATTAAAAACAATTTGTTAGTTGTTATTTTTGGCTTAGCTTAACAGCGCCGGCATTAGCATTGCAGATCCTTCTTATTAAGCATTTTGTTACCCAGCGCCCATTACCGAGCAAAATTAAGTTGATCGTGAGCTATTCGTGCGCATAATGTTTGCGTTTATTTACAATTCTTATCTTTTATTTGTCTTTCGACAGGGAAAAAGTAATGCGCCACTCCGCTTACTCTTCGCTCGGCCTTGCTGTGCGCAAGGGCTGTATTCCATTTGGCTCCGTTGTCTTGCCGCTATTTATATTCAGCCAACCGTTGCTGGCGGCAACATCAAACAGCGAACAGCTGATCATACAGCAGCAGCGGCAAAAGGCGCTGGAGCAACAGCTGACCCCTCCGACGCCGGATGTGCGCTTGTCGCCACCTTCATCCAGTTTTGGACGTATTGCTTTCCCGCAGGAAAAACCCTGCTTCCCTATCGATCAGGTCGAATTGAGCGGCCAGGACAAACTCCCTCATTGGCTGCCGTTACAGCGCATCGCTAATCAGGCGCAGGGGCGCTGCCTGGGCGGGCAGGGCATTAACCTGTTGATGAGTACCCTGCAAAACCGGCTGGTGGATCACGGCTACATCACTACGCGCGTGCTGGCGCCGACGCAGGATCTGAAAAGCGGCAAGCTGCGGCTGGTGGTGGTGCCGGGTTACGTGCGGCAGGTGAAACTGACGCCTGACAGCGGCCATTACATTCAGCCTTACAGCAGCTTCCCGGCCCATGCGGGCAACCTGCTGGACCTGCGCGATATCGAACAGGGGCTGGAGAACCTGCAGCGCCTGCCGACGGTGCAGGCCAATATGGAAATCATCCCCGGCGAACAGCCCGGCGAAAGTGACATCGCCCTGAGCTGGAAGCAGGAACGCATGTGGCGTATTGGCGCCTCGCTGGATGATTCCGGCACCAAGAGTACCGGGCGCTATCAGGGTGGTTTAACGCTGTCGCTGGATAACCCGTTTTCGCTCAGCGATCTGTTCTATATCTCCGGCTCTACCGATCTGCAAAACCAGGGCGGCAAGGGATCGAAGAACATCACCGGGCACTATTCGGTCCCGTTCGGTTACTGGATGGCCGGGGTTACCGCCAACAGCTATGACTACCACCAGACCATTGCCGGTCAGAATCAGGATTACCGCTACAGCGGCAAAAGCAAGAATCTGGATTTCCAACTCAGCCGGGTGCTGCACCGCAACGGCAGCCAGAAAACTACGCTGACCTATGACGTGCTGGCGCGCGAGTCCAGTAACTACATCAACGATACCGAAGTGGAAGTGCAGCGCCGACGCACCTCGGGCTGGCGCCTGGGGCTGCAGCACCGCCACTACATTCAACAAGCTACGCTGGACGCGGGTGTCAGTTATCAGCGCGGTACCCGTTGGTTCGGCGCATTGCCTGCGCCGGAAGAGACCTTTGGCGAGGCCACGGCGCTCAGCAAAATTGTGCAGCTTAACGCCCAGCTCGACGTGCCATTCAGTCTGTTCAGCCAGAATTTCCGCTACAACGTGCAATACCAGCGTCAGATCAGCGATACGCCGCTGACGCCGCAGGATCAGTTCGCTATCGGCAACCGTTGGACGGTGCGCGGCTTTGATGGCGAACGCACCCTGAACGCCAATCACGGCTGGTTCGTCCGTAACGATCTGGCCTGGCGCACACCGTTGCAGGGGCAAGAGTTGTACCTCGGCGCCGACTACGGCGAAGTGGGCGGTTACGGTTCCGACTATCTGGTTGGGCAGCACCTGGCCGGTGGCGTGGTGGGGCTGCGCGGCTACGCCTTCAAGGTCGGTTACGATCTGTTCGCCGGCGTGCCGTTCTCCAAACCCGAGGGGTTCAGCACCAGCCCGGTCACCCTGGGCTTTAACCTGAGCTGGAACTACTGAGGGCACGACCATGCGCATAGGCGAATACGATATCAGGGCGCCGTTGATCCTCGGCGGCGAAGACAGTGAGGCAGAAGCCTTTGGTGCGGCGGTATGGCTGTGGATGCATTCACCGATGCACCGCGACGCCCCGCTGCACACCCTGCCGACCCTGCTGCTGCCGATCATCAAGCGACAGCAATATGTGCTGGCGTCGCACCAGAATCAGCCGGTGTTTTTCCTCAGTTGGGCCTGGATGAATCAAGAGGCCGAGGCGCGGTATTTGACGCAGCCTGCGGTGAATATGCTGGAAAGTGATTGGAACAGTGGCGATCGTCTGTGGTTCTGCGACTGGATAGCGCCCTTTGGGCACACGCGAGAAATGCGCAATCTGATCGCCCGGGAAATCTTCCCGCACCTGTGCATGCGGGCGCTGTATCACCGCGGAGAGCAGCGCGGAAAGCGCGTGGTGAACTTTAAAGGCGCGCAGGTTAGCCATCAACAGGCGCAGCAATGGTGGGCGAGCCACCCGTTAGCCGTCGAGCCATCAGAAATCCAATAAGGACATTGCCATGAACAAGAACCTGTATCGTATCGTTTTCAACAAAGCGCGTGGCATGCTGATGGTGGTGGCGGATATCGCCCGCTCCGGCCGTGCCGGGTCAGCCCGTTCGTCTGGTTTGGGGCATACCCTGAGCCAGTGCATAGGCAAGATGAACGCCGTCAGCTTTAGCCTGCTGATGGCGCTGGGGGCTATCCAACCGGTGCAGGCGGCGATTATTGCTGACGGCAATGCGCCGGGCGGCCAGCAGCCGACCATCGTCAACAGCGCTAACGGTACGCCACAGGTCAATATCCAGACGCCAAGCGCCGGTGGGGTTTCTCGCAATACCTACAGCCAGTTTGACGTCGACAAACAGGGTGCGATCCTCAACAACTCCCACAAAATGACTCAAACCCAGCAGGGCGGCTGGGTCGACGGTAACCCGTGGCTAGCGAAAGGCGAAGCCAAGGTGATCCTCAACGAGGTCAACTCCCGCGATCCCAGCCGTTTGAATGGTTATATCGAGGTTGCCGGGCAGCGTGCTCAGGTGGTGATCGCCAACCCGTCAGGCATTACCTGTAACGGTTGCGGCTTTATCAACGCCAACCGCGCCACCCTGACCACCGGGCAGGCGCAGATGAACAACGGTAACCTGACCGGCTTTAACGTCGAACGCGGTGAAGTGGTGGTTGAAGGCGCCGGTATGGACAGTTCGCGCCAGGATTACACCGAGATCATTGCACGTTCGACGAAGATTAATGCCGGACTGTGGGCGAACGATCTCAAAGTCACCACCGGTCGCAACAAGGTGGATGCTGCGCATCAACAGATCGACAAACAAAGCGACGAGCCGGCCACCCGTCCACAACTTGCGGTGGACGTGGCTAAGCTGGGCGGTATGTACGCCGGTAAGATCCGCATGATCGGTACCGAAACCGGCGTTGGGGTACGTAACGCCGGTAACATCGGTGCGCAGGCCGGCAGCGTGATAGTCACTGCCGATGGCCGTATTGAAAACAGCGGCAAAATCAGCAGCGGCGCTGATACGCAACTGGCCTCGAAGGGCGGCGTCAGCAACAGCGGTTCGCTGTTCGCGGCGGGCCATGCCGATGTCAGCAGCGACGGTGAGGTACAAAACAGCGGTTCTATTGCGGCCCGCAATAATGTGCGTATCCAGGCAGCCAACCTGAACAGCGGCAAAGGCAGTACGCTGGCGGCCGGTGTGCAACAGGATGGTCGGCTTGGCGGCAGCGGCGAACTGGCGCTAACCACCAGCGGCAAACTGACTGCGCAGGGCCAAAATCTGGCGGCAGGCAACCTGCGTGCCAATGGGCAGGGCGTGGACATCAGCGGCAGCCGTACCGCGGCTACTCAGGTCACATTGGAAGCCGGGGCCGGCGATTTGTCCACGGCCAATGCGCAGGTTGAAGCCGCGCAACAGCTCACCGCCAGCAGCGGCAAGCGGTTCAATAATGACGGTGGCAAGCTGGCGGCGAATAAACTGGCGCTTAATGCGCATGACTTATCCAACCGCAAGGGGGAGATCACCCAGCTTGGCGAAGACAACTTCCGGTTGAACCCACAGGGCAAACTGGATAACGCCGGCGGCCGTATTGCCAGCAACGGCAATGACTTGACGTTGGAAGCGGGTCTGATCGACAACCAGGGCGGGCAAATCGTCCATGCCGGTAAAGGTGCGCTGGCGGTGAATACCGGTCGCTTGCAGGGCGATGGTGGCAAGCTGCTGTCCAACGGCCAGCTCAGCATGCAGGGCGGCGACTACGTATTGGACGGCGGCACCACTTCGGCACAGCAGATCGCGTTGGATGCCGGTAGCCTGTCTAACCGCAGCGGCCAACTGGTGCAGAGCGGCAAGGGTGAGATGCGCCTCACTACCCGCGAGGAGATTGATAACCAGGGCGGCCAACTGGCGGCAAACGGCAACGTCGCGCTTAACGCCGCGCGGTTGAACAACCAAAGCGGCAAAGTGATTGCTGCGCAGGACGGCAGCCTGAAGGCACAGGTCAGCGGCGCTATCGATAACCGACAGGGGCAACTGGCGGCCAGCGGCCATACTCAGCTGCGGGCGGACAAGCTGGATAACCGCAAGGGGCTGGTTTCCGCCGCGACGGGCAATGCTGAGGTCACGGCGCGACAGGCGCTGGATAACCGCGGCGGCCGTATTGAAGCCAAACAGGCTCTGCAACTGACCGGTACCGGGCTGGAGAATCAGGCCGGGCAGGTCGTGGGCGGCGCGCTTTCGCTGGCGCTGGGCAAAGGGGCGCTGAACAACCAACAGGGCGTTATCGCCGCCAGCGGAGATCTGGGCCTGAGCAGCGGTGTGCTGAACAATGACGCTGGCCTGCTGCAAGCCGCCGGCAATTTGAATATCGACACCCAGGGCGCGGCGTTGAGCAACCGCCTGAGCGGTGAAACCGGCGGCATCCTCAGCCAGGGGATGTTGACGATCCACAGCGGCGCGCTGGACAACAGCCAGGGGATGCTGGTGGGTGCCGGGACGACCGATCTGTTCACCGCCCAGCTTGATAACAGCCAGGGCACTCTGGTCGGCAAGCAGAAGCTGAATATCGACAGCCTGGCACTGACCAACGACGGTGGACTGTTGCAGGCGGGCGGCGATGCGCGCATCGATACCCACGGTCAGGCGTTGAGCAACCGTGATAGCGGCAAGAATGGCGGTATCAGCAGCCTGGGCAAACTGACGATCGCCAGCGGTGCCGTGGATAACCAGGCCGGTTTTATCGCCAGTGCGGGTGACCTGCAGCTGCATGGCGAGCAACTGGATAATCGCCGCGGCACGCTGGCTTCAGAGAAGCAGCTGTCGGCCACCGCCAGGGTGATCAAAAACCAGGGCGGGGCGATCAAGTCCGGTCAGGATATGACGCTGGATGCCAAAGAATTGCTGGATAACAGCAATCTTGGGGTGATTGGCGCAGGCAAAAAACTGCAGCTGGACAGCGCGCATTTGGTGAACAATCAGGGCACGCTGGTCAGCGCCGATGTGGCGAAGATTAACTTCGGCCTGCTGGAGAATCAGGGCGGCCAGTTGGCGGCACAGACGGCGCTGGAGCTGCACGGCAATAGCCTCAATAACAACGACGGTGGCCTGATCCAGAGTGGTGAGGGGTTAGATCTGACCGTTGAGCGGCTGACCAACGCCAACAGCGGCGACAAGGGCGGCATCACCAGCCAGGGTGCGATGAACCTCACTACCGGCGTGTTCGATAACGGCCAGGGCGTGGTGATTGCCGGCAAGGGCTTGCAGCTCGATGCCGAAGCGTTGCTGAACGGTGGCGGCAAACTGGTGGCACAGCAGGCATTGGTGCTGAATACCACCGGCGCAGGCGGCCTGAATAACCAGGGTGGATTGGTGCAGTCGGGCGCGGATATGTTTGTTGATACTCACGGCCAGCGGCTGGATAACCAGAACGGTACCCTGCACAGCCTGGGTAAACTGCAGCTCAGCAGTGGCGACGTCAATAATCAGGGCGGAACGCTGGGGGCCAAAGGTGACTTTGCCCTGGCGGCGCTGAAATTGGACAACAGTAACGGCGGGCGGATTGTTGGCGAACAGGCGGTTCAACTCGCCAGCGCCGGTCTGGATAACCGCAACGGACAAATTCAGGCGGTCGGCAACCTGTTGCTGGACAGCGCGCAGGGGGTTATCGACAACGCCCTGGGGCTGATCCGCAGCGGCGCCACCGTGACGCTCAATGCCCTGCAGTTCATCAACGACGACACCAAGGCGGAAAATAAAGGGCTGGAAGGCCAAGCCGTGGCGTTGAACACCGGCTCGTTGAGCAACCGTGGCGGCAGCATTCTGGCTAACCAACAGCTGACTATCACCAACGGCGGTCAGTTGGATAACAGCGCAGGCCAACTGGCCGCCAGCGAAAACCTGCAGTTGCAGGGCGCGGCGCTTAACCTGCTGAACACCGGCGGTATCGTTAAAGCGGGCAAGCTGCTGGACATCAACGCAGCAGCGGTCGGCGGCGACGGGCAATTGCTGTCGCTGGGCGATATGAACCTGGTCAGCGCACAGGGCATCAATAACAGCGGTGAGATGATTGCCAACGGTAATTTCAACTTCACTACGCCGGGCGATGTGACCAACAGCGGCAAACTGCTGGCGGGTGCCAAGCTCGATCTGCGCGCCAATAATCTGTTCAATGCCGCCAGCGGCGAGATAAACGCCGGGCAGGATTGGCTGACGGTCAACGGTACCTTGACCAACTCTGGTCTGATTGACGGCAAACATACGTTGATCCAGGCCAATACGCTGACCAACATTGGCACCGGCCGTATTTATGGCGATGCTATTGGCGTGCAAACCGTCACCTTTAACAACCTGGCGGAAAACGGCACCGCTGCCACGCTGGCCGGGCGCGAACGGGTGGATATCGGCACCCAAACGCTGAATAACTACGATCATGGGTTGATCTACAGCGGCGGGGACATGGCGATTGGTGGCCAGCTTGACGCCAACCACCTGGCCACTGGCCAGGCCGGCACCCTCAACAATCACAGTTCGACCCTTGAATCTGCGGGCAATATGGCTATTTCGGCCGGACAGATCAACAACGTCAACGACCGCTTTACTACCGAACTGGTCACCGTTTCCAACGGAAAAATTACCGAGTATCAGCAATCGGGTGACCCGGTACGCTGGATGGCCGGAGAACCGGGCGTTTTCGTTGACCGCAATTCATCAGACTCGCTGTTGAACCTGAATACCCCAGGGAAAACTGGGCATAACAACGACAGATTTACGCAATACGACTACAACCGCACTGTGCAGGAAACCCAGGTCAAGGAAAGCGATCCGGCCAAAATCATCGCGGGTGGCGATATGGCGATCAACGCCGGGCATCTGCTGAACGACAAGAGCCAGGTGATCGCGGGCGGCACGCTGGCGATTAATGCCGGCAGCGTGGATAACGTGGCGGTGCCGGGCCAGCGCCTGACCACCGACGTCGGCGAAGTGACCAGTTACTACCGCATCAAGAAGAAGGGCAAAGATAAGCAGGGGCACAATGCCACGGCCTATACGCCACCGACCACCATTCAGACCATTTCGCTGAAGCCGAGCCAACTGATTGACCACGGGCAGGTGGCAGGTAACCCAATCGCCATTGCCCCACTGACGCAGCAGGGCACCAATGCCACTATCGGCGCTGCCGGTGGGGTCAATGCGGTGGTCAGCGGCAGTGATATTTCCGCCGGCCTGCAGACCATTGGCAGCGGCGCTCTGCCGGTGATCCAGGCCGTAGCGTTGCAGCCGGGTCAGCAGTTCGAAGTCGCCAACAAGGTCAATAACCAGCAGGGCGACGCGGCGGACAGCGTGGTGCGCATTGTCGGGCCAGACACCCGTTTGCCGGACAACAGCCTGTTCAAGACCAATCCGGCGCCGGGCGGCCAGTATCTGGTGGAGACCGATCCGCGCTTCACCAACCAGAAAGCCTGGCTGGGCTCGGATTATATGATGGGTAAAGTGACCAATAATCCGGATAACGTGTTGAAGCGCCTGGGTGACGGTTACTACGAGCAGCGGCTGATCCGCGAACAGGTGATCAATCTGACCGGCCAGCGCTATCTGGACGGTTTCAACAACGACGAAGAGCAGTTTAAGGCGCTGATGGATCAGGGGCTGGCCTTCAGCCAGCAATATAACCTGAAGGTGGGCGTGGCGCTGACGGCTGAGCAGATGGGGTTGTTGACCCAAGATATCGTTTGGCTGGTGAACGCCAAAGTCACCTTGCCGGACGGCAGCCAGCAAAACGTCCTGGTACCGCAAGTGTATGCCCGCATGCAACCGGGCGATCTGGACGGCTCCGGTGCGCTGATTGCCGGGCGTAACGTCAATCTCAATCTGGGCGAAGGCCTGTTCAACAGCGGCCATATCGCCGGGCGTGAAGTGGTGAAACTGAGCGCCGCCAACATCACCAACGTGGCGGGCCAGATTCAGGGGGCCGACGTTGGCCTGACTGCCCGTACCGACATTAACAATATCGGTGGGGTGATCCAGGGCAACAACTCGCTGCTGGCCAGCGCCGGGCGTGATATCAACGCCATCAGCACTACCCGTACGGCGCAGAGCGTTAACAGTGCCAACAGCTTCGAACGCACCAACATCGACAGCGTGGCAGGCATGTACGTGCAGGGAGCCGACGGCAAGCTGATGCTGCAGGCCGGTCGCGACATCAAGTTGGATGCGGCGCAGGTGGTTAACAGCGGTGAGAATGGCCAAACCCTGCTGAGTGCCGGCCGCGATCTCACCCTGAATACGGTGACTACGGCCAGCCGCGACAACCTGATCTGGAATGGCGACAACAGCCTGAAACAGGGCAACAGCCAGCAGGTCGGCAGCGAAGTGGTGGGCAAAGGGGCCGTGACCCTCAATGCCGGGAACGATATTACTGCCCATGCGGCAACGGTTTCGGCCGGCGATGCGCTGAACCTCAATGCCGGCCATGACATCAATATTCTCAGCGGCGAGAACACTCTCGATCTGGACGAGCGACACAAGGTGACCGGCGGTAACGGCCTGATGTCGAAAACCACGACCACCACCCGCGACACTCTGGATCGCCAGACCGTACAGGGCACTACCCTGAGCGGCGACAGTATTAATGTATTGGCGGGCAATGATTTACGCGTTCAGGGCAGCAGCGTGGCCGGGACTCAGGACGTGAAACTACTGGCAGGGAACGATCTTAGCATCACCGGCGCGACCGAAAGCAACAGCGAACTGCACCTCAAGCAGGAGAAAAAATCCGGCCTGATGAGCAGCGGGGGTATCGGCATCAGCTACGGCACCGAAAGCCTGAAAACCACGGATACCGCGCAGGGGCTGACCAATCAGGGCAGCACCGTCGGCAGCGTAAACGGCAACGTCACCCTGGGGGCCGGTAATAACCTGGCGGTGACCGGGTCCGAGCTGGTGGCCGGCAAGGACATGGCGCTGAGCGGCAAGAATGTGTCGGTCACGCAGGCGCAGGATCAGAACAGCCAGACTCACAAGGTTGAACAGAAGAAATCCGGTCTGACACTGGCACTGTCCGGCACGGTCGGCAGTGCGCTGAACACTGCGGTAGAAACCTCGCAGCAGGCGAAATCCACAGACGACAGTCGCCTGGCGGCATTGCAGGGTACCAAGGCGGCGCTGAGCGGCGTACAGGCGGTGCAGGCGGCGCGTTTGGCGCAGGCGCAGGGCGCCGATCCGGCCAATAACAACATGGTGGGGATCAGCATTTCCTACGGTACCCAGTCTTCCACCTCTACTCAAAACAGCGGGCAGAGCACCGCGCAGGGCAGCAGCCTGACGGCGGGCAATAACCTGAGCATTACCGCCAGCGGCAACGGCGTGAAGGGCCAGGACGGCGACATCCTGGTGCAGGGCAGCCAGTTGCAGGCGGGCAAGGACGTCACCCTGAATGCCAACCGCGACGTGAACCTGCTTTCCGCCAAAAACACCCAGTATCTGGACGGTAAAAACGAGAGCCAGGGCGGCACGCTGGGCGTGGGTATCGGTGTTGGCTCCGGCGGTATTGGGCTGAGCGTTTCCGCCAGCGTCAACAAGGGCAAGGGTAACGAGAAGGGCAACGGCACCAGCCACACCGAAACCACGGTTAACGCCGGTAATCAGGTCAACATTACCAGCGGGCGCGATACCAACCTGATCGGCGCACAGGTCACCGGCGAATCGGTCAAGGCCGACGTTGGCCGCAATCTGCTGCTGGAAAGCCAGCAGGACAGCGATCGTTACGATTCCAAACAGCAGAATGCCAGCGCTGGCGGCAGCTTCACCTTCGGTTCGATGACCGGTTCGGGCAGCATCAGCCTGAGCAAAGACAAGATGCACAGCAATTACGACAGCGTGCAGGAGCAGACGGGCATTTTCGCCGGCAAGGGCGGCTTTGACCTGACGGTGGGCGAACATACCCAGCTTAACGGCGCAGTGATCGGCAGCACCGCCACCGCCGACAAAAACACGCTCGATACCGGCACGCTGGGCTTTAAGGACATTCACAATCAGGCCGATTTCGACGTGGAGCACCAGAGCGTAGGCATCAGCTCCGGCGGCAGCATTGGCAGCCAGTTCGCCGGCAACATGGCCAACGGCCTGCTGGTGGGCGCCAACAACAGCGGACACGACAGCTCAACCACCTTTGCTGCGGTAAGCGACGGCACCATCATCATCCGCGATCAGGACAAACAAACGCAGGACGTCAACGACCTGAGCCGCGACGTGGAGCACGCCAACCAGACGTTAAGCCCGATCTTCGACAAAGAGAAAGAGCAAAAACGGCTACAGCAGGCGCAGCTGATCGGCGAGATCGGCAATCAGGCGATGGACATAGCGCGGACCGAGGGGGCGATCGCCGCAACCAAAGCCGCCAACGAGAAAATGAATAACGTTACCGATGCCGATCGCCAGGCAGCAGCGGATAAGCTGGCGAAAGAGAAACCTGGCAAGGTCATCACCGATAAGGATATCAACGAACAGATTTACCAGACGGCGTATAACCAGGCGTTCAGCGAGTCGGGCTATGGTACGGGCGGTAAGGTTCAACGTGCGATGCAGGCGGCCACGGCAGCCGTTCAAGGATTGTCTGGTGGTGATTTGACGGGCGCACTGGCTAATGGTGCCGCACCTTATATTACTAAAGTCATAGCCGACAGTATCGAAGATCCGGCAGCACGAGTCCTGGCGCACGCAGCGGTTAATGGTGCGTTGGCAGCAGCGCAGGGCAACAATGCCTTGGTTGGCGCGGGTGGCGCTGCGACGGGGGAACTTATCGGCATGATAGCGAGCGATTCCTACGGCAAGCCGGTAAGTGAACTGAATGAAACAGAGAAGCAGACGGTTTCGGCATTGGCGACATTGGCAGCGGGCCTGGCTGGTGGCTTGATTGGTGATAGCAGTGCTGATGCAATCGCGGGTGCGCAGACCGGTAAGACGGTGGTGGAGAACAATGCGATTAGCGATATCGTAGAGAATAAATTCTCTGGAATAACGCAGGAAGAAAAATACCAAAGAGCGCAGGATGAGCTTAAAGCGGCAGTAGAGGCCTACCAGCAGAAAACCTGTGCTGGGTTGAGTCCAGATGCTTGTTCGGCCAAGTTGCACGCTAACAGAGATGAAATGCTGAAAGGCGCCGCCGGTTTTGGTATAGACTTTGTACCTGTGGTGGGGGATATCAAGAGCTTTGCGGAAGCGCAGAGCGCACTGGATTACCTGGCCGCGACAGTAGGGTTGGTTCCTGTACTGGGCGATGGTGCCGGTAAGTTCATCAAGGCGGCAGAGAAAGCGCTGGCAAAAGGTGATGTTGCTGACGCATCGAAGTTACTCAATAAGGCCAGTGATGAAGTAAGCAGCGCCAAGTACTTCGGCCAAGAAAGGAAGTATTGGTCTGCTGAACCAATACAATTTAATGGTAACAAGGTCTATCAGCGGAATGATTTGTTTGATCCTAATGCTGTAGATGCCAGGGGGCGAAGCAATATTCAAAGGATGGAAAAAGGGTTGGCACCACTTGATGCAAATGGAAACTCTGTGAATTTACATCATATGTTGCAACGTCAAGATGGCCCTATAGCGGAGGTAACTCAAGCTTTCCATAAAGAGAATCATGGGGTTATCCATATCAATGATAACAGTATTCCTTCTGGCATTAATCGGACTGAGTTTGACAAATGGCGTTCTAATTACTGGAAAGAACGTGCTCAGGCTTTTAAAAGGTAGATGATATGAGCTTGAACGATATGAAAAATGCCATTGATATTATTAATGGTAAGATTGACGAGGCAGACTTTGATGGGCCTAAAGATGATGCGCTCATTAAATCTGCTGAGAAGGTACTTGGCTTAAGCTTTCCTATAACATATCGATTCTTTTTAGAGAATTTAGGATGTGGGGATATCGCGGGTCAAGAGTTTTATGGGCTAATTAAATCTGATTTTTTTAACTCAAGTGTTCCTGATGCTGTTTGGATAACGATCCAAGAACGAAATAACTCTAATTTACCAGATAATTATATAATTGTCAGTGCTACGGGAGATGGGGATTATGTGGTCTTGGATTGTGCTCAATCAGGCTCAGAAGCTCCTGTTAAGCTATGGTCTCCTGGAGTGAATGATCATCAGCTCGCATTTAAGCCATTAGCAAATGATTTTGGCGAGTTTTTTTATAAACAAATGCAAAGTATAAGTTGATCTAATTCCCCCGGCTTTAGCCGGGGTTAGTATTTTTAAGCCTGAAACCCTTTCGCGGTATGCGAAGCGGGTACTCAGGCGAAATGGACTGCAATAGATGCGGGCCAGGATGGCAGCTTTGCTGCGGGAATTGTCGCGGGCGTGCCTGCTTCACTGTACGAAACGGTAGAAGGCATTGTGAAAATGGGCTTAAGCCCAGTGGACACATGGAACTCAATCTCTGCCTTATTCGACGGTGATGGTGTATTAAGTAATGTTAGCGGCGCAGTAAAACAATCTTATATCGACAGAATAGATAAGCTGACTACTGAGTATCAAAAGGCGGGAGCCAGCGGCTCATTCAATGCAGGGGGCGAGGGTGGTAAACTACTGACTGATATTGCATCTTTGGCTGCCGGTGGTGCTGGGCTGGCCAAGGGCGGAGTGGTACTGACGGAGAAGTTTGCAGCTAAGGTTGCGGGTAAGGCTGAGTCGACAGCTATGAATGCTGGAAAATTATCAGCTGAAAAAGAAGCATTAGAAAGAATCGGGCAAAATGCGAAAAATAGTTCTGATTTAAGTGGAAAACCATCTGGGGCGATATTACAGCAGCAAGCAGTGAAAGAAAATTTGATGGCCTTGCCACTCAGTTTAATAATCCGGCAGTACATCCGAAGGACTTCCAGTTAAATATTAATGGGAAAACAATGGTTGCAGCTCCACCGTTAAGTTTAGGTGCTCCTGTATTTAAAGGAGCTACTGACGCTGATGTTATGACTTACTTTAAGCAACTTTCGAGGTCAGAGAATATGCAATCAGCTAAGGTGGTTCCTGGTAAAGGTACGGTATATTCGTTAAAAGTCACAGAAGGACCTTCTGCTGGTAGCACTTTGACATTGAGAGACTTTTCAACGTCAGCACAACAAACTGGTGCTAAATGGACCATAGATTTAATGACTCCATCTATAAATGGTGGAAGAAGGGTGGAGATTAAATTTAAATGATTAAAAATATCAATGAGATATATAAATCTGTTGCCGAAAGTTCTTATGGATTGTCTTTGGGGGCTATATGGCAACATATCAGTGTTGAATGTTCTGAGTTGCCTGATAACTACTCTTTCAGGAAAAAAATATTTTTTGTTGTTTTGGGTAATTTATTGAATGATAGGAGAATTAAACTAGCTGCGAATGGCGTGTTTTTGACTGCTCCTGTTGAGCAACAAATAAAAATGTTGCAAGAGGCCTGGCCTGCTTACCCATATGAAGATGAGGATGATGATTTAGATGAATATGGAATGTGGTTTTTAGTTAAGGCACCTGTTGGGGTCGTTTGGCTAACACCTGATGGTGGAGAGCTATGGACTTGAAATAATCCCGGCTACCGAGCCGGGATCCTTTTATCAGCCGTTACCAGCACCATCCGTCACGGCGCTTGAACACCGGCCCATAGCCGATATCGTTCCGCGGGCCCGGAAAATCCTTTAGCCACAGGGCCACCTTCTTGCGGTTGTCGAGAATAACTATCTGAGCAGTAAGCAGATAGATGCATGGTCTGCTGAAATGAAATTCTGTCAGACCAGCGGCGGTGAGCGACGGCACCATCATCATCCGCGATCAGGACAAACAAACGCAGGACGTCAACGACCTGAGCCGCGACGTGGAGCACGCCAATCAGACGTTAAGCCCGATCTTCGACAAAGAGAAAGAGCAAAAACGGCTACAGCAGGCGCAGCTGATCGGCGAGATCGGCAATCAGGCGATGGATATTGCGCGGACCGAGGGGGCGATCGCCGCAACCAAAGCCGCCAACGAGAAAATGAATAACGTTACCGATGCCGATCGCCAGGCAGCAGCGGATAAGCTGGCGAAAGAGAAACCGGGCAAGGTCATCACCGACAAAGATATCAACGCGCAGATTTACCAGACGGCCTATAACCAGGCGTTCAGCGAGTCGGGCTATGGTACGGGCGGTAAGGTTCAACGTGCGATGCAGGCAGCCACGGCAGCCGTTCAAGGATTAAGGACAAACAAACGCAGGACGTCAACGACCTGAGCCGCGACGTGGAGCACGCCAATCAGACGTTAAGCCCGATCTTCGACAAAGTAAAAGTGGTGAAAAAATAACCGAAAAATTATATCTAAAGGTATATCCCCCATTACTGCTGAAGCATCTGGGGTTGTGGGTGGCGGTGTGGCTGGGACAGTTGTAGGGGCAGGAATTGAAGCTGGGATGAAAGCTGAGGATGAAAAATGAAAAATAAACGTGTAGGTTTCTCAATGTTTTTATATTTATTTTTTTTCGTGTGCATTATTGATAATAGGCATAGCTATTTTAGCTAGTTTTATCGCGCCAATAATTTTCTTCGTTCGTAATGGAGTTTTTGAGTATCGGTTAGATACGTTTATTTTTGCTTGCAAAGCTGGAGCAGGTGCTGGCGTTTCATTAGGCATTGGGGTTTGGGTGTTTGCTAAGATAGAAGAGATAAAAAAGAAAAAATGAAACGACTTTGCAAGACTGTTTTGCTACCGATGAACATCGGTATTGCAGTGCTTAGCCCCCTGAGTGCTGGTGCTGTCACACGCGAAGAAATGCGGACACTCGATGTAGGATATCCGGACGGTGGAGGAGTTCGTCCCGATGCATTTAGGGTGACGGCCATCATAGATGGTGTGCCTAAAACATACACATTTATACAGTGAGATAGACGATGACTATAGAAGAAGCCTACAGCTTTATAGCTAACGAGGTGCTGGCATTTGTCGGTACTGAGCCTTGGGATGTCGCTGGGGTTGATATTGAACTGTTCGACCAAATGAGCAGTAGTCAAGGTTGGCGTGTATACCGGGGCCAGCGTTATCCTGCGTTGAACATACCAAGCTTACCTATTTCTGTTTCCGCTACAAAAGCAGCTATTTGTTTAAGAGATAATCTTGTTAAACAACATAATAAAAATATAACAAATATATATTTCAGTATTTCATCTGAAGGTGATTTCAAGATAAACTATAAGTATGATGAATGATGTTAATTCTATTTCTCCCCCTGATAACTTTTGGGGGTAATAGTTGCTGGCTTGAGCAGTTGCAACCCCTGTTCCAACGTTTTAGGTAGATGAAGATAAAAAGTGCGATTATAAAATCGGCTTGCTGGGTGGCCGATTTTACTATTGACGTGAAGCGGATCGCAAGTTACTGGTACAACTAATTAATTATGAAGCTGGATTTGCTACGCTGTCATTTTGTGTGTCAATTGGGTTTGATTATGAAAAATTAATGATTTATGCCGCCAATACGACATGGATAGTTATTTTTTTTACCAATGTTGTTCCACTTACGATTAAGGAAGATTGCATGAAAAAGTTAATCATCTCCACTTTGGTTCTTTCCACTCTGGGCTTCGGCATGGCTGCCCATGCCGGGCAAAGTACCATCACTGCCGGTTATGCACAGAGCAAGGTGCAGGACTTCAAGAATATCAATGGCGTGAACGTTAAGTACCGTTACGAGTGGGATTCGCCAATCAGCGTTATCAGCTCATTTACCTATATGAGCGGTGACAAGGACGAGTCTTACAATGTCTATCGCGACAAAGTTAATAATCATGCCGAAGTTAAATATTACTCACTGTCCGTTGGTCCGGCATACCGTTTTAATCAATTTGTCAGCGTTTACGGGCTGCTGGGTTTGAATTATAACAAGGTGGATTACAAGTCATCCTGGAGCAATTACGCATACAACACTTACGAATATATGGGTGAAGAGAGCGGTAACCAGAAGAAAACCTCCTTTATGTACGGCGTTGGTTTCCAGGTTAACCCAATGGAAAATTTGGCGGTAGATATCGGTTATGAAGGCTCCAAACTGGATGCCGGTGGTAAAAATCGCTCCATCAACGGTTTCAATATCGGCATTGGCTATCGTTTCTGATAGTTGCATGCTTCCGGCCTCCCGATATCGAGAGGCCGGTAATCTTTACCCCATCTTCGGATAGACCCCCGGCCCGATCGGCAGGCCGAGTGCGTACCACGCCAGCAACAGTAAAATCCACACGGCAAAGAACACCAGCGGATACGGCAGGATCAGCACGTAATAGGTGCCGAGCTGGGCGTCTTTGCGGTAACGCTGCAGGAAACCGAGGAACAGCGGCAGGAACGGCGACATCGGTGCCAGCGGCAGCACCGAGGAGTCGGCAATGCGGAAGATCATCTGCGCGAACGCCGGGTGGAAGCCGAGCAGCATAAACATCGGCACAAAAATCGGTGCCAGAATCGACCAGATGGCCGAACCGCTGGCGATAAACATGCACAGGAAGGCGGAGAGGAACATCAGGCCGAGGAACGCCGGTGCGCCGCTCATGCCGGCGGCTTCCAGCATGTCGGTCAGGCCGATGGCCATAAACTTGCCCATGTTGCTCCAGTTAAAGAACGCCACGAACTGCGACAGCGGAAACACCATCACGATAAAGCCGGCCATGCTCTTCATCGGCTCTATCAGGTGGTGGGGAATATCGTCTGGGCGTCGGATCTGTTTGGTCACCACGCCATAGGTAATGCCGACGGTGAAAAAGAACAGGATAATGATCGGTACAATGCCTTTGATGAACGGCGAGGGGATCACCGAACCGGTTTTGGGATCGCGCAGCGGGGCGGCTTCCGGTACCACCAGCGCGGCGATAATCGCGATAAACACCAGTGCGGCGATGCCGCTCATCATCAGCCCACGGTTTTGCAGCGGGGTTAGCGCTTCAATTTTATCTTCCGCGCTGCCGCGCCATTCCGGCAATCTGGGCTCAATAAACTTATCGGTCAGCAGTGCGCCGGCGATGGTCAGCACGATCACCGAGGTGGCCATAAAGTACCAGTTGTCGATCACGCTGACATGAACGGCGGCGTCTACCGCTTTGGTGGCCTCGGTACTGATACCGGACAGCAGCACGTCGGTGGTGACGATCAGCAGGTTGGCGGTAAAGCCGGAAGCGACCCCGGCGATAGCGGCCAATAGCCCGGCAATGGGATGGCGGCCCACGGCAAGGAACATCAGTGCGCCGAGCGGCGGCATCACCACCAGCGCGGCATCCGATGAAATGTGGCTGAAGAAGGCGATAAACAGCACCATGTAACTGGCATAGCGTGCGCTAACGCGTGAGGCCATTTTATACATCAGCGCCTGTAACAGCCCGACTTTCTCTGCCAGCCCAGCACCGATGACCAGTGCCAGAATGGCCCCCAGCGGCGCAAAGCTGCTGAAGTTATGGATGATGTTCGGGAAAATCCACTGCATGCCCGCTACGCTCATCAGGTTATTCACCTTGATCAGTTCGCCGGTGGCCGGGTTCTTCACCGCTACGTCCAGCCAGGAGAACAGCGCCGTGGCCAGCATTAAAACAACGATTAAATAGACGAACAGTAAAAAAGGATTGGGGATTTTATTCCCGATGCGTTCTACCCAGTAAAAAATGCGACCGGGGCTTTTATTGACTGACGTTGTGGCCTCACTCATTGTCTTACCCTCTGTGTTTGTCCTGTTGTGTTTATTTTTTATTATTTGATTTATTTATAATTATTTTCACAGGCCCGTGGGTGGGCCTGTGTCGTTCTGTCTTTATTTTAACGGCGAAGGTTTAACCCCCGACGGGATTGGGCAACTGTACGGCTGTTCTGTTCGTTGACGTTCGAACTCGCGGCGGCACTCCGCCAGCAGAGCGCTGTCGCTCAACAGATCGATGGCGGTGGCCGCCATCACCTTGCCTGCCAGGCACATGCCCTTGTGCGCAATAGAGGTGCGGCCCTGCGCCACCAGTTGCCAGGTGTGCAGCGGGGTGCCGAGCGCAAAGCACGGGCTGAAGCACTGAGCGGTCGGCGTCACCCAACTGACGTCGCCGACGTCGGTGGAGCCGTACAGCAGATCTTCTGAGGCCACATAAGGCGCGACTTCATCCATCAGTACCTTGTCGCCCAGGTTTTGCACCCATTCACGCCCGGCCGCCCCGCCAGTCCGGGCGATATTCAACTTGGCATTACGCAGGTCGTCCTTGTTCAGCGTTTGGCGGATCTCGGTGGCGAAGCTGCGCTCCTCCTCGCTGTACTCCGGCAGACCGAAGCCACAGACGTGGCGATACATCACCTGCTCCATGCTGCGGTTTGGCACATAGTTGGAACAGGCCTTGTCGAAACGTACCGTCATTTGGGTATCGGTCATTAGCGCCGCACCCTTGGCAATGTTGATCACTCGCTGGTAAATATCCTGCGCTTGATCGAGCTGCGGCGCGCGGATCAGATACAGCACTTCGGCGTCGGCTTGCACCACATTGGGCGAGCTGCCGCCGGTATTGGTAACCGCATAGTGCAATCGCGCTTCCTGCACGATGTGCTCACGCAGGAAGTTGGCACCGGTGTTCATCAATGTCACGGCATCCAGCGCGCTGCGGCCAAGGTGGGGTGAGTTGGCGGCGTGCGCGGCGACCCCCTTGAACTGAAACGCCGCCTGAATATTGGCCAGGGTGCTGGTATTGAACATGCCGCTGAAGCCTTCGGGGTGCCAGGTGAGTGCGGCGTCGACGTCATCGAACAGCCCTTCGCGTACCATAAAGGTTTTGCCGGAACCGCCCTCTTCGCCAGGGCAGCCGTAGAAACGCACGGTGCCGGTCAGGTGCTGTTGCTGCATCCAGGCTTTGACCGCGAAGGCTCCCGCCAATGCGGCGGTGCCCAACAGGTTGTGACCACAGCCGTGCCCGTTCCCGTTTTCGACCAGCGGTTGCGGCGTGGCGCAGCCTGACCGTTGGCTTAATCCGGCAAGGGCGTCGTACTCGCCCAGCAGGGCGATCACCGGCTGGCCGCTGCCATAGCTGGCGATAAATGCGGTTTCAATGCCGCCGACGCCGCGTTCAAGCGTAAAACCTTCTTGCTCCAGCGCATCGGCCAGCAAATTGGCAGAATAGGTTTCGGTAAAGCGTGTTTCCGGGTGATCCCAGATGCTGTCGCTCAGTGCGCTAAAACGCGGCTGGTGTTGGTCAATGTAGTGATGGATAAACTTCAGCAGCTGTGGATGGCTCATGCTTGGCTCCCAAAAGTAGGCAGGTTAAGCGCCAGCGACGCCAGCGTTTTCACTGCCACCGCCATGACCTGTTCGTTAAAATCAAACTTCTCATTGTGGTGCCCGGCGCTCAACTCGGTGCCGAAGATTACGTACGAGGCCTGCCCGCCGTGCGATTTCACCCGTTCCATCATGTAGGTTGCGTCTTCTGAACCGGCGGCCTGCTCGCGGCGGTCGACCACCGAACTCAGTTCGGCAATGCCCTGCGCCTGTCGGTGAATGTAGTCCACCCACGGCTGGGTCGGTTTGCTGCTCTGCGCCGCGCCCATCAGTGCGATATCGCACTCAACGCCGTGCATTTTTGCCGCGCCCTCAATCACGTTCAGCGCCTGCTGGTAGACAAATTCGTTGATGGCATTGGTGGCGCCGCGGGTTTCTACTTTCATAAATGCGTGGTCGGCGATCACATTACGACCGGTCCCTGCCTGCAGCACACCGACGTTGATGCGCGAGCTGCCTTCGCTGTGGCGTGGAATGGCGTACAGCCCCAGCGTGGCCTGTGCCGCCGCCAGCAGCGCATTGCGGCCATCTTCCGGTTTGGCCCCCGCATGGGCGGCCACGCCACGGTAGGTGACGTCGAGTTTGCTGGTCGCCATAAAGCTGTCGCTGCCGCACACCAGTTCGCCGGCCGGCACGCCGGTGCCGATATGCACCGCAGTGAAGAAATCAACGTCGTCCACTACGCCGGCTTCCACCATGGATTTTGCGCCGCGGGTGCCTTCCTCCGCCGGTTGGAAAATCAGTTTGATGGTGCCGTTGAGCTGAGGCTCCAGGCTTTTGAAAACGTGTGCCAGTCCCAGGCCGATGGTGGTGTGGCCATCGTGACCGCATGCATGCATCATGCCGCTGTTGCAGGAGGCAAAACCTTCGCGAAACGGCAGGTGATCCGGCTGCAGCTTTTCGTTGAGATCGAGCGCGTCCATGTCAACGCGATAGGCGATCACCGGCCCGGGGCGGCCGGTATCCAGCGTGGCGACAATACCGGCGAAGCCGCCGGAAAAATGTGGCAGCCATTTTTCCAGCGCACCCTGTTCGCGGGCGCGCTGCTCCTGAGCCTGCAGAGCCTCGGCCGACGGTAACCCCATGCGGGCGTCGGCGTTAATCACTTCACGACCCAGTTGCAGGCGGTAGCCCAGCCGATCCAGCTCTTCCGCCACCAGGGTAGCGGTGCGGAATTCAAACCAGCCGGACTCGGCGTAGCGGTGAAAGTCACGCCGCCAGGCTTGCAGCTGCGGGTACAGATCGGTCACCAACATCGAAAGCGGATTATTCATTTTGATATCTCATAAGTTATCGCGCCCAGGTAAATGCCGGGCAGCAGTGGTGCGCTGAACCAAATCAGACGGTGAAGCTATTTAATGAAAAAAAGACGTATTTAGTGACTAACTGCCGTGAATAGCGCTTATCGGCGCAGAAAATGCGCTTAATTAAGCGAAATAAGAATTTGGTTATATATTCTGTTTTTTTCGAATGTACACAATGGAATCAGGCTAAATAAGATGCCAATATCTTGCTATTGATAAACAATGGTTATCGCCATTTGCCTATGCCAGCCTCAATAAAATTGCACCAATTACGTGCGTTTGTAGAAGTCAGTCGCCAGGGCAGCATCCGCGCCGCCAGCCGCACTTCACGCCTTTCCCAGCCTGCGTTAACCAAGTCGATTCAGGAGCTGGAGCAGGTGCTGGGGGCCAAGCTGTTTATTCGCCGCAGCCAGGGCGTGGTGCTGACCGACTGCGGCGATAACTTTTTCCAGCATGCCAGCCTGATCCTCGAAGAGCTGCGGGTGGCGCAGGAGGATATTCAGCAACGGCTGGGGCTGGCGGGTGGTTCGGTGAATATCGGCGTAGGCGGCAGCATTGCGCGCACCGTCATGCCGCAGGTTATCACTCAGTTTCATCGTGAATACCCGAAGGTCAAAGTACGGATTGTCGAAGGACAGCTGGTATCGATGATCCCGGAGCTGCGCCAGGGCGAGCTGGATTTTACCGTCAATACTTATTACCCCAGCAGCCTGGACAATGAATTACAGTACGAACGGCTGATGGAAAAAGAGTACAAGGTGGTGGTGCGCAAGGGGCATCCGATGGAAGGAGCGACGTCCCTGAAACAGCTGCAGCACTGCGACTGGACCATGCCGACGCCCAAAGGCAGCTACTATCGCCTGCTGCACGATCTGTTCGGGGATTTGGGAATGGCGCCGTCAATCAGCGTGACCTGTGAGACATTTATGGCCTGCACCAGCCTGGTGGCGCAAAGTGATTTCGTCAGTATTTTATCGGTAGATGTGATCTCTGACCCAATACTGGGTAAGCATCTGGTGCCGCTGGCGCTGGAAGAAAGCTTACCAAAGGCGACGTTTTATCTGATTCAGCGTAAGGACACCACGCTGACGCCGATGGGCGCACACCTGGCGCGCCTGTTTCGTCTGCACTGTCGCTGAGAGCAGCGCCCCCCGAAGAGGGCGCTGATGCTTAGAACGCCACGGAACCCTGCACGAAGAAGGTGCGCGGTTCACCGACGTACTTGCCGAAGTTGTTGTCGTTGGAGCGGGTGAAGTAGCGCTGATCGAACAGGTTTTTCACCCCGGCACCCAGCGTCAGATTTGACAGCTGCGGCCCGAAGTTATACTCCCCACGCATATTCCACACCATATACCCGGCGATGTTGCCAAACTGGCCGTCGGCGCTTTCCTGCGTGACGTAATCCGGCCCGGTGCCCGGCGAGTGCTGCTTGGACTGGGCATAGCTGTCCAGATTCCACACCCAACTGCCGGTGGCGTAGCGGGTGCCGACGGTATACACCTGGCGTGAATAGAACGGCAAATCCTTACCGGCGAAGTCGCCCTTGTCGGTGCTGGCTTTGGTATAGGTGTAGCTGGTATAGACGCTTACGCCATCCAGCGCGCGGTTCAGTTCGCTGAGATCGTAGCTGAGCGCCAGCTCGATACCCTTGTGCTTGGTGGCGCCCATGTTGGTCCAGCCGACGTCGTTGCTGATGTACTGCAGCTGGTTATCGAAATCGATATAGAACAGCGTGGCCTCGGCTTTGACGATGGTGTCGTCATAACGGGTACCGAATTCATAGGTATGGGCTTTTTCCGCCGTCAGGCCCGGCGCGGGTTGGTTGCCGTTGCCACCCTTGGTCAGCTGGAAGTACTGCATGCTGCCGAACGAGGTGTTGGCGTTGGCGAACAGCTTCCAGGCGTCTGACATGTGGTACATGACGTTCAGTGACGGCAGCGGTTCGCTGTAGCTCTTCTCGCGGCTGATGTTGTTGAACGAATCGTCCACATGGGTGCGGATGCTTTCATAGCGCAGGCCCGGCGTAACCGTCCAGTTGCCGACGTTAATGGTGTCGTCAATGTAGAGTGCGTGGGCTGCGGTGCCGCCGGAGGTGTGCTGATAGTAATCCGGCGTTTCCGGCGTAGAACCGATATCTGCCGGGTTGTACCAGGCTGAACGGGACGCTTTTTCATCCATGGTTTCGTTCAGGTAGCGGTAACCGAGGGTGATCTCGTGCGCCATGTCCCAGAAACGGAAGACCTGCGAGTAGCTGGGTTCGATCGCCCAGGTGGAGTAGTGGCGTGGGTAAGACACCATACGTTTCATCCCGGCGTTTTTACCGGTGCCTTCCGATTCGATGCTGCTGCCACGATAGCTGTCGGTGAAATACGTCAGCACTTCGAACTGCTTGTCGTCTTCCTGGTGCTTATATTTGAACGACATGTCCTTGCGGCGACCTTCGAACTGGTCCCACGGACGGGTCGACTGGAACGGATTTTGCGCATACTGCGCGCTGCTCAGCCCGCCCGGCATGCCGGATTTTGCATCGTAATAGTGGAAATTGGCCAGTAACTCATCGCGATCGGTAAACGCATAGCGCGTTTTCAGCATGAAATCGTCGATGTCGGTATTGTCGTTGTTGTCGCGATAGCCCTGGCCGTGCAGGCCGGAATACAGCAGCTCTGCGCCGAAACCGTTGTCGGCGGTGCCGCCGAGCGAGGTGCTGGTCAGGGTTTTCAGGCCGCCGTGGCTGGCCCCCTGGGTCTGGACGCTGGCCGCGCCACCGAAGGTTTTCGGGATGTCCTTGGTGACGAAGTTAATCACGCCGCCGACGTTTTGCGGCCCGTAACGCACCGCGCCACCGCCGCGCACCACGTCAACCGATTGCAGGCTGCCAATCGACAGCGGTGCCATCGACAGCTGTGGCTGACCGTAAGGCGCGACCGCCAAGGGGACGCCGTCCATCAAAATGGTGGAGCGAGGTGAAAGGCGAGAAGTCAGGCCACGTACGCCGACGTTGAGCGAAATGTCGCTGCCGCCGGTACCGTTGCTGTCGCGCACCTGCACGCCAGGCACGCCGCGCAGGGTATCGGCAATGGTCTGGTCGCCTTGTTCATGCATTTGTTGTTCGGTCACGATGGAACGTGCGCCGGGGTGGTTGAGCAACACCGAACTGGTATCCGGGTTATCCAGCCAGTTGCCGACGACGGTAATAGTGTCGGCAGGCGCATCATTTTGAGATTTATTATCAGCAGCAAGGACTGGCAGCGCCATGGCAACGGAAGCCGCCAACAGCGAAAGACGAAAAAGAATTGACATAATAATGCCTTAAAAGTTTCGAACCCGGATGTGTTTTTTTAGAAATGACAATCTTAATGATAATTATTGGCAAGTAAATAGCTTTGTTGCGGAATAATTCAACCGGTAAGCAAGTGGCGGGGAAAGGTGTCGGAGCCCGGCCGGCGGGCCCCGAGCGGGGGATTATTTTGCGGTGACCCAAAACACGCCGCTGTAATCCAGCGCCGTGAATTTATGGTGCACCATTTCAATATCCGCTTGCGGATCAATATCTTTAAATAAGTCCGGGTGCAGGAATTTGGCGATGGCCTCGACCGCAATAAAATTCAGCGGCGTGTCATAGAACTGGTGGTAAATCGCCATCACGCGTTTTTCCTTTACCGCCTTCAGCACGTTCAGTCCGGTGCGATTCATCAGTACCGCCAGCTTTTTCTCTGTGGTGGCGGTATCGGTGGCATAGCCCAAGGGAACCGCCAATGTACCTTTATGACCGCGGCTCCAGTCGGCGCCGGTCATCAGATAGAAATCCGGGTTGCTGGCGATCATCTGTTCCACGTTCACCTCACCGCCCATTTCCGGGAACAGTTTACTGCCGATGTTGTTGCCGCCGGCGGTATCGATAAATTGGCCAAAGCTGCCCTTGCCGAAGGTGTTGCAGCACTGCTCGCCTTTCATGCCGGCGCTGCGTTCGATAAACACGCTGGGGCGCTGTTCCGGCTTCAGCGTAGCCACCCGCTGGCGTACCAGATCCAGACGTTGCTGGTAGAGCTGGATAAAGGCGTCGGCATTTTGCTGTTCGTCAAACACCTTGCCCAACAGTTGCATGCTGGCGACGGTGTTGGTCAGCGGCTGCTGACGGAAGTCGATAATCAGTACCGGGATGCCGATTTTTTCCAACTGGGCCAGCACGCCGCTGTCCTTCAGCTTGCTCAGCAGGCCGATGTCGAAAATGATCAGATCCGGCTTACGGACAACGGCGCTTTCTACGCTGAAATCGCTGACGTAAGGATTATCGAAGGTGGGGATCTGCATCACCTGCGGGAATTTTTTCGCGTAGGCCTCCACCAGATCCGGTGCCTTCACCTTCAGCGAGTTATCCCAGGCGATGATATTTTTCAACGGCTCCTGCGGATGCAGGATATTCAGTGCCAGCAGCGCGCGGGCATCGGCCAGGATCACCCGTTGGGCGGGCTGCTGCAGGGTGACTTCTCGACCCGCGACATCGGTGACTACGATCGGTGCGGCCTGTACGGCGCTGACCATCAGCAGGGCGCAGGCGGCCAGCCAACGGCTGGCTTTGGCAATAAGAACGGCAGGCATGGAGATCCTTGGGCATGGGGTGTTGAATAAAGAGGCTAATGATAATCCATATCCTTTCGCTTTTTGAACACCCCCGTGCGGATATCTTAGGCTTTGCCCATTAGCGGATCGCTGACGTTGTGCTCGCCGTTCTCTAGCCGCCCGGCCATGCGGCGTTGCCAACCGTCAGAAGCCTGCAGTGAAATATCGTACCAACCTCCGCTGGCCCTGGCGTCAAAGGCCTGCTGGTGGCGCTCTCCTGCCGGCAGCTCAATCGACCAGGGGCCGTTTTGCGTATAAGGGCAGCGGGCGATAGTCACGGTTATAGCCTGGCGGGTGGGGTTAGTGAGGGTTAATGACAAGTGGTCGCCTTGCGGCGTCAGGCGGACTTGCGGCTGCGGTTGCCCAATGGCGCCGCGCAGTTCACGATGAAAGCCGTTCGGGCCCAGCAGCCACAGGTGATACTGGTTCGTCACGGACCAGTTATCGCTGAGCGTTTTGCCGGCCTCGACGGTATAGCGCCGTGGGATCTGGTTCAAATCCAACCGGTCGTAAACGTGAAATACCACCCCCTGTGCCCCGGTGTTGTACAGGTTGAGCGTCAATAATTGCTGGCTGGGGGAGAGAGTTTCTTCAACATGCAATTGATAAGGCAGGGCGCGTGAAGGGCGTGCCAGTCGTGCCTGATGCGGCAACTGTTGTTTGTCTACTGCCGGCAGAGGCACCTGCGGCAATTGCTCCTGCCGCTGGCGCAGGCTGTCGGCGGAATGGCGGCTGGTGGCGGGCAGGTTGGGCAAGGTTTCCCCGTTGGGATCGACAAAGTTGAAGGCCGAAGTGAGATCGCCACATACCGCGCGTCGCCAGGCGCTGATATTGGGTTCGTGTACCTGGAAGCGCTTCTCGAGAAATTGCAGCACTGAAGTGTGGTCGAACACCTGTGAATTAACCCAGCCACCGCGGCTCCAGGGCGACAGCACCAGCATGGGCACACGTGGGCCGGGGCCATAGATGCGGCCGTCCGGCGGCGGTTGTTCCTGTGAACCTGGCGGGGCGACATGCTGAAAGATTTCACTGTCGAACGGCACCGTCGATTTACCGGCGAAGGTGCCATCTTCACGCAGTGACGGTGCGGAGGGCGACGGCATATGATCGAAGAAGCCGTCGTTCTCGTCGTAATTGACCAGCAGCACGGTTTTACTCCACACCTCGGGATTCTCCGTCAGCGCATTGAGGATCTCCTGGGTAAACCACCCACCCTGCACCGGGCTGGAAGGCCCGGGGTGTTCCGAGTAGGCCGCCGGAGCGATGATCCAGCTTACCTGCGGCAATTTGCCTTGCTGCACGTCGGCGCGGAAACCGGCCAACATGGCCTCTAAATCGTTGCCGTCCGCCGCCGGCAGCGTATTGCCATTGCCTTTGTATAACGGCGCTTCGGCGTTCAGCTTGTCGCGGTAGGGGACAAAGGCAGTAAAGTCCTTCGATGGCTGCGCCGGATTGCCCACTTTCACGCTGGCCGCACGGTACTGATGGAACCCCGCCAAAGGGTTGTCGGTGAAGTTATCCGGTAAAAACTGGTAGACCTTCCAACTGACGCCGCTGGCTTCCAGCCGTTCGGGATAGGTTTGCCATTGGTAGCCAACGTCGGGTGGGCCTGGGCTGTCCCATTCGTTGACCACTACGGCGACCTCGGCTGCCGTCGGGCCGTTAGTGCCGGTCCAGTGGAACAAGCGATTGGTGTTAGTGCCGGCGTGGATCGAGCAATGATAGGCGTCGCACAGGGTGAAGGTTTCGGCCAGGGCAAACTGGAAGGGCAGCTCATGCCGACGGTAATAACCCATCGAGGTCGGCGTTTTGTAGGTTGGCCAGGCGCTCATGCGGCCGCTGTCCCAGGCAGCTTGCTCATCCACCCACGAGTGCGGCGTGCCGCTCACCCGCTGGGCATTGCCACGTTTGCTGTCCAGATGGTAAGGCAGCACCAGTCGATCTTCCCCTTGCTGTTGCCAGACGTGACGGTTGTCGGGCAAAGGAATGGTTATGCGATCGCTAAAGCCGCGTACGCCGGGCAGCGTGCCGAAGTAATGGTCGAAGGAACGGTTTTCCTGCATCAGGATCACCACGTGTTCGACATCGTTGATGGTGCCGGTGCGGTTATTGGCTGGGATCGCCAAGGCTTTGCGGATCGACGCGGGTAACAGTGAAAAAGCCGATCCGATGGCGGCAGCCCGCAGTATTTCTCTGCGCGAAAAGTCAGGCATGCGTCGTTAAACTCCCTGAGGTTTGCTTTGAAGATAGTTGCTAACGACGGTAATAGCGAAAAATAACAAGGAGATGAACAGGGGAAAAATAATGCCCCGCATGGGGGCATTGATGGGGAAGCTTATTGTCGGATCAGACGACCGAGGGTTGGCGCCGTTTCGAAGTCGCTGCGGAACGGGTTGATGTCCAGGCCGCCGCGGCGGGTATAGCGGGCAAAAACGCTGAGCTTTTCCGGTTGGCAGCTTTGCTTGATGTCGTTGAAAATGCGCTCGACACACTGCTCGTGGAACTCGTTATGCTGGCGGAAGGAGATCAGGTAGCGCAGCAGGCGCTCGCGATCGATTTTCCGGCCCTGATAGTGGATCACCACGCTGCCCCAGTCCGGCTGGTTGGTGACCAGACAGTTGGATTTCAGCAGGTTGGACGACAGGGTTTCGGTCACGATGTCCCCTTGTTGGTCTGCTGCACCGTGCAGATATTCCGGCTTAAAGTCGAAATCATCGACGGCAATATCCAGATCGTCGATATTGATGCCCGGCAGGCTATCGATCTGCGGCGAATATCCGTCCAGACCCGGATAGAGCTTAACCCCAACCTGACCGTTTGCCGCTTGCGACAGGTCTTTTTGCATCGCGGCACTCACCTGTTCCACGCTATCGAAGCGCGTCTGGTTAAAGCTGTTGAGATAAAGTTTGAATGACTTGGACTCGATCAGGTTGGTGGAAGAATGGGGCAGGGTGAATTCACCAATGCCTACCACCGGCTTGCCTTTGGCGTTGAGCCAGGAAAGCTCGAAGGCGGTCCACAGATCAAAGCCGCTGAACGGCAGGTTTTGTTCATCTACACCGATCAGATCCCGACCGCGTGAGCGTGGCAGGGCCTCGAGCAATTCGGGAGCGTACTGGTCCGGATAATCGGAGTTTGCGCCAAGATGGGTGATTTTATCTTGTTTTTTGATATGCATATTCATTGCTCCTTGCATGATCGGTATTGATATAGCGGTTAAACAGGCTGCGAGCGGCGTAAATCGGCCCGACACCCACCAGGGCGTAGACCACCTTGATCAAGAATTGTGACAGGATCATGGTCTTGATGATATCCCAGCTCAGAACGTTGTAGAACGCCAGCGTGCAAAACACCACGCTGTCGATGGCCGAGGCGACCACGGTGCTGGTGATCACGCGCACAAACAGGTAGCGGGAGTTGGTCAGCTCTTTGATTTTGCACAGCAGGTAAGAGTTGACGTTCTCGGAGATTAAATAGGCCGCAGACGACGCCACCAGGACCGCCATGATGCTGTGGACGATGCCGTCATAGGTCTTGCTGAACTCCCACTGCGGAATACTGGGTACCAAGGTGGTGACCCAGACGCCCAGCACGAAAATCAGGTTTGCCATAAACGAGATGATGATGGTGCGCCTGGCCAGTCGCAGCCCGTAAAACTCGTTCAGAATATCCACCAGGATAAAGGTGAGGGGGTAAATAAAAATCGCCGGGGGAGTGATGAGGTTCAATGCGGGAATTTGAATCGGTTTGACGCCACACAGGGTTGAGAAGATATAAATCACGCTGAGTGCGACGGTAATGATCAGGTAGGCGTACCACGATCGTTCATGGCGATCGCTGAGTTCATAGGCGGTTTGCTGCTGATTGTTACCGTAGATTTTGCGGTACAGCGCCTGCAGCTCATGGCGGCTCAGATCTTCCGATATTTCGCTGTCGGCCAGCTCATTGAGCCCCATGGTGATGGTTTTGCCGGTGGCCAATATCATGACATTGGCGGCGAGGGTGCCATGCCGGGTAAAGCCCAATAGCTTGAACTTTTGATTCGGTTCCATTTATAGCCGTTCTCCAAAGATATAACCCAGGAATTGCACGGTATCCTGATGATTTTTTTCCATGCAGTAATCTTCTTTGTCGTTAACCACAAAGAAGCCATTTTTTCCCGAGTGATACAATAAAGGCGAATCGCAAACCAGCACCGGCGGGCGTTTTATAATAATCACCTCGCCTGGAATAAATGAACCTTTTATTTCGGTCTCTATTTTCATTGCTACCATATTTGACTCATCGCCGAAGAAATAAGTCAAAGGGAACTCCGTCACCAGTTGGCCGACTTTCCAACCGGTAACTGCTAAAAAACGCGACTGAGGAATAACGGGCACAGCGGAAGGGTTTTTATTGCCTTCGGTAGAGAGCGTTTCATTGAGCAGTTCCAGCTTGGCCAGATCATAATCTTCGATCTCTTCACAGGAAACGCCAAAGAAATCTGAAATCCGGTTGACGGTGGCCTGCTGCACGTTGTTAACCCGACCGTCGAGAATTTTATAGATGGTGGTACGCGTCAGGCCAGTGCGGTTAGAGAAGGATGCTTTAGTTTCGCCCCGGGTGCGCATCAGATATTCAATATTCTTAATGATGTTGATTTTGCGCTGCGCGTTAGTGGTCTTCATAAGCATTCCTTACAATATTCTGGCCGGCATTACTATATCGCACGCGCCGACATTGTCCAGAACTGACGCTGAGGTAGGGGCGGTAACCGGCTGATTAATCATTGGAAATGAGCTTTGATCTTTCACGTATCATACCAGCTGATGCTTTTATCATGATGAGTAAAATGTAAAACAAAGGTAATTAAATATAAATCAATTGGTTAGGTTTAAGACTGAGGAAAGTGGACACAAAAGTGGGTTTTGTGTCTACTTTTGTGTTGACCACGGTGGTTTCCGTGAGCTACTGTTCATCCACACTGAAGTGTTTCTTGACGGTCAAAACGGTTAATAAACGATTGTCTGACAACTTCTATAATAAAAAGCTCGGGGAGGGAGGCGTTTCCATTCTCTGGGTATTAAAGGATGTTTTAGCTACCGACACCAGGGATCCCCACTACGTCTTCTGTTTTACCTTCGCAGTAAAAAACCCGCTTTCATATTGATGCCAGTCGGCTTTTTAGCCGACCGATATCAATTTGTTGCGCCTAAAAAAGGTGGCGACAACTTAATCAAACACCCTTTCTGTTTCGATTATCCCCACTCCCCAGCGCGGGAGAGTAGGGATATCAATCAGCTTTGCGCAGGCGCAGGTTTCTGAGAACGACTCATGGCCAATTTAAATACCCAATAGATCAGGCTGGCAGCCAGCAGAGAGTTGATGGTCGGCACGCCCCACTCAGTCACCAAGCCGACAATGCTGCCGACGATGCTGGCGATGATCGCCGCCCAGCCGATAGTTGGCGTCTGGTCCGGCAATTTCCCTTCGCGACGGCTCTCGTCGAGAATTTTACGGTGAGTACGCAGCAGATAATAATCTACCAGCATGACGCCGATAATCGGCGGGAACACCACGCCAAGCACCGTCAGGAAGTCGACGAAGCGGTCGAGGATCCCCAGTACTGACAATGTGGTGCCCAGCACGCCGATCACCAGGGTGGTGGCGGTGTACTTCAGTCTTTTGCCCGTCATGCCTTCGACGGCGTTAACGATGCCCAGCGAAGAGGAATACAGGTTGAGGTCGTTAACCCTGAGGGTAGAGAACACCACGACCAGCAGGCCTGCACCACCGGCGACCTGTGACATGATGGTGACCACATCCGCCGTGCCCAGCGTTTTGGCGATCAGTATCGCCAGGCCGTTAACCACGAATTCCCCGGCAATGATGGTGAAAATGGTGACGCCAAAGACATGCTTGCCGTTCTTGGAATAGCGCGTCAGATCCGGCGTCATCAGGCTGGCGACAATCGCACCGCCGACCACGATAGTGATACCGGCGCTGATCGACAGCGGTTCGCCTGGTGGTACCAATTGGATAATTTCAGGCAGATTGTGGCCGGTGAGGGTGATGATGGAGATATAGGCCACCAGCATAATAAACATCGGTACCGCAATCCTGGCGGCGATACGCAAGGCTTTGAAGCCGAACGCCACCAGAATGGTCAGCAGGGTGCCGGACAGACCGGCCGCCAGACCAAAGCCCAGCTTGTTCCCCAACGCGAAATCCAGCGACTTGGCGAAGATGGCGTTTTGAATGCCAAACCAGCCCAGCAGGCTGACGGCCACTACCACCCCGATCAACACCGATCCGAGTCGACCAAAGCCGCACCAACGGGCCAACAGGCTGCCGGAGATCCCTTCGCGCATGCCCGCCAGGCCCAGGCCATAGGTCACCACGCCAAAGATCAGGCTGCCGATGAAAATAGCGGTAAATGCATCGAGCAGCGTCATGGAGTGGCCGAGTACGGCCCCGAGCATAAACTGATCGAGCGCGGTCAGCATGCCCATATGCACTATGGCTACGCTTAAAAACGAGACTCTTTTATCCTGAGGTACCCGGGTTAACGGATAGTCTTCGATTTTGATCACGGTGAGGTATTCCTTGCTATTTAAATAAACTGGATGCCTTTAGCTATCAGGCGATCGGGAATGTAGCTGTCCAGCTGAGCATATTTGCAAAATTCCTCAAATTGCTGCTGTGTGTGGACATCAGATTTTTGATAAATATTATATATTCTATTTTCTATGGTCTTATTGCTGATGTTATATATTTTGGCGATTTCTTTCACCGACAGCCGTTGCAGCATTAAAAATATAACGTCCAGCTCAGCCCGGGTAAAAATGGTGCTGTTGGTTTCTGTGGTTAGTACGCTGGGTTTTTGATGGTTGATATAGTTAAGCGGGGATAAGGTGTTAAGCGGTTTGGCATTCCACATTACCCCGAAGACTTCTTTCTTGTCGTTGTAGATAGGCAGTTTTTCGCTGATAAACGGTGTCAGGCTGTCTTTCCCGTACCAATAATGTGTTTCTATCACGGCAACCCGATCCCGCGAGATCTCGGTCATTTTGTCATGTTCTACAAAATCGGCTGCAGATTCGGCCCAGTCGGCGGGGAACTCGTCGTCTCGCTTACCGGCTATATCAAAATTTAATGGCGTATTGGTATAGAGGTAGGCGGCCCGGTTCATGTAAAGATGATGGGATGCCAGGTCCTTGATGCCCCATGGCTCACTTAAGTGCTCCATCATGGCAATCAGGCCTTTCAAATAGAATTCATTACTTTTATCGGGCGAATCCATTCTGACCTCACCGACTGGAATTGGGTTAAATCTTTTTCGCCAGGTAGTGACGCGTATGCTGTTTGGCATAGTCGCCTAAGTTGCCGTAAACCTGATAGCCCAATTTTTCATAAAAGCCGCGGGCCTGAAAATCGAAAGTATCGACATAGGCCATGTGGCAACCGCGTTTCTTGGCCTCTTCTTCGGCCTGTACCATCAGTTGACGGCCATAACCGCTTTTACGGTATTGGTCGCTGACCCAAAGATACTGCACTTCAAGCCCGCCCCACCAGGTTCTGGCAACCAGTCCGGCAACGATTTTACCCTCGTCATCGGTGACGGTCAGGAATAAGGGGTGGATATCGACGGGTTCAATTTTGGCGTTGTGGGCCCAAAGACTGTCAATCACAAACTCTTCGTCTTTCGGGTTCGGTTGGTCGGTAATATTGATATTCATCGTTATAATATAATTCCCTGTGATAATTATTAGGCAGCGCAATCAAACGGAGGTTTCTCCAACCGGTTTAACTATCACTTTTCATAATGTATTACAAGGGTGGTTTTCACCCGTTCCCGTCACGTACCCAAGGGGCTATATTAGCTGCGACAGGGCCAGAAAATAACGTAATACGCGGTAATAAATAGCCTTTGGTCCTGCTCAGTCTATCTATTCCTATTGTGCCTCACCAGGGCCCCATCCAGGAAATACATTAGCTATTCAGGCTCCACCGGTAGAGCAAGTTAACTTGCCAAAGGGGAGCCGCCGCGTACAGCCTTTTCCCAGAAACCGCTTTTAAACCCTTATTTACCCGCCGCCTCGCCTTTGGCTATGCCTTCCAAAGCCGGCGGTATGGCCGCACCTAACATTGCCCCATGGTCTAAGCCGGGCCATTCCCGATAGTCAACCTTAAGTCCGTCAAGTGTCGCCAGCTGTGTGGCCAGGCCATGAGCCGCATCTGCGGGTAGCTGACTCTGCCTGATAATCGGCGGGGCTTCACGCATTTTCTCCGCACCGCCGATCCACAACTGTAAATGGGCGGACAAAGACGGATGCCTATCCATAACACGTTGCGCTTCTTGCAGGATAAAACCTTTCCCCCACCACAGCGAAGGTTCCACCGCGATGTAATTCTGGAAAGTAGCAGGTTGGGTTAACAGAGTATGCAGAACGAAAAGGCCACCATAAGAGTGCCCCCACAGCGTTTGCTGCTGCGGGTTAACGGTGACCTGAGCGGCAACGGCAGGCTTAATCTGGGTTTCGATCAGTTTAAGGAAAGCGTCTGCACCGCCATGGGGCTGCTTTCCTGAACCTTGTTGCGAAGCCGGTGTGTAGTCGTAACTGCGGCCTTTGGAGTCGATACGCAGATCGTTGTCATAGCTGAGTAGCACCAGAACCGGCGGCTGTTTTTGTACGGCAAGCTGAGCCAGCAACTGGGCGTTCAACTCCATCAATACTGCGTTGCCGTCCAGGAAGTAGATAACCGAAAAGCCGCCCAAGGGCGGAGCAATGCGCGGTTTTATTATGCGGACACGATAACGGCGCTGACCGTCCGCCGAAGTGAAGCGCAGATCGCTGAATTGATAATCAGGTGATTTCGAATCGACCAGGGTTGTGCCGATTTTACGTTCCAGATCGGGCCTGGCCTGCGCCAGCATGGGGGAGCCAACGCCGATAATCAGCGCGATAACGAGGGTGAGACAGCGACGATAAGACGATGGCATGCTGGATTCTGTTTATCAGGAAAAGGGGATATTAGCATTTATGTTGGGAAGCAAAAAACCCGCCATAGGCGGGTTCTTCTAAATAGGGTGCCGAACTCGGACAACCGGTGCTTGCACCGGATTGAACAACGCTTTAGCGTTGGCCCGCAGGGTGAGGCCTCTGGCCGAATAATCGAACGTGTTCGATGAAGAGTCCTACCCCAGAAAAGCAAAAACCCGCCTTTTGGGCGGGTTCTTTAGAATAGTGGTGCCCGGACTCGGAATCGAACCAAGGACACGGGGATTTTCAATCCTCTCTTCGCTAGCAAGTTGAATTATCGCAGTGGGAAATTAGTTTTTGTATCGAATTTGTACTCATCGAATACTTTATTCGAGTGTACTCATGGAAAATATCGTCACAAAAGCCACTACTGCTTCAATCAGTACTAAGCCACAAATCGTGCCTATGGTTTCAACTAAAGGCGGAGAAGGTAAATCTACTCAAAGTGCTAACCTTGCCGGCTTCCTCGCCGATGCAGGTAAAAAGATCCTCCTCATCGACGGCGACCACTCCCAACCCACCGCAAGCAGCATTTTCTCCCTGGAATATGAAGCACCCAATGGTTTGTACGAACTGTTGATGAAGACGGTCGACCTCAACCATTCTGAGCAAATTATCTCCCGTTCTGTTATCCGAAATCTGGACATCATTGTTTCCAACGATCCCCACGACCGTTTATCTTCTGCCATGCTGCATGCCCCTGATGGGCGTATGCGCCTGCGGAATGTCCTGCAACACCCTTTGTTCAACGAGTACGATGCCATCATCATTGACTCCAAAGGCGCGGCGTCTGTGATGCTCGAACTCATTCTGGTGGCTAGCACGGAATTTGCCGTCGGGGTTATCAAGCCTATACTGCCGGACACCCGTGAGTTTCTGCGTGGCACATTGGGGTTGATGGAGGGGTTATTGCCGCTGACCTGTTACGGCATCGCATTACCTCGTATCCGTATCCTGACCAACTGCATGGAGTACACCAATCTGGATTGGCAGACTCTGGAAAGTTTGCGCAGCATCATCACAAATGGCCAATATCTGCGTGCAGATGCCTTCGACGTCTCCCTTCTCGACACCATCATCCCCAAGCTGGAAATTTACAAAATGGGGCATGCTTCCGGTCAACCCGTTCATCGTCTCGAAAAAACGACGACTCGCACATCGACACAGGCGGCCGCGGTCACTATGCACATGTTGGCCTGTGAGTTGTTCCCTCAGTGGCAATCAAACTTTGATGCGCTACTGGCAGGGAAATCGGAGGTGCAGCCATGAACCAGACAACATCCAATGTCCCTTATTCTTCCGATGCTGAGCAGGCAGTTCTCGGCGGTTTGATGCTGGATAATGAGCGGTGGGATGATGTTCTCCCATTGGTTGGAGAGCGTGATTTTCATCTGGCGGTACATCGCCGAATTTTCCAGGCCATGGCTCGCCTGATGGCTGTTCAGCAGCCGATTGATCTGATTACGCTCCATGAATCACTGGAACAAAATGGTGAACTCGAGCAAGTGGGCGGTTTTGCCTATTTGGCTGAATTGTCTAAAAACACGCCGAGTGCAGCCAATATCGTCGCCTATGCGGAAATTGTGGCCGAACGCAGTCGTCTGCGTAGCCTGTTGCAACTCGGTCGTGAATTAAGCGCGGATGCTGCCAATCCCCGCGCTGAGTCTTCTGCCCTGACCGAACGGGCAGAACAGCAATTGTTCCAGCTCTCGGAGCAAACCCAATCAGAGCAGAATGTCAGCCTGACGGATGGGTTGAATGCTGTCGTGACCTATCTTGAGACTGCGAATGGCGGCAATGGTATCACCGGCACCCCGACCGGTTTCTCACGGCTTGATGAGATGACGTGTGGTTTACAGCCTGGTGATTTGATTTTGATTGCCGCACGGCCGTCGATGGGTAAAACCGCCTTTGCGTTGCGCGCCTACACTGGCGCGCTTCGTGGCACGGAGAAACCTGCATTCTTTTTCAGCTTGGAAATGCCGCGCGAGCAGTTGCTTCAACGCCTTATCGCTGTGGATGGACGTGTTGAACTTTCGCGTCTACGCAGTGGCCAGTTGGAAGATGAAGATTGGGCCCGAATTTCCAACGCGATGGAGCGGTTGTTGCCATTGGAAAACCGCCTGATTATTGACGATGAGTCATTTTTGACACCCGCTCTGTTGCGTTCCAGGGCACGGCGCTACACCCGGTTGTACGGGAAGCCTGGCTTAATCATGGTCGATTACCTGCAGCTGATGCGCTGCCCAGGGCAGGAAAATCGCACTCAGGAAATTGCGGAAATCTCCCGCAGCCTGAAAGCGTTGGCCAAAGAACTTGATTGTCCCGTCGTGGCTCTATCTCAGTTGAACCGTCAGTTGGAAAGCCGTGCTGACAAACGGCCCTTTAATGGTGATCTGCGTGATTCCGGTGCACTGGAGCAGGATGCTGATGTGATCGCGTTCATCTACCGTGATGAGGTTTATTACGCTGATTCTGATGATGCCGGCACGGCAGAAATTATCATTGGTAAACAGCGGCAGGGGGCGACGGGAACCGTTCGCGTCAAGTTTGAAGGGCAATTCACCGCATTCAGCGACCTCCACGACGGTCAGTATGACCAATACTCGGGGAGGGCGTAAACATGGCGCGTCCTAAAACCAAGATCCTCGATCTGAACAGTGCTTTGCTCCAGCAGGGCAAGACTGCAGCAGGCACACAGCCTTTAGCCCCCGTGGTGGCGGAGACCCCCGTCAGTGAAATGCCATTGGTGCTGACACTGGATGAGGTGAACCCGAACCCGGATAACCCACGAACCTCGTGTAACCCGAAATATGAGGAAATAAAGTCGTCAATCCGTGCCCGAGGTCTGGATACAGTACCGAAGGTGACGCGAGATCCAGAGCGCCCCGAGCTGGGGTATTTCTTCAGTGATGGTGGGAATACGCGTTATGCCATTCTTTCCGAGCTCTGGCAGGAAACGGGAGAAGAACGATTTTACCGCTTCTCTTGTGTATTCAAGCCCTGGCCAGGACGATTATCCTGCGTGATAGGTCATCTTGCCGAGAATGAGGTTCGCGGTGACTTGAGCTTCATTGAAAAAGCCTTTGGCATTCGCCAGGCTCGAGAATTATATGAAGCGCAGTTGGGTAAGCCTGTCTCATTACGAGAGCTCTCAACACTCCTTACCGCAGAAGGTTACCCCGTCCATAATTCCAGTATCAGTCGGATGGAAGATGCGGTGCAGTACCTATATCCCTATATGCCTCATTTGTTGGAGACTGGCTTGGGGCGTCCGCAAATTCTGCAATTACTGGCGATGCGGTCTCATGCCGAAACCACATGGCAGAAGCACTGTATTACCCAAGACTCGGATCAGCCATTTGATACCGTTTTCGGTGATGTTTGCCGCCATTTTGATTCGCCTGAGGTCTATTCGCTTGATATGTTTCGCGATGAGTTGATTGGGGCACTCATCAAAGCATTGCCACACCCTTTGCTCAATTATGATCGCTGGCTACTTGAGCTCGATCCGAAAGAGCAAAACCGGCGCAAGCACCTCGGTGAACCGACGTCAACGCCTGAGTTGCCAGATAAGGCGAGTACCGTCGTGCTGGCGCCTGAGCTGCAGCAGGAAGAAAACGGTGGTTTACCCTCAACGGAATCTGAAGTGCCGGGTGGTGGCTCTTCTTTGGTGCTGGACAGCGCTTTGCTTGAGTCGGCCGGTGATTCTGATAATGAATCACAGGGTGTTCAGGACGAGGAAATTCCCTCATCCCAAACTGAACCGCGTGTTGAGACTCAACCTGATTTATACGGTGCTTCTTCGGTGTTATCAGGTGACGTTGAAACGCTTTTAGACGGTGAGAATACCACCGTCAATGAATCCCTCCTGCCTGGCTCTCATGAGTCGACCGCCCCTCACAACAATATCGAGACACAGCCAAAGCAAGCTGTAGCCCCTGTGGTAGAGGTGCCTTTTGCGGAGGTGGGACTTGAGCCGGTCTCCTCCATTTGGGCTATTTCTGCCCTGCAGGACGATATTGAGCACCTGCAGGTGATCACCTTCCGGTTGGCATTTGAACTGGCCGAAGTGGCGGGCTGTGAAGCTGAAATCAAAGCCGATAAAGCCGACTTGCAGGCTGCCGGTTACGCATTGACTGCCGAGCGACCATCTCGCTTCACCGCCTTACTCCTTACCCTTGCCGGAAACAACCCGGACGGTGCCGGAACCAGCTCTCTCAATGAAGCCCTCATCGGGTCGGAAAATGCTGCTGACTGGCCGCTGCTTGACGATATTCATGCCGTGAAATTGATGCGTCTTATTCGTGTTTTGCGCCGTCTGCGTGAACTGCAGCGTGACTTACCCGCGTCAGAGGAGACAGCTTGATGAGCCATTCACAACGACAAACGCGCCTGGTGAAACTTGTGCGCAAACTCCTCGAGCTGGCCCATAGCAACAGTAATGCGCATGAGGCTGGGCTGGCATTAGCCCGGGCGCAAAAGCTGATGGCGAAATACGGTATCAGCGAACTGGAAGCAAATCTGTCCTCTATCCAGACAGCGCCGAGCCAGGGGGCGCCGTCGGAGGCGCAGAAATTACCGGAATGGATGATCAGCCTGGTTTGGGCCGTCAGTCGAGCCTTTGGCTGCCGACCGTATTTTTCCTGGCGAGATACCCCTTCCGGTCAGCGTCGTAACGTGACGTTCTACGGCTTCAGTGAGCGGCCGGCCATTGCTGCCTATGCGTTTGATGTGCTGAGCCGGCAACTGAAAGAGAGTACTGCAGACTACCTGAAAACCCAGAATAGCCGCCTGAAACTGAGCACGCGCCGTGCACGCGCCGAGCAGTTTCGGGCCGGTTGGGTGCGTGGTGTACAGAGAGTCATTTCCAGTTTCCCGGTACCAGACAACGAGCAGCAATTGATGACGACCTGGATTGCTAATCAGGACATGGTGGATGCCAAGACACGTGCGTTGAAAGGATGCCGTGGTGGTGATCTTGCTCGCAGTCAGGGGTTTAAAGCAGGGCAGAACGCCAGGTTGCACCAGGGGGTTCAGGGTGATGGGCCAGTGGCAATCGCACATAGCATTGGGGGGGAATAGGACAATGAGTAATAGCTTATCGCAGGCAACGAACAGCCTGCTCACGCAGTTGGTGATGGAGTTGAAATCAGGCTATATCCGCCGTTGTGAGTCCCTGGGGCTGACAACGGAAGAGATGCAGCTGCTGCACGGTCTGACCATTGAAGATCTGCATTACCTGATGAACAGCTCCGTATCGGTGCTGACCTTCCAAATCCATCACGAGAATTTCTCATTGATGTTGCAACACGCGCGCCGCGAGCAGCAGCGTATGCAGCGGATTGACCGTGCACTGGCGTTAGGGGGCTCTATCGAAATGATGCAGCACTACTTTGGCCTCTCCACCGTTGAAGTCGCCGCTCGCCGGCGCATGATCGGTATCAATATTCGGCAGGGGCGGTGTGCGGCGCTCAGCGACGACGAGAATGCGGCATTGTGGCGTCAGTGGCAAAAAGCGGACGTCGATGACGCCTCCAGTGCGGATGGACTGGACGTCATGATGCTGGCCGCCGAGCAGATGGATGTTTCTCTGACAGCTGTCTGGCATGCCGTTCGCAGCTTTGATGCCCCTCAGACTGCTACTGCCAGAAAAGCCATTCAGGCCGTGCGTACGCCACGCGGTACGCCGGGAGGAAATGCAAGGAGGTTGGCATGAAGCCGGTGATATTAATGCCGGGGTTGCAGGTCCCTCGTTCGGCGCCGCCGTCCTGTCAAAAAAAGGCGAAGGAGCAGGTCAGGCGCTTCCGCAGCGGGGAGCGTAACTACAAGCAGCTTCATGTCAAAGGCAAGCACGCCCCCGGGCGAGCCTGGATGAAGATTGATATCGGGACCAGCTGGCGACTGCTCAGCCGAAACAGTGGTGATGACTGGGAGTTGTTGACCCACGAGCGCTACAACAACGAACTGTGGAAGTGATGACATTCACCCTGTGCCTGGTTGTCAGGTACAGGCCTGAGTGCCGTTAGGCCAACAACCGCTTGACGCCTTCGCCCTGTGGGCGAGGGCAGCGTAAAAGGATGCGCAAAATCGATGAGCATAAAAACACCTGATGATAGCCTGATCACCTTTACGCTCGAACAAATGAATGCCCGCCTGGCGGAACGAATAGGTGCCGAAAAGCACGCGGGGGCTCCCGATGTCACGAATCTGCGCAGCGGTCTCTTGTTCATGGGGAATGTGCATGATTCCATCCCCCGCCGGTTGCTCCTGGACACCCGTTTGTCACCGCTGGATAAAACCGCGTGGATAATGATCCGCCTGTACGCGCAACAGAACCAGGGCGCCGTGTTCCCTACCTATGACGAACTGCAGCTGCAGCTCGCCTCGCCGTTTAACGGTAAGGCGTCCCGCGAGACTGTCAGCCGCGTGCTGCTGATGTTACGCCTGACCGGCTGGCTCAGTTTGTGCCGGCGTGTGCGTGACGACAAGGGGCGGGTGAAGGGCAATATCTATGCCCAACACGATGAGCCGCTCTCGGCTCGTGATGCGGAGACATTGGATCCGACCTGGCTGGATACGGTCGCCATGGGCTGCGCGCATAAAAACCGCACCGTCAGCCAGACGGCCTGGTCAGTACTGTCCGATATTCAAAATGACCCGACAATGCGTCATCAGCATTCCCAGATGGCGGCAATTGCTGAACGACTGGGCTCGCCACAAACCCCGCAACAGATGGCCACCAGAGTGTCTCAATGGCAGGACAATTCCCCGAGTTCGGACGTCGAACTCAGGAAAAAATCCCCGAATTCGGATGCCGAACTCAGTAGATATACCCCCGGTTCGGATACCGAACTCAGTGTGAAACAGGGGAGCAAAATACCGAGTTCGTTTTCCGAACTCATTCTGGAATCAGCTACTTACGGTGCATCACCCCAACCGAACTGTAACGTACGTTCTTTCACACAGAGTGTGAATAAAACAACGTACGTACCTGAGTTACCGTCCGAACTACAGTCCAGCATGGCAGCGGATGATCTGCGTCAGATAGGTGTCCAGCTTAAGGCTTTGCCTGCAGAGACTGCTCGCCAGGTGCTGGCGAGTCTTGAGCAGACGATGGCTAGAGGCAACCTGAATAATCCCACCGGCTGGCTTTTGGCGGTAATTAAGCGCGCCCGGAACGGTGAGCTGTATGCGAGTGCCAAATCCCCAGAGCCTGCCAGGCCTGTTCCGGCACACCAAATACCTTGCTCTGTGGCACCGGCAAAACCAACAGGTCCAGTCCGCCAACAGCTGGCGTCACGGGACCATGTAAGTGGTGTCGTGGCCAAATTGCGTCAGCAAATGATGCGAGCAACAAAATGAGTCGTGAGTGCAGATAGTCAATCTTGTTCAAAAATAGAACACTGCTGCCACTGGCAGCAGTGGTTGAAAAGTGAACGTTGTTGTCTTTTGAGTTTTTGTTCGTCGCGCAAAAAGAGTTTTGGATTGTTGTCAAGACAGGCTGGCGCAACTATTTCAAGCCACACATAATCCCAAAAGGATGCTTCAAATGGTTGATTCATCAGGCAGTAAAGAAAATAAGCCCTCTCCAGCCCGCGCAGGTGCTCTCAAATCGACGTTAACCGTTCAGTTACATACCCAATATGCCATTTTGTTGTGGGAAGGGCGCCAGCGAGAGAAAGAGTCAAATAAACCACAAATAGTCAGCATGCCTCAGGTCATCGCCCGTGCAGGGAAAATTAATGCAGATTCAAATACTGACAATCCTTATGCCGATAGCGCGATGTTGTCATTGGAGCAGGTTATTGAACGTGGCACCGCGCGATTGCAGGGTGCAGTAGCAGGACTTGATGCCGTTTTATCCAGCTTGCCAGGCCAGGTTTCGATGTCAGAAGTCTCATCAGTATCTCCACTGAATATCGGTGTATTTAGCCGTACCCCGCTCGGGTATCGCTGTGTCTGGTTACTCGTTGGCTTTGATCAACTGGCGATGAAAGCGTTCCAGGCATGGCACTACGGGCTGATCTCCCGTCAAAAGCGGGATGACTTACTGAGTCAGGGAGGGCATTGGGTGCGTCAGGTCTATGGGGTGGTACAACAGTATCGATCTGTAGCCGTTACGCGTGATGATATTCGCCTTCAAACTCAGGTCGGTATGGATGCAGTAAAGCGTCTGGGGGAGCCTGACGAAGACATTATGTCGGGCAAGTCACGTTCCGCTTTTTCGCCGCCCCTCAATAAGACTTCTGTGTTAACGGCCTCCGCGTCTTCTAAAAAAGGAGCCAAAGCATGAGCATGAATCGACAGGTAAAGTCTGTTTTGATGCCGGCTGTTCTCTGCACCGCGTTATTGTTTACGGGGTGTGCAGGCACCGAACTGGGTGAATGGAACCAAAAAATCAGTGACGCTGCACATTCGCTGGCAAGCGGTGGCAGCGTTGGCTCCAGCGAAGGTAGCATGCCCTGGATGACTCGAGCCGGTATTTCCGGGCCCCGGCAGGATGTGCGTCATACGTATACGCTCCCGGTGGATGTTGATACCGCGGCGGCGCGGTTGAAAAGCCATTATCAGTTTATCTCCTCCGAAGAGCTGGAAAGTCTGCGTCAGCGTGATCAGCACGGCGACTGGAGCGCGAGCTCCATTGATGAAGCTCGCCCGGTCTGGTCAGCAAACCGGGGCAGTTATTACAAGATGGGGCAGGAATGGAAAGGCAATGATCGCCTTGAGCTCGAAGTGGTCAAGTCCGGCGCCGGCAGTCGCCTGAAAGTGACGTACAGCTCACCAGATGCGTCGCACCTGACCGATGTTTACCTCGGACGTTTGATGACGCAGCTGCAGCAGGTCGCTAAAGGTCAGCTGGGCTGACGGGGGGGATCTGATGCAACTCTACCTGTGTGAAAAACCGTCCCAGGGAAAAGACATTGGCGCCGTTCTGGGCGCCAATCAGCGCAAACAGGGTTACCTGACCGGGGCCGGTGTGATTGTTACCTGGGCTATCGGACACCTGCTGGAGCAAGCCCAACCCGAAACCTATGGTGAACAGTATGGCAGTCCCTGGCGTGAGTCGGTGCTGCCTATTGTCCCGACGCAGTGGAAAATGGTGGTTAAGAAGGATACGGCTGACCAGTTTGCCGTTATCCGTGGTCTGCTCAAACAGGTGGATTCGGTCGTGATTGCGACCGATGCGGACCGCGAAGGGGAAGTGATCGCGCGGGAATTACTAGAGCATTGCCACTTTACCGGCCCGGTCCAGCGGCTCTGGTTGTCAGCGCTGGACGAGGCCAGTATTCGGCATGCCCTGGCGAACAAACTCCCTGGCGAGAAGACCGCGCCCCTGTATGAAGCTGGCCTGGCGCGATCACGGGCTGACTGGATGACGGGGATGAATTTAACCCGGCTTTATACGCTCAAAGCCCGTGAGCAGGGATACGGTGAGGTATTGTCGATCGGGCGGGTGCAGACCCCCACGCTGGCGCTGGTCGTGAACCGAGACCGCGACATTGCCAACTTCATCTCCAAACCGTACTGGCAAGTCAGGGCGACTCTGCAGAAAGATGGGATCACCTTCCCGGCAAACTGGGTACCTGCTGCCAACTATTGTGATGAAGGGAAACGCTGTATTCAACAAAATGTGGCGCAGGCCGTCGTGCAGCGGTGTCAGCAAACGGCTCATGCCGTTGTGCTTGAGGTGGGGACCGAGCGCAAGAAAGAGTCCGCGCCGTTGGCATTTGATCTGGGCACCCTGCAGCAGGCTTGCTCCCGCAAGTGGGGGATGAGCGCCAACCAGGTCTTGAGTATCGCACAGTCACTGTATGAGACGCACAAGGCCACCACATATCCCCGGACGGATTGCGGCTATCTGCCGACATCGATGCGGGAAGAGGCTGCCGATGTGTTGAGCGCTGTAACCCGCACAGACCCAACGCTCAACGAGAGTGTAGCCAGGCTCGACAGGGCTTTTGTTTCCCGTATCTGGAACGACAAAAAAATCACGGCGCACCACGGGATTATCCCAACCAAACAGCCGTTCGACCTGAGCAAGCTGTCTGCCGATGAGCTCAAGGTCTATCAGCTGATCCGTCAGCATTACCTGGCACAGTTCCTGCCGTTACATGAAGTAGATGTGACGGAGGCCACCTTCAATATCGGCGGGCAACTGTTCCGCACTCGCGGCAAGGTCGAGGCTGTTGCTGGATGGAAAGTGTTGTTCCAGCATGACGTGAGCGAGGCGAAAGAGGAACCGGCTGACACGGATGATGTTCGGCTGCCTGCCCTGGTAAAAGGTGAAACCGTCTCGGTTGCCGGCGCTGAGCTCAAAATGCTGCAGACGAAGCCCCCAGGACATTTCACCGACGGGACACTGATCGCCGCCATGAAAAATGCAGCGGCGTTCGTCAGTGACCCGCAACTGAAGAAAGTGTTGAAAGAGAACGCAGGGCTGGGTACTGAAGCGACGCGCGCCGGTATCCTGGAGACGCTGTTTAAACGCGGGTACCTGGAGAAGAAGGGCAAATACCTACTCTCCACACCGATCGCCGGCGAACTGATTGATGCGTTACCGACTGCGCTGACCAATCCCGGGATGACGGCGCTGTGGGAGCAGGCGCTGGACGAGATTGCTCAGGGCCAGATGACACTCGATACGTTCATGAGCCGCCAGGCACAGTGGACAGGGCATCTGGTGGAGAAAGGGAAGGCGCAGGCTGTGAAGTTTACCGCCCCACCTTCACCGCCGTGCCCGACATGCAGTGGGTCGATGCGCCGGCGTGCCGGCAAGAAAGGCGGTGGTGCTTTCTGGGGCTGCAGTAATTATCCCACTTGCCAGGGTGTCATTAACATCGATGCAAAAGGTGGGCGCAAGGCTAAGCGCTATAAAGCGAAATCACCGACTAAAAATAAAGCAACAGGATCGGAGTAAGAGATTGTCTGATGTACATAGCGGAAAGTTTTGCTAAGGTGAGCTAGCTTTGATGCAGGGTACCCCGTAACTGCGGTGGTGGGAAAATTCTTCCATGGTTTTTTTCTGCTTCAGTTCGGTCAGCGGCTTCCACACTCAGGTTGGCTGTCAAGACGTATGCAACTCCGTGAAAAAAGCGTCGGGAGACTAGGTTCCTCCCCGGAGTTAGACAGAATTCACAGAAGGCTAAGGTACCGGCCGTGCGGCGTTGATTTTCGGATCAACGCCGTTTTTATTTTATGGCTCTCAAAACAGAATATTACGGTTGACACTCTCGGTACTTGCATTAAAAATGAACAGGCTTACTTGTTGTCTTCGAACAACCAGCCAATGCTTCAGCACTCTGTGAGAAGCGCCTTCGGGTGAGTGCCAGCCAAAGTTTCAGCGGTCTGTGAGAAACGCCTTCGGGTGACTGCCAATAGCCTCGTAGCCTGAAAGAGGAAGCCCATGTGGCGGTAACTCCGTTTAGCCTTTGAGAACGGAGATCACTTAGCGGTGATGAAGGTCCATTTCACAATCAAGACAGTCTGCACTGACGTACGACTTTGCAGACTCCCGACGGGAAACACTTTTCCCGTCAGGGAAGGTGTATTTCTCCGTCACCGAATCTATACGCCTGGAGAAAACATCATGTCTAGCCAAACTCAACAAGCATCCACTAAAACTGAATACTTCAACCTGACCATCAAGGGCATGGGGTACCTCAGCAACATTCGTCAAGTCAATGGCCCGAATGGTACCTTTATCAGCTGTGTCGTCAATGGACTCTCAGGTCCTACCGATAACGCCAGTTATACGCGTTTCGATGTGACGGTCGCCGGTAAAGAAGCCAGCAGCCTGATCAATCGCTGTCAAAAGTCGGTTGATGAAGACAAGAAGGTCCTGATTGGTTTTGTGCTTAGCAATCTAAAAACGGATATCTTCACGCTCAACAGCGGCGAACATGCGGGTGAACAGCGCGTCAGCCTCAAAGCCCGTCTTATCAAGGTCGATTGGATCAAGATCGGTCAGGAGAAGGTCTTCCAGGCTGAGAAATCCGACTCTACTCCGCCTCAGCAAGGTTCCGCACAGCAGCAATATGCGGAAAACTCTTTCTGATAACGCCCCCTACGCCTCGATTTATCGGGGCGTTTTTCCCTTTCTAATTCTATTCCCTATGAGGATTCGATTATGGCGTCTCGCGGCGTAAACAAAGTCATACTTGTCGGTCATCTCGGCCAGGATCCGGAAGTCCGTTACATGCCAAATGGTGGTGCGGTTGCTAACATTACCCTGGCGACCTCAGAGAGCTGGCGCGATAAGGCGACCGGTGAGCAGAAAGAAAAAACTGAATGGCACCGTGTCGTGCTGTTCGGTAAGCTTGCCGAAATTGCCGGTGAATATTTGCGTAAGGGCTCGCAGGTTTACATTGAAGGCTCCCTGCAGACACGCAAATGGACCGATCAGGCCGGTGTGGAAAGATACACCACTGAAATCGTCGTCAACATTGGCGGCACTCTGCAGATGTTGGGGGGGTGTTCGCAACCTGCCAACGGTGCGCAATCAGGCCAGGGCAGTTGGGGGAAACCTCAGCAACCCTCCCACAGCGGCACGCCGGCTCAGCAATCCCAGCCATCTCAATCGGGTGGGAATTCAGCGCCGATGGATTTTGATGATGATATACCTTTCTGAGTGCGCCGTTTTGCTTTGTAAATCAAGTGGTTAACTCAATGTTCTGAGTTAACCATAGGCTGTTGGAGAGCCTATTGCAAGCCTGACTTATCCTTACCCAGTAATGGGTTTGAACCTCGAAAGAGGGAGGGGAGTGTAGCATGTCAGGAAAAGGCTGGTTGCGGGGAAATAACCTACTTTGCGCCAGCCATTGCAAGTCCCATATGGTTAAGCCTGATTGGTTGAATCATAGTTCATAGTGGGTTTCGGGATGCCTTTGACTCACGGTTATTCAGGAGTCATACCAGTATTTATAGTAATTATTTTTAGAAGGTTACTATATCCAACAATATTGGCACCTGCTCGGTGAGAGTGGTAATTGAACGTAAGTGGAACCTAAGTGGGATGCACCTTGACTACAAAGAAATACGGGATTACCTAAGTTGGTTATGTAATTAACCAATATGGTAACGGAGGCTCCGTAGTACCCAACGTAGCTCTGTAATGGAGTCGCAATTGGCTAACCAATCTGAAAAATATATATAAATTGATAAGCAATTATCGGTGAAATTATATTCGTAAGGGGGAAGGGAGTCAGTTGGAACTATACTAATAGAAGCGAGGTTCGATAGTCAGTGCTATCACAAAGAACACTCAATGCTCTAAGTGGTATAAACAAAGCCAGTACACAAGGTTATAAGATCAAGAAGCTGCACAAAATCATGTGTAGCAATAAAGATCTTTGGGCACAGGCCTATGCCAATATTTATTCTAATCAGGGAGCCATGACGAGAGGAATAAATAATAATACGATGGATGAAATGAGCGTGGACAGGATTATTAATCTCATTCAGCTTATAAATTCAGGCTCGTATAAGCCCAAACCTTGCAGGCGCACGCACATACCTAAAGATGCCCGAAAACCGAATGGAAAGAAACGTCCATTAGGTATTCCAACTGGAGACGATAAGTTAATACAGGAAGTAATGAGGATGTTACTGGAAGAAATCTATGAACCGGTTTTTAGCGACTGGAGCTATGGATTCAGGCCTAAACGTTCCTGTCATTCTGCATTAAAAGAAATCAGAAACCGTTGGAAAGGAACAAAATGGGTATGTGATGTTGATATCAAAGGTTACTTCGACAACATTGACCACGATCTGCTGCTGAAATTCCTGAGTAAGCGGATCGCTGATAACAAATTTCTGGCGCTTCTCAAGAAGTTCCTGAAGGCTGGCTATCTGGACAACTGGCGTTACTTTGGCACCCATAGCGGGACACCGCAAGGTGGTATTATCTCCCCTATTCTTGCCAATGTATTTCTCCATGAACTTGATGAGTTTATGAAAAATAGAATCAGCGAGTTCGGCAAAGGGGGACGGAGGAAACCCAATCCCATATACAAAAGAGCACTACAGAACCGAGCAAATCGTATTAAATGGATCAGGCAAGGTTTCGGCGCTTCCGGAATGCCTGCTGATGAGCAGAAAATCCAAAAATGGAGACATGAAGCGGATGAACTGGAGAAAAAATTGCGCACACTATCTAGTGTTATTATGGATGATTCTGAATTCAAAAGAATGCGGTATGTTCGATATGCTGATGATTTTCTGATTGGTGTGACAGGAAGTAAAAATGAGGCAAAAAAGATAATGAAAGAGGTTGTCAATTTTGTTGAAACTGAACTTCATCTGGAAATATCAAAAGAGAAATCCGGCATTATTGACCCAAAGAAAGGATTCACTTTTCTCGGTTATGAAATTAAAACACGCCGTGAAAGCAAACAGGTCAAATGTGTTGTAGGGCTTAATGCAGATGGAAGTAAAACTCATGCGATAAAACGTACGATAACGGAACACGTCCATCTGGGTGTACCGAGGGAAAGAATCCTGAAATTCTGCTCTCTACGTGGCTATGGGAATTACGATGGCGGATATGGTAATAGTGCTGGTCGGCCAGCAATGATGCACATGTCTGACTATGAAATAATTGGTCAGTACAACGCCGAAATGCGCGGCTATGCGAATTACTACAATCTTACCCCCGTTCTCTATCTCAATAAGTTGCATTGGATATGGGAAAATAGTCTTTATAAGACGCTGGCAGGTAAACATCGGATGTCACGCACCAAAATCGCGCGGCGGTTAAGGCAAGCGGATGGCAGGTATGTTTATCGGGAAAATCGTAATGGAAAGGTATATGAGTTGGAGGTATTTAGACTCAAAAACAGGAGTGCGCCAAAACACAGTTCACCGGATATATTGCCGAACACGCATAAATATTCTGGTAGAACTGAATTGCTGGACAGGATGGCTGCATGCCAATGTGAATATTGCGGTACCAGAACCGGTCCTTTTGAAGTCCACCATGTGAGGAAACTTAAGGATATCAAGTCGGGTACAGATAACTGGAAGAAGCTGATGATTGCCCGTAACAGGAAAACATTAGTGATCTGCCGGACCTGTCACGTCAACCTTCACAGAGGAACACTGCCAGACCGAAGAAGCTTTGTTTGATCCAATGGAGAGCCGTATGCACAGAAATGTGCACGTACGGTTCGGTGGGGGGGCAACGGCTATCCCGTTCTGGGCGCACGTGCCCTACCCAACAGAGTACTTTTTTTCAGAGTTGTTAACTGAGAACAATAAACCCTGCTCTGGCAGGGTTTATTATAGATAGAGCAGTGGTGCTATTTTTTTATTGGTAGTAAAGTACCCCTCTGTCTATAGACATTTTTATAATTGGAGAGCGTATGGATAAGCCAACCATTTTCTTTAGTCACTCATCTATTGATCGAGAGTATATTTCTGAGTTAAAGGGAATGATAACTGGTCGCACATCTGGAACTGTTAATGTTTTTCAATCCAGTGATGGTGAAAGTATTCCGTTCGGTAATAACTGGGTTCATAAGATTGAAGAAAATTTGCATAAAGCAAAAATAATGTTTGTTTTTGTTTCTCCAAAATCAATATCATCTAGTTGGATATATTTTGAGTCGGGGTTTGCATATTCAAAAGGAGTGCGTGTTATTCCAGTGGGCATTAAGGGTGTTGATGTCGGCGCACTCAAACCGCCACTTAACTTGTTGCAAGGTTTCAATGTCTCATCGTCAGAAGGGATGAATAATATAATTAGTGTACTAAATAAAGAGTTTGCATGTAGTTTTGATGCTTCGTTCTCTAATGTTGACTTTGAACGAATTTCCCAGTTTGATGATGGTATCGTTGGTAAAAATAATGAAGCGCTAGAGTTAGTTGACTATGTGCATTTTAATCTCTCTGCACTAGTAGGTAGTGTGACAACACAGGATGAAAATAATATATTTGAAGACGCGATAGAGAGGCTTGAGGGAAAACTCCAAAGATTGAATGTACAGACTGCGCACAGCTATGAAGGTGATCTCCATGCTCATGGTTTATACGCCGTTTCGCACGGTCATTCTCCTGGAGCGCGAAAATCACTATCCATTAAGATAGATCCATATATGTTGATTGTGTATGAGCCTTTAATTTCGGAGTTGTTCTTGAATATGTACGAGAATAATGAGCCAGTGAAGGGATGGTTTAAGGTCTATTTTAAAAGCGCTGTGGAGTTAGAAACGGAGGGGTTCAAAGTATCATCGCGACTATCAAAGGTGGATGTCGGTTTCTCGTCTCGCGGTGGTGATGGTTATAATTATATGGAGTTGGATTTTGCCTTAGATAGGGCGTCCTCTAATCTTGGTAAAAAAGCGGGATTGAGAGTTATTTATAATCAAGGTGATTTTAGACTGAATACATTCTTAGAGTTGCTTACTACTCTAAGGAAAGTAGGGGTTATCCGTTGATTGATTGTTTCTTGGTGGGGTTAGGGACCTCACCAGTCAGTTCAAAGGATAAGTTATTTTTTCGTTTGCAATAAAGAGTTGTTAATTGAGCGTCCCGGACGGTAACCGCACAGTGACACCTGTCAATTGTCACTGAACAGGAAACCTTCCGGATGAAAAAAACAATTCTCGTCTCTTCCCTGGCAGCACTCATGCTGACCGGGTGCGTTACTCAGCAACCTCTGCAGCAGCGCGATATTTCCCCTGTTACGTCGTCTGTCACCGTCAACCGCAATGTTCAGCCGGTCAGCCCGGATGCCTACGGGCAGGTGCCGGAGGTGGTGCGCTACGACCGTTATTTATTGGCCAGCACTGACCCGGCGGCCGTTCAGCGTGATCCGCTCTCGCAAATCATCGATATCCGTATTCCGGCGTCAGTAAAACCGACAGTTGCTGATGCGTTGCGCTATGCGCTGCGCCAGTCGGGCTATTCCCTGTGCGCGACCGGACCGGCAAACGGCGTGCTGTACCGCCAGGCGTTGCCGGCGGTGCAGTACCAACTGGGACCGATGCGTTTGCGTACTGCCCTACAAGTGTTGGCCGGCCCTGCGTGGCAGCTCGAGGTAGACGACGTGCAACGTGTTGTCTGCCACAGCCTGCGTGACGGGTATCAGTTGCCGGCGACACAGCTGCCGCCGGTGGCGGAGGCACCGGGCAAGGCGATTTTAGCACCGGTTTCAGCACGTCCTGCTGCAACTGTCATTGCACCTCAAGCCGTTAACGCGGTGCCGGCAACCGGTGGGTGGTTGAAAAAATGACAGAGCATAATGAAGAAATGGTGCCGATGACACCGGCTAAAAAAGGGTTGCTGCGCAGCAAGACCTTCTGGGGGGCAACGGCCGGCGTCGTTGTCATCTTGGTTACTGGTCTCGTCGGTACAGGGGTTATCAACCATGTCGATCAGCGTATTGCCCAGCTTGAGCAGGCACAGAAAGCACTGGCGCCGCAGGATGGCATGAACTCTATGGCCGATGTGGTGCAGACGCATGCAAAACAGCTCAAAAGCCTGGCTGAACGCCAGGCCTCGCTCATGCGACAGATTGGGGCGCTGACGCTAACCAATGGGTTACCGGAAAAACTTGAGCAACAGCTGCAGGCTCAACAGGTTGAGTTGAATGTGCTGAAAGACAGCATAGAGTCCGTGAAAAAGTCAGCGACTGAAAAGCCGGCATCGACTGTGGCGCCATCAACGTCCGTACCCGCAGCCCCTTCAGCGACAGCCAAAATCACCCCAAAGCACAAACCTACGCCGATTAAATCCTCCCCGCGTAATGCGGTACGCCGTGTGGTGAGCAAAGCACCATTCGTGCTGACCGGGGTGGAGCAGCGTGGGACGTCAGCCTTGGCGGCTGTGGCGCCGCAGGGGTTCAGTGATTTGTCGCAGGTGCGGTTAATCGGGGAAGGGGAGTCAGTCGCTGGCTGGACCCTGGTCAGTGCCGGCTACGGGCAGGCGACGTTTCGTGTGAACGGCCGTCTGCAGACCGTCAGCGCCCAATAAGGAGAGCGTGATGAAACTGAAATACCACATGGTCGCGTTGATGCTACTGAGCCCGTTATCACAGGCGGCGCAGCAGACGGCCATCGAGAACAGCCAGTCTACCCTGAGCCAGCTTCAGCAGAGCCAGGACAACAAGACGGCTGAACAGGGTAAGCAGTGGGGCATCAGTGGGGAAGAGTACCAGCGATACCAGCAGTTGATGGATGGTCCCCGCGGGACCCAATCCCCCGGGCTTGATCCATTAACCGCCCTTGGCATTGAAGCTCAGAGTGACGCCGAACGTAAAAAGTACGCCGAGCAGTGGGTGAAGCAGGAGTTTGTCCGCACAGAGAAAGAACTCAAGTTCCAGCGTGAGGTGGATGCGGCCTGGCAGCGCCTCGGTGTGTTGCCGGTCAACATGGGGAACGCTGCGGGTATCGCGCATGACACCGGCGGGCGACTGGCGCTGTTCGTGAAAGCGAAGGACTGCGGTCAGTGTGATGCTCGACTGGCGGCGGTGCTGGCAGATAACCGGCCGGTCGACATTTACCTGGTCGACAGCAAGGGTAATGACAGCCTGCTGCGTGACTGGGCCCGGGAACATCATATTCCTATCGACAAGGTGCGCGCACGTCAAATCACGCTCAATCATGACGGTGGCCGCTGGATGAAGTTCGGCAACGGCCTGATGCCGGTGGTACTGCAGCAAGGGGAAAACGGATGGACACTCGCCGCGTTCTGACCCGGGGGCTATTGCCCCTGCTTGCCTTCCTCACTTCTGTGGGGGGCGGAGCCGTTCATGCTGCTACCCAGCAGGTCCCTTCCGGTTATCGGGAGGTGGCGTTGCGTCACGGGGTTCCTCCGGAGTCCCTGTATTCGGTGGCGTTGGCCGAGACATCGATGGCGCCGAAAAGCATCGTCTCGGTGACCCGCGGCGCCGGTCCGGCTCCGGATGTGGAGCGCCCCTGGCCCTGGACCATCAATGTTGCGGGTAAAGGGTATCGCTATGCCAGCCGACTGCAGGCGTGGGAAGCCTTGCTGCGTTTTTTGAAAACACATCCTCGCAAGCGCATCGATGTCGGAATTGCCCAGGTCAATCTGGGCTGGAACGGCCATCACTTTACGTCGACCTGGGCGGCGTTTGATCCGTACACCAATCTCAACGCGGCGGCGGCCATCCTGCGGGAATGCTATGACCGCAATCCTGGGAGTTGGCTGACCGCAGCCGGCTGCTATCACCACCCTGCCGGCGGTGCGCCCGCTGCCCGGTATAAATCTATTGTGAGTGGCAAGCTGGCACGCCTAAACGGCAGGGCGTCTGACCTGCCCCGGGTGGCCAGTACAACCCCCACGGCCACGGCATTACCGGCACAAACGGCCGCACTGACCTGGATTGAACCACGGAGCCAATAATCATGAAAAAAGTGAATTTTCTGCTGTTCGGCCTGAGTCTGGTGACCACCGCGGCGCTGGCCAATCTGAATGTGATCGCCGATGTCGGTGGTGAAGATGCTTCGCCGTATTTTGAAGGTATCAACCGCCAGGAGGGGGCACAATCGTCTCCCGTCGCGCCGCCGGCGCCGGCATCTCCTGCTGATACCGAGGCTGCAGTGTTGCCTGTGGCAACGCCAGAACTGACGCCAGGTGATGTGGCTGACAGACCTCTGCAGTTACCCGGGATCGGCGCGCTGTTTATTGTGGGTGATGACGACGACAGCCGTATCTGGCTAAAGTCGAACGCGGAACAACTCAAATCCCGGCACGCCGCAGGTCTCGTCGTTAACGTCAGTAACCTGCCTGCACTGCAGGCGCTGCGTGAGCTGGCACCGGGTGTGCCGATGGCGCCCGCATCCGGCAGTGAACTGGCGCGTCGTCTGCAGTTGGCGCATTACCCGGTGCTGATCACCGATACCGGGTTGTCACAACAGGTCTCACCATGATGTCGGCACAGCACATCGTCGCAGCTTTGGTTGGGAACCCATGGCTTGCGGCAGTGCTGATTGGGCTGTTTGTTGCTGTCATGGCGGGACTCAACTGCCGTGGACGGGAGACAGCCAGCCATCGCCGCCACCGCCGTTATCAGGCGACGGCCGCAAGGGTGCTTCAGCGTTTACCACAATTGGCCGGTGACGCGCAGCGCCTGACTTACCTGCGCAAAATCAATCCCTACGTATTTGAAGAGCTGTTGTTGCTGACCTGTGAACGCCAGGGACATCCGGTCAAACGCAATGACTCATACAGCGGTGATGGCGGCCTGGACGGTCAGGTCATCATTGATGGCAAAAAATACTTCATCCAGGCCAAACGCTATGGCCGAACCATCACCCCCTCACACATCCAAGACTTTGGTGCGCTGTTGCTGAAATCTCGGTGCGAGGGTTTTTTTATTCATACCGGTCGTACTGGCCACCTCAGCCGGGCATTGCTGCAAAACCATACTCACGTTCACCTTGTCAGTGGTCAGCGCCTGCTGGATTTATTGGCCGGTAATCCCCGTTGGTACGAAAAAGGAATCAATCGACCATGAGTAATCGCCACGTTATGGAAGCGTTGCTGCGCCCGGCAGTCGAATTGAATACAGCGATTGTGGCCGGCGCCGCAGCCGCCATTTGTTTTGTTGCCCCCTGGTCAGTGGCATTGGCGCCGTCGGTGAGTTATGTCACTGCCGGCGGGTTTGCGGTGCTGTCTGCGGTACGGGCACGTCAGGGCCTGCGGGTGATCCGTTACCGCCGTAATCTGCGCCGACTGCCGCGGTATGTCATGACCAGCGCACAAATACCGGTTAGCCGGCAGCGGCTGTTCCTGGGGCGGGGTTTTCGCTGGCAGCAAAAGCACACCCAGCGTCTGATGGACACCCGTCGTCCAGAGGTTGAGAAGTATGTTCAGCCGCCGCAGCTGTACCAGATGGCGCGCCGTCTGGAGCTTAAAACCGAATACACCCTACCGTGGTTATCCCAGTTGCTGCGCAAAGACTCTGTACTGAACCCGGTCAGGCCGCTGCCACCGGTCGGAGGGAACCCGGCAATTCATGGTATTGAACCCGATGAGCTGGATGTTTCGATGGATTTGCGTGAACGCGTGGGCCACAGCCTGGTACTGGGTACTACCCGTGTGGGCAAAACGCGTCTAGCTGAGTTGCTGATCACCCAGGATATTCGCCGCGGTGATATCACCATCGTGTTTGACCCGAAAGGTGATGCTGACCTGCTGCGGCGTGTCTGGGCTGAAGCCCACCGTGCCGGCCGCGGGGATGAGCTGTTCATCTTCCACCTGGGCTGGCCGGATATCTCGGCACGCTATAACGCCGTCGGGCGTTTTGAGCGTGTCTCCGAGGTAGCTGGCCGTATCTCCGGGCAGTTGAGTGGGGAGGGCAACAGTGCGGCGTTCCGCGAGTTCGCCTGGCGATTCGTCAACATCGTCGCGCGTGCCCTGGTCGCTCTGGGGCAGCGACCGGACTACACCCTGATCACCCGTTATGTGAACAACATCAGTGAACTGTATGAGACCTACGCGAAAAAGGTGATTGAAACGCGTATGCCGGCACTGCAGCAGCAGATAGATAACAACCTAAAGGTGCTGACGGAGGAGGACGTGCCGCGCAACATGCAGGGACAACCGAATGCAGTCAAAATATTCGCGGTTGAAATGGCCCTGAGCTCGGAAGCCGGCAAGCAGCTGTATGATCCTATCCTGGATGGACTGCGCTCGGCCGTGCGCTATGACCGCACCTATTTTGATAAAATTGTGGCGTCACTGCTGCCGTTGCTGGAAAAACTCACCACCGGCAAGACCGCAGAGCTGCTGGCACCGAACTACATGGACATGAACGATCCCCGGCCGATATTTGACTGGGAACAGGTCATCCGCAAGCGCGGCATTGTTTACGTCGGGCTGGATGCGTTGTCGGACGGAGTGGTTGCTTCTGCCGTCGGCAACAGTATGTTTGCTGACCTGGTGTCTGTGGCCGGCCATATCTATAAACACGGCATGCATGGCGGGTTGCCGACCCGCGCAGACGGCAAACTGCCTATCAACCTGCATTGTGACGAGTTCAATGAGTTGATGGGGGACGAATTTATCCCTCTCATCAACAAAGGCGGTGGCGCCGGCATGCAGGTGACGGCTTACACGCAAACCGAGTCGGATATCGAGGCACGCATCGGCAGTACCGCCAAGGCGGCCCAGGTGACGGGTAACTTCAATACCCTGATCATGCTGCGCGTGCGCGAGAACCGGACCGCACAGTTGCTGACGACACAACTCCCGGAGGTCGATGTCTACACCAAAACCCTGGTGTCGGGGCACGCTGATACGGCCGACGTTGAGAAAGGGCAGGACTTCACGTCCAGCACCCAGGATCGCGTTGGTACGGTGAAAACGCCGCTGCTGATGCCGGCGGATGTGATCAACCTGCCGAAGGGGCAGGCGTTTGCGCTGCTGGAAGGCGGGCAGTTGTGGAAAATCAGGATGCCCCTGCCAAGTGGCGACGGCGGTGATGCGTTGATGCCGCCCAACCTGCAGAAGATTGCCGAGGAGATGCAGCGCAACTACCGGACAAGTGAATCCTGGTGGTCAGCCAGCACGGTAATGCCTGATGCGGTCATAAAAGGGGGACTGAATGTCACAAGCGGTGAATAATCAGCCTCAGCAGCCCGTACAACCCCGTAAGCATGGGGTGTTTTACAACGTACTGTGGGGCTGGCCATGGATGCTGATCGGGATGTTCTTCGCCTCGTTGTTAGTGAGCCTGGTGATTGAGTATGTCGGGATGGCATTTTTTTGGACAGAACTTGGCGCGTCGCACAGTGAAGCGGTGATGCATACTGAAATGGGGTATCTGTCATCGGAGTTTACCCGCAGTCTGATGTTGTCTGAGCCGTCAGTCACCGTCACGCGGTGGATTGGCCAGGCGTATCAGTGGACCTTCGTGGACAGCGGTTTTTTGGACTGGATCCAACGTGCCTATGATTCGCAGGTGCACAGCCAGAATGCGGTGGCCCGAGAGCTGAACAGTTGGAGTGGCTGGCTGGCCGCCACGCTCAAAGAGTACCTGGTGGCGACGGTATATGTCACCGTCATCACCTTGGTGCGGGTGACCATTCTTGTGCTGTCCATCCCGCTGTTTATCCTGGTGGTCCTGGTTGCGCTGACAGAAGGCCTGGGGCGGCGTGATATCCGTCGTTATGGCGCTGGCTATGAGTCCAGCTTTGTCTACCATCATGCGAAACGTATGGTTCAGCCGGCTATCTATATTCCCTGCATGCTGTATCTGTCCTGGCCAACGGCGGTATACCCGAATCTCCTGCTGTTGCCGGCAGCGATTTTGCTGGGTATTGCAGTGACGGTGACGACGGCTAGCTTTAAAAAGTACCTATAGTCTTGAACCAGGCTGGACGGCGGCGAGCAAAACTTGTTTTTGTGCGCTGCCGTCAGCAGACAAGCCGCAAAGCGGCGCGTCAGTTGGCTTCCCCCAGAATTTCGGCCCCCCTTTCACCTGTTGTACGATGGTAATGCCAGTTCGGTCTATCTGTGACTGGTAGGGGTGTCAGTTGGAGGAAACTGACATTAGGTCTAATAGTGAAAGGATATTCGCATGAACATTCTGAGCGCTGAAGTTTTTCACTCTGTTATCAACGGGTTAAACGCAACGAACATACACCAGGAGTATGCTCTGTTTTTTGTTTCTCCTGGTGACCCTGCGTTCTGGAGCTTTCTGCTGGCTGCAACGCTGCTAACTCTGCAACTGATGCCGTTGGGATCGAAGAGAAAGCATAAATAGGAGGGGCCGCCATTCGTGGCGGCTTTGTCACATTTTTACCTCACGTAGCGGTTTCCCCAACCATGCTCCCCCCAAAGTGGATAAAAATTATCAAAATTCCATAAAGAGTTATCCACTGACCTCCCGCCTCATCTATCGCACCCTGACAGCACCCTAAATCGTTATGGAGTGCTTGCATGCGTATCCCCGTATTTACCCGAGGATTGGGCGCCGGCTTTTTGCTGGGGTTGTCATTCCTCATCGCACTGTCTGCCCAGGCTGCTGAAAAAGACGAGCTCGCATCTGCCCAGCGCATGCTGGTTCAGGTGCAGGCAGCGCTTGAACGCGCGCGCGTTGCCGCCGTTCAGGCCGACCCGTCCGAGCGTGGTCGTTTCTTCTTTGACTATGCACGTGCCACTGCCGACCTCAAGACCATCAATGCCGGTATTGACCGCTACCTCGAGCCATCGCGCGCGCAGCCGCGTGATGGCAGTGCTGTGGCCGGTAATTACCGTCGGGAGCGCCCCTGATGGCCATGACCGGTGCACAGGAACAGGCCTTCAATGCGGCCAGCGGTGGGGTTGAAGCCAACATCCTGTCGCTGATCTGCATCGGCGGGTTGCTGGCGACGCTGTTTGTCTGGGCGGCCTGGGCGCTGACCGATATCTGGAAAGGGTGGAGCAACGAAAAGATCCGCAACGCGGCGATGGTGCAGTTTGCCGTCAGGCTCGTGCTGCTGCTGGTTGTTGTCACCTGGATGTTTGCCAGCTGAAGACGCTGGACGGTTTTACATGTTGTTAATTTCACACTGCAAAAAGGAATGTTTTATGAATGCTGTAGTTCGTCTTTTCCGTCATTTCTCTGCGCGTGTCGCGGTGGCGACTTCTCTGGCTTATGCCGCCAGTCAACCGGCGCAGGCTGCCCTGCCGAGCGTTGAACCTCCGTCTTCCGGCGGTGGAGGTGGCCTGATGGATACGCTGAAAGGCTATCTGCAGGACGGCATTGTGCTGGTCGGTCTGGTGTTGGCCGCGGTGGCATTTATCGTGGTGGCCCAGTCAGCGGTTTCCACATTTCATGAGGTCCGTGAAGGGAAAACCAACTGGGGTAAATTCGGCGCCATTATCGTGGTCGGTATCGTGCTGGTCGTGGCGGTTATCTGGCTGGTCGGCAAGTCCGCTGAAATCCTGTTCTAAGGTCGTTCGCTATGCAGACTATCCGATTTTTGCCTGACCGCCTCAACGCTGAGCCTGTCGTCTTCCGGGGCTTTACCACCCCGGAGATGGGACTGGCGGCTTTGGCCGGTGTGGGACTGGGTCTGCTCGTGTCGTTGCCGTTTTTTCCGCTTGCCGGTTGGGTCGTGATACCCACCGGCATGCTGGTGACCCCTCTCCTCGTTATCTGGTTTGGTGGCAGCCGGCTGACGCGCCTCAAGCGCGGTAAACCGGAGAATTATATCTGGCAGCGCCTCGAGGCGCGTAAACGTCGCATGGGGTGGGGTGATCCCACCCTGATTATCGACAAGCAGGGCTGGTCGTTGCGCCGCAGCCGCGTTGTTAAGAGGTCAACATGAGCCATTTTAGACATGCGGTTAAAAACCGCGACCAGCACATTCTCACATTACGCGTTGCCTGCGGTGTGCTGGTTGTTTTCCTCCTGGTGGCCAGCATCGGCTGGATGCGGGCGCCGGAGAACCTGACTATCCATAATCCCCCCGACCTGCGTAGCGGCTCTACCCGCGCCTGGTGGGAGGTTCCGCCGTCAACTGTCTACAGCTTCGGCTTTTATATCTTTCAGCAACTCAATGCCTGGCCAAAAAACGGTGAGGTGGATTACCCGGCCAAAATCAATGGCCTGTCACCCTACCTGACACCGTCGTGTGAGCGTTTCTTGAAAGCTGACGCCAAAAAGCGCAGCGAAAGCGGCGAGCTCGCCGGCAGGACGCGCGTGGTGTTTGAAATCCCCGAACATGGCTACAACGGCCGTTATAACCAGAGCCCGGTGACGGTGAAAGGCCGTGATAACTGGGTGGTACGCCTTGACCTGGTGGCGGATGAGTCCTTTGCCGGCGAACCGGTGAAGCGCGCACTGACACGCTACCCGCTGAAAGTGGTGCGCGCAGAAGGGGATCCGGAACGTAATGAGTTCGGTCTGGCCCTGGATTGTTACGACAGCATGCCACAACGTCTGGCTGCGGCGCCGGTGGAACCCGCACCCGAGAAGAAAGGAGTATTCCAATGATGAGAGCACGTGTTCTGGCGCTTTCCCTGAGTGTGCTTCCCCTGGCGGCAACGTTCACGGTACCGGTTGCCCAGGCGGAAGAGCTGATGAAATGGGAGCGTATCCCGTTGCAAATCCCGCTGGCCGTCGGCAAGGAGCGGGTGCTATTTGCCGATAAAAATGTCCGTGTCGGTTTCCCGCCGGCACTGAACGGCAAGCTGCGGGTGCAAAGCAGTGGCGGGGCTGTTTATCTGAAAGCCGATGCCGCATTTCCGCCAACGCGTCTGCAACTGCAGGACGTAGAGAACGGGGAGGTTATTCTCCTCGATGTGACGGCATCGGACAAAGGCTCCGCCGAGCCGGTGCGCATTGTCTACAGCGGTGATGTGTCGTCGGTCAGCAGCAGTAATGATACCCCGTCCCCATTAAACGGGAGCAGTTCGGCAGCGCTTGGGGCGGAGGATGGCACTCAGGCGAAGCGTAAAAAAATCAAATACAACGCGCCGCTGCCGGTGGTGTTGACGCGTTACGCGGCACAGAGCCTGTACGGCCCGGTGCGCACGGTTGAAGCGGTGCCGGGCATTCACCCGGTCAACCTGCACCTGCCGAAACGCATCACCACACTGTACCCGTCAGAACCCGTGGCCATCACCCCGCTGGGCGGCTGGGGTATTGGCGACCGTAACGTGGTGGCGCTGAAGGTGCAGAACACGGCCAGCCGCAAAATCATGCTCGATCCACGGGTACTGCAGGGGCAGTTTGTGACGGCCACCTTCCAGCACCGTTATCTCGGTCCTGTGGGGACCCCGGAAGACACCACCACGCTGTACCTGGTCACCGCCGGTCGCCCGGACGGGGCGTTTGTCGCGGAGCCGTCGGGGGTTCGCAAAGCGGTGAAGGCAGCGAAGAAGAGGGCAAACCATGGCTGATGTGAAATCTAACATGCTGCCGAAAGTGATAGTGTTCGGTGTGTTGGCCGCCGCGATCCTCGTTGGGCTGAAAGCCTGCAGCAGCAATAAAACGACGGAAAAAACTCAGCAGGCGCATAACGTCCTGGCCAACATGTCGCCGGAGGAGTTGCGCGCCCTGGGCGTTGAAGGGGATACCCCGGAAGACACGCTGCGTACCCTGGTCGGCACCCTGCGCACCACCCGAACCCAGCAGGCCGAGCTGCAGAGCAACATCGACAAAGTGTTGAAAGAAAACGAAGCGCTGCGCAAACGCAATACCAATGTCTCCGGCCAGGTCAATGAGGCTGTGGCCGGTTTCCAGAAACAGGCACAGCAACGTCAGCAGCAGCTTCAGCAGGAGCAACAAACGCTGATGGGGAAAATCCAGACGCTGACCGATCAATTGGCCGGGAACAAAGACAAGGCGAAGAGCGACAGTGATATCCCGCTCGGTCTGGGGCTGGATGGCATGGGTGCCGGCGAGGGAAGCGCGGCACCTGGCCAGGATGGTTTGATGTGGGTCGGACCGAAGGACATGAAAGAACCTGATCCGCGCAATCCGAACAGCGCCAAAGACGGCCCGCAGTTCCCGACGTCGTTCCTGTCTGATAACGCCATCACGCGCCAGAAAGCCGCCTATGAACAGCAGGTAAAAGGCCGCACCAATGAAAAAGGGGCGGAGGAGAATGCCGAGCCGGTGTTTACCTTGCCTGAGAACTCCACCCTGGTGGGCAGTCGTTCCATGACGGCGCTGCTGGGCCGGGTGCCGATCAACGGTACGGTGACCGACCCCTATCCGTTCAAACTGATGATTGGTAAAGACAACCTGACGGCGAACGGCATCGAGCTGCCGGACGTGGAAGGGGCGATTGTCTCTGGGACCGCCAGCGGAGACTGGACGTTGTCGTGCGTGCGTGGCCAGATCAACAGCATCACCTTTGTGTTTGCGGACGGTACGGTACGCACCTTGCCGCATCCTGACACCAATATGAAGGCAAACAGCAACAACAATAGCGGCAACAGTGGCAAAGACGTCAGCACCACCGCCGGTATCGGCTGGATTTCCGATGACAATGGCATTCCCTGTATCGGCGGGGAGCGTAAATCCAATGCCTCGACCTACCTGCCGACCATTGCCGCGTTGTCTGCCGCCAGCGCCGCCGGTGAGGGGATCAGCCAGGGGCAATACACCACGCAAAACAATGTCAATGGCATCAGCGCCACCATGACCGGCAATGCCGGCCAAGCGGTGCTGGGCAAAGCCCTGTCCGGCGGAATGAAAGAGACCGCCGATTGGGTACGCGAGCGCTACGGCATGATGTTCGACGCCGTCTACGTCCCTCCGGGCCAGAAACTGGCCGTACACATTACCCGCCAACTGGCGATCGATTTTGAGACCAAAGGGCGCAAGGTGCGTTACGACTTTAGCCTGCCAGGCGAAGACGGCAGCACCGGCGGACTGGATTAACGCGTCATTCAGAGGAGAAAGGGCATGCTGTGGCTGTGGCGTCAATGCGAAAGGATGAGTCCCCCACAGGGCTGGGCGTTCATTTTACTGTTCTGCAGCGCGTTTTGGCTGAGTGTGCTGCTTCTGCTGTGTTTGCTTATAAGAGAATGATAATCATGCGGAAAAACCTACTTAACCGAGTCCTGGCTACCGCTGTCATGGTCAGCATCATAGCATTGGCCGGCTGCTCGACGTCGAAAGAGGAAATGCTGCCACCGGGCGACAGCTCGATGCTGGAATTGTGGCAGGGTGATGACGGCGGTGGTTCGGCGCGTAATGCGGTGGCGGCCCGCGACAGTCTGCGCCGTCCACTCACCGACAGCGAACGCCAGGCGACAGCGGCGGACGATCGCAGCTACAGCCGCACCCAGGAAAGCGAAATCAGCCAGCAGTTCCCGCGGCTGCCGAACCCCGACCTGGTGATGTATGTCTTTCCGCATCTGGCGGACGGTAACGCACCGGTGCCGGGGTACAGCACCGTGTTTCCGTTCTACAACCAGGTGCAGTATGCGATGCCGGGTGAACGGACGGAGGCCTACTGATGCGATTTTCCCTGTTTGATAAAAAGCGCCTGACGCGCAAGAAGTCGTCGGTACCGGAGGCGGTTGCCCAGGATACATTGACTGCGACCGAGGATGGCGTGCCGCTGTCCGTAGACGGACGTGAGCCGTTACGGCGGCCCGGCAAGATGACGGTAAAGGATGAGCAGCAGGTGTATCACGCCAATCCGTCCATCGTTGATTACCTGCCCTGGGCGGAATTTCTCGACCGCGAACAGTGTATTTTGCTCGATGACGGTGTGTCCGTCGGGGCTGTTTTTGACATCACGCCGGTAGCGACCGAAGGACGCACGGACGATCGCCTGGAGCAAATGCGCGACACGGTGGAAGACGCACTGCAGGATTCGTTTGACGAGCATGACGAAAACCCCTGGATCGCACAGTTCTTCTGCCAGGACGAGAACAACGCCGAGGCGTATATCGACCGCCTGAGAAATTACGTCAAACCCCATGCCCAGGGCAGCGCGTTCACCGAAGACTGGCTGAAAGAAACCGAACGTCATATGCGCGGTATCGCTCGTCCGGAAGGTCTGTTTAAGGACACGCTGATCACCGATCAGCCATGGCGTGGGCAGCAACGCCGTACCCGTATGGTGGTGTATCGCTGGATTGGCAAGGGCAATCATGATCCGATGCCACCGGTTGCCATGCTGAATCAGACCTGTGAGCGGGTGACCGGGGCGCTCGCCGGCGCCGGCGTTGCCTGCGTGCGCCAGAACGGGGCACAGGTCCATGACTGGCTGCTGCGTCATTTTAATCCCAACCCGGAGTGGGTGGAAAAAGAGACCCTGTACCGTGACGCCGCTTATTTTGACAGTCGTGACACGCCGGAAGGCGCCATGCCGGTGCAGAACGATTTTGCCGAGACCCTGTTGTTCACCCCGCCCGTGTCCGATCCGGATCAGGGGGTATGGTGGTTCGATAACCAGGCGCATTGCGCCATTCCCGTCGAGAAGCTGCGCCGCCCGCCGGAGCCGGGCACCATCACCGGTGAAATGAAACGCGGGGAGAAGAAAATCAATGCGCTGATGGACTTGTTCCCGGAGGGAACGATGCTGTGCATGACCATCGTGGTACAGCCTCAGGACACGCTGGAGAATGATTTCAACAAGCTGTCGAAAAACGCCGTCGGCGAGAATACCGAGTCCGGCCGCGTGCGTCAGGACGTGGCTCAGGTGAAAGAGTACCTAGGGAATCGCCACAAGCTGTACCGTGCCGGCATTACGTTTCTGCTGCGTGCCGGCGACCTGACCACACTCAACCACATGCTGTAATCTTAATACGATCCCAGTCTGTGATATCTGAGGTGATTGCCATGAAAACTTTCGTTGGACTTGATGTTTCCCAGAAGAAAACAAGCATCTGCGTTATTGACCATAACGGTAA
>NZ_JBCPSR010000059.1:0-438 GCF_051129805.1 Serratia sp. Je.1.23.a | reverse complement strand
CTATAATACAACACACTAACTTGCCATACAGTTTCTTCATACAATCCCCCATTATTCCATTCTACAAAATATCATAATCATTTTTTTGCGAATATGCGATAATTAATTATAAAAACTGCAAGGAGGCTTCCCATGATTCGTGCAATCTTATTCGACTTAGATGGAACACTATTAGATCGGCGCCAATCTTTAGAACAATTTATTTGTGAGCAATATAATCGCTTCGCCTCACATTTGAAGAGCATAGAGAAATCAAAGTATTGTTCTCGATTTCTTGAACTCGATAATAATGGCTATACGTGGAAGGATAAAGTATATGCTACTCTCCTTTCCGAATACAACATTACTACTTTAACGCAAGAACAACTACTACACGACTATATTACAAACTTCCAACATCATTGTATTCCTTTCAAAAACACGCATGAACTACTTCAA
>NZ_JBCPSR010000058.1:0-441 GCF_051129805.1 Serratia sp. Je.1.23.a | reverse complement strand
AAAAAAACCGTATTACATTTGATTCCATCGGGTATTCTACGTGAAGGTGTCACTTGCTACATCGGTAATGGCGTGGTGCTAGCCCCAGATGCGCTATTAAAAGAAATGCAATCACTGGTTGAAGCAGGCGTGCCTGTGCGTGAGCGACTTCGTATTTCGCCCAACTGCCCACTGATCATGCCACAGCATGTAGCGCTTGACCAAGCCCGTGAAATCAAACGCGGCAACAACAAAATTGGCACGACCGGTCGTGGTATCGGCCCTGCGTACGAAGATAAAGTAGCGCGCCGTGCATTGCGTTTTGCTGATTTGTTGCGAGCTGACTTTGCCGATAAACTAAAAACTAACCTTGAGTTCCATAACTTTGCCTTGACCCAATACTATGGGGGTGGACGCAGTCGATTTTGAGGCGACCTTAAAGCTGGCAGAAGAATGGCGTGA
>NZ_JBCPSR010000057.1:0-442 GCF_051129805.1 Serratia sp. Je.1.23.a | reverse complement strand
GCTTTCGTATTTGGACGAATCGCTTCTTCAACTTCCTCTAAGTTTGTTGTATCTACAAATGTATGCTCAATACCGAAACGGTTTAATACTTTCGTAATAACGCGGTATGTTCCGCCATAAACATCATCTGTTAAAATAACGTGGTCACCTTTTGAGAACAACATAATTGTCGCTGTAATAGCAGCCATTCCTGAACCAAATGCAAATCCAGCATGCCCATTTTCTAATACAGCAATCATTTCTTCTAAAGCTGCACGTGTTGGGTTACCTGTACGTGAATATTCATATCCTTGATGCTTACCAACTGCTTCTTGTTTGTACGTACTTGTTTGATAAATCGGTACGTTTACAGATCCAGTTGAAGGTTCTCCTATGCGAATACCATGAATTAACTTTGTCTTTGCTCTCATTTTTCATTCCCATCCTTTGTATATGTCTTTAC
>NZ_JBCPSR010000056.1:0-443 GCF_051129805.1 Serratia sp. Je.1.23.a | reverse complement strand
ATAAAAAATGATATCCAATTAAATTCATAAGTTTATCCTCTATGTATTTTGTAACTACATTTCATCTTGCTGTAAAGAAACAAAAAACACTTTTTTATTCAATAATTCCAATTTCTAGAGCCCTTTGAACAGCTTCTTCTTTGTTACGGACTCCTAGCTTTGTATAAGCTGTGGAAGCATAATTTCTGACCGTACCATTCGATAAATATAACCTTGATGCTATGGTAGTGTATCGAAGTCCCTTTGCTACTAGCTGTAATATTTCTATCTCCCTAGCTGTTAGCTCATAAGCGGCTGCTTTTGATTCTGGTGTCTCTTTTTGCTCATCAAACTTCTCAAATATTTTGTGAGACATTCCCTGATCAATTAGTGTCCCACCTTTGTGAATAAGTCGGATCGTATTGGCTAGCTCCAACGTTTCAATAGATTTAAGTAAAAAACCA
>NZ_JBCPSR010000055.1:0-444 GCF_051129805.1 Serratia sp. Je.1.23.a | reverse complement strand
CCACTTAACGTACTTGCGAATGTGTTTTTAAATTTTCCGTACGTTTCATATACAGCTTTAAATGCATCTTTGCGAACACGAGGATCATCACTTTCTAAAAACTGAATGTAACGGCCATGTGTAATTTCTATTTCTTCTCCGTCTTCCCCTTTAATAGATGGGAATTTTAAATCCGCGTTATTCAACATACCGAATGTATTGCTTGATGAACTCATTACTTCAGACGCTTCCGCTAATAAAGCTTCCTCAGCTTCTGATAATACGTGCGGGCGTTGACGTGTAATTTCTTCTAATGCATGTTCATATACACTTAAATCTCTATTTTCCTTCAAGAATGTTTGCAGTGTATCTTCTGAAATCGATAAAATTTCAGGAACAATATACGCTGTGCTACTAGATACTTGTGAATATAAATTTGTTGCGCGATCATTTAATGCTTGATAT
>NZ_JBCPSR010000054.1:0-445 GCF_051129805.1 Serratia sp. Je.1.23.a | reverse complement strand
CAGTTGCCGTTCAAATTTACGGTATTTTCACAATGTTAGTATACTTCACACCGATTCTCGGCGGTTGGTTAACTGACCATTTCATTACGAAACGACATGCCATTACTATTGGCGGTATCATTATGGCGATTGGTAACTTCGTACTATTTTCAATGAATACGAAAACTGGACTATTTTTAGGATTAGGCTTATTAGTTATTGGTAATGGATTCTTCAAACCAAATATTTCGACTTTACTAGGTCAATTATATAGCGACAACGATTCTCGTCGTGATAGTGCCTTCACTATCTTCTACATGGGAATTAACTTAGGAGCTCTTATCGCTCCATTCATTTGCGGTTACTTCACAGATTACAAATATGGATTCCTAACAGCTTGTATCGGTATGATCATTGGACAGGTTGCTTTTAATTTCTTAGCACCTCGTTACTTAGGAACAATTGG
>NZ_JBCPSR010000053.1:0-446 GCF_051129805.1 Serratia sp. Je.1.23.a | reverse complement strand
ATACTTCATTTGATAGATTCTTTTCTTGTTTTGGTCTTTTTAATAATACAGTATAGAGCGCAAATAAAAAGGTACTTAATAAAATAAATATATCCCCAACTAGAGAAGCACTTTGATTATCATTACCAGATGGAATGGTAATACATATTACTCCTATAAAACCTAATATAATTCCAATCCAATAGTTTAACTGAATCTTTTCTTTTAAAAACAGTGCCGAGAAAATAATTGTAACTAAAGGTAAAGCAGCATCAATGATGCTAACATGTAGTCCACTTGTTAAAGAAATCCCATACGAGGTAAACATAAAGTATCCCGCCACGCCAGTAAAAGATAATAAGCTTATCCGTTTCCACGGAATATCCCTATTAACAATACTTTTTCGTAACTGCGGAAAAGAAAACAATAGGCATATCCCGCCAGCAAAGCAAAGACGAAGAAATAAC
>NZ_JBCPSR010000052.1:0-447 GCF_051129805.1 Serratia sp. Je.1.23.a | reverse complement strand
CATCTTCAGTAAAGAAATAAGCGATTTCACGGGCGGCGGATTCTTCCGCATCAGAGCCGTGTACCGCGTTTTCAGTGAAGCTGTCCGCGTAATCAGCACGCAGTGTACCGGCCAGTGCGTTATCCGGATTGGTGGCGCCCATCAGGTCACGGTGACGCTGTACGGCATTTTCCCCTTCCAGAACCTGTACCATAATCGGCCCGGAAGTCATAAATTCCACCAGACCATCAAAGAACGGGCGGCCTTTGTGCTCGGCATAGAAACCTTCCGCCTGTTCGCGGCTCAGGTGCAGCATTTTGGCGGCAATAATACGGAAACCGGCACTTTCAAAACGGTGATAAATAGCCCCGATAGCATTTTTCTTTACGGCATTTGGCTTAATGATAGAAAATGTGCGTTGTACAGACATTTAATTGACCTCAAATGTGCGCATGTGCGCTGTTGTCA
>NZ_JBCPSR010000051.1:0-449 GCF_051129805.1 Serratia sp. Je.1.23.a | reverse complement strand
CTTAATCATCGTTATTTTAATGGTAATCATTATGGGATCTGGTATTTGGTCAATTACACTTGCGATGGCGATTACAGGTTGGATAGGGATGTCGCGTATTGTTCGTGGACAAATCTTAAAATTAAAAAACCAAGAATATGTATTAGCATCTCGTACATTAGGCGCAACAAATACACAATTAATTGTGAAACATTTAATTCCAAACGTAATGGGACATATTATCGTAATGACGATGTTTACAATTCCATCAGCGGTGTTTGGTGAAGCGTTCTTAAGTTTCATCGGTTTAGGAATTCAGCCACCATTTGCGTCACTAGGTTCTCTTGTAAATGATGGTTATAAATCTATTCAAACGTATCCGCATATGATGTTCATCCCTGCGGTTGTCATCAGTATATTAATTTTAGCGTTTAACTTAATGGCAGACGGATTACGCGACGCGTTAGATC
>NZ_JBCPSR010000050.1:0-450 GCF_051129805.1 Serratia sp. Je.1.23.a | reverse complement strand
GTACTCATCGGTATATCAAGAAGATCAGCAATTTTCGTCATTGTAATATCTGTATTTCGTTCCATCCAAAGTAAACAAAATACTTCTGTTTTAGAAAGTGTTAAATCTAGGCTTACCCATTCTTCAGGATAGAAAAGTTTCTTGGCGTTATCTAGCAGTAAGTCTAAAAAATGTTCATATTGCAACAATTAATTCCACTCCCGTATATTTCGAGGTTCGTAATATTTATTTTTATTTTATGTAGAATAGAAATAATTGTCAATGATTTTAATTGTTTTTTCAGATTAGGCAGAAAACTTTCTTTAAAATAGTATTCTTTTATGATAGATTTATAAATATAAAACTAGAATTTACATAAAAATCCATCATGGTAAATATACTTATCTATAATGGGTATACAGCTAACTAGGGGGAGAACGATGAGAAGACGTAATACGCAAGCTTTCACGT
>NZ_JBCPSR010000004.1:0-408616 GCF_051129805.1 Serratia sp. Je.1.23.a | reverse complement strand
GTGGCGTATAATACGCTTTCCTCTTTCAGAGTCAACCCCTAAATTTCAGGATTTTTTCTCTTCGAACCCCGGATACTCTGTGAAGTTGTTCACATGTTCCGTGTCGATGGAGGCGCATTATAGGGAGCCGGTTCAGAATGACAAGGATTAATATTCACTTTTTATCTGACAGCTCACTATTCATGCATAACGTCTATTAAACCCGCTTTTTGATGGCTTCTGGCAGGTCTGCCAGGCTATTTAGCACCCAATCCGCCAGTTTCTCACCTTGTTCAGTGACCGGCTTACCGGTGCGCACCAGCACTTTAGTACCGACACCTGCCGCTATTGCCGCCTGCATATCTTCCGGTTTGTCACCCACCATATAAGAAGCGGCCATATCAATGTTCAATTCTTGCTGCGCTTGCAACAGCATGCCCGGCTCAGGTTTACGGCAGTCGCATGTCTGGCGGTACTCTTCTATTACAGCTTCAGGATGATGCGGACAGAAATAGATACCGTCCAGGTCAACATCGCGATCGGCCAGCGACCAATCCATCCACTCCGTCAGGTACATAAATTGGTCTTCGCTGAACTTGCCACGCGCAATGCCAGACTGGTTGGTCACCAATACTAAAGCAAAGCCCATCTTTTTAAGTTCGCGACAGGCGTCGATCACGCCTTCTATAAAGTGGAAATTATCGATTTCATGGACGTAGCCATGGTCGACATTAATCGTGCCGTCACGATCGAGGAAAATTGCTGGAACGCTTTGTGTCACCGGTTTGCTCCTGAGGGCCTGAAAACCCGGACAGTATCGCATGTTTTACCCGGTACTGAGAACGGCAGAGAACAGCGTTGATCGTTGACTTAGACGTCTAGACGCCTTAACATCTGATTTATACCTTGGTCCACGCCAAGGTTTACTTTTATCTAGCCACGGGCAACCACGCTAAAATAAGAAGAATATGATTAAACTTTCTAACATCACCAAAGTGTTCCAGCAGGGTTCGCGCACCATTAGCGCGCTCTCTGACGTGACTCTTCACGTCCCTGCCGGGCAAATTTATGGCGTTATCGGTGCATCAGGCGCCGGTAAAAGTACGCTGATCCGCTGCGCCAACATGCTTGAGCGCCCGACTTCCGGCCAGGTGTTGGTTGACGGACAGGATCTGACCTCGCTGTCTGAAAGCGAACTGACACGCGCACGCCGCCAAATCGGCATGATCTTCCAACACTTCAACCTGCTTTCTTCCCGCACGGTATTTGGCAACGTTGCGCTGCCGCTGGAGCTGGACAACACCCCACGGGCTGAAATCAAAAAGCGCGTGACCGAATTGCTGGAACTGGTCGGGTTGTCGGACAAACACGACGCCTACCCGGCCAATCTGTCCGGCGGCCAGAAGCAACGCGTGGCGATTGCCCGTGCGCTGGCAAGCCAACCGAAAGTCCTGCTGTGTGACGAAGCCACCAGCGCATTGGACCCGGCCACTACCCGTTCCATTCTGGAACTGCTGAAAGACATTAATCGTCGTCTCGGCCTGACCATCCTGTTGATCACCCATGAAATGGACGTGGTGAAACGCATCTGCGATCAGGTTGCGGTCATCAGCCAGGGGCAGTTGATTGAAAAAGACAGCGTCAGCGAAGTGTTCTCTCATCCGAAAACGCCGCTGGCCCAGCAGTTTATTCAGTCCACGCTGCATCTGGATATCCCCGATGATTATGCCAAGCGCCTGGCTCCGGAACGCAGCGGTGGCCGTCAGCCGCTGTTGCGTTTGGAATTCACTGGCCAGTCCGTAGATGCGCCGCTGCTGTCAGAAGCCGCACGCCGTTTCAACGTTAATAACAATATCATCAGCGCCCAGATGGATTACGCCGGCGGCGTTAAATTCGGCGTGATGCTGGCAGAGCTGCACGGCAGCGACGAAGACGCGCTGGCAACGATTAAGTTCCTGCAGGAAAATCAGGTAAAAGTAGAGGTTCTGGGTTATGTCTGAGGCAATGATTTGGTTAATGGCGCGCGGCGTGTGGGAAACCGTCATGATGACCTTTGTCTCCGGCTTCTTCGGTTTCGTACTTGGCTTGCCGGTTGGCGTGCTGTTGTATGTGACTCGCCCGGGGCAAATCGCCGCCAACAATACGCTATACAGGACGCTGTCCGGGTTAGTGAACGTGTTCCGTTCCATTCCGTTCATTATCCTGCTGGTGTGGATGATTCCCTTTACGCGGATGATCGTCGGTACCTCTATCGGCCTGCAGGCGGCTATCGTGCCGCTGACGGTCGGTGCAGCGCCCTTTATCGCCCGTATGGTAGAAAACGCCCTGCTGGAGATCCCTTCTGGCCTGGTGGAAGCTGCCCGCGCAATGGGCGCGACCCCGATGCAAATCATCAAAAAGGTGCTTTTGCCGGAAGCCCTACCGGGCCTGGTCAACGCTGCCACCATTACCTTGATCACGTTGGTGGGTTATTCCGCCATGGGCGGTGCGGTAGGTGCCGGCGGGCTGGGGCAGATCGGTTATCAGTACGGTTATATAGGTTATAACGCCACAGTAATGAATACCGTATTAGTATTACTGGTGGTGCTGGTCTATCTGATTCAGTTCTGCGGTGATCGGATCGTCAAAGCCGTCACCCATAAATAGTTTTTACAGCAACTGCGCTCACACAGCGTATTTCAAATGCGAGTCTAATGAGGAAGGGATATGTCGTTAAAATTTAAATCCATCGCGGCAATCGGCGCACTGATCGGTACTCTGGCTCTGGCAGGCTGCGGTCAGGAAGAAAAAGATCCGAACCATATCAAAATCGGCGTCATTGTCGGTGCTGAGCAGCAGGTTGCTGAAATCGCGCAAAAAGTGGCGAAAGAAAAATACGGTCTGGACGTCGAACTGGTGACCTTCAACGACTACGTGCTGCCGAACGAAGCACTGAGTAAAGGCGACATCGATTTGAACGCCTTCCAGCACAAACCGTATCTGGATCAGCAGATCAAAGATCGCGGCTACAAGTTGGTACCGGTTGGCAACACCTTCGTTTACCCGATTGCCGGTTACTCCAAGAAGATCAAATCTCTGGACGAACTGAAAGACGGTTCTCAGGTTGCGCTGCCAAACGATCCAACCAATCTGGGCCGCTCCCTGCTGCTGCTGCAGAAGGTTAACCTGATCAAACTGAAAGACGGTGTTGGCCTGCTGCCAACCGTTCTGGACGTGACTGAAAACCCGAAAAACCTGAAGCTGGTCGAGCTGGAAGCGCCGCAACTGCCACGCTCGCTGGACGATCAGCAAATCGCGCTGGCGGTGATCAACACCACTTACGCCAGCCAGATTGGCCTGACACCGGCAAAAGACGGCCTGTTTGTTGAAGATAAAGATTCACCTTACGTGAACCTGCTGGTTGCCCGCGAAGACAATAAAGACGCGGAAAACGTGAAGAAATTCGTTCAGGCCTATCAGTCTGACGAAGTGAACGAAGCAGCCAACAAAATCTTTAACGGTGGTGCAGTTAAAGGCTGGTAATCATTAATTACCGAATTTATTCCTATAATTGCAAGACGGGCTCCGGCCCGTCAGACACTGTTAATAAAATCCTTTGCGACTAATGCAACCATTTAGTCCTAATAAAAACAAAGGATTATATTCTCTGCATTACCCCAAACACCCGAAAACCACGTTTTTCGGGTGTTTGTCAGAAATCTAGACGGGCTCCGGCCCGTCTTGTTATTTCCACCATAGATTGCTTCAATAGCGCCACTCACATATTCCATCAAGGCAGAGGAATCTCAATGCGTGCTTTACCTCTCTGTTTGTTAGCGCTCGCGCTTGCAGGGTGTTCGTCGCAGCGTTTCGCGCCACCTTCAACAAGCAGCACCAGCAAACCGGTCTCGACCACACCAGCAAAAACCACGCCAGCAGCACGTCCGGCACCGGTTAAACTGTACAAAAGTGCAGAAGAATTAGTAGGTAAGCCATTCCGCGATCTGGGTGAAGTCTCCGGCGAATCTTGCCAGACGACAGTACAGGATTCCCCACCCAATCTGGCCACCGCCCGTAAGCGTATGCAAATTCGCGCGTCCTACATGAAGGCCAATGCCGTGCTGTTGCATGACTGCCAGATTGTCAGCGGCGTTGCCGGCTGTTACCAACAGGCCATTTGCCAGGGCTCTGCGCTTAACGTTTCGTCCAAATGACCGAGTTTGTTTTCAATCAGATCGGCACTATTCGTTCACCGTATAAAGAAAAATTCGCCGTACCCCGCCAGCCGGGGTTAGTCGAAGACGGTGGCGGCGAACTGGTGCTGCTGCCTCCTTATAACCAGCCGGAAGCAATACGCGGCCTTAGCGACTTCAGCCATCTTTGGGTAATGTTCATTTTCCATCAAACCCTGGAAGGTGGCTGGCGGCCAACCGTTCGCCCTCCTCGTCTGGGCGGTAATGCCCGGATGGGCGTCTTCGCAACCCGCTCGACCTTTCGCCCCAACCCGCTCGGCATGTCGCTGATCGAATTAAAAGGCGTGCGCATTCAAGGCGCTGAGGTAGTACTGGAATTAGGTAGCCTGGATCTGGTTGACGGCACGCCGGTGGTAGATATCAAACCTTACCTGCCGTTTGCCGAAAGCCAGCCGCAGGCACGCGCCGGATTTGCCCAAGCCGCACCAGCCGGCGATATGCCGGTGAGCTTTACGGCCGAGGCGGAACAGCAGTTGCTGCAACATCAGCAGCGTTATCCGCAGCTTCGTCGGTTTATCACTCAGGTGCTGGCTCAGGATCCGCGTCCGGCTTACCGCAAGGGGCAACAGGCGGAACGGGATTATGCCGTCTGGCTGCTGGATTTCAACGTGCGCTGGCGGGTGGTGGATCAGCAAACCGAGGTGTTGTCACTCGACCTGCGTTAAAATTCCACCGTCTCTCTTTTGACAACCTGCTCGCACTGGTAAACTAAATCACTTTCGAAAATTTTGGCTGCCCTACTACTGGCAGCCGGTTGCAATTTGCAGTTCTAACGGAACCAAAACACCATGCGTACTAGCCAATATCTGCTCTCCACTCTGAAGGAGACACCTGCCGATGCCGAAGTGATCAGCCACCAGCTGATGCTGCGCGCCGGGATGATTCGCAAGCTTGCCTCCGGTCTTTATACCTGGTTGCCTACCGGCCTGCGCGTTCTGAAAAAGGTTGAAAACATCGTTCGCGAAGAAATGAACAATGCTAACGCGATCGAAGTTTGCATGCCGGTAGTACAGCCTGCCGATCTGTGGCAGGAAAGCGGCCGTTGGGAGCAGTACGGTCCTGAACTGCTGCGCTTTGTCGATCGCGGCGATCGCCCATTCGTACTGGGTCCAACGCACGAAGAAGTGATCACCGATCTGATCCGCAACGAGATCAGCTCTTACAAGCAACTTCCGCTGAACTTCTTCCAGATTCAGACCAAGTTCCGCGATGAAGTCCGCCCTCGTTTCGGTGTGATGCGTTCGCGTGAATTCCTGATGAAGGACGCGTACTCGTTCCACACCTCGCAGGAATCCCTGCAGGCGACTTACGATGCGATGTACGAAGCCTACAGCAAAATCTTCAGCCGCATGGGCCTGGACTTCCGTGCAGTGGATGCCGATACCGGCTCTATCGGCGGTAGCGCCTCACACGAGTTCCAGGTACTGGCCGACAGCGGTGAAGACGATATCGTGTTTTCCACCGGTTCCGACTTTGCTGCCAATATCGAACTGGCAGAAGCGATTGCCCCGGCTCAGCCATGTGCCGCAGCCAGCGAAGAACTGCGCATTGTAGATACGCCGAATGCCAAGACCATCGCCGAGCTGGTAGAGCAATTCCAACTGCCTATCGAGAAAACGGTCAAAACGCTGCTGGTTCGCGCTAAAGAAGAAAGCGGCCACAAGCTGGTTGCTCTGCTGGTGCGTGGCGATCACGAACTGAATGAAGTGAAAGCCGAGAAGCTGCCACAGGTTGCCGTTCCTCTGACCTTCGCCACCGAAGAAGAGATCCGCGCCATCGTTGGTGCAGGCCCGGGTTCACTCGGCCCGGTCAATCTGCAGGTTCCGGTCGTAGCTGACCGCAGCGTCGCGGCGATGAGCGATTTTGGCGCCGGTGCCAACATTGACGGTAAACACTACTTCGGTATCAACTGGGAGCGTGATTTGCCGCTGCCACAGCAGGTTGCTGATATCCGTAACGTGGTCGATGGCGATACCAGCCCGGACGGTAAAGGGACATTGCTGATCAAACGCGGTATCGAAGTCGGCCATATCTTCCAACTCGGCACCAAGTACTCTGAAGCAATGAAGGCGACGGTTCAGGGCGAAGACGGCCGTAATCAGGTCCTGACCATGGGCTGCTACGGTATTGGGGTCACTCGCGTGGTAGCGGCGGCTATCGAACAGAATCATGACGATCGCGGCATCATCTGGCCAGATGCTATCGCCCCGTTCCAGGTTGCCATTCTGCCAATGAATATGCACAAGTCCTTCCGCGTGCAGGCGCTGGCGGAAGAGCTGTACAACACCCTGCGTTCCCATGGCATCGACGTGATCCTCGATGACCGTAAAGAACGTCCAGGCGTGATGTTCGCGGATATGGAACTGATTGGCGTGCCGCACTCTATCGTTATCGGCGACCGTAACCTCGACAGCGAAGAGATTGAGTACAAAAACCGCCGTGTCGGCGAGAAGCAAATGATCAAAACCGGCGAAATCGTTGATTTCCTGCTGGGGCAGATCAAACGCTGATCCGCAGAGACAGAAAGCAAAAACCCGCCTAGGCGGGTTTTTTTATGGTCGTTATTTGCTGTCGCAATTTTTGCTGCGGTCGAAAACGAGTTTACCGTCCGGCACCAGCGCCTTTTCAGTCTGCCCTTCTTCCATTGACGGCTGAACACTGAAGTGGCCATTCAACGTCAGGAAGACCGGTTCACCCGGCGTTTTGTAGGCTTTGGCATATCCTTGTTCCAACGCGATGGTATTGTCTACCGGGAACGTCTTGCCCGTGGCGCAGTCTTTAAACACCGCCGCATCCGCCATGTAGGTGTAGCTGCCTTTCAGCGCCATCGGCGTTTTAGGCAAGGCTTTCTCTACCGGATCCAGACGATAATTCAATTTGGACTCGATAATCGCACCGCTTTGATCCAGCATTTCCAGGCTCTTGCCTGCGGGCCGGAAATAGCGTTTGTCGCCACGGCTGTCCGTTAGCACCAGCTTATCGGCGGTTCGTGCCCACTTACCGTAGTCGGCGAAAGTCTGGTCGCCGTCTTTGGTATCACGATAGGTTTCCTGCAGCACGAAAGTGCCGTCTTCATCCAGGAACAGCGAAGTATCCAGGCCGCCGCAGTCTGCACAAGGCAACACGCCCTGATAACTTTGCTGCATTGCCTGAAGAGGCTGTTCCTTTGGCTGATACTGATTATTACATCCCAATAATGAGAGTGCCCCTGCCGCTAAAAACAGGGCTATTGTTATTTTCTTCACAGCTATTCTCCTACTGTGTCCATGTATCCTTAAGTGCGGATTTTGCCGCGCAGCGCTTTCGTTGCACCTTTACGTACTTTGCCTTCCAGCCGACGTAATTTCGCCCCTTTCGTGGGCTTGGTCGCTCTGCGCGCTTTTTCCACCACCATCGCCTGCTGAATCAGCGCCACCAATCTGGCCAACGCCGCCTCACGGTTTAATTCCTGGCTGCGATATTCCTGCGCTTTAATAATCACCACCCCCTCGGCGGTAATTAAATGATTATTCAGGGCCAGCAGCCTTTCCTTATAATACTCTGGCAGGCTGGATGCCCGGATGTCAAAGCGCAAATGGATGGCCGTTGAGGCTTTGTTCACGTGCTGGCCACCCGCACCCTGCGCACGGATCGCCGTCAATTCCAGCTCGTTATCCGGTATGGCAACGCTTCTCGACAGTTCCAGCACCGATCACACCTGCGCCTGTTGCCATTCGGCAAACTGGATTTCCAGATTATTCTGAGCGTCAGAAAGCCAGATAGTTCCCTCTTGCAGCGTGGCCTGCAGCGTCATATTACGGCTGGCCAAGGCCGCCAGCTTGCTTAATTGTTCATCATCCAGGAAACGGATGCTTAGGTTTTTGTGGTTTGCCACTTTGCTCTGCATCGATTGCCACCATACGTGGCCGGCACGCTCCCCGTAGGCGTAAAGCACCACTCGCGGAGACTGATTACAGGCTTTCTTGATGCGCTTCTCATCAGGCAGACCCATTTCGATCCACATTTCCAGCCCGTTATGGTCATTACGCTGCCAGATTTCCGGTTCATCTTCAGCACTCAGGCCTTTGGTGAATACCAGACGCTCGTCGGCGTGGCAAATCCAGGCCAGCAGGCGCAGCATCATGCGCTGTTCGGTTTCGGAAGGGTGTTGGGCCAGGGTAAGCGTGGCGTCGTGGTAGAAATGACGATCCATATCAGCGATATTGACCGTGGCTTTATAAATGGTAGCTTTCAGCGCCATGGGTGACCTCATAATTATCAGGCGACAGTGTACTTGATTTGGCCCAACCGCTGCCAGGCAAAGCGCAGTGCGAAAGCCGCGCGCAGGTGCTAATAACTCCAGAATAGCTGTGCTATAGTCGTCTAGGATAGAGTCAAGCTCCGAGAGCCTGCGCCTCATCGCTAAAGGGTTTCGATGACGCAGAGGTTCTTAAGGGAGGAAACTGTGCAACAATACTGTGAGTTAGTACGCCGTTTTTACGCCGAGATCGGCAGTGGTGATCGCGGCTACGTGCCTGATGCGTTAGCATGTGTATTAAAGGCATTGGACGAAGTTGCTGCGGATAACGCGCTACCGTCCTCCGTTAGGGAACAGGCGGCTTTTGCTGCCGCTAACTTATTGGTGAGCGACTATGTTGATGAATGATGAGTACCAATCCATCAATTGCGATGACTATGAAAGCCTGGAACTCGCCTGTCAGCATAACTACATACTGAAGCTGGAGTTACGCGACGGAGATAAACTCGAAGGCAAAGCCACCGAGCTGAAATTTACCAAGGGCGTTGAGTACCTGATTATCGATCAGGCCGGCAATGCTCTCAGCTTGCGTCTGGATCACATCCTCAGTTTCAGTCATCCGGAAATCGGTACCGTGGTCGTCAGCCTGTCTGACTGATTTTTCGGTAACGCCATCCCAACAGGGCAGCCCAACGGCTGCCCTCGTCATTTAGAGCTTCAGGCTGGTTAGGGTTTAAGACTGGCATAGTAAGCAGCCAGATCGGCAATATCGTCATCGGACAGCGCTGAAACATAGGCTTTCATCACCTCTGCCTGGCCACCGTTACGTTCGCCTTTCTTATAAGCCTGCAGCGCATGCTCCAGGTACATGGCGTTTTGCCCAGCCAGATTAGGATACATTGGCACCGAGACCTTCCCTTCAGCACCGTGGCATGCCATGCAACTGGCAGATTTGTCTTTGCCTGCCGCCGCATCCCCCGCCGCCATAGCCGGCAAACTGCACAAACCAACCAACACCGCTATTGCGCTCACAAATTTCATCATTGCTCCTTACGCTCTTATTATTTTTTACGCCACTGCAGCCGCAGGGGTTGCTGCCCCTCGGCGGGTTGTCCGGCCTCGCTGACAAAAACGCCCAGCGCAGCGATAAGTTGGTCATCATAATAGATCAAAGGAGTACGCTCACGCTGCCACGGTGGAATACCCAACTCTTGCCACAGTTTTTTGATCGGCCGGGAATGCGTGCGCCCCAGGATGCGGAGCTTGCCCTGAGCGCTAAAGCGAACGCTCACTTTTTGCAGTGGCTGCGGAGCGCGCAGGACAATATCGCCCTCCCCACTCACCAGCTCACCCAGGCCATCCGGCAACATCAGCGGCTCTGTCAACGACCACTCCAGGCAGGTTTGACGCAGATCGGCCATCAATGGCAACAGGTATAAGCGCCGACGGAAACGGCGGATCTGATATTGCCCCAGCTGTAGCTGAGGTTCGGCATCTTCACGGCTGAGCGCCACTTCGTCCCACAGATGCTGCAACTGTTCGCGTGAGGGCATGCTTGCGCCACGTGCTGCGATCCAACGGCGTAACAAAGCAAAACGTCGGGCCGGCGAGCATCCCAACACACCGTCAATCGCCAGCGCATTTTCTTCATCGAGCAACGAGTGCAACTGCTCTGCCAGTAGCTCATCCAACAGTTGCTCTTGCTCGGCACACAGGCTGGCGCTACGCGCCGTCGCGGCAGCAAAATGCGGCCAGCGCTGATTCAACAGTGGCAATACCTGCAGGCGCAGAAAGTTGCGATCGAAGCGCGAGTCCTGGTTACTGTCATCTTCAATCCAACTGAGCTGATGCTGCTGGGCATAGGCTTCCAACTGCTGCCGGGAACTGCCCAGCAATGGACGTAACAAGCCGTTATTTCCCAATGAGGTTTGCGCAGCCATTGCCGACAGGCCCGCCGGGCCGCTGCCGCGCTTTAACGCCAAAAGAAAGGTTTCACATTGATCGTCAAGGTGTTGCGCGGTGAGCAAGGTTTCATCCACGGCCAGCGTGGCAGCAAAAGCGGAATAGCGCGCCGCCCGGGCCGCGGCTTCAATGCCGTTCTGACGGCCGTCGACCTGCACATATTGCACCACCAATGGCAGTTGCCAGGCGGCACATTGTTGGCGACAGTGTTCTACCCACCGATCGGCAAAAGAACTCAGGCCGTGGTGCACGTGCACCGCGCGTAGCTGCAACTCCGGCAGCTGTTGACGCAACTGCACCAGCAAGTGCAGCAGTACGCTGGAATCCAGCCCGCCGCTGAATGCCACCAGCAAGTGCCGGCGCGCTCCCAGCTGACGGGCAAGCTGTCCAGATAATTGATTGCTATTCATTGATTAGGCTTAATAACGTCCAGATAGCTGCACGTTACCCCCCGCAATACCATCAATCAAGCATTAACCGCACGCAGGTGGCGGCCGGTCAGCAACCACCACATGGCCAACACCGCAATCACTGCGGCAGTACAACCCAATGCCCACCAGCCGATTTGTGAGAACAGGTGCGCGTAGGCCTGTGCGGTCGCTCCGGTTGCCGGATCTTCCGCTGTTTGCCCCGCGATAATGCCCGCCAGATAATTTGCTATCGAGCCGGTGGTCAGCATGTAGATCCCCGTCAGTACCCCGGTAGCGCCTGGGATATTCAACCGGGTGATTTGCGCCATGGCGACCGGGTCGATGAACAATTCGGCCAGCCCCATCACGGAAAGCCCGGCGATCATCAGGAACATCGATCCCTGACCGTAGCGGGCATTCAGCGCCATCAGGGTGAAACCAACGCCTATCAGCAGCAAGCCAAAGGCGAATTTCCCCCAAATGCGCAGCGTACGGCTACCGCTGCCGTTGCCTCGTACAAGCCAGGCCAACATCACACCGCCAAACATCACGGCAAAGGCATTAACTGACTGGAATAAAGCCGTCGGCACCGTCCAGGAAAACCACTGGCGATCGACATAGTGATCGATAAACAGGCTGATGGAGCTACCGCCCTGCTGAGCGAAAGCCCAAAACAAAGTACCCAGCAGCATCAGCATAACGATCTGCCACAGTCCACGGCGTTGCTCTCTCGTAGCCCGGATCATAATCCGCGCCACCATTACCACCGCAGCAGCACACACCAGCATCAGTAATTGCCCCGCCAGACCGTAAATAAACAGCGAGGTAAAGAACAAGGGGGCCAACAACAGCATGGCGCTTAGCCACACCCAGTTCGGTACCTTCAGGGTGTTGGCGCACATCTGCGCACGATCCACCCCGCGTGTGTGGGTGAAATGACGGCTGCCAAACAGGAAGATGGCCAGCCCTGCCAGCATGCCGATCCCCGCCAGCGCAAAACCGACGTGCCAGCCATAGCGCTCTGCCGCCAGCCCACAAGCGATGGGTGCCAGAATCGACCCCACGTTGCCGGCGGCATACAGCAGTGAAAAGCCCCCTTCACGGCGCGAGTCTTGCGGTTGGTATAACTCGCCCAGCAGGCAGCTGATATTGGATTTGAACAGGCCGTAGCCGCAGATGATGATCGCCAGGGCCAGATAGAGTGAATGTGTCGAGACGGCGCTCAGACCGAGGACAATGTGGCCCAGCGTCATCAGTACCGCCCCGGCGATTACCGCAACGCGGTTGCCCAGCAGGCGATCGGCAAGCAGGCCGCCCAGGATCGGCGTGACGTAAACCAGAGAGGCATAGGCGCTATAAAGGCTGATAGCGCGGCTATCGGAATAACCAAGTTGATGAGTAAGATAGAGAATAAGTAATGCACGCATGCCGTAAAAGCTGAAATATTCCCAAATTTGTATGGCTACGACATAGTAGATTGCGCGCGGCTGTGAGGGTGTTTTCATGGTTTTCTCCCATCAGTCGGTGAACGACAAAAGGGAGGCGTAAACGCCTCCCCGTTATTTCAGTTATTTATCGTTTTTCAACACCTTCACGGTGTAACGTCCATCCGCCTGACGGTAAGCGCCGTGGATATCAGTTTCGAAGCCCGGATAATGCGCGCCGATTTCGCACAGCATTTGCAGGAACTCCAGTACCGGACGGCTTTCCTCGGTGAGCATTTCACCTGGCATCACCAGTGGAACACCTGGAGGATATGGCAGGATCATGTTGGCATTCACCTTGCCGACCATGTCTTCCAAATAAACCTCTTCCACTTCACCGTGCAGCTCTTTCTGGAACGCATTGAACGGGTTCATGACCAGGGTTGGCAGCACTTCAAATGCGCGGTACATCAGATCCGGCAGGTTGTGCTCAACCACCAGGTTGTGAATGTTCTGCGCCAGATCCTGAATGCGCATGTTTTCATAAAACTCAGGCGCCTCTTTGTACAGTGACGGCAGCATGTTTTTCACCCGCAGGTTCAGGTCGAACGAACGTTTGAAATCAGTCAGGCCGCGCAGCAGGCTGAGGGCTTTGGTTTTGTCGATACCGATGCTGAACAGGAACAGCAGGTTATATGGGCCGGTTTTCTCAACGATGATACCGTGCTCGTCCAGGTATTTAGCAACCAGGCTGGCCGGGATACCAAACTCCTGCATTTCACCCTCTTTACTCATCCCTGGGGTCAGGAGAGTGACTTTGATCGGGTCGAGATACATATGTTCATCGTCGATATTTTTGAAGCCGTGCCAGGCGTTGTCAGACTTCAGCGGCCAGCATTCAGCCTGATCGATATGTTCTGGCTGCCAGACGTCAAAGAACCAACCTTCGGACTCAACGTTCAGCTGTTTGATTTCTTTACGGAACTTGATAGCACGTTCAATAGAGTCGTTAATCAAACGCTTACCGGCATTGCCTTTCATCATCGCCGCGGCAGTTTCGGTAGACGCCACGATACCGTAGTGCGGTGAAGTGGTGGTTTGCATCATATAGGCTTCGTTGAAGGTTTCTTCGTTGATATCGCCTTTAACGTGGATCATCGAAGCCTGCGAGAACGCCGCCAGCAGTTTATGGGTGGATTGGGTTTCATAAATCACCTTCCCTTCCACACGGCCGCCGCTCATGCCGCATTTGCCTTTGTAGATCGGGTGGAAATTGGTGTAAGGCACCCAGGCGGAGTCAAAGTGAATAGATTTCACATCCAGCGCGTTCTTAATATGATCGGTGTTGTACAGCAGACCGTCATAGGTAGAGTTGGTGATTACCGCATGCACTGGCCAGGTCGCGTTTGGTGTTTCTTTAACACGTTTGGCGATGGTGTCACGGGCAAACTCACTCTGCGGGATACCACCGAGAATGCCGTAAGCATTACGGGTTGGGCGGAAGTAGATTGGCGTAATGTCGCTCATCATCATCAGATGGGTCAGCGATTTGTGGCAGTTACGGTCAATCAATACGGTGCTGCCGGCCGGTGCGGAGTACATGCCGACAATTTTGTTGGCGGTAGAAGTGCCGTTAGTCACCATATAGCTGCGTTCAGCGTTGAATACGCGGGCAATATACTCTTCAGCTTCTTTGTGCGGACCGGTGTGGTCCAGCAGTGAACCCAGCTCGGAAACCGAAATAGAAATGTCAGACTTCATGGCGTTGGCGCCAAAGAAATCGTAGAACAGGCTACCGACCGGGCTTTTCTGGAAGGCGGTGCCCCCCATGTGGCCTGGAGTACAGAAGGTGTATTTGCCTTCACGCACATATTTGAACAGCGCTTTGGTCAGCGGTGGCAGGATGGTATCGATGTACTCATCGGTGTTTTGTTTGATCTTGGCAGCGATATCGGTAGCCGCACCCAGCGCATATTCAAAGAAACGCACCTGCATGCGCAGATCGTTCAGGCTGACATCCAGGGTTGAATGCGTATTGGCAAATGCATACAGCGGCATATATTCATTCAACTGGCTGATTTCTTCACACAGCTCGAGGTTGTATTTATCCCAGTCGAAAATCACCCCGCACAAGCGTGCATTATTCTCGATCAGCTTTAACAGGTCTTCGCGATCGTTAGGATAGACAACGCGGAAGTCCAGGGTTTCCAATGCTTTGTGCAGTTCGCGGATAGGCTCTTCTTTAAAGTAGACACCCATGTGGTTCATGATAGCTATAACGTTCATAATCATTTCTCCAGGTAAAGCGAGCCCCTTGCCATCACGAGTGACAATTACTGCAAGGGGCTAAATTAAGAAGTGGGTCAGTACGTGCTTAGTGCGCTTTGGCCGTCGTGTTGCTGTCGATGGCTACGGCTTTGGCTTTGGCGGTCTGACGGGTATTCATTTTGCGGGCGTAGAACATCAGGATGATCAGGCTGATGATGAAGGTTCCGGACAGTTCGAACGAGTCGGCACCCATCAGTGCGATGAAGCAGAAGCCACAACCCAGCACCGAGGCAATCAGGCTCAGCAGGTTACGGATATTGACACCTTCGAAGCGGATCAGATCTACGCAGGAGTAGAAGTAAGGCAGCATGGTCAGCAGTACCGCGATACCGGTCAACATGCCGAACAGGTCGGAAGCTTTACCGCCGCCGGAGCTCATGGCCGTAATCAGCACCATCAGCGCAGTCATTTTGCAGCTTGCCAGCAGCAGGCCTTTTTTCGGCACGCCGTTTTTATCGACTTCACCATAAACTTTCGGGAAGTTACCGTCGTTGGCGGCACGTACCCCAGCTTGACCAACCAGCATCATCCAGGAACCAAGTGAAGTGAGGCAGGCAAAGGCGGTGAAGGCAGAAACCATTGGCGCAGCCCAGCCACCCATGATGGTAGAGGCGCTGATAGCGAACGGTGCACCGGAAGCAGCCATCTCAGACGCAGGATACATACCGCTGATGACCTGAGTTGCTGCAACGTAGATGATCCCAGCCAGCGCAGTCCCCAGCATGGTTGCCAGCGGTACGGTACGTTTCGGGTTTTTCACCATGCCGGTGCTTACTGCGGCAGATTCCACGCCGATAAACGCCCACAGGCACAGCAGGATACTTTTGATTACGGCATGGAAATCAGTGGTACCGGAAGTATTCCAGTTAGCCTGATAGGTTGCAGCGTCGAACCAATGCCAACCTGCAGTCGCAGTCACAATCACCGGGATCAGCACCAATACCAGGCCCATAGTCGTCAAACGACTGACCCATGAACCGCCCAGCAGGTTAATAAAGGTAAACACCCAAACAATAGCAATACAGGCAATACCCGCCGGTACCGGATTATTCAGTGCAGGGAAGAAGGTAGAAAGATAAGAAACCGCGGTAATGCCGATGGCCAAATTACCGATCCAGTTCGCATGGTAATAAAGCACACCAGTTTGGAAACCAAACGCCGGGGAAATTTCACCCGCGTAGGCAATAGGACCGCCCTGTTGAGGATTTTTGGTGGCCAGGCGAGCATATACATAGGCCAGCGACATCGCACCAATAATGGATATTACCCATCCCCAAATAGCGATAGATCCGAGACTTGCCAGGTTCGCGGGTAATAAGGCAATACCGCTCCCCATCATATTACCGGCAACAACACCGGTGCAGGCAATAAGCCCGATTTTCTTGGATGAAGCCATGGTCAGTTTCTCCTGATTTTGATTTCTTATAAGTCCAGGTCGTTATGCAGTTTTGCTAATGACCGGACTTGATGGTCAGGATGCTAAAGAATGGCGTCAGTAAAGTCCTAAAGATAAAGTGATATTACGGTCATGATCATACAAATGATAACTTGAGGTTTTCCATTAACAAATAAAGAGCTAAACACGGCATCAAGAAAAGATAAATATCATTAAAAAACAGCAGGGTAATCGTGTTATTTTTCACCTACAAACGTGAACAACAGAGAATAAATCACCAACCGATACATTTATTTAATTTAACAAAATCGGCACAATAAATAACACCGCCACTCAAGATATTGAGTCAGCGGTGTTATCGAAGGTTATTCGCCTTGAGTATAGTTATTGAGATAGGGAACGACGGCGTTAATTGAGGTGTGAAATACGGCATTACTGATCCAATGCAGCGTATTTTCTCCAGGACGAAGATTAAAGGCGGTGATGTAGGAATCAGCTGCCAGATGGTTATAGCCCTGCATTTCATAAACCTTACCCAGCAATACATAATTCATCCAGGACATCTGTAACTCAATGCCCTTGTCAATTGCCTGGTGGGCCTCATCGGTATTCCCCTGCCCCAGCGCTTGTATCGTATGAATTTGCTGAATAATCGGGCTGTCTTTTAACGTCGGCAGCGTATTCAAACGAGCGATTTCAGCCTGCAATTGCGCCAATTGTACGCCGTCAAAGGGTTGATAAGAGTTACGCAATAAATCGGCCAGCGCTTTTTCTGCAGAGAGATAAATAAAATTCGGCGTAATTTTTATCATATCCGCCAGCATATTACTCGCATGGGTCAGTGAGTCGTTATCCCCCTGAATCAAGAGCTGGTGCGCCTGATAATACTGTTGCAATGCCGGGCCGGAATTCGGTAAAAGCTGGGTCAGGCGCTGCTGCAACTGCGGCGGCCAGGGCTGCTTAAGAGCAGTAGACAGACTGCTGAGGAAATCTTCCTGAATTTTTAGCTGGTTGTCATCGGTCACAAAGTAACGCTTATCCAACATGATGGAACTGTCCGCGTTGTTCACCAGACGCACCGACAGGAAACACTGCTGAGCGCGATAATGGCGCTGATTGACGAACTCAATGGTCAGAGACTTACCCGAACTGCTGGGTCCGGTGTAGTTGTAATTGGTCTGATCATGCACCAGGAAGGTCGAGTAAGTATTCAGCGAGTCCGTCACCACTTCACTCAGGCCAACAACATAAGAGAGCTGCGGCGTCCAGTTGCTGCAACTGTTACCGCCCTGAATACGGATGTCGATATCACGTGGATTCATCAGCACCGGCATGGTGGATTCCGGTATGCGCTGCGACAAGGTCGCGATGGCAACAAACACCACACAGGCGCTCAACGCAGCAAGAAATGCCAGCCATACCCAGAATGTTGATTGGCGATAAAAAGGGGTGGTTGAGGTGACCGACGGCGTTTTTGTCTTGGTTGGTTTGGGCGGCTCATAGGCTACCTCGTCTTCTTCGCTGCCGTCGCTGCCATCTTCCGGCTCATGCATGATCACCGCAACCTGCGGCACCGCAGGCGTTGCCACATCGTCCCCTTCACACCACATGATCGGTGCAGCCAGCTTATAGCCGCGTTTGGGTACGGTGATAATGTATTCCGGGCTATTGGTGTCGCCGTCTTTCAGGTATTTGCGCAGCTCGGAAATACTCTGGGTCACCACATGATTGGTGACGATGTTGCGTTTCCATACATTATCGATCAGCTCATCTCGGCTCAGCACCACATCCGGATGCCGGGCGAAATATTGCAGCATATCGATCAGGCGAGGCTCCAACGTCTGTTGGCGCCCGTCACGGCTTATTTTGTTGTCTGCGGGAGTAACTAACCATTCTCCAACGCGAAAAACAGGCTCTTGCATAGTGAACATAACTCAAAAGGGGCGTGCGGCAAGCGCGGGATGATAGCATATGCGGGTGCCGCCTGCGCCGCCTGGTCCCGATTAAGCATTCATAGCTCATATAATTCTAGAGGTAACCCATCCGGATCGCTGAAAAAAGTGAAACGTGACTGGGTGTAAGGATCGATACGCACCGGTTCGCAAACCACCCCGGCATTCTGCAAATGCTGGATGGCCTGCTCGATGTCGTCGATGCTGAAAGCTAAATGACGCAAGCCGCAGGCTTCCGGACGACTGACGCGGGCCGGCGGTGACGGGAAGGAAAACAGTTCGATGGTGTATTGACCGTTGAGCGCCAAATCCGCTTTCCATGAATCGCGGTCCGCACGGTAAAACTCGCCTAATAGGGTGAACCCCAGAATATCGCAGTAAAAATGCTTACTGGCTGCATAATCTGAGCCTATAACTGCGATGTGGTGTACCTGACGTAATGCCAACATTGTGATGCCTCATTGTCTGTCTGATGAGGCAAGGTATCCGGCAGCGGCGGTATCGTCAACGGCAAAAAGCCCCGCTGGATAAGACGGGGCTATTATTGAGCTATCGGCAATGCAATAGGTCGATCAGGCTTTAAGATCCGCCAATGCCGCACCGTAGTTGATGTGCAGCACCTGCCCATCCACCACCAACGCAGGGACGCTCTGCACCCCGGCTTTTTCCGCATCGGCGATACGCGCCGGCGTTTCGCCCAGATGAACCACGTCCACCTGCACATCCTGGCTCAGCAGGCCCAACAACTGCTGCTCTGCGCTCACGCAAACCGGGCAACCGGCATGATAGAAAACGGCCTTAGTCATGATAATTCTCCTTGGTTCTGACTGTTGTGGGTGAACTGTGTACCCATTTAGTTTCGATTCGAAACCAACAGCACAATAAATCCTCCACCATGCCTTGTCAATATAGTTTTTAATCGATACTATTTTGCCACACTAGCGAGGATCCCATGTTGACACTGTTTGATTTACTGGAACGACTGAATAGCCTGCAACGCAGCTGGCTGCGGAGTCATGAAGAGCTGGAAAGCCTGCCGCCGGTGCAGCTGAGCGCCTTGTATTACCTGGCACGCTGCAACCATTACTCCAATACGCCGATGGCGGTGGCGGAATATCTCGGCCTGACCAAGGGTACGGTGTCGCAATCGCTGAAAAAGTTGGAAAGTAACGGGATGATCGCCCGTACGGCAGACGAGAAGGACCGTCGCAGCGTCAGGTTAAAGCTGACCGACAAATCGCGCTTGTTGATGGATGCCCTATTCCCGCCGGCCTATTTACAGCAAGCGCAGGATGCCATGCAGCAGGACGGCGGACAGTTGCTGGAATTACTGACGCAGTTGCTGCGTCAGTTGCAAAAACAGGATGATAATGTGGCCCTGTTCGGCGAATGTCATCAATGCCGCTATCACCAGCGGCATGACGGGCAGCCATTTTGCGGCCTGACGCAGGAACCGCTGCCGACCAGCAGCGTGAACCTGATCTGCCGTGAGTTTGCTTAAGGCTGCGGTGCTTTGAGTACTTTCACCAGATAACGCCCGTCTTCGGTCAGCTTCGCGCCGTGGATATCGGTTTCAAACCCCGGATAGCGCTCGCCGATAGAACACAACATCAGCAAGAAATCGAGCACTGCTCGGCTCTCTTCGGTGATCATCTCCCCCGGCATCACCAGCGGAACCCCTGGCGGATAAGGCAGGATCATGTTCGCCGCGACTTTGCCGACCAGTTGATCCAACTCGCAGGTTTCCACGTTGCCACGCACCTGCTGCTGGAACATTTGGTGTGGCGTCAGCTTCATTTCTGGCAACACATCAAAAGCCCGCTGCATCAAACCCGGCAGATCGTGCCGACAGATCAAGCTGTGGATCCCGGCGGCCAGATCCTGAATACGCATATTACGGTAGAAATCCGGATCCTCGGCAAACAGGTCCGGCAGCATGTTCTTCACTCTCAGGTTAAGATCGTAAGCGCGTTTAAAGTCGGTCAGGCCACGCAGCAGGCTCATCGCCTTGGTTTTATCAATGCCGATACTGAACAGGAACAGCAGATTATAAGGGCCGGTTTTCTCCACCACGATACCGCGTTCATCCAGGTATTTCGCTACCAGCGCTGCCGGTATGCCGCTCTCTTCCAGTGCGCCAAGCTCATTCATCCCCGGCGTCAGGATGGTGACCTTGATAGGATCGAGATACATGTGATCGCGGTCGGTATTACCAAAGCCGTGCCAGTTGTCATCCGGGTTTAGCGGCCAGCACTGCGCCTCGTCAATCTCTTCCGGCTGCCAGATATCAAAGAACCAGCTATCGCTTTCTTCCCGCAAACGCTGCACCTCACGACGGAAATGCAGCGCACGCTCCACCGAGCGGTTAATCAACCTGCGCCCCGGATTGCCACGCAGCATCGCCGCCGCGGTCTCCATCGACGCCACGATGCCGTAATTCGGCGAAGTGGTGGTGTGCATCATATAGGCCTCGTTAAAGGTACTTTCGTCATAGTCACCCTTAATGTGGATCATCGAGGCCTGTGAAAACGCCGCCAGCAGTTTATGAGTCGACTGAGTTTCGTAGATCACTTTACCGGGTATACGTTCACCGCTCATGCCGCTCTTGCCATCATAAATCGGATGGAAATTGGTATAGGGCACCCAGGCGGAATCAAAATGAATTGATGGGACGTCCAGCGTCTGCTTGATGTAATCGGTGTTGTACAGCAGGCCATCGTAGGTCGAGTTAGTGATCACCGCATAGACTGGCCAACTGGCGTTGGCCGTGTCAGCCACCCGAGCGGCAATGCTGTCATGGGTGAATTCACGCTGTGGGATCCCGCCAAGAATCCCGTAGGCATTGCGCAGCGGGCGCAAATAAATCGGCACGATATCGCTCATCATCAGCAGATGGCACAGGGACTTATGGCAGTTGCGGTCGATCAATACCGTGCTGCCGGTCGGTGCCGAATACATGCCAACAATTTTATTGGCGGTAGAGGTGCCGTTGGTCACCAGATAACTTTGCTCGGCGTTAAAGGTACGCGCAATATACTCTTCGGCCTCCAGGTGAGGGCCAGTGTGATCCAGCAGCGAGCCCAGCTCGGTGACCGAAATCGACACGTCGGCTTTCAGGGTATTGGCACCGAAAAAATCGTAAAACAGGCAACCGACCGGGCTCTTCTGAAAGGCGGTACCGGCCATATGGCCGGGAGTACAGAAGGTGTATTTCCCTTCATGCACGTAATTGAACAGTGCCTTGGTCAGCGGCGGTGTAATAGTATCGATGTATTCAGCGGTATATTGCTGGATGCGCTGCGCAATATCATCTGCCGCATTCAGGCCGTACTCGAAGAAATACAGCACCATACGCATTTCATGCAGGCTAACGTCAAAGGTGGAATGCGTGTTGATAAACGCATACAGCGGCAGATACTCGTTGAGCTCGTTGATCTCGCTGCACAATTCCAGGCTGTAGTCATCCCAGTCGAAAATCACGCCGCAAATGCGTGCGTTAGCTTCGATCAGCTTCAACAAATCGCCGCTGTTTTTGGGATACACCAGTTGGAAGTTCATCGCAGCCAGTGCGGTGTGAAGCTCGCGGATCGGCTCGTCTTTGTAATAAACGCCCGCTGGGCTCATGATCGCGATGATATTCATCGGCTGCTCCTGTCAGTTAACCACCAAACCTCTATAACAACATGAAAATACTGCGGTGTGTAGACAAAAAAAACCGCCCGAAGGCGGTTTCTTGCAACGCGTGACAGCACTCAGCAATAGCCGTAGTTCATCAGGCGCTGGTAGCGGCGGTTAAGCAGCTCTTCGGTGTTCAGGCCGTCGAGATCTTTCAGATCGGCCAGCAGCTGCGCTTTCAGCGCTTCCGCCATCGCCGGCACATCGCGGTGAGCAGAGCCCAGCGGTTCCGGGATCACCGAGTCGATCAGCTTCAGCTCTTTCAGGCGCGGTGCGGTAATGCCCATGGCTTCTGCGGCAATCGGCGCTTTGTCGGCGCTTTTCCACAGAATGGAAGCACAACCTTCCGGTGAGATCACCGAATAGGTGCTGTACTGCAGCATGTTCACTTTGTCGCCCACGCCAATGGCCAATGCGCCACCGGAACCGCCTTCGCCGATCACCGTACAGATCACCGGAATTTTCAGGCGAGACATTTCACGCAGGTTATGGGCAATCGCTTCTGACTGGCCACGCTCTTCCGCGCCCACGCCCGGGTAGGCCCCAGGGGTGTCGATGAAAGTGATCAGCGGCATCTTGAAGCGAGAAGCCATTTCCATCAGGCGCAGCGCTTTGCGATAGCCTTCTGGTGCCGGCATGCCGAAGTTACGGCGGATTTTCTCTTTGGTCTCGCGGCCTTTCTGATGCCCGATGATCATCACCGGACGGCCATCCAGGCGCGCAATGCCACCGACAATCGCTTTGTCATCGGCATAGGTGCGATCACCCGCCAGCTCTTCGAAGTCGGTAAAGATGTGTTTGATATAATCCAGGGTATAAGGACGGCGCGGGTGGCGTGCCAATTGGGCAACTTGCCAGGCCCCAAGATCGGAAAAAATCTTGCGCGTCAGCTCAACGCTCTTTTCACGAAGGCGCTGAACCTCTTCGTCCAGATTAATATCTAATTTTTCGTCTTGACGGCTGACTGCAGTCAGCGAGTCAATTTTCGCTTCCAGCTCTGCAATCGGCTGTTCAAAATCAAGAAAATTCAGACTCATAGCATTCCTATTTTAGTCAAATTCCAGTTCCACCTGCTCATTACCTACCAAAGTCCGCAAATCTATCAATAAGCGGTCGGTGGGCGTCACGCGCCAGGTTGCGCCAAAACGCAGCTTGGCCCGCGCATCTTCCCGTTGATAGTAAAGATGCACTGGAATCGTCCCCGAGCGATGGGGTTCCAAAGACTGACGGAGACGGTTCAAAAGCTGGTCATCAATTTGCCTGTCCGTCAGCGAGATAGCAAGTCCGCGAGCGTATTTTTCACGGGCTTCACTGATATCCATTAGCTCGCGGGCGGTCATTTTAAGCCCGCCGCTAAAGTCATCAAAGCTGACCTGTCCACTGGCGATCAGGATACGGTCTTTTTCCAATAAATGCTGGTATTTTTCTAACGCATCGGTGAATAACATCACCTCCAGACGGCCAGAGCGGTCATCCAGAGTACAGATCCCGATGCGGTTACCGCGCTTGGTGACCATAACCCGCGAGGCGATCACCAGCCCAACGGCGGTGGTCATTTTGCCCCGATCCGTCGGGTGCATATCTTTCAAACGCTGGCCACCGGCGTAGCGTTCGATCTCCTTCAGGTACTGGGTGATTGGGTGGCCGGTGAGGTACAACCCCAACGTTTCCCGTTCACCGTCCAGCACCACCTGCTCCTGCCAGCGGGGCACGTTGGCGTAGGATTGCTCCACTTGCTCCGGCGCTTCCGCCAGTACGCCAAACATGTCCACCTGGCCGATCGCTTCGGCTTTGGCATGCTGATCTGCCGCTTTTAACGCATCGGGCAAAGAGTTCATCAATGCGGCGCGGTGTGGCCCAAGGCGGTCGAACGCCCCGGACATGATCAGCTTTTCCAGAATGCGGCGGTTAATTTTTTTGATGTCAGAGCGCGCGCACAGATCGAACAGGTCTTTAAAGTAGCCCTGTTCACCGCTGTTACGCGCCTCCAGAATGGCTTCAATCGGCCCTTCCCCGACGCCTTTGATGGCGCCGATACCGTAAACGATCTCGCCTTCATCGTTAACGTGGAAATGGTACTGGCCGCTGTTGATGTCCGGCGGCAGGATTTTCAGCCCCATACGCCAGCACTCATCCACCAGCCCCACCACCTTATCGGTGTTGTCCATATCGGCGGTCATTACCGCCGCCATAAACTCGGCCGGGTAGTGTGCCTTCAGCCACAGCGTCTGGTAGGACACCAACGCATAGGCGGCGGAGTGCGACTTGTTGAAGCCATAACCGGCGAATTTCTCCACCAGATCGAAGATTTTTACCGACAGTTCGCCGTCGATGCCGCGTGCTTTTGCCCCATCCTCGAAACCGCCACGCTGCTTGGCCATTTCAACCGGGTTCTTTTTACCCATCGCACGGCGCAGCATGTCCGCGCCGCCCAGCGAATACCCGGCCAGTACCTGGGCAATCTGCATAACCTGTTCTTGATACAGGATAATGCCGTAGGTCGGCTCCAGCACCGGCTTGAGCGACTCATGCTGCCACTGGATATCCGGGTAGGAAATTTCTTCGCGGCCGTGCTTACGGTCGATAAAGTTATCTACCATGCCTGACTGCAGAGGACCAGGGCGGAACAGCGCCACCAATGCGATCATGTCTTCGAAACAGTCGGGCTTCAGACGTTTGATCAAATCCTTCATGCCGCGCGATTCAAGCTGGAAGACCGCGGTGGTCTCCGAACGCTGCAGCATGTCGAAGCTTTTTTTGTCTTCGAGCGGGATGGCGGCGATATCAATCGGCTCCAGCCCGGTTTTGGCGCGCCGGGCGTTAATCATTTCCAACGCCCAGTCGATGATGGTCAGGGTACGCAAGCCGAGGAAGTCGAACTTCACCAGCCCGGCGTATTCCACGTCGTTCTTGTCGAACTGGGTAACAGGATGCTGCCCCTCGGCGTCACAATACAACGGCGCGAAGTCGGTGATTTTAGTCGGCGCGATCACCACGCCCCCGGCGTGTTTACCGGCGTTACGTGTGACCCCTTCCAGTTTGCGCGCCATGTCGATCAGCGCTTTGACTTCCTCATCGGCCTCGTAAATTTCCGGCAGTTGGGGTTCGGCAGCAAAGGCTTTTTCCAGCGTCATGCCCGGATCGGGCGGCACCAGTTTGGAGATGCGGTCGACGAAGCCATAGGGGTGGCCCAGCACGCGACCCACGTCGCGGATAACCGCTTTCGCCGCCATGGTACCGAAGGTGATGATTTGCGATACCGCCTCACGGCCGTACATATCCGCCACGTGCTCAATCACCAGATCGCGTTTTTCCATGCAGAAATCGACGTCGAAGTCGGGCATCGAAACACGTTCCGGGTTAAGGAAGCGTTCAAACAGCAGGTCAAATTCCAACGGGTCAAGATCGGTGATTTTCAGTGCATAGGCTACTAAAGAACCGGCACCGGAACCACGCCCCGGGCCAACCGGCACGTTGTTATCCTTCGACCACTGGATGAACTCCATCACGATCAGGAAGTAACCCGGGAAACCCATCTGGTTGATCACGTTCAGTTCAATATCCAGACGTTCATCGTATTCAGGGCGGCGTTGAGCGCGCACCTCTGGGTCTGGGAACAGGAACTCCAGGCGATCTTCCAGCCCTTCCTTCGACTTGAGGATCAGGAAGTCCTCGGTGCTCATATCACCGGTCGGGAACTGCGGCAGGAAGTACTCGCCGAGGCGAATAGTCACGTTACAACGCTTGGCGATCTCTACGCTGTTGAGCAACGCTTCCGGGATGTCGGCAAACAGCTCGCACATCTCGTCTTCGTTACGCATGTATTGCTGCGCCGTATAGTTACGTGGGCGCTTGGGATCGTCCAGCGTGAAGCCGTCATGAATGGCGACGCGGATTTCGTGGGCGTCAAAGTCATCCTCGACCAGAAAGCGCACGTCGTTAGTGGCCACCACCGGCAACCCGCGTTCAGTGGCCAGCGCCACTGCGGCGTGCAGATAGTTTTCTTCGTCCGGCCGACCGGTACGGATCAGTTCGAGGTAATAGCTGTCAGGGAAGTATTGCTGATAGAACTCCAGGCACTGCTCCACCTGCGGCTGGTTGCCGCGCAGCAGAAACTTACCGACGTCCCCCTGGCGCGCGCCAGAGAGCAAAATCAGCCCTTCACGGTGCTCAATCAACCAGTCCCGATCAATCGTCGGGCCGGCGGCACCGTAACCACGCTGATAAGCGCGGGAAATCAGCAACGTCAGGTTTTGGTAACCTTCATTATTGGCGGCCAGCACGGTGAGCTGCGCCAGCTCATCGCCCAGCACTTCGCTTTGCACATGAAAATCCGCGCCGATGATCGGTTTGATCCCGGCGCCGTGCGCGCTGCCATAAAACTTCACCAGACCACACAGGTTGGTAAAGTCGGTAATTGCCAAAGCAGGCATGGCTAACGCGGCGGCTCTCTTCACCAACGGCCCAATCTTGGCCAATCCATCTATCATGGAGTAGTCGCTATGAACGCGCAGGTGAATAAAACGAGGTTCGGCCATATCCAGATACCTGAATCTAGGGGCTCAGCGGACTGAACCCGGGTTAACGCTATCGCTTGTCTGGCCCGGATAACCAGGCCTGCAGATTACAGCCCCAGCGCCCTTCTTACCGGGGCAAAACTGCGGCGGTGATGCTCGGTCGCACCCAGAGCGGCCAGCCGCTCCAGATGGAAGGCGGTCGGGTAGCCCTTATGCTGCGCAAAACCGTAATCGGGGAACACAAGATCCAACTCGGCCATTTCGCGGTCACGCGTTACCTTAGCCAGAATGGATGCCGCGCTAATTTCCGCCACGCGACTGTCTCCCTTCACGACCGCCTGCGAACGCATCGGCAATTTCGGGCAGCGATTACCGTCGATCAATACCATGTCCGGCGCGATATGCAAACCGGCCACAGCACGCTGCATCGCCAGCATAGTGGCATGCAGAATGTTCAGTTGGTCGATTTCTTCTGGCTCAGCGCGGCCCAGGCTCCAGGACAGCGCTTTCTCGACGATCTCGTCATACAGCGCCAGGCGGCGCTTCTCACTGAGCTTCTTCGAATCCGCCAGGCCAACGATCGGCCGAGCGGGATCGAGGATCACCGCAGCGGTAACCACTGCGCCAACCAAAGGGCCACGGCCCACTTCGTCCACGCCTGCAATTAGCGTGGCGACAGGATAGATGAAGGGTTCAATCATGCTTTTGCCAGCTCCAACACAGCCTGAGCGGCCTGTTCATCGGCACCGCAACGGATGCTTTGGTGCAAGGTCAGGAAAGTCTGTTTCAGTTCGTCAGTTTGCGGGCCGTCTTCCAGCAGCGGCATTACCGCCGCCGCCAGCTTGTCCGGCACGCAGTCATGCTGCAGCAGTTCGGTGACGATTTCACGGCCTGCCAACAGATTAGGCAGCGAAACATACGGCGTCTTCACTAGCCGCTGCGCCAGCCAGAAGGTGAACGGTTTCATGCGGTAACCCACCACCATCGGACATTTGGCCAGCATGCACTCCAGTGCGGCGGTACCTGAAGCCAGTAATGCCGCGTCGCTGGCAACCATCGCCTCACGCCCTTGGCCGTTCAGCAGATGGACCCGTAGCTCTGGCGCCACTTCAGCTTTGATCCGCTCGAACTGTTCGCGTCGTTTGGCGTTAACCAGCGGCACCACCAGCTCAAGGTCGGGATAACGGGTACGCAGCAACTGCGCCGTTTTCAGGAAATCGGCGCTCAGCATCTCAACTTCTGCGCTTCGGCTGCCCGGCAACAGGGCCAGACAACGCGCATCGGGTGCGATGCCAAGCGTAGCGCGCGCAGCCAATTTGTCCGCCTGCAGCGGCATGGCATCAGCCATGGTGTGGCCGATAAACCGGCAGGGAACGTTAAAACGATCGTAAAACGCTTTTTCGAAAGGGAGAAACGCCAGCACCAGATCGGTGGCTTTGCCAATTTTGAAAACGCGCTTTTGACGCCAGGCCCAGACGGACGGGCTGACATAGTGAATGGTGCGAATGCCGCGTTGTTTCAGACGACCTTCCAGGGTGATATTGAAGTCCGGCGCGTCGATACCCACAAACACGTCCGGCTTCAGATCGCTGAACCGGCGGGTAAGATCTTTACGGATCTTTAACAGGCGTGGCAGGCGCTCAAGCACCTCCACCACGCCCATTACCGCCAGCTCTTCCATTTCGTACCAGGTTTCACAGCCTTCAGCCTGCATCAGCGGGCCGGCGACGCCAACAAAACGCGCGTCGGGGACTTGCGCCTTAAGCGCACGGATCAAACCGGCGCCAAGAATATCACCGGAGGTTTCTCCGGCGACCAATCCGATAGTCAATGGGCGATTTTGCATAGGTCAGCGAATAATACCGCGGGTTGAGCGGCCGAAGAAATCCAGGAACTGCTGCACCACCGGCTGCTCTTTTGCCAGGGTTTCGATTTCTGTTTTCGCTTCATCCAGCGTTTTCTCGCTGCGATAAAGGATCTTGTAGGCGTTACGGATTGCCTGCATTTGATCTTTATCGAAACCACGACGCTTCAGGCCCACGGCGTTAACGCCGAATGGCGTGGCGTGGTTACCCTGCGCGATGACAAAAGGAGGCACGTCTTGGGCAACACCGGAACAACCGCCCACCATCACGTGGGTGCCGATGATGCAGAACTGGTGGATAGCCGTCATGCCGCCAATAATGGCATGGTCGTCAATTTCCACATGCCCGGCAAGCGTAGCATTGTTCGCCAAGATACAGGAATTACCCACCACACAGTCGTGCGCAACGTGCACGTTAACCATCAGCAGGTTGTCATTACCTACCTTGGTCAACCCTGTGCCCTGCGCTGTGCCGCGATGAATGGTCACGCTTTCGCGAATGCGATTGCGATCGCCAATCTCGACACGCGTAGGTTCGCCCGCGTATTTCAGATCCTGATTCACTTCACCAATAGAGGCAAATTGATAGATCTGGTTGTCGCGACCGATTTTGGTCAGGCCATTCACCACAATGTGGGACTTCAGTACCGTGCCTTCGCCGATTTCCACCTGGGAGCCGACGTAACAGAAGGGACCGATGTGCGCACCAGCGCCGATAACGGCACCTTCTTCAATAATCGCGCTAGGATGGATAAAGGCGGTTTTGTCGATCACGGATTAAGCCTCCCGGCTGCGCGCACACATCATGGTTGCTTCGCAGACAATTTTGCCGTCGACGGTTGCCACGCCTTTAAAGCGCGTCAGACCACGACGTGTTTTCTCAAAGGTGACTTCCATGATCATCTGATCACCAGGCACAACCGGGCGTTTGAAGCGGGCTTCATCGATACCGGCGAAGTAATACAGCTCGCCCGGTTCCAGTTTGCCGACGCTTTTAAACGCCAGAATACCTGTGGCCTGCGCCATGGCTTCCAGAATCAATACGCCTGGAAAAATCGGCTTACCAGGGAAGTGTCCCTGGAAAAACGGCTCATTTACAGATACGTTCTTCACCGCACGCAGGAATTTGTGCTCCTCAAACTCGAGGACGCGATCAACCAGCAAGAACGGGTAACGGTGAGGAAGCAACTCTAAAATTTCTGCAATATCCAGAGTATGAGTGTCAGTAGTCAAAATACTCTTCCTGTCTCTAAAAACTGATGGCATCAACAACACGGCCTGCGCTGACCCCAAAAGGAGATCATCATGCAGGCCGCAAATTAACAACTCTTTGCGCTTTTGGTCTCATGACCAACGCGTTTCGTTTTGTACCCAGTCAGGCGGGCGGTAGTGATTAGTCTTTTCCGACTTTTCGTTCGACAGCTTTTAAGCGCTTGCTAATCTCATCGATATTCATCACCAACGCAGCGGTTTTACGCCAAACTTTGTTGGGTTGTAACGGAATGCCCGAAGAGTATACCCCAGGTTCGGTGATTGGTCGCATAACCATTCCCATTCCGGTGACAACAACCTTGTCGGCGATCTCCATGTGACCATTGATCACGCTGGCTCCACCGATCTGGCAGTAGCGGCCGATTTTCAGGCTGCCCGCCATGATAACACCGCCGGCAACGGCAGTATTGTCGCCAATCACAACGTTATGTGCAATCTGGCATTGGTTGTCGATGATAACACCATTCCCGATCTGGGTGTTATCCAACGCGCCGCGGTCAATGGTGGTGCAAGCGCCGATTTCGACGCGATCGCCGATAATCACCGTGCCCAACTGAGGAATTTTAATCCAGTTGCCGCGTTCGTTGGCATAGCCGAAACCATCAGCACCAATCACGGTGCCCGATTGGATCAGACAGTGCTGACCGATCTCGACTTCATGATAAATCGTTACGTTAGCCCACAGACGCGTTCCTGCGCCAATGCGTGCACGTTTACCGATAAAACAGCCCGGACCGATAACCACGTTATCGCCAAGGACTGCGCCCGACTCGATCACCGCATTTGCTCCGATAGCCACGTTCTGCCCCAAGGTGGCTTCAGGGGAAATAACCGCGCTAGGGGCGATATCCTGGGCCGGAGAGGGAGTGGTGTCCATCAGTTGCGCCATGCGCGCGTAGGTCAGGTAAGGGTTTTTAACCACCAGCGCCGCAGAACGGCAGTGTGGTAAATCCGCCTCGGTAAGCACGACTGCGCTTGCCTGGCAGGAAGCCAGCTGCTCTTGATAGCGGCTGTTTGACAAAAACGTGATTTGGCCAGCCTGTGCCGAATGCATAGAAGCAATGCCGGTGATGACGAGATCGCCATCACCGTGCAATTGTGCATCCAACTGCTGCGCTAAATCAGCCAGTCGAATAGAAGGCATGTTGTTATTTAACCTGTTTCAGCACGTCAGCAGTAATGTCTTTAGAAGAACCTGCGTAGGCAACGGCGTTAGCATCGATCACTACGTCATAGCCTTCTTTGCTGGCAACAGATTTCACAGCGTCCTGAATACGGCTCAGGATTTTGTTACGCTCTTCCATCTGGCGGCGACGGTTGTCCTGCTCAAAAGCTTGGGCTTTCTGAGAGAACTGCTCGCGCTGTGCCATCACGTCTTTTTCAAGCTTGCTGCGATCGCTGGCTTTCATGGTAGCGCCATCACGCTGCAGACGTTGCATTTTGGTCTGAAGGCTACGCTCCATGTTCTGAAGCTCACCCGCACGGCCTTTGAACTCGTTTTCCAGCTGTTTAGCTACGGTTTCACGAGCCGGCAACTGTTGGAAAATGCTGGAGACGTTAACTACAGCGATCTTATCTGCTGCCTGAACGCCAGCTGAAGCAGCCATTGCTAAACCGAGGCCTGCGGCACACAACCACTTTTTCACTATAAACTCCTTACCATCACCCATTTGTGCCATATGACACTTGAAGTACACAATCTGCCAGACTTATCCCGCAAAACAATGAGAATCATCTCTGTGTTTTGACGGGCGCCTGGCATTTGCGATTCTTAATAACTGCTTATGCCCAGAAGCGGGACCTGTTACCAGGTCTTGCCAATGTTAAATTGGAACTGTTCGGATTTGTCGCCTTCGTATTTCTTGATCGGGTTGGCATAAGAGAACACCAATGGCCCCAGAGGTGACATCCATTGCAAAGCGATACCGGCAGAAACGCGGATATTGCTCGCTTTACTGTAGTCCGGAATATCGTACATGCTGGTTTCGGAAGAGTTCTTCCAGTTGGTATCCCATACGGTACCCGCGTCCATGAACAAGGAAGTACGCACTGAGTTAGCGTATTTCTCGCTGATGAATGGCGTCGGCGTAATCAGTTCCATACTGGCGACAGCCATGGCGTTACCACCAACCGCATCGTCCGAATTACAAATCGGCGTGCCGTTGCTGCAGCTATACGAGTTGGAATTGTAGTACGCCGCTTTTGGACCGATGGTGTTTGAACCGAAACCACGCACGGTGCTGGAGCCGCCGGCGTAGAAGTTCTCGTAGAACGGCATTTCCTTGCCGCCCAGACCATCTGCATAACCCAGACGACCACGACCCAACAGCACCCAGGTGCGATCGTCGTTGATTGGGACGTATTGCACGCTGTCCAGCGTCAGTTTGTAGTATTCGTTATCCGACCCTGGAATGGTCACTTTACCATTCAGGGTGGTACGGTTACCCGACGTTGGGAAATAACCACGGTCCAGGTTGTTGTAGGTCCAACCCAGGTTCAGCGTGAAGTCATCCGCAGAGTAGCTGGCACGGTCAGTCTTGTTCGGATCCAGACCCATGGAGTCCAGATAACGCCACATGGCAACCTGCGGCTGCATGTTAGACAGGCCGTTATGTACGTAACCCAAACCGGTACGCAACGAGTTGTTTTCGTTGATCGGGAAGCCCAAGGTACCGTCTATGCCGTAACTCTTGTTGGTATAGTCGGACAGGTCCGCGTCATCCGCTTTAAAGTCGTTGTAGAAGATACGCCCACCCAAACTCACACCATCAACGGTGAAGTACGGGTTGGTTACCGACAGTTCGGTGTAAGTCTGGTAGTCGTTTTTGGTGCCGCTGATACCGACGGAATAGCCAGTACCCAGCCAGTTGTCCTGCTGGACCCCCGCCTGGAAGCTCACGCCGCTCTCGGTGCCGTAGCCGACGCCGAAGTTGAAGGTACCGGTGTTACGCTCTTTCACTTTGTAAGTGACGTCTACCTGATCCGCAGTGCCAGGCACGCGCTGGGTTTCCACATCTACCGTTTCAAAATAACCCAAACGGTTCAGACGTTCTTTACCCTGCTCGACCTGAGCGTTGCCCAGCCACGCACCTTCCATCTGACGCATTTCACGGCGCAGTACGGAGTCTTTACTGGTGTCGTTGCCTTCGAACTTGATGCGACGCACATAGAAACGGTTACCCGCATCAATGTTTACGTGCAGCTTCACGGTTTTATCCGCATCGTTAATTTCAGGCTGTGTAGAAACACGCGGGTAGGCATAACCGTAACGGCCCAACATCGTTTTGATGTTGTCTTCCATTTTGGTCACTTTGCTGCCGTTATACAGCTCACCCGGTTCAATCTTGGTCAGTTGCGCGACTTCCGCCGAGTGACCGGCCAGATTGCCGTTCACCATCACGCCGGTGAGCTTGTACTGCTCGCCTTCAGTGATATTGATGGTGATGTAGATGCCTTTTTTGTCCGGCGTCAGGCTGACCTGAGTCGAATCGATATTAAAGCGCGCGTAGCCGCGGTCCAGATAGAAACTGCGCAGGGTTTCAAGGTCACCCGCCAGCTTTTGTTTCTGGTATTTGCGATCGCCAACCAGGTTCCACCACGGCACTTCATCACGCAGTTGGAAGCGTGAAATCAGCTCATCGTTAGTGAAGGCATGGTTGCCGACAATGTTGATTTGTTGAATCTTGGCGGAAACCCCTTCCGTGAACACCAGTTTCAGGTCGACACGGTTACGCGGCAACGGCGTGACAACGGCTTTCACCGAGGCGCTGTATTTACCGACGCTGTAATAGAAGTCTTCCAGCCCTTTTTCAATGCTGGATATCGTGGTGCGGTCAAGCGCTTCGCCAACCCGAACGCCAGAGGCCTCCAGGTTTTGCTTGAGCATGTCATCCTTCACCGACTTGTTGCCGGAGAAAGTGATGCTGGCAATGGTAGGGCGTTCCTTAACCTGAACAATCAGCGTATTACCATCGCGCAGCACGCGAACGTCCTCGAAGTTGCCAGTGGCAAACAAGGCACGGATGGTATTACTGATATCATCGTCAGAGACGGTATCGCCTACGCGAACCGGCATGTTGAGTAACGCCGCACCGACGGCGACTCGCTGCAGGCCTTCGAAATGAATATCTTTCACTACGAACCCGTCTGCACCGTATACGGTGGCGCTGCCAAACAGCAGCGACGCTATGAGCAACTTTTTCATCGCCATCGTTGTTATGCGTTCTTCCTAACCTATCCCCGCCCCTAAAGGCGAGAAAAATCATTGAAAAGTGCAAGACCCATTAAAAGCACCAACACGATCGAACCTATGCGGTAACTGTAGTCCTGTACTCGCTCGGAAACCGGCCCACCCTTCAGCTTTTCTATCGCCAGGAAGAGGAGATGCCCACCATCTAACACCGGTAATGGGAACAGGTTGATGATACCCAGGTTGACACTGATCAACGCCAGGAACATCAGATAATACACTAACCCGACCCCGGCTGACGCCCCTGCTCCCTGTGCAATCGAAATCGGGCCACTCAGGTTGTTCAGCTTTACATCACCGGTTATTAATTTACCCAGCATTTTGACCGTGAGGCTCATTAGCTGCCAGGTCTTGTCCCCAGCCTGATACAGCGCTGGGAAAGGTCCATACTGGCGAATCGTTTTATACTCGTCCGGCAGCGGCAGCACTTTCGGAATGATGCCGGCGAAACCCACCGATTTGTCTTTTCCCACCGGCTTTGTATCCGGTATCAGCGTCAAAGACAAGGGGGCGCCGTTTCTTTCAATCTCTAAAACCAGCGGTTGCCCAGGGCCGTTGTGGATCCGTTTAACCAACGTTTGCCAACGACCCAATAGCTGACCGTCGACTTTAACGATCCTGTCCCCCGCTTGTAAACCCGCCTTTTGTGCCGCCGACCCCGATTGCACTTCGGCAAGGACAGATTCTATCTGTGGGCCGCGCGGAATAATACCCAACGCCACCACGGGATCTTGTTTGTCCGGCTCGAAATTCCACTGGCGTAAATCCAGGGTTTTAGTCACCACCTGAGAAGAGCCAAACGGCGCGATACCGACTTCGGTTTGTGCGTCGCCGATCTTCGCCACCAGCGCCAGACGAACTGATTCCCAATCAGGCGTTTCGATACCGTCAACGGACTTAAGTTCCATTCCAGGTGAAATTTCAGCGTGGGCGGCAATCGACTGAGGCGATATTTCACCAATCACAGGACGGAAGCTGGGAACGCCGATAATAAATACCAGCCAGTAAGCAAGAATAGCAAACAGGAAGTTGGCGATAGGTCCAGCGCTGACGATAGCGGCGCGCTGCCACACGGTTTTATTGTTAAATGCCTGATGACGGAATTCCGGAGCAACCGAGTCAACTCGTTCATCGAGCATCTTCACGTAACCGCCCAGCGGGATCAGGGCAATAACGTATTCTGTCCCCTGACGATCAGTACGGCGCCATAGGGCACGGCCAAAACCAATGGAGAAGCGTTCTACACGGACACCGCAGCGACGGGCGACCCAAAAGTGCCCGAACTCGTGCACGGTGATCAAAACACCGAGTGCAATAAGAAATGCGACTAAGTTCCAGAGCACGCTACCCATAATCCCTTCACTCCCCGTCGTTGACGGATTAAAACACTAACAGCATCAGGCAGGCAAATACAGGCACTGCTGCGGTCAGGCTATCGATACGATCCAGTATACCGCCATGACCCGGTATCAAATGACCACTGTCTTTGATACCCGCTTCGCGTTTGAACATGCTCTCGGTAAGATCGCCCAGCACGGAAGCCAGTGCGGCAATCACCGAACAAATCAGTAAGGTGGTCGGCACGATATTCAACGGCGCGTAACGGCCAAACAACCAGGATATCAGGGCCGAGGTAATCAGACCGCCGATGAGTCCCTCCCAGGTTTTCCCTGGAGAAACTTTAGGCGCCAGCTTATGCTTGCCAAACAGCTTGCCGAACATGTAAGCGCCGGAATCCGCGCCCCAAACCAGCAACATCACATACAGTAGCCACCAGGAGCCGGTGAAGTGGTTTTGTTCATAGCCGAACTGACGCAGCGACAGCATGCCCCAAAAGAACGGCACTATGGTCAGCAAGCCGAACATCAGACGTATTGGACGCGAATTACGCCACAGCGCGGCAGACCCCGGATAAAACAGCACCAGCAACAACGCCGCCAACCACCAGACCAGTGACAGCCAAAGCGGTCCACCTACCTGAGGCAGGTGGACCGACTGATGGTAGGCCGGAATGCTGAGCATCATCAGCGCCAGCAGGAAGCCACACAATATCGCCAGCCAGATGCGCTGCGAGCGGGAGGTAAAACCGGCCAGTTGGCCCCACTCCCAGGCTGCCAGCATGCACACAACCAGCGTTACCAGGGCAAAGCCCACCGGCGGCAGCAAGAACAGCGCCGCGATAACAATCGGGATTAAAATCAGAGCCGTTATGAGGCGATACTTCAGCAAAAGTTCCCCCTAGGACGCATTGGCGCCGATAGGTGTTGTTCCCCCGAAGCGACGCTCGCGTTGTGCAAATGCATTCAGCGCACCTTCAAAGACAAGTTCATCAAAATCAGGCCAGAGTACATCAGTAAAGTAAAGTTCGGCATAAGCAATTTGCCACAGCAAGAAGTTACTGATGCGGTGTTCACCGCCAGTGCGGATCACCAGATCCACCGGTGACAAGTCGCTCATGCAGACTCGCTCACCCAGTAATTCTTCGCTAATTTGATCCGGACGCAGCAAACCATCCTTCACCTGCTCAGCCAGTTCCCTTACTCCCTGAATGATATCCCAACGGCCACCGTAGTTGGCGGCAATGTTGAGCGTCAGGCCATCGTTATTTTCTGTCAGTTGCTCGGAGCGGCGGATCCGCTCTTGCAAACGCGCGCTGAAACGGCTGATGTCGCCGATCACCCGCAGTCTGACGTTATGTTTATGCAGGCTTTTTACTTCACTGTCCAAGGCTCGGACGAAAAGCTCCATGAGGGCGGAGACTTCCTGCACCGGACGGTTCCAGTTCTCGCTGCTGAAGGCATAAAGCGTGAGCGCATCTAAATGGTTGTTGGCAGCAAAACTGACCGCGCGACGAACCGATTTCACCCCTGCTTTATGACCGAAGACACGTAACTTACCCTGACGTTTAGCCCAGCGCCCGTTACCGTCCATGATAATGGCAACATGCCGTGGCCCCAAAGTGGACGGATTAGCCTCTTGTTGATTTGCGGACGACATAACTCGTACTTATTTCCTCAATAGAAATACAACTGCCCTTCCGGAACATCAGGCCCTTACGCGCAAAAAAAGCCGTGTGCCCGACACGGCTTTTCAGTCTGCCCTGCGACAGCCGGTAATTTCCGCTGCGCCATTGGCGTTCGAGATATCAATCGGGCCAGAATTCAACGGTATAACCGCTGACAAGTGGCGCAGACTATATCACCTCAGCCGGGCCTGAACAAACAACCCCACTGCGGCACGCGTAATTTACGAACAAAATAGGATAAATGCCGCTATCAGTTACGCAGTGATTTAACCAACCCAACCGCAACCTCACGTGCCTGACGATCTATTTCTAAGACCGCATCAATGCAGGACGGTTCCTGCAGTGACAGCCGTTCGACTACTTTTTGGTTCACCGTCGCAATATCGGTAAAGCGAATCTGCTCCTGCAGGAAAGCCGCCACGGCAACTTCATTGGCCGCGTTCAGTGCGGTGGTTGCCGCCTGCCCGGCGTCAAAGGCCTCTATGGCCAGATACAGGCAGGGATAGCGTTCCCGTTCAGGTTCGGCAAAGGTCAGCGAGCCGATACGGCAAAAATCCAGCGCTTCCACACCGGAGTTTACCCGCTGCGGGTAGGCCATTGCATGAGCGATCGGCGTACGCATATCCGGCGTGCCCAACTGGGCCAACACGCTGCCATCAGTGTAGCGCACCATTGAATGGATCACCGACTGAGGATGCAGAATCACTTCCATTTGTTCGGCCGAGGCGTTAAACAGCCAGCGGGCCTCGATATATTCCAGTCCTTTGTTCATCATGGTGGCGGAATCCACCGAGATCTTGCGCCCCATCGACCAATTGGGATGGGCACAGGCCTGATCCGGCGTCATCGTGGCAAACTGTTCCAGTGGCGTGGTGCGGAACGGACCGCCAGAACCGGTGAGCACGATGCGCGACACACCATGACTGTCTAATGAAGAGTATCCCAACTGACGCTGAATGCTCTCAGGCAAACTCTGAAAAATGGCGTTATGTTCGCTGTCCAGCGGCAGCAACTGAGTTTGGCTCTTTTGCACCGCGTCCATAAACAGGCGCCCACAGGTCACCAGCGACTCTTTGTTCGCCAGTAATACCTGCTTGCCAGCACGAATCGCCGCCAGTGTCGGAAGTAAACCGGCAGCACCGACGATGGCGGCGGTGACCTGATCAACGTCGTCCAACGCCGCCAAATCACAAGCGGCCTGCTCGCCCGCCATCACCTCGGTGGCAATGCCATTTTCCGCCAGCAGGGTACGTAACTCACGTGCCGCGCCTTCGTCTGCCATTGCGGCATAGGTTGGGCGAAATTCCATACACTGCTGTGCCATGACGACTACGTTGTGGCCGGCAACCAGCGCTTTAATCGCAAAACGGTCGGGATTTTCCCTGACCACGGCCAGGGTACTGGTCCCCACTGAGCCGGTGGAGCCAAGAATAGTCAGTTGCTTCATGAGCTCACTCTGAATAACTGTCTGATGAGATCGGAGGTGCTCCAGTGTGTAACCTTCGCCACCGCTTGTCCATGATCAATCAGCACGATGAAACGGGATCTGCGCCACAAAAAACAAAGCGCCGCCCAGGCGACGCTTTTTTTCTGCGCGATGCTGATTAGAATTCCATCAGCTCTTTTTCTTTGTCCGCCAGCGCGGCATCGAGCAGCTTGATATAGGCGTCGGTCATTTTCTGAATGTCGTCCTGAGAACGACGATCTTCGTCTTCGCTGATTTCTTTGTCTTTCAGCAACGCCTTCACTTTGTCGTTGGCGTCACGGCGCACGTTACGCACGGCAACACGGCCCTGCTCGGCTTCATTGCGCACGACCTTGATCAGGTCTTTACGGCGCTCTTCGGTCAACGGAGGCAGCGGAACACGGATCACGCTGCCTGCTGAGCTTGGGTTCAGGCCCAGATCAGACGCCATGATGGCCTTTTCTACCGCTGAACCCAGGGAGCGATCAAACAGGTTGATTGCCAGGGTACGGGAGTCTTCTACGGTCACGTTAGCCAACTGACGCAGCGGCGTTGCAGAACCGTAGTATTCCACCATGATGCCGTCCAGGATGCTTGGAGAAGCACGGCCGGTACGGATTTTGCTGATTTGGTTTTTGAATGCTTCTACGCTTTTTTCCATGCGTGAATCAGCATCTTTTCTGATTTCATTAATCACGTTGCAAACCCTTGGAAGCTGGAGACTTGGCAGGCCATACCACAGTATAGCCCGTGAATTTTACTCAAGGAGAGCGCATAACGCACCACGTTACCCGCTCCCGCTAAATTGGGCAGAACAGCCTTATTTGCTGATCAGCGTGCCTTCGTTCTCACCCATCACCACCCGGCGCAACGCACCTGGCTTGTTCATGTTGAATACGCGAATCGGCAGACCGTGATCGCGGGCCAGCGTAAACGCCGCCAGATCCATCACTTTCAGCTCGCGCTCCAGTACATCTTGATAGGTGATATGTTCGTACAGCGTTGCATCCGGATTTTTAACCGGATCAGCGGAGTATACACCATCCACTTTAGTCGCTTTCAATACCACGTCCGCTTCGATCTCGATCCCGCGCAGACACGCAGCAGAATCGGTGGTGAAGAACGGGTTGCCGGTACCGGCGGAGAAGATCACCACGCGGTTATTACGCAGCAGGCTGATCGCCTCGGCCCAGCTGTAGTTGTCGCACACGCCGTTCAACGGAATGGCTGACATCAGGCGGGCGTTCACATAGGCACGGTGCAGTGCATCACGCATAGCCAGGCCGTTCATCACGGTAGCCAGCATTCCCATGTGGTCGCCCACTACGCGGTTCATGCCGGCCTGCGCCAGGCCCGCGCCGCGGAACAGGTTACCGCCGCCAATAACTACACCGACCTGAATTCCCAGTTCGACCAGCTCTTTAACTTCCTGAGCCATGCGATCCAAAACGCTAGCGTCGATACCAAAACCTTCTGCGCCTTGCAGGGCTTCGCCACTCAGTTTGAGCAGAATACGCTGATATACGGGTTTTGCATTGGTTGCCATGGTGTTCTGTCCTAAGAAGCAGTATTAGTATTGGGGATTTCAGCCGATGAAGTGCGCCTGTGATGAGTATATTGCCACAGGGCCTGTCACCGGTGTAATTCTGGCTGGATAAAATGGAACCGCCTGACGGCGGCTCCATTATACCCTTCATCTTTCACGTTGCCGCTGCGTTGGCTGCCTTCACTTACCCCAGTCACCTGGTGAACCAGGCTCCTGGGAGTTCGCTCAGTTGCCGCCTTGCCGCACCGCGAAATCTATCGGGTATACAGTCATTAAGACTGCTTGCTCATTGCAGCAACTTCAGCAGCAAAGTCATTTGCCGCTTTTTCGATGCCTTCGCCCACTTCGAAGCGGATGAAGTTAACGACGTCAGCGTTGTGCTCTTTCAGCACCTGGCCAACGGTTTTGCTTGGTTCGATAACGAAAGGCTGACCGGTCAGAGAAACTTCGCCGGTGAATTTCTTCATGCGGCCTTCAACCATTTTCTCAGCGATTTCTTTCGGCTTGCCAGACTGCATGGCGATGTCCAGCTGAACCTGGTACTCTTTTTCTACCACTTCAGCAGACACATCTTCAGGCTTAACGAATTCTGGCTTGCTCGCCGCAACGTGCATGGCGATTTGCTTAACCAGCTCTTCGTCAGCGCCTTTAGCCGCGATCAGAACGCCGATACGTGCGCCGTGCAGGTAGCTGCCCAGCACTTCGCCTTCCAGGGAAGCCACGCGACGGATGTTGATGTTTTCACCGATTTTGGCAACCAGCGCTACACGTTCTTCTTCGAACTGTGCTTTCAACACTTCAACGTCAGTGATTTTGCCTGCAACAGCAGCGTCCAGCACTTTGTCAGCGAATGCCTGGAAACCGGCATCTTTAGCAACGAAGTCAGTCTGGCAGTTTACTTCCAGGATCACGCCGTAGTTGCCTTCGATCTTGGTTTTGATCACGCCGTCAGCAGCTACGTTGCCTGCTTTTTTCGCCGCTTTGATCGCGCCAGATTTACGCATGTTTTCGATTGCCAGCTCGATGTCGCCGTTAGATTCGACCAGAGCTTTTTTGCAATCCATCATGCCAGCGCCAGTACGCTCGCGCAGTTCTTTTACCAGAGCAGCGGTAATATCAGCCATTTCTTTTTCCTCGGTTATCTCACGTAGAGACAGTTCTCATTCAGATAAGCAAAGGGGGCCAATAAAGGCCCCCCTAACCAACATATTCAATACCTGGTTAATAAGGGCTCAGTGACGAGCTTGCCTTATTATTCAGCTTCTACGAAGCTTTCTTCCGCTTGAACGGCCAGATCTTGAGAACGACCTTCACGGACGGCGGCAGCAACGGCAGTCAGGTACAATTTGATTGCACGGATTGCATCGTCGTTACCAGGGATGATGAAGTCAACGCCGTCTGGATCGGAGTTGGTATCAACGATAGAGAATACCGGGATACCCAGGTTGTTGGCTTCTTTGATCGCAATGTGTTCGTGATCGGCATCGATAACGAACAGAGCGTCAGGCAGCCCCCCCATGTCTTTGATACCACCCAGGGAGTTTTCCAGCTTGGCCAGTTCGCGAGTACGCATCAGCGCCTCTTTCTTGGTCAGCTTGTCGAAGGTGCCATCTTGAGACTGGATTTCCAGATCTTTCAAACGTTTGATTGACTGACGAACGGTTTTCCAGTTAGTCAGCATGCCGCCCAACCAGCGATGGTTCACGAAGAACTGATCGCAGGTGTTAGCATATTCTTTTACCGCTTCGCTTGCTGCGCGCTTAGTACCAACGAACAGGATCTTACCTTTACGGGAAGAGATCTTGGTCAGTTCAGCCAGTGCTGCGTTGGCCATTGGTACAGTTTTTTCCAGGTTGATGATGTGAACCTTGTTACGTGCGCCGAAGATGAAAGGCTTCATTTTCGGGTTCCAGTAACGGGTCTGGTGACCAAAGTGTACACCAGCCTGGAGCATGTCGCGCATGGAAACAGTTGCCATGATTAAACCTCTATAGAGTGAGTTGGGGTTATGCCTCCACGTATCCCATAACGCCGACCCTGGCGGTGATAAATCACCTCAGGGCACCCCGGCGGATGTGCCGATACGTGTGTGTTATTTACACAATGTGAGTGCAGTTAAAGTATTTTCGGCCTTTCCCGTCCTTATCGCAAGGACCAAGACGCGGATCTGCCGGCGCGCTTTATACCATAAACCCACCCCGGACACCAACTTTTGTTGCCACAGTCGTCATCGTCGAGAAATCAAATTTGGCAGCCTCAGGCCGGACTGATACCATAAGAGACTGCTTCTTATTATTTCTTTCTGTTGTCGGCGAGCACGACACCTGCGGACGAATTTCATGGCAATCTCAATTAAAACACCTGATGACATCCAAAAAATGCGCGTGGCCGGCCGTCTGGCTGCCGAAGTGCTGGAAATCATCGAGCCGCACGTCAAGCCTGGCGTGACTACCGGCGAACTCGATCGTATCTGTCACGACCACATCACCAACAAGCAGCAGGCGATTTCCGCCTGTCTGGGCTACCACGGTTTCCCGAAATCCGTGTGCATCTCGGTTAATGAAGTGGTCTGCCACGGCATTCCGAGCGATGACAAGGTACTGAAGGACGGCGACATCGTGAATATCGACGTTACCGTGATCAAAGAGGGTTTCCACGGCGACACATCCAAGATGTTCATCGTCGGCAAACCGACCATTCTGGGCGAGCGTCTGTGCCGCATCACGCAGGAAAGCCTTTATCTGTCGCTGAAAATGGTGAAGCCTGGCATCCGCCTGCGCACGCTGGGCAAAGAGATCCAGAAATTCGTCGAAGCCGAAAACTTTTCCGTGGTGCGCGAATACTGTGGCCACGGCATTGGCGAAGTGTTCCACGAAGAACCGCAGGTGCTGCACTATGATGCCGACGACGGCGGTGTGGTACTGCAACCCGGTATGGCCTTCACCATCGAGCCAATGGTCAATGCCGGTGATTACCGCATCCGCACCATGAAAGACGGCTGGACGGTAAAAACTAAGGATCGCAGCTTGTCGGCGCAGTATGAGCATACTATTGTGGTCACAGATAACGGCTGCGAGATAATGACGTTGCGCAAGGATGACACCATCCCCAACATCATTACGCACGAGATGTAAGCGCCGCGGCGTATTGCCGCGATGCATGATGTCACAGGCCGGCTTTTGCCGGCCTTTTTTATGGGCTGCGTACTATGTCTGAAAACTTTCGCCAACAAGACACCTCGGTCATTCCACGACAGGCCGTGCCGGAGCAGCCTGAATATCCCAACGCCTATGGCGATGAGGAGCTCAACTGCGTCGCGCTGAAACAGCGCCTCGAACAGTTCCAACTGTGGCTGGCAGAAGCGTTCAATGCCGGCTCCAGCGCCGAAAGCCTGGTCGCCGCCCGCAGCGACTTTATCGATCGCCTGCTGCGTCGCCTGTGGGTGTTCTACGGTTTCGAAGATATTCCGGAAACCGCTTTGGTGGCGGTCGGCGGTTATGGTCGTGGCGAATTGCACCCGCTTTCGGACATTGACGTGCTGGTGCTGAGCCAGCGCCGGCTGAATGAACAGCAATCCCAGCGCGTGGGGGAATTTATCACCCTGCTGTGGGATCTTAAGCTGGAAGTGGGCCACAGCGTACGTACGCTCGAGGAGTGCCTGCTGGAGGGCCTGGCGGATCTGACCGTCGCCACCAACCTGATTGAATCACGCATGATCTGCGGTGATGTAGCCTTGTTCCTGCAAATGCAAAAGCACATTTTCAGCGACGGCTTCTGGCCCTCCCCCCAATTTTTCCACGCCAAGTTGGTCGAACAGCAAGAGCGCCACCAACGCTACCACGGCACCAGCTACAATCTGGAGCCGGACATCAAGAGCAGCCCCGGTGGCCTGCGGGACATTCACACCCTGCTGTGGGTAGCGCGCCGTCACTTCGGCGCCACTTCGCTGGACGAAATGGTCGGCTTTGGTTTTCTGACCCAGGCCGAACGCAACGAGCTTAACGAATGCCAAAGCTTCCTGTGGCGCATTCGCTTCGCGCTGCATCTGGTGTTGCCCCGCTACGATAACCGACTGCTGTTCGATCGCCAGCTTAACGTGGCGCAGTTGCTGCGTTATGAGGGGGAAGGCAACGAGCCGGTCGAGCGCATGATGAAAGATTTTTATCGCATGACCCGCCGCGTCGGCGAACTGAACCACATGCTGCTGCAACTGTTCGATGAGGCGATTCTGGCCCTGGACGCCACGGAAAAACCCCGGCCGTTGAACGAAGATTTTCAACTGCGTGGCGACCTGATCGACCTGCGTGACGAAACGCTGTTTATTCGTCAGCCGGAATCGATCATGCGGATGTTCTACCTGATGGTGCGCAACCGCGAAATCAAAGGCATTTACTCCACCACCGTCCGCCAGTTGCGTCATGCGCGCCGCCATCTGAAACAGCCGCTGTGCACCATTCCGGAAGCACGCGATCTGTTTATGGCCATCCTGCGTCACCCAGGTGCCGTTTCGCGGGCGCTGGTGCCGATGCACCGCCACAGCGTACTGTGGGCCTATATGCCGCAGTGGGGCAAAATTGTCGGGCAAATGCAGTTCGACCTGTTTCATGCCTACACCGTCGACGAACACACCGTTCGCGTCCTGCAAAAACTGGAAAGCTTTGCCGATGCCGAAACGCGGCCACGTCACCCGCTGTGCGTTGAGCTGTATCCGCGCCTGCCGAACCCTGAACTTCTGCTGCTGGCGGCGCTGTTCCACGATATCGCCAAAGGCCGCGGCGGCGACCACTCGATCCTCGGCGCGCAGGACGCGTTGGAGTTCGCCGAGCTGCACGGTTTGAATTCCCGTGAGTCTCAACTGGTGGCCTGGCTGGTTCGCTGCCATTTACTGATGTCGGTCACCGCCCAACGGCGCGACATTCAGGATCCGACGGTGATTCAGCAGTTTAGCGCCGAAGTGCAGAGTGAAACCCGCCTGCGTTATCTGGTTTGCCTGACCGTAGCGGACATCTGCGCCACCAACGAGACCCTGTGGAACAGCTGGAAACAGAGCCTGTTGCGTGAGCTCTATTTCGCCACCGAAAAACAGCTGCGCCGCGGCATGCAGAACAGCCCGGATTTGCGCGAACGCGTGCGTCACCACCGCCTGCAAGCGCTGGCGCTGCTGCGCATGGACAATATCGACGAAGAAGCGCTGCACCGTATCTGGAGCCGCTGTCGCGCCGATTACTTCCTGCGCCATTCGCCGAACCAATTGGCCTGGCACGCACGCCATCTGCTGGCCCATGACTCCACCCAGCCGCTGGTGCTGGTCAGCCGTCAGGCGACGCGCGGCGGCACCGAGATTTTCATCTGGAGTCCGGATCGCCCATACCTGTTTGCCGCCGTGGCCGGCGAGATGGATCGTCGCAACCTGAGCGTGCACGACGCACAGATCTTCACCAATCGCGACGGCATGGCGATGGATACCTTTATAGTACTGGAGCCGGATGGCAGCCCGCTGGCGCAGGACCGCCATGCGGCGATCCGCCACGCGTTGGTACAGGCCATTACCCAGCGGGAATATCAGCCGCCGCGCGTGCGCAGGCCGTCCTCCAAGCTGCGTCATTTCAGCGTGCCGACCGAAGTCAGCTTCCTGCCAACCCATACCGACCGCCGCAGCTATCTGGAACTGACCGCGCTCGATCAGCCAGGCCTGCTGGCCCGGGTAGGCGAAGTGTTCGCCGATCTCGGTTTGTCACTGCATGGCGCGCGCATCTCCACCATTGGCGAGCGGGTTGAGGATTTATTTATTCTGGCCGACAGCGATCGACGCGCCCTTAACCCGGAAACGCGCAGAAAGTTGGAACAACGGTTGACAGAGGCCCTCAATCCAAACGATAAATTGTGATACAAGTAACCTTTTCGTAGACAACATCAGGACAGAGAACAGCATGCAGCAATTACAAAACGTTATTGAAAACGCCTTCGAGCGCCGCGCGGAAATCACCCCGGCGAACGTAGACACCGTAACGCGCGAAGCGGTAAACCAGGTGATCGGCCTGCTGGACAGCGGCGCCCTGCGCGTTGCCGAGAAGATTGACGGTCAGTGGGTAACGCATCAGTGGCTGAAAAAGGCCGTGCTGCTTTCTTTCCGCATCAATGACAACAAAGTGATGGACGGTGCAGAAACCCGTTATTACGACAAAGTGCCAATGAAATTCGCCGACTACGACGAAGCGCGCTTCCAGAAAGAAGGCTTCCGCGTAGTACCACCAGCGACCGTTCGCCAGGGCGCATTCATCGCCCGCAACACGGTTCTGATGCCATCCTATGTGAACATCGGCGCTTACGTTGACGAAGGCAGCATGGTGGATACCTGGGCTACCGTCGGCTCTTGCGCGCAAATCGGCAAGAACGTTCACCTGTCCGGCGGCGTCGGCATCGGTGGCGTACTGGAGCCTCTGCAGGCCAACCCGACCATCATTGAAGACAACTGCTTTATCGGTGCGCGTTCAGAAGTGGTTGAAGGCGTGATCGTAGAAGAAGGTTCCGTAATTTCCATGGGCGTATACCTGGGCCAGAGCACCCGCATTTACGACCGCGAAACCGGTGAAGTGCACTACGGCCGCGTGCCTGCCGGCTCGGTGGTGGTTTCCGGTAACCTGCCGTCCAAAGATGGCACTTACAGCCTGTACTGCGCGGTGATCGTCAAAAAAGTCGATGCCAAGACGCGCGGTAAAGTCGGCATTAATGAGTTATTGCGCACCATCGACTAAATTAAGATAGCGGGTGAATCACCCGCTATTTTTTTGTCTTCATTACGTGAGCAGTCACAGTCTCTGGCGTGGTTATTCGCCATAATCCCAGACCGTGGAATAAAGTCTATTTATAAGGTGGCGCTATTATGTATGACAACCTGAAAAGCTTAGGAATCAATCAACCGGAAGATGTCGATCGCTATAGCCTGCGTCAGGAGGCCAATAACGACATTCTTAAGATTTATTTCCGCAAGGATAAAGGCGAGTTCTTTGCCAAAAGCGTGAAGTTCAAATACCCGCGCCAACGCAAGACCGTAGTTGCGGACAATGCCGGCCAGGGTTACAAAGAAATCCACGAAATTAACCCGAACCTGCGTTACGTGATTGATGAGCTGGATCAGCTGTGCCAGCGGGACCAGGTTGAAGTGGATCTGAAACGCAAAATTCTTGATGACCTGCGTCATCTGGAAGGCGTGGTTTCCCACAAGATTGCCGAGATCGAATCCGATCTGGAAAAACTGACCCGCGGTAAGTAAGGGTTCAGCGAACTGGATCTACTGGACTTCATTTTTACCCTATGAATTTCAAGTTGCAGCTAACAACGCTGCAACTTGAAAGGCAACGGGTAATTCTATTTCAGCAATGTGGCCCACTGCTCGACCCACGGGCAGGAAACCACTTCCGGCTCCGGCTGTTCCATCGCATCGATTTCCAACACCTCACCTACGCGAGTTGCTCCTTGTTCCTGCAGCAATGCATCAAATGCGCGCCCTGCACCGCAGAAGTTATCGTAGCTGCTGTCACCCAACGCGATCAGTCCGTAACGCAGCTCTGGCTGGTAGCCGACCCGATCGCGAATAGCATGAAACAGCGGTGCAATGCTGTCCGGCAAATCGCCCTGACCGGTGGTGGAGGTAATTACCAACGCGTAATGCTGACGGTAAAACTGCCAGGCTTCAAGCGTGCCCTCCTCGAACAGTTTGACCTCATGCCCCTGTTCGCTGAGGATATTTTCCGCTTCTTCCGCCACCAGCAGTGAGTTGCCGTAAACCGTTCCCACGAAGATTCCAACCTGAGCCATTGCTCCTACTCCCTTAAATACCTTTAGAAATGATCAGTTATCCTGACCGCTAGCTGAAGGAAACTCAACCCTGGCAAGCTCAGGGATACTCTCCGCCCAGCCAAACTGTGACATAACGCCCTGCCAGGACTCGTCCCAGCGAGCGGAAATCTGCAGCGGCTCACCGGTCACCGGGTGATTCAGCTGCAGGTGACTGGCATGAAGCATCAGGCGTGAACAGCCGAAATGCTCCGCCATGCCGCGGTTCTGACGCAGATCGCCGTGCTTGCTGTCACCGATGATGGGATGGCGGATATGCACCATATGGCGCCGCAACTGGTGCTTGCGGCCATGCTCCGGTTTCAGTTCAACCAGGCTGTAGCGCGCGCTGTCGTAACGGCCAATCGCCACCGGCATCTCTGCCTGCGCCAGCGGCCGATAATGGGTGACTGCCGGCTGCGGACCTTTGTCCGCCGAGGCAAACTTGTCGGCAATTTTGTCCAGCTCTTCCGTCAACGGGTAATCGAGGGTATCGCCTTCCAGCACGTAACCGCGGACCACCGCATGGTAGGTTTTCTGCATTTGGTGCTGTTCAAGCTGCTGCGACAACAGCCGCGCCACCTCGCTGGACAACGCCATCAGCAATACCCCGGAAGTAGGACGATCAAGGCGATGCACGGTAAACACGTGCTGGCCAATCTGATCGCGCACGGTCTGCATCACAAACCGGGTTTCATGGCGATCCAGCCAGCTGCGGTGCACCAGCCAACCGGACGGCTTGTTCACCGCCACCAGGTGCTCATCCTGATACAAAACCTCAATCACAATCTCTTTTCCTACGTAAAAGCCCAGATTCCGGCGCGAGTATACAGCAGTGCGTCAGGGCTAGTTAACCCATTCGATGGTCACCAGACGACTATCGGCCCGGCCGCGATCGTCCACCGCCCGAATGCGGTACTGCCCATTGTTGATAGGCCGCCAGTCGATGGCCTTTTTGCTGGCGCTGCTACCGAGATAGATATCGTCAACAAACCAGTACACCGTTTTGCTGTCGGCATCGGTCACTGCGTTGAAGGCAATTTTATCGCGACCCTGCTGCGATTGCCGCAGGGTATAGGTGGTGTTTTTAAGCGGCGAGGTGATGCGCGGCGCATTACCCCCGACGGCAATACCGTTGTCCTTACAGCGATTTATCGGCGTCGAACGCTTAGGCAACCCGGCCTGAGCGAACACGTTGGCCAGATCGGAAGGCCAGAACTCAAACACTTCAGTGCGGGTTTGTGCCTGGTCATAGGGCGGACAGGCCACCTCACCGCTGTGAATATCCAGCACCACCGGCCGATAAACGCTGTCGACCTTGATTGGTGACTTGCCGGGAATAAACCAGGTTTTGCCCTTTTGCTGGCACCAGGGGGTGGGTAAATCGCCGCTGGCCAGACAAATATCCACCCGCCGCAGCCGCTTCGGAAATGGCTGTCGGGGCTCCCGCAGCGTGGGATAGCTGGCATGCACACTGTCGATAATATTGAAGAATAACGGAGCCGCTGCATCGGCGCCCACCAGGGCATTATTGCCGCGACTGTCGAAGTTCCCCTCCCACACCACCAGCACATAGGGCCCGAAAATCCCTACGCTCCAGGCATCGCGAAATCCCCATGAGGTCCCCGTTTTCCAATAGACCGGCAGCGACGATGAACGCTGCGCCAAGGTATCTCCCGGCCGTCGGTGTTGCCGCAGCATATCCAGCGTAATAAAACTGGCCTCTTCGCTAAGCAAGCGCACCGCCGGCGTCTCCGCATCGCTACTCAGCATGCGTAACGGACGCAATGCGCCGCGATTCGCCAACAGAGCATAGAGCTTCGCCAGTTCCTGAGCGGTAACCTCACCGCCCCCCAATACCAGCGACAAGCCATAGTGATTCTCGCTGGCCATATTCTCAACGCCGGTCAGGCGCAGGAACTGATAGAACGTCGGCTGCCGCAGTTGCGACGCCACGTACACAGCGGGAATATTGCGGCTAAAATTCAGCGCATCGGTGGCGGTTACCGGCCCAAGAAAACGCCGGTCAAAATTCTCCGGCGCGTAGGCACCAAATGAGGAAGGTACATCTTTCAGGATGGTCATCGGATGCAGCACGCCTTGCTCCATGCCCAGGGCATAGATAAAGGGCTTCAGGGTCGAACCGGGCGAACGCTTGGCATGGGTCCCGTTCACCTGCCCTTGGATCTGGCGGTTGTAATAGTCTGCTGACCCCACCAGCGCCCTGACCCCCATATCGCGGCTGTCCACCAGCAGCACTGCAGCATTGTGGATCCCACGGCTCTGATTACGGGCGATAAAGGCATTTACCTGTCGTTCGACCAAACGTTGCAGCCCCACGTCCAGCGTGGTGTCGACGCGGCTATTACGCTGCACCAACTGCTGAGTCTGCTGACGCAGTTGCTCGATAAAGTGCGGTGCAATATAGGGCATCTGCTCGGGTTGACGCAGCGCTAGCGGGAGCCGAAACAGGGCCTGTTGACTGCTGTCGGTCGCGTAGACTTGCTGCCAGCGCTGGAACAAGCGGTCGCGCGCCTGCGTCAGGGCAACACCCAGCACGCCCGTTTTAGGTTCCAGACGGTAACTGGGTGACTGCGGCAATACGGCCAGGGTTAACGCTTCCGGCAGGGTCAGGTCTCGCGGTGGCTTGGCGAAGTAGATCAGGCTGGCGGCACCGATGCTTTCGATATTGCGACCGTAAGGAGCGTAGTTCAGGTAGGCTTCCAAAATATCGTGCTTGGAGTAGCTCAGTTCTAGCTGTATCGCACGCGCCACTTGCAGCAGTTTGCCACCCGGCGTACGGGTGTTGAGATGCCAGCGCATGCGCGCCAGTTGCATGCTGATGGTCGAACCGCCCTGCATCCTGCCACCGGAAACATAGCTGCGCCAGAAGCCGCGCGCCAGGCTAACGGGGTTAAAACCGGGGTTGTAGTAAAACCACCGATCCTCATGCAGCAGCAGACCACGCACCGCCAAAGGTGAAATATCCTCCAGCGGAGTCCATAGCCGGTAACGATCGTCGTTGGCCAGCGTGATGCGCATCAGCGTACCTTGGCGATCATAGTAGGTGGAGGACAGCGGTAATTCTTGCGCCAACGGCGGGTGCGGCCATAACCGAATGGCACCAAGCACCAGCGCGAGCAGAAAGACCGCCATCAGGCTATTCTGCAGCCAGGGTGTTTTCAGGATTTTCATCGGATCTCAACGCGCTGGCGTCGGGCTAATATCCGCCCGACGCCAGTCACGGCTTATTTATTTTCCGCCGGCACCACCACCAATTTGCCGTTGCTGACCGACATGGCCTGCACTTCACGGTCATACATGGCTTCGCCATAGGCCGGTGGGATAATAAAGCTGCCGGTATTGGTCGCTTTGATCTGGTAAACGAACTCCTGTACGTCGGTGCTGGCACTGCCGTAAATGATCACCCGATCTTCACGAATGTCGCTGTAATCCGGCGCCCAGCTGGATCCTGAAGCCGCCAGCGGTGACTGCCAACTGCTGCTTGGCGCTTCCGCTTCGCTGTCCTCGTCAGCGGCAGGTTCCGGCGGCGTTTGCTGCACCACTTCGAACCCGCCCGGCAATAGATCGACGATCGCCAGATTGCTCAGCCCCTCTTTAGCGTTAGCACGGATTTTCAGATGTACATTGACCTTCTGACCCAGCGTTACCTGCGTGACCGGCTTACCCTGCTCATCGGTGTAATCGCGGGTGATTTCCAACCCGCGTGCCAGGGCTTTCTGTGGCGCAGCAAGGTCATAACCTGCCTGCGTCACCGAGTACCAGGCCGGCGCATCACCGCTGTTGGTAAAGCGGACAGCGGCGGCATCAGCGGTAAACTGCCCTTTGGCAAACAGCCCCTGCAGCTCGGCTATCCGCTGTGGTGCTGCATTGCCGCCTTTACCAATCTGCGCAATGTCCAGCGAACCCGCGTTGGCAGACTGCGCCACCTGGGCCGAATAACTCTCCAGCGCCAGTATGCTCATCGCGGAAGAGTAGGTGGTGTAGCGCTCTTCTTTCAGCGCCTTCACCATGTTCTCCAACACCTGCGGCGGAATCGATGCCACCTTTTCCGGGAAATGGCGAGTAATCAAATACAGCCGCGTCGCATCCTGCACCAGCGGATCAAAGTAATTCTGCGTCCACCAGGCGTTGTCATAGGCTTTGCTCAACTGCTGCCAGCTTGGCTGCAATAGTGCGGCAGCCTCGTCATCCATCTTCAGCAATTGATAAGACGATGCCAGATACAGCGCGCTCAGATCGGTTTTCCAACTGTCCGGATAGCGTTTTTGCAGCGTATCCTGCACCATTGCCAGCGCATTGGTGGTCACCTCGCCTTGCCGCGTCAGCAGATAGATAGCCCAGCTGCGCAAACGCAGCCGATACAGGTCATCAAAGCCGCTGGCCGCCAATTCACGCAGTGCGCCGTTGGCCTCCTCAAGCATCCCCTCCGGCAGCGCATACCCGGCTTGTTTCGCTTCCAGCAGATACTGGACCACATACGGCGTAACGAAAGGATCGGCATCCGGCGATGACCGCCAGGCGCCAATGGCCCCGCTGTCATTCTGACGAGAACGCAACACGCCGAGCAGGTTGCGCAGCTGTTTGCTAACCTCGGACTGGCTCAGGCCCCCCGCCATTTCCGGATGACGGCTCTGCAGGATCAGCGGAATGGAGCGGCTGACGATCTGCTCGGAACAGTAGTAAGGGTAGTCTGCCAGGTATTGAGCCAGCCCGTTGGTCAGCACCAGCGGTGAATGGGAAACCGCCGCCTGACGCTGCGCATAGGCGTCAAACATCTGACGCAGGCCTTCGACGTTTTGGCTGCCGCCGCTCATCCGCCCCATTACCGTTTGGGTGCGATACGGCATAGCCGGCCGCACCGAGGTGCTGACCGTGCGGCGGCTGCTCTTGTCGCCATAGCTGGCGTCAAACACCAAAGGCGCATCCCCCAGCGCAGACTTGGCACGCAGGCGGAAGTTAACCACACCCTCGCGTTTTTCCGCCAGTGACAGGCCTTGCACGGCGTTGCCCACCACATCCAACTGAGGAGGCGGTGTCAAGTGCACGCTTACCGCCACCGGTTGACCGTTCAATCCTTCGAGGTTGTTACTGACGCCCACGCTGACGTCAAACTCATCGCCCGGTGCCACCATCGCCGGTACGTTTGGCGTCATGATGAAGTTGTCCCGCACCGTCGCGGCGGTTTGCGCCTTGCCGATCTTGTCCGGCGTGACCGAGATAGCCATGACCCGGATTTTACCGTTGAAGTAATCCGGCACCGGATAGACGAACGCCTTCTCGCCGTTCACCTCGGTGATACCTGACCAGTAAGCGACCGGCTTATCACGCTTGCGTTTGAACGGGTTCAGGTTGAGATCCAAACCTTCCCCCGCGTCGCCGCCCGGTGCCGCCGTCAGCGCCATCAGCTTGCTGAACTCCGGCAGGATCAGGTCAAGAATTTGCGAGCTGGTGACGCTCAGTTCACGCTTGCTGAAGAAGAACTCCAGCGGATCTTTTAGCCGGTAGCGAGCCACCTGCAGGATCCCTTCATCGACAGCGAACAACGCCACCTGCTGCGGGCCATCGGTTTTCACCGTCATGGTCAGATCTTCACCGGGCTTAATCACCGTTGGTGCTGTCACTTCCAGCCCATTCTGCCGTGCGCGGGTGCTGATTTTGAATGGCATAACGCCGTAACTCAGCGGGCTCATAAAGATTTCGCTGGAGTTGACGTCGCGCACAAACTGCACGTTGATATAGCCGTTACCCTCCATGCCGGCTGGCAGGCGGATTTTTTGTACCGAACTAGTGGTATCGCTATGGAACCACTGCCAGGCGTAAACGTGATCTTTCTCGATGGTGATCAGACCGCTGCCGGTGTAAGGCGCGTTGATCGACACCTCTATTTCTTCGCCAGGTTGATATTCCGCCTGGTTCAGCTTCAATTTCAGTTCCGCATTGCGATCCAGCGAACGACTAAGGTTGGCATTCCCGGCCACGCTGTAGGCTACGCGATTGAGCACCTTGCCCTGCGCATCTTCAATCACCAATACAAAATCGCCCGGCTTGTCGGTCGCAAGCTGCAGGTCATTCCCCTGTTCACTCAGTGCCAACGGCTGCTCCGACAGCGACACTTCCTTCAACTTGGATTGATATTTGTAAACACCGGAGTCCTGCTTGGTCAGCACGGAAATATATTTCTGCTCGATCAGCACCAGCTTCAGATCCGCAAGGGCAATCTGTTTGAGCGACGGATCTACGGCAATCACATTTAGATGACGCGCCGCATCGCGGTTAATATAGCCAAGATCCCCATCCGCCTTCACGCCGACAAGATAATCATAAGGCGATACCAGGGTTCTGGCGGTAGCCGCCACCGAACGCCCGCCACCTGCGGCAAAGGCTTCCGACAACAGTTGCAACTGATAAGTGGCGTCGGCATAACCTTTTAGATCCAGAGGGATGTTAGCCGTACCCTGCTCATCGGTGGTGCGGTCTTCCAACTCAGTTTCGAAGCCGTCACTGTTCTGCCGATTCTCATAGAAGGCGTAGTCCGGGAAGCGGTCAAAGCTCGGATACATGGGGCGCAGCGTCAACCTGGAAGTGACGCGACGGTCTTGCGCCGGCGTGCCAAACAGGTTCTGCACGTCAATATTGGCTTTCAATTCAGAAGGTTTCACCCAACCCTGTTGCCGGTTTGGCGTCAGCTCCAGCTTCACCTTCAACTGATCCGGCTCAAACTCTTTAACATTGACGGAGGTATGACCAAGCAGCGTTGAGGTGTCGTGGTTTTTCCCCACCAGATACAGATAGACGTTCCACTCGCCGGTGGGTGAATTCTCATCGGTGGTGTAGCTCAGCTCGTTGAACCCGCTGGCGCCCAACGTCAGTGGCACCGTGGTCATCAGCTTATCGCGCGGATCGCGGATTTCAGCACGTACTGGCACGCCGGCCAGTCCCACGCTCCAATCGGCAGCACGGGTGATCAGGCCAACATTAAAGGTATCTCCCGGCCGGTAAACGCCCCGATCGGAGAACAGATAGCTACTGAGCGCACGCGGATCGGTCGGGGTCTGTTCACCGGCAATATCGAAGCGCGAGAAATCCAACCCGCGATCGTTATAGCTGCCGGTCGGCAAGAAGGAAACATCGCCCTCCTTTTCCACCAGGAACATCACCGGCTGGCGTTCATTGGTGTAAACGTCAAGCGCCGGGAAACGTACGTGGCCGTTGGTATCGGTGATTTGACTGAGCAAGGTTACGCCGTTTTTCGCGATCACCGACACTTTCGCGCTGCCGACCGGTGCGCCACTGTGAATCGATTGGACAAATACATCGCGCGTTTTGTCCTGGGAGCTTTTGGCGACGATGCCCAGATCGGTCACTACCACAAAACGTGAATCGCCGACCTCAGCTTGATCGTCGCTTTCTTCCTCAGACTCATCCGCTCCAGCCTCTTCCTCCGCCGGTTTCCTGTTTGGTTGCCATTCGGACAGCGTCAGCAAAAACACACCGCGGTGAGAATCAGGATTGGTGGACAAGTAGCGGGAAAGATCGATGCCCTGATAATTCACCACGCCCGGCTGGTCATTATTGAGCGCGGTCTGGTATTTAAAATGCTCGGTAAAATATTCGTCATCCAGCCGGTTAAACTCGGCGGAAGAGTATTCCCGGCTTTTGAAAGAAACGATGTGCTGCAGTTGGCTTGGGATCACCCGTTTGATATCCAGGCGCAAGCCCTCCACGTTGCGCGCGGCAACGCTGATCTGCTTATCGCCGTTGACCGACAGGAGCGACCCTTGCGACATGAACTGCAGGGATTTCGGGAACTCCGGCACCTCAATCACCCGGTAGGCCTTTTTCGGCATTTTGTAACCGCCGTTGGAGACCAGCTGATTGTCGATCTCAAGCAGCATGAAGCGATGTGCCGGGGCATCGAATTTGAAGCTGAACTGCGGCTGGTAGCTCTCTTCAGCTTCGTTGAGCGTCAGATTCAGCGGCGTTGACTGCGCCAGCACATTCTTGGCGACGCTGTCAGTATCCCACTGATAAAAATCATTCGGGTCTTTAGCGGCTTCAGCATCGCTGGGATCGTGCTGTGGCAGCAACCAGGCCTTGGTCGCGCGCACCAGCTCTTTATCCTTGACGGCGTCGCTGAAAGCGACGATCAGGGCCCGCTGCCCCTTGGCACCCTCGGCGTCGACCACCTGGGCGCTGGCATCGCTCAGCGCCAGGCTGTACAGCGTCGGCACCGTGACCCGGTTGCTTTTCACCTCGTCGATGGCGTTGGCGGGCACCGTCGCTTTGATGCCCTTGCCGACGGTCAGGTGCACCACACCGCCCTGATCCAGCGCCTGCAGCGGCTCTGAGTGGATCCAGGCGTTGAGTTTTTTCTCGTCGTAGACCAGCGAGAAGTTAAGCTTTTTCTCCGACTTGGCGTTGCCTTCCTTCAATCCCAGCGAGACCTGTTTTTCAAAGCTGGTGACGTCCAACGGCGCATTGAACTTCAGATTAAAGATAGCGCTGCGCTTCTTCGGATCCTGCGGGTCCTGGTAATACTCGGCCTGCCCCAGTTGGTAATTAAAAGCGGGCACGTTAAAGGTGTAACGAGTATTGGCGAGCTTGATCTGCGGCGCCAGCAACGTGGCAGAATCGAGATTAACCTGGTATTGCGTGCCCATCGGCAGCGGTTTTTTCGGCGTAAAGACCAGGGTTGAGGCGTCGTTCCAGATCCACTGGCCCTCGGCCTGCGGCTTAAGCGTCACGCCTTTGGTCACCGCTTTACCAACGTCGGTCAAAGGCGCCGCCGAGTGACTGAACGTCAGGCTTAGCTTCTGCGGTGTCGGCTTCTGAACCGCGTAGTTTATCGCTTCAGGGCCAGCGGCCTGCACGTCGGTTTGCTGATACACCATGGGTGCCGGTTCGATCGGTTGCGGTCGGTTCAGCCACCAGTGCCAGCCGTAGACAGCGCCACCGGCGATACACAACAAAACCAGCAACGCCAGACTGATGGCTTTCGGGTATTTGTTTACGCCGCTTTCCAGCCGCAAAAACGCCCGTTTCACACCGGCGGACAGCGCAGTCCACCAGGCAGGCGCACTCCAGGCAAGATTACCGATCAGCGGCCTGAATAACCGGCCCAGTAACGCCAGGCTCAGTGCCAGCAGGCGAAATGCGCCCTTGATTAACGTAAAAGGCAGACGAAGGATAAACTTTAATAAATCCATTATTGCAGCACCTTATAATCCTTTGCAGATCCCCGGATAAACGGCCAAGGTTTATCGGGTTCGAAAGACGCCGCCAAATACCCTGTCCTGGCGTCTGCGCTAATACACCCATCTGCCGCCTGGCGAAAATCAGCGGCCACGTCGGAATATAATTACGACTCTTTATTCAGCATGTTATCCAATTTCTGCAGCACAACCAGCAGCGGCATGCAGTTGGGTTCATTATCTTTCAGCGCCTCTTCAAAATAAGGCGTGATGGCGAAACGCGTCGGCAACGGCGCATCCGCATCCAGCAGCGCGTACATGCGCGGCAGAAACACCCATTGCAGCCAGGCTTCGGCCGACATGCTGTCTACGCAGAAAGGTTCGGAGCTGGAGAAAGCCTCAGGCTCAGGCGGCGCGGCCTGCCATAGAGCCAAATCGCGCATTGACTGCTCAATCGCCTGCAAACTGTGGCGAACCTGATTATTTATACTCATCTGCATTCCCGATCTATTTTCATGATGAAGATTCAGCCGTATGGCTGAAAAGCGGCAAAGCATAGCATTTTTATAGTCCAAATTCGGCTGACTTGACTAGCACGGCCGTTTTTATCTGGTGGCGTCCAGCGCCCCACGGCACAATAGGCCCACCGACTAAACCAAACAGATTAGACACATGCCTGCGATCACAACGACAAAAAACCACGCCACGCCCGGCAAAGCCATGCTGGCTTTGACCTGCTGATCCTCGGCTTTATACTGCCGGCTATCAGTATCGAAATGGGATTGAGTTCTTAAACAGGATTGATAGCGATACGCTGGGGACGATTGGTTAACAACTGAGATGAATTTGAGGCGGATTAAGTTTGAGCAGGGTTAAACTGATGGATGCTTAAACAGGAAGTCGTAAAAGTTGAGGGCACTGCGCTAACAGTGCCCTCGGTTCGTTTTATAGCTATCCCGCTACACAGTGTGCTCCCTGCTCAATCCTTGAAAACTTTTCCTGCGGTCATCCTGACCAAACCTTCCTGGCGTTGTCCCATAGCATCGTCCTGATGCGGTTCCTTAGTCTTCATGACCCGCCAACCATCCTTTGCTGGCTCTCAATCTCCATCCTGGAGGTGTCCCTGGTTTCAGTCCTGAAACATCCTGGCATCTCCTGACGCCGTCCTTCGCTCTTCACTGAGCGCATCCACTTCTTCATCCTGAAGCTGCATCATCCTGATGCTTTCCAGCTCCACCGTATCCCTTCCGGTGAACATAAGATCGCTTAATTATCCCGGGTTCACAAGGGCTTACTGGCAGGCGTGCTACAAATTAATGCTAAGAGTTATCCTAAAGAAAAACTAACCAATTGATCTGGATAACAATAAAATGCTTCTAACCGGCAGTGAGCCAAAAATTAAAAGCGATCTCTCACAACGCTTGTGAGAGATCTCGCACACGCAACGCGGTTAAATTAGCATCAATCTTCTATCCGCGGGCGCAATGCATCGAGGAAATTGCCCAGCGACGCGGCCAGCAAGGTGCGCTTATCGCTGCCAAATTGCTCCAGCACCACATTCCCACTGACGTTGCACAAAGAGACCAGGGTCATTTCTGATTCGGTGGTTGCCAGAAACAGCGTCGGGGACAGTTTCAAACGTTTTTGCGTTACCAGATGACCGATCAGGTTTTCCTGCAGGCGGATAAAATCGTCTTCGCTCCATACCTGCAGCAAGGTCAAATAATGTTCGCCGAACTGCGCACCCATATCGCCAGCATACTGCTGGGTATAAAACAGATTGATGTCCGGCTGCAGACGAAGCTCAAGCGCAGTCTCTACCTTTTCCAGCGTTGCGGCCGGTGTGAAGGGTTGCGGCAACCACAGCGCCTGGTCATCGCGGTTTTCGACCAGGCAGGGCGACGGCACGCCGTACAGCTCCTGACTTGCCGGCGCATGACCGCGCTCCTGCTGCCAAAGCTCAACATAACGCTGGGTAAATTCACGCAGGGCGTGCGGTACATCGTGGTCCATATTTTTTCTCGCATACGGTAAACTGGCGACCATTGTACCTATCTCTCACCAAGGTGACAGCAGATGTCCTCCGACCAAGCCCCCTCCCTGTCGGAACTGACGCTGGGCAAAGCCTGACGATCTACGCACGTTGCCCCCGTCGCGGGGGGCAGGACATCAATCCCTGGCGCAGCAAAACGGACTTTGTCCCGTCTCGAGGTCGTCCGACACGCCAATAGTGCGAAACATTGCTCAACAACTGAGCTAACGAGTGGTTTGTGTTGGTAAAAATCGGGGGACGGCGGTAAGGTTAAATCAGGTGCGCCGGGCATTCCGGTCGGGTTTTGCCGCCGTGCCCTGACAATAACGAGATGCTGTTCTGCTGCGTATGGATTACTACTGCCCCGTTCCGGGTGCAAAGGAGTTACCTTGATTACACACATCAGCCCGCTTGGCTCTATGGATTTGCTGTCGCAGCTGGAAGTAGACATGCTGAAGCGTACCGCCAGCAGTGATCTATACCGTTTGTTCCGCAACTGTTCGCTGGCCGTTTTGAACTCCGGCAGCCAGACCGACAACAGTAAACAGCTGCTGTCACGCTACGAAACCTTTGATATCAACGTGCTGCGCCGTGAGCGCGGTGTGAAACTGGAACTGGTTAACCCACCGGAAGACGCCTTTGTCGACGGTCGAATTATCCGCTCGCTGCAGGCCAACCTGTTCGCCGTGCTGCGCGATATTCTGTTCGTTCACGGGCAGATCGACAGCGCCGGTCGTTTCCAGCATCTGAATCTGGAAAACTCGGCCCACATTACCAACCTGGTGTTCTCTATCCTGCGCAACGCCCGTGCGTTGCACCTCGATGAGGATCCTAACCTGGTGGTGTGCTGGGGCGGCCATTCGATCAATGAAAATGAATACCTTTATGCCCGCAAGGTCGGCAGCCAGCTGGGCCTGCGCGAGCTGAATATCTGTACCGGCTGCGGACCTGGCGCCATGGAAGCGCCGATGAAAGGCGCCGCCGTGGGCCACGCCCAGCAGCGCTACCGCAACAGCCGTTTTATCGGCATGACCGAACCTTCAATCATTGCCGCAGAACCGCCAAACCCGCTGGTCAATGAGCTGGTTATCATGCCGGACATCGAAAAACGCCTGGAGGCCTTCGTCCGTATTGCCCACGGCATCATCATCTTCCCGGGCGGCGTTGGCACGGCGGAAGAACTGCTGTATCTGCTGGGTATTCTGATGAACCCGGAAAACAGCGAACAGGTCTTGCCGCTGATCCTCACCGGGCCAAAAGAGAGCGCCGACTATTTCCGCGTGTTGGACGAGTTCATCATGAACACGCTGGGGGACGAAGCGCGCCGCCATTACACCATCATCATCGACGATCCGGCAGAAGTGGCGCGGCAGATGAAAAAAGCCATGCCGCTGGTGAAAGAAAACCGCCGCAATACCGGCGATGCCTACAGCTTCAACTGGTCTATTCGCATCGCGCCGGATCTGCAATTACCATTCGAGCCGAGCCATGAAAATATGGCGAATCTCAACCTGTATCCGGACCAGCCGGCCGAACAGTTGGCCGCTGCGCTACGCCGCGCGTTTTCCGGCATCGTCGCCGGCAACGTGAAGGAAAATGGCATTCATGCCATCGAGCAGTTCGGCCCGTACAAGCTGCACGGCGAACCGCAGATGATGAAACAGATGGACAGCCTGTTGCAGGGCTTCGTTGCTCAACACCGCATGAAGCTGCCGGGCAGCGCCTATGTACCCTGCTACGAAATAGTCGCTTAATGAACTCTCCGGGGCGGCCTAATAACCGCCCTTCTTTTTACCTGACTTTTCCGCCTTTACTCTATATGGATTTCAAGTTGCAGCCAGGCGGTAAGCGTGTTCATCCCCAGAGCTTACTTGGGGGGAGTACGTGAAGTCAGCAACGTTGCAGCTTGAAAGACGACGAGTTAATGCCTATACACCTACTGATTGTCGACGCCCTCAACCTCATCCGCCGCATTCACGCCGTGCAGGGGTCTCCCTGTGTCAACACCTGCCAGCACGCCGTGCAACAGTTGATCCAGCACAGCCGCCCAACGCACGCGGTGGCGGTATTCGACGAGGACGATCGCAGCGAAAGCTGGCGTCATCAGATCCTGCCCGACTATAAGGCCGGACGTTCGCCGATGCCGGAGAATCTGCAGCAGGAAATGCCGCAGCTTCGCCAGGCGTTCGAGGCCCTCGGCGTCGCCTGTTGGCACTCGCCAGGCAATGAAGCGGACGATCTGGCGGCAACGCTGACGGCCAAAGTCGCCGGCGGCGGCCATCAGGTCACTATTGTGTCCACCGACAAAGGTTACTGTCAGTTGTTGGCACCCAGCGTGCAAATCCGCGATTACTTTCAAAAGCGCTGGCTGGATATGCCGTTTGTGCAGCAGGAGTTTGGGGTATCGCCACAGCAGTTGGCGGATTACTGGGGATTGGCGGGGATCAGTAGCAGCAAGATCCCTGGTGTAGCCGGTATCGGACCGAAAACGGCGGTGTTGCTGTTGCAGCAGGCAGGTTCGCTGGACGGGCTCTACCAGGCCCTGGAGCAGGTGCCGGAGAAATGGCGCGGTAAACTTCAACAACACCGCGACATGGCTTATATCAGTAAAAAGGTCGCCACCTTGCGCACCGACCTGACGTTAACCGGTAACCTGCAGCAACTGCGGTTACCGGCATAAACCAGGGCGCTGCAGAAAGCGCCCGCTCAATTAATCACGCTCGTCGCGACGACCAGCCACGGCAGACCACATACGGCGGACGTGCACGGTAACTTCTTCACGATCGTGGTACAGCTGCTTGGCATGGATTTGCGAGCTGATGCCCGCCGCATCCAGCGCTTCCCTGATCGACTGGAGGTTCTGCGAAACCTCTTCGTAGCGTTTTTTCATCGGCAACTTCAGGTTGAAGATCGCCTCGCGACACCAGCCTTTCACCAGCCATTGGATCATCAAGCTGGTCACCTTCGCAGGTTTTTCCACCATGTCACACACCAGCCAGTAAATCTTGCTGCTGGAAGGTTCATATCTGAACCCGTCGGCGCGGTGATGGGTTACCTGTCCGGTATCCATCAGGCTTGGCGCCATCGGGCCATTGTCCACCGCGTGCACCATCATGCTGCGTTGCACCAGTTGGTAGGTCCAACCGCCCGGACAGGCCCCCAGATCGACCGCATGCATACCGCTGGCCAAACGCTCGTCCCACTCGTCGGCGGGGATAAACACGTGGAATGCCTCTTCCAGCTTCAGCGTAGAACGGCTTGGCGCATCGGAAGGGAATTTAAGGCGCGGAATGCCCATATAGAACGGTGAGTTGTTGTTGCTGAAGGAGTAACCGACATAACAGCAACCCGGCGCGATAAAGAACACGTGCACCACCGGACGGGTTGCATTCTCACGGGCCATCAACACTTTCTGCTCACGCATCGCGGCGCGCAACGGCACCGTCAGTTTGCGGCAGAACTTCATCAGCTCTTTGCTTTCGTTGGTGTCCGGCACTTCTACTCGCAGCTCACCACCGCGATCCACCACGCCAATCAGCATGCCGACAATCGGTGATACGCGATCTTCCGGCGGCAAATCACGCAGCAGCTCGCCCACCACCAACATCTGGCGGGCAAAAATCAATTCACGGAACGGAATTTCCCGCGCCAGGCGATCGGCATCGTCCGGCTGATAGCACTCAAAAAGCACGTAGCCGCTGTTGTCCTTCACTCTGGCGAAGCCAAACACTTCCAGCTCGGCAGCCTTAGCAGTAATTTCCGCCGCACACTCTTTTTCAAAACCCTGGCGGCAATACAACGCAATCTTATTCATGGCGCTCGGCCTTTTTCCTCAGACGCAAAGCGCCAATCAACATCAATACCCAACCGGCCAGGAAACACACGCCGCCAATCGGCGTGATATAGACCCAGACCTTCAGGTGCGACAGCGCCAGACAGTACAGGCTGCCGCTGAACAGTACGGTGCCGAGCGCCAATAACGCCCCGCTCCAGTAAAACCACAGGCTGACACGGCGTTGCATCGCCACTGCCAGTGCCAGGATCGTCAGGGTATGAAAGCCCTGATATTCCAGCCCGGTACGGATCCAGGCCATCTCGTTAGCGCCCAGCGTGCCACTTAATACGTGTGCGCCAAACGCGCCCAGAGCAACAAATACAAAACCGCTGATAGCAGCAAAAATCAGCATTGAACGACTGCTCATCGTTATTTACCTTTATTGAAGAAAACCGGCGGCGAAAAAACGGCGACCGGCCTTATTGTTCGTAGCGAAAGCGGAACTTTTCTTGCTCGCTGGCTGCCCGCGCCAGGATCCACTGACGAAAGGCGGCTATTTTACCCAGTTCTGCCTGGCTGTCATGACATACCAGATAAAAAGCATTTTTACTGACCAGAACGTCGTTGAACGGGCATACCAACCGCCCGGCTTCGATCTCGGTCTGCGCCATCACGTTATTCACCAGCGCAATCCCCTGCCCATGCACCGCAGCCTGAACCACCATGGCACTGTGGCTGAAAATCGGCCCCTGTTGCACATTAATGTGCTGCAACCCCAATTGGCGCGTGTAGGCCAGCCAATCGCGGCGTGAAGTATCATGCAGTAGCGTGTGATAAGCCAGATCGCTCGTCACTTTTAACGCATGTTCCCCGGTAAGCAAGCTAGGGGAGCACACCGGCAGCAGATATTCCGCGTATAAACGCTCGGCACGCAACCCGGTCCAATTGCCACGGCCATAGAAAATCGCCACGTCGACATCGTCGGCAAGCTTATCTTCTTCACGATCCACAGCCTGGATACGCACATCAATTCCCGGATAAGCTGAGTTAAAGCCAGACAAACGCGGCACCAACCATTGAATGGCAAAACTCGGAGGCAAACTGACGGTTAATGCCCCCTTCGCGCTGCGCGCTTGCAGCTTGCGAGTCGCTTCGTTGATCGAGGAGAAGATCTCCTTGATATCCAGATAATAACTTTGCCCTTCTTCCGTCAGCAACAGCGAGCGGTTGCGGCGCCGAAACAGCTTCAGGCCGAGGAAGTCCTCCAGCGACTTGATCTGGTGGCTCACCGCGGCCTGGGTGACAAACAGTTCTTCAGCCGCTTTGGTAAAACTCAGATGACGGGCAGCCGCGTCAAATACCCGCAGTGCATTAAGAGGTGGTAAGCGTTTAGACATTTATTAGCTACTTTTGTGTAACAATATTCCGAGTGATTCGGCATAAAAAATCAGGCGGCGTGGTGTGCGGTGCAAAAGGCACAGAACAACAAAGCGCTACCATTAGTTTTTTTAATCCGAGCCATTATAAATTGTCCGTTGAGCATGCGCCAGCAAATACCTATAGTGGCGGCACTTCCCGGGCCGGAACGAAAAGGGAGTGGGTGTCGAGGACGCCGATGAACTTTTGGCTTGTGGTTGTGATGTTGTGTTTGCAAATTGTCTGGCAATCCAGACGTGGTAGCTAAGCTACTGTTTTTTCACTTCCTGTACATTTACCCTGTCTGTCCATAGTGATTTTATGCAGCACCGCAAGCTTTGCGGTGCTTTTTTTTGCCTGACGTTTACTGGTTGCTTTCAACCATTTCTTTCACGTCGGAGCGGTTGATCTGCTGCTCAACACCGTTGGCATCTTTATAGCTGATCATCCCGGTGTCATTGTCCACTTTTGGCTTGCCGTCAGCGACAATAGTGCGCCCATCATTGGTGTGCATCACGTAATTGCTGGAGCATGCTGCCAGGGTGAATGTAAGCATCAGAGCAGAGATAACTGCGGCTGTCTTCTTCATTGTGGACTCCTTGTAGTTTTAAATGCTGTAAAAAACCCTTTCTATTATTCAACGCCATTATTTAGCGCGTACTTATTAGCATAACAAACTTTCCCAAGATTGCCAGGCAATAAGTCCTAATGGTCGTGATAGCTTGTCTCCAGCCGTAAAATAAGACAGGATCAGTGATTGACTCCAGCCAGTGATAATCAGGGTATGACACCTTTTAATCCCATCGACTTCCGTAATCAGTTTCCTGCATTGCAGCAGGCGGGCATTTATCTCGACAGCGCCGCCACCGCATTAAAACCTCTGGCGGTCATCGCCGCTACGCAGCAGTTTTATCGTGACGATGCGGCAACGGTGCATCGTAGCCAGCATAGGGCCGCACAGGACCTGACCGCCCGTTTCGAGCAGGCGCGCCAACAGGTCGCGACTCTGATCAACGCCCCTTCAGCCGATGATATTATCTGGACCCGCGGCACCACCGAAGCCATCAACCTGATAGCGCAGAGCTATGCTCGCCCACTGCTGCAACCGGGTGACGAAATTCTGGTGAGCGAGGCCGAGCATCACGCCAATCTGATCCCCTGGTTGATGGTGGCAGAGCAAACCGGAGCTCGGGTGGTAAAACTGCCCCTTGGTGCAGATCGCCTGCCGGACCTGACATTGTTGCCTGGCCTGCTCAACGCCAAAACCCGTCTGCTGGCACTGGGGCAAATGTCCAACGTCACCGGCGGCTGCCCGGATCTGGCGTATGCCATCACTTTGGCCCACCGCGCCGGCGCACGCGTGATGATCGACGGCGCGCAAGGCATAGTGCACTGCCCTGCCGATGTTCAGCGGCTTGATATTGATTTCTACGCTTTCTCCGGCCACAAACTCTACGGCCCAACCGGCATAGGGGCGCTGTACGGCAAGAGCGAGTTATTGGCGCAAATGGCACCGTGGCAGGGCGGCGGCAAGATGCTGACCCAGGCATCGTTCGAGGGGTTCACGCCGCAAAAACCTCCTCACTGCTTTGAAGCTGGAACGCCCAATATCGCCGGCGTGTTGGGGTTAGCCGCCGCACTGGAATGGCTTTCCAACCAGGATATGTTGGCTGCCGAACGCTACAGCCGTGGCCTGGCCGATAACGCCGAACAAAGGTTGGGGGGATTACCTGGCTTTCGCAGCTTCCGTTGCTCAGGCTCCAGCCTGCTGGCATTCGATATTGCCGGCATCCACCACAGCGACATCGTCACCCTGCTGGCAGAACAAGGCATCGCCGTACGTGCCGGCCAGCACTGCGCCCAACCGCTGATGGCGGCGCTCGGGGTCAGTGGGACGCTGCGCGCCTCCTTTGCACCTTATAACACCCAGGAAGATGTCGATGCTTTGATCGCAGCCCTGATCAACGCCATCGATCTACTGGCCGACTAGACTGAATGAACACCGGAGACGCTATGCTTGCCCCCCATCCCTTTGGCCGTGAAATCACCGCCGGGGCGCTAATCGAAAAATTTACCGCGCTGAAACAGTGGGAAGATCGCTATCGCCAACTGATTATGTTGGCAAAACAGCTGCCCCCGTTGCCGGAAGCATTACGTGCAGCGGAAATGGAATTGAGCGGCTGTGAAAACCGGGTCTGGCTGGGGCATCAGTTGCAGGCGGACGGGACGCTGCATTTTTATGGCGACAGCGAAGGTCGCATCGTACGAGGCCTGTTGGCGGTGCTGCTGACGGCGGTGGAAGGAAAAACGCCGCAACAAATCGCGGCGATGGACCCCTTGGGGTTGTTTGATCGGTTGGCGCTACGCGCCCAGCTCAGCGCCACCCGAGCCAGTGGACTGGAAGCGCTGGCTGCCGCTGTGAAAGCGATCGGCGCCCGCTACGCCTGACGCGCGGCTTTCGCTACCATCTTTTTCAGCGCGTGGGAAACGGCGACAAAGCCAAAGGTCGCGGTAACCATGGTTGCCGCACCGAATCCCGCGCTGCAATCCATTCGTTTTGGCCCTTCTGCGGTGCTGCGCGACGCGCAAACGCTGCCATCCGGCTGCGGATAAACCAGGGGTTCGCTGGAAAACACGCAGTCGATGCCCAGCTTGCCCTTGCTGTTCTTCACCACGTTGAAATCATTTTTCAGCCGCTCACGCAGCTTGGCCGCCAACGGATCCTGTATGGTTTTCGCCAGATCGACCACCGCAATCTGGGTCGGGTCTATCTGTCCACCGGCACCGCCGGTGGTGACCACAGGTATCTTGTAGCGTCGACAATAAGCCAGCAGTGCCGCCTTCGGCCGCACGCTGTCAATCGCGTCAATGACGTAGCTGAAATTGTTATCGAGCAGCTCGGCAACGTTGTCCGCCGTAATGAAATCGTCAATGCAGGTCACCCGACACTCTGGGTTGATCGCCAGGATACGCTCCGCCATCACTTCCGTTTTTGACTGCCCGACATGTTGGCGCAGCGCATGAATTTGACGGTTGGTGTTGGTGACGCAGACATCGTCCATATCAATCAGCGTAATAGCGCCGATGCCTGTACGCGCCAGCGCTTCTGCCGCCCAGGAGCCCACGCCGCCGATGCCAATCACGCAAATGTGCGCCTGGGCAAACAGCGCCAACGCCTGCTGACCGTATAAACGTGCCGTGCCGCCAAAACGCTGCAGATAGGCTTCAGAATAGGCTGTGCTCATAACGCTTTTATTACCTTAACTTTGCAAATGATAAGGGCCGGAGGATCCGGCCCTTGCGGGTCAATATCGGTATACCCGTCGCCTTTCAAGCCACAGTCATACGACCAGCCTGAAATTTATCGGGTAAAGCCTGATGCCGTTAACGGGTGACCAACAGCGAACCGCCGGAGGCGGAGCTGGTCTGGCTGGTAAACAGCGGCGCGTTTACGTTGGCGCCTTTGAGCACCCAAACGCGGCCATAGTGGTTGTAATAACCCGCCGAGTGACCGGCGTCAGCCCCGATGCCCTGGTACATATCGAAGTGCTGGCCTTTGATCGCCCCACCCACGTCCAGCGCCACCATCAGGCGCATCTCATATTTTCCCGTGAATTTACCCTTGTTGTCCAGCAGTGGTACCTCCGCCAGCAGCGTGGTACCCGCCGGGATCAGTGAACGGTCGGAGGCCACCGAGGCTTTGGCGATCAGCGGCACCGCACTGGCACCCCGTACCGGTGCAAAGGCCTCCGGACGGAAGAAGACAAAGGAAGGGTTTTGTTCCAGCAGCTCACGCACTTCTGCCGCGCTATGGGTATCCGCCCACTGACGAATCGCCTGCATCGACATATCTGCCTTCGCCACTTCACCGCGATCGATCAGTACCTTGCCAATGCTGCGATAAGCATGGCCGTTCTTGCCGCCGTAGCCGAAGAACACCAACGGTTGGCCGTTGCCGTAATCCACATAGCCACTGCCCTGGACTTCCATCATAAAGTTGTCCATCAGGGAGTTGGTGTACGCCACGATATAACGGTCATCCAACGCGCCTGAGTAAATACCCGCGCGATCGGGCAGACGGCCTTTTCCTTTTGGCGGCATGCGGTACAGCGGATAACGGAACTCACCCTGCTGGGTATAGCGCGCCTGCACTACCGGCGTGTAGTAACCGGTAAACTGAACGTTGCCGTAGTTGTCTACGCCTTCCATCTGGTAAGCGCTGAGGCCGTACTGGTTCAGGTTGCGCGTATCGGCGCCGGAGGCCATCCAGTTCTGTACTGCCTGATAGGTGGTGTTGTTGCGATTAAAAAGTGAAGGAGAAGCGTATTTAATCTCCATCAGCTGATCTGAATAATCCTTGGCATTAACCGGTACACCTTTCGCGTTGGGTTGATTCACCAACTCCAGCGACTGATCCAGGCGTCCATCCTTATATTGCTGTCCCCGATCGGTCGGCTTTGACGAACAGCCTGCCAGTATCGCTACCATTAACCCGCCCAGCAGGTATTTGCCCCAACGTCCTTTCATCGCGCACACTCTCAACTGATATGATCTCCCGGCGAACGATAACAAACGCCCATAGATAAAGGAATCGCCCCCTATAAAAAAAGCCCTTGACCGGATAATGATGAAAAAGAACGCAAGTTGCGGACTTATTCGACAGAAAGGCTGTTTTAGTTCAATAAAATGCAAAAAGGGTTGCAACAAAATGCACGGAGAGTATAGTGCGCTTCCATCGGACGCGGGGTGGAGCAGCCTGGTAGCTCGTCGGGCTCATAACCCGAAGGTCGTCGGTTCAAATCCGGCCTCCGCAACCAACCGATACTGCAAGAGCAGTATCAAGTAAGTGTTGGATTCGATGAAAAAAGTATTATACGGACGCGGGGTGGAGCAGCCTGGTAGCTCGTCGGGCTCATAACCCGAAGGTCGTCGGTTCAAATCCGGCCCCCGCAACCAACCGATACTGTACCAGCGGTATCTTATGAAAGTTGGTTTACGATAATACAAGCATTAAGACGGACGCGGGGTGGAGCAGCCTGGTAGCTCGTCGGGCTCATAACCCGAAGGTCGTCGGTTCAAATCCGGCCTCCGCAACCAATCTTAATGATCACAGACAAGCACCTTAACGGGTGTTTTTTTGTATCTGAAATCCACCAATCCCGATTTTACTCCCGCGAACAACGCCCTCTCCCTAACGTTAATGAAATCAGGTTAGCACACCCAATCAATCATAATGACTTTCACGTTTTTGCAGCCACATCCCCCCAATGGCTAACGCCGATACCACCGCTGGCACCGCCGCAAGCAGCAACAGATCGGATGCCATCCAATGGCGGGCAATCAGTGCAGCCCCCAATAGAGGCCCGAGCATCGAAGCGCCCCGCCCTATACCCAGCCCCCAACCTAAACCGGTTGAACGCAAAAATGTCGGGTAACCGCCGGCAGCCAGCGCATTTACTCCCGGCATGCCGCCGACGACGAAAACGCCCGTAACAAAGACCGAGCTGAACAGTATCAGCAGATTTTTCGGCTCAAAACCTATCGCGGCTATTGAAAGGGCCGCAATTGAAAAGCCCGTGATAAGCACGCTGTAAGCCCCGAATTTATCAATCAGGCGACCCAGCGCCAGAGTGCCTAAAACTCCGCCAAACTGTAATGCTCCCGTGGCTAAATTGGCGATTTCCAGCGACAGGCCCGCGTCCTTGATCAGGGTTGGCAGCCAATTTGCCAAAAAATAGAGATCGATAAGATTCATAAAATTCACCAGCCAAAGCAGCAAGGTGAACGTGGCACGGTTATCTCGAAAGAGATCAACCACCGTGGCTTTGGCGCGCTGCATGCCAACATGGCTGTTGGAAAGATCGACGCTCATGGCCTGCTGCTCCGGAAACACTTTTCGCAAGGTTGAACGAATTGCCGCTTCTCCCTTTCCGCATCTCAACATCCATTGTGCCGACTCCGGCAGGTAAGCCCACATAGAAATCGCCAGGATAATCGGCAAAAGCCCCCCGAGAATAAAAATAGCCTGCCAGCCGACGAGCGGGATCAGCAAAGCCGCGGTAACGCCACCCAGCCCACCGCCGATCGCAAAAAAACAGGTTATCGCGGTGATATAGGTCGCTCGCTGGCGTAAGGGGCTGTATTCGACAACCAATGCAATACAGTTTGGCATCACGCCGCCTAAGGCTATACCGGCAAGGAAACGGAACGCCATCAGTTGGTTAACATTCTGGGCGAAGGCAGAACACAGGGTGAATACGCCAAAAATGAGCGTGGCAGAAATGATGGACGGCCTACGCCCAATGCGATCGGCCAGCCAGCCCAGAGCAAAGGCACCGATGGCAATGCCGGCCAATCCGGCGCTAAACACCGGGCCCAGCACCGCGGTTTCCAGCGACCAGGCATCCCGAATGGCCGGTGCGGCATAACCCATGGCCTGGATATCGAAACCATCACACAGAAGACAAAGCGCGCACATAGTCAGCAACAGCACTTGGCCGCGACGCGTCCCCGTGCTGTCTACCATTTCCTGAATGCTCTGCATTCCTTCGTTTGCGGACATTGACACGGGATATCCTTTTTTATGCGAATAAAATATATTTTTTAATAGAATATATTTTTTATTCCTTATCAATGTGCAACGCGGATTTTGCGCGCCGGTGCCTCAGAATGTGAGCGAGTCGACGAACCAGGATCTGGAGCCTTAGCAGATGAGGAATGGGGAGTCACTCTTATTGCAGCCAACCACTGGCTTGACGATTGCCGGTGAAGGGGCAACGAAATGGGTGCTGCCGATAGGATTCGCGACTTTTTCGTCGCCAGTTTCAGAGAAAATCAGAGATGAGCAGACTCGGCAAAACATTCGCCGTTGGGGCAAACTCCAGCTTGTTCAGGAATACAGTTATTGCGAAAGCGCAGCGGTCTGTAGATCCCCGCCGCCGCCCTCTAGCTGCGTGCAACCGCACCGCCGTTAGCAAAATACGCTTTGATACCTGCGAGAATAGACTCCGCCACCTGCTGCTGGAAATGGGTAGTACGCAGTTTGCGTTCTTCCTCTATGTTGCTGATAAACGCCGTTTCAACCAGGATAGAGGGGATATCCGGCGCCTTTAACACCGCAAAACCGGCCTGATCGACACGATTCTTATGCAAACGGTTAATTTTACCCATTCGGTTAAGCACTTCCTTGCCGAATTTCAGGCTGTCGTTGATGGTTGCGGTTTGTAGCAAATCAAACATGGTGTGATCCAAATAGCGATCGCCGCTTTTGCTGACGCCGCCGATTTGGTCCGATTCGTTCTGGGTCTGCGCCAGGAACTTGGCCGCCGAGCTGGTGGCCCCCTTGGTCGACAGCGCAAATACCGACGAACCGCGCGCGGCACGGTTGGTGAAGGCATCCGCATGGATCGACACAAACAGATCGGCGCGCTGCTTACGTGCCTTAGCCACCCTCACCTTAAGCGGAATGAAGACGTCCTCATTGCGCGTCATAAACACCTTCATGTTCGGCTCACGCTTGATTAAGGTGCTCAGGCGACGGGCAATCTGCAGTACGATATCTTTTTCACGCGTTTTGAATTTGCCAATCGCACCGGGGTCCTCACCACCGTGGCCGGGATCCAGCATGATGACAATAGGCCGATCGCGCCCTGCTTTACCGGCCTGCGGTGCTTCCGCCGGTAAAGTGCGCTCAAGATCGCCCTTGTTGTAATCTTCCAGTAACGCCAACAGCGGATCATAGTCTTCGCCGCTGCCGCCCTTGCTCGGGTACAGATCCATCACCAGACGATTGCGGTATTCCGGCACCGGCGCCAATGTAAACATGTGGGGCGTGACGCTGCGTTTAAGCTCCAGCACCAGCCTGACGGTGTTTTGATCGAACTGGCCGACACGCGCCTGTTTCAGGTAAGGATCGTCGTCGCGTACCTGGCCGACAATGCCCTTAAGCACGCTGTTGAGCTGCACGCCCTCGATATCCACCACCACGCGATCGGGATTGGTCAACGCAAACTGTTTATATTTCAGTTCAACGTTAGATTCGAGCGTCACTCGGGTATAGGTAGACGAAGGCCAGACACGTACGGCGATGACGTGCGACGAAGCGGCGACGCCCACCCGACTCACACTCAGCAACCAGCTAGCGGCAACCCCCTGCAATAAACGACGGCGGCCCAGATTGTGATTTGAGTTTGGCATGCGACTCCGGCAGTGGTAACAGATTAAAACAGATGAAAAAAACACCAGTAAACGGGAATGCCGAAAACTTTAACCAATCATTCCGGCGCTGTCATCAGAAAATCTTTTTATGGTTTTTCAATTTATTAACGATTCAGCGCCCTTAGCAAAGAAATAGAGACAATTTCCCACTTGCCATCAGACCAATAAAAGAATAAAAATACAAAAATACCGTATAAATATGCAAATGAGGTTTGGCCGTGAAGGAACGTAGTACAGAGCTGGTCCAAGGATTCCGTCACTCAGTTCCCTATATCAACGCCCACCGTGGCAAGACGTTTGTCGTCATGCTTGGTGGGGAAGCCATCGAACATGAGAACTTTTCCAACATCGTCAACGATATCGGGCTGCTGCATAGCCTGGGCATTCGTTTGGTGGTGGTCTATGGCGCACGGCCGCAAATCGACGTTAATTTGGCGCAGCATAATTACGAACCGATTTATCACAAACATACGCGCGTTACCGACGCCCACACCCTTGAGCTGGTTAAACAAGCAGCAGGCCTGTTGCAACTGGATATCACCGCCAGGCTGTCAATGAGCCTCAACAACACACCGCTGCAGGGTGCGCATATCAACGTGGTTAGCGGTAACTTTATCATTGCCCAACCGCTGGGTATCGATGACGGTGTGGATTACTGCCACAGCGGCCGTATCCGTCGTATTGATGAAGAAGCCATTCATCGTCAGCTCGACAGCAACGCCATTGTGCTAATCGGCCCGGTTGCCGTTTCGGTTACCGGCGAAAGCTTTAACCTGACGTCAGAGGAAGTGGCGACCCAGTTGGCCATCAAGCTGAAAGCCGAGAAGATGATCGGCTTCTGCTCGTCTCAAGGGGTCACCGATCAGGAAGGCAATATCATTTCCGAACTGTTTCCCAACGATGCGCAGAAACGCATCGAAGAACTGGAAGAGAGCGGTGATTACCATTCCGGCACCGTGCGCTTCCTGCGCGGCGCGGTAAAGGCCTGTCGCAGCGGCGTACGCCGCAGCCACCTGATCAGCTATCAGGAAGATGGCGCTCTGGTGCAGGAATTGTTCTCACGCGATGGTATCGGCACCCAGATCGTCATGGAGAGCGCGGAACAGGTGCGCCGGGCCACGATTAACGACATCGGCGGCATCCTCGAACTGATCCGTCCGCTTGAACAGCAAGGCATTTTGGTTCGCCGCTCACGTGAGCAGTTGGAAATGGAGATCGACAAGTTCACCATTATTGAACGCGATAACCTGACCATCGCCTGCGCGGCGCTGTATCCGTTCCCGGAAGAGAAAATCGGCGAGATGGCCTGCGTGGCGGTGCACCCGGATTACCGCAGCTCATCACGCGGTGAAATGTTGCTGCAGCGGGTGGAGAGTCAGGCGCGCCAGATGGGCCTGCGTAAACTGTTCGTGCTGACCACCCGCAGCATCCACTGGTTCCAGGAGCGCGGTTTCACCCCGGCGGAAGTTGACGTGCTGCCAATGCAAAAACAGGCGCTGTACAACTACCAACGCCGTTCCAAAATTCTGCTGGCCGATCTGTAATCCGTGGCGGGCGCAGCATGCTGCGCCCCAAGCTCTCTCTTAACCCGTTATCTGTAACCGCTCTGCCAACCCACTGCGGCGTTGGGTCGGGGTGCGGATCGCCCGTAGTAAAACGGCTTCGGTGGCATACAGCGAAAGCTGCTTCCTCGCCCGGGTAATCGCGGTATACACCAGTTCGCGGGTCAGCACCGGCAAGAAATGATTGGGCAGTACCAGTACCGTATGATCGAACTCCGAGCCCTGCGATTTATGCACCGTCATCGCATAGGCGGTTTCATGCGCCGGTAAACGGCTCGGCTGCACCGACTTAATGCTACCGTCCGGCAGCTGGAAATGAACGCGCAGCTCGCCGCTCTCATCTCGCAAAGCAATACCGATATCACCGTTGAACAACCCCAGCGCGCTGTCATTACGCCCAATCATCACCGGACGCCCCGGATACCAGCGCCCCGCAGTTCCTGGCTTACGCTGGATCAAACCGGCGCGTTGCAGTCCCGTTTCAATCCGCTCATTCAATCCGGCAATACCGAATGGCCCCTCTCGTAGCGCGCATAGCACCTGGAATTGGCCAAACGCAGCCAGTATCGTCACCGCGTCAGCACCTGTCGCCACCTGCTGCAGATAATCACGATAGCCCGCCACGCACGCATCCAAAAGTGCCTGATAGTCTTGCGTTTCCGCCAACGGGTGCCCCGTAACGTCACTGAAATTGCCGCCCAGCGCCCATGCTGCCTTCTTGCCATCCCCGGCATTTACCGCAAAGGCCAGTTGACCAATGCCCGAGTTGGCATCAAAGCGATAGCTCTTACGCAGCAGGCACAGGCTGTCGCGCACGGCTGCCTCCGCCTCGGCACTTTGCCCCTGCAGCAGACAACCCGTCAGCCGCGAGAGCTGTTCTGCCCGTGCCACGCTATAACCTTGCTCGGCAAAGCGGCAGATATCGCCCAGCACCGCGCCAGCCTCAACCGAAGCCAGCTGATCGCGATCGCCCAGGAAAATCACCCGCGCCTGAGCAGGCAAAGCGGCAATCAGGCGCGCCATCATCGGCAGGTCAACCATCGAGGCTTCATCGACCACCAGTACATCCAGATGCAGCGGGTTGCCACGGTGATAACGCATACGCTGGCTGTTGGGCTGAGCGCCTAGCAGACGGTGAAGAGTGGAGGCTTCGGTTGGGAACAGCGCACGTTGCTCCGGCGTTAGCGCCAGTTGCCTGCCGGCGCTGCCCAAGGATTCGGTCAAGCGCGCCGCCGCTTTACCGGTGGGTGCCGCTAACTGAATGCGCAAACGTCGGCCTTCGGCAAGCTGCACCAACGCGGCCAACAGCTTGGCCACGGTGGTCGTTTTACCGGTGCCCGGTCCGCCGGAAATGACGGCAATGCGCCGCGTGGCGGCCACCGCGGCGGCAATTTTCTGCCAGTCCGGTTCGTCGGTCGCTTCGCCAAATAATTGATCGAGAATGGTGCGTAGCTCGGCTTCTTCAACCGCCTGATGGAGGCTGTCACCGCTGATAAAATCGGCAACCTCACCTTCGTTCTGCCACATGCGCTGCAGGTACAAACGCTGCTGTTGCAACACCATCGGCATCGCCGTGCTGCCATCGCCAACCGCCGCACTGGCGGACAGGCGCTGCTGCCAGTCGGTCAGATCGGGCTGCCCGGCCGCCAACCACACAGCCTGCGCCAGCTCTGGCTGACGTCCGTCAAAAAGATTCTCCGGCAACAACTGTTCCAGCATCAGGCAAACATGGCCGGCACCCGCCTCGGCGCTGAGGCAAGCGGCAGCCAATAAAATATCCGGCTGGTCCGCTGTGGCCACCACGCGGGCAAACTGTAAATCCAGCGGGCGCAGCACGCCGAGTGCCTGCGCCTGTTCCAGTAAAGCTATCATGGCTCATCCTCTGCCGTAATGGCCTCGCCGCTGAACAACCTGTCCATACCCTCGACTAACGCTTGCTCTGGCCGACAGGCGAAGATGCCGTTGCCTGGATGCTGCGCATCCACCCCGCGCAGGAACAAATAAATCACCCCGCCGAAGTGCCGTTGATAGTCGTAGTCCACCAGCCGATGGCGCAGATAACGGTGCAGCGCCAGGGTATATAACTGATACTGCAGATCGTAACGGTGTTCTGCCATCGCCTGCTCCATCGCCGGCCGGGTATAGGCACTGCTGTCCTCGCCCAACCAGTTGGACTTGTAATCCAGCAGGTAGTACTTCCCCTGCCAGCAGAACACCAGGTCAATAAACCCTTTCAACATTCCCTGCACCTGTTGGAAATCCAGTGCCGGGCAGCGAGCAGAAAGCGGATCGTAGTTTTTCACCAGGGCATCCAGCTCACGGGCCTGCAACAGCCTGTCGATCGGCAGATAAAACTGCAGTTCCGCCTGCTTTTGCTGTGGCGCCAATGCCGACAGCACGACACCGGTCTCATTGAGCGGAGTGTTGAGCAACACCTGCATCCACGCCAGCAGTATCGGTTGCCAATGTTCGGCAAAGCCTTGTTGTTGCAGTTGCTCCAGCAGCCACTGTTCATCGAGCGGTTGGGTAAAATCGAGCGTTTCAAACAGGCTGTGCAAGAAAGTCCCTGGCGTAGCACCGCGCGGAAAAGTGTGCGGTGTGAGCGCTGGTTCACTGTCCTGAGCTTGCTCGCCTGCGGCATCAACATCCAGCCGCGGCAATAAATCCTGCATCAGGCCCACGCCGTGCTGTTGCAAGCCGGTATAGCTGGTCACTCGCCAAAAATCCTGGACCTGACGTGAAAAACCTTTAGCGGCCAGTTCGCTCAATTCCGGCGTTTGTGGCAACCAGGGCTGTTCATCCAGCGTGTCGACCAGCGACAGCGCAACGCCTTCCCTGACAAGCTGTTGCAGGCATTGCTGCAGATAGGCCGCATCGCCGGCCTGGCCGGCTTGCACCAGATAGCCCAGCGCACTGCGGTGTAAATCGGTATCCCCCTGCTTCTTGCGGGTGCCTTGGATCAGCGGCGCAATACCGATGCTGCAGTGATACACCGAACGGGTCAACGCCACGTACAACAGGCGTAAATCCTCCGCCAGTCGCTCCTCCTCCGCCCATTCGATACTTTCTTCATCGGCGTTGAGGTCGAGCAAAGCCTGGAAGCTCTGGCGATCGTGATACAGCACCTGCTGCTGTTGGCGGAAATTACCGACGAACGGCAGCCACACCAGATCAAACTCCAGCCCTTTGGATTTATGGATGGTGATCACCTGCACCAGATGGCGATCGCTTTCCAGACGTAGCTGTTGGTTGTCAGACTGTCGATTGGGTTGGGCAATCTGCTGCGCCAGCCAACGTACCAGCGCATGCTCGCTGTCGAGCTGGGCTGAGGCTTCCTGCAACAGTTCCCCCAAATGCATCACGTCGGTCAATCGACGCTCGCCACCCTGCGTGGCCAACAGGTTTTCTGCCAGATGGCGCTGCTTCATCACCTCGCGCAACATCGGCAATACCCCCCGGCGCAGCCAGAGGGAGCGATAGCCGTCAAACTCGTCGACCAGCCTATCCCAGGCGCGCTCATCCTGATTCAAACTGTCCAGCACCAATGCGTCCAATCCCATCAGCCCGGTCGCCATAGCGCTGCGCAAGGTACGCTCCTGCTCCGGTGCCAGCACGGCCTGTAGCAACCACAGCAAATCCTTGGCCTCTGGCGTATCAAACACGCTGTCGCGGTTGGACAAATAAACCGAAGGAATGGCCAGCGCACTGAGTGCATCGCGAACTAACGCCGCCTCGTTACGGCTACGCACCAGCACGGTAATGTCTGAAGCCTGCACCGCCCGGCGTTTATCGCCATCCACCAGCCAAGCCTGCTGCTGTTGCCCGGCGCTGAGCCAGTCACGGATTTGCGTGGCACACAGGCGCGCCATCAATTGTTGGTACTCACTAACGCCAACACCTTCTCCCTGCTGCAGCCAGAATTGCATTGCCGGTTGCGGTTGGTTTTGCAGTTCAAAAGCCAAGCCCCGGTTTTTTGCGGCGGCGGCCACGTCAATAAAGGGAATTTGGCTGAACAGGAAGGGTTTTTCCACCTGAGCAAACAGATGGTTAACGCTGCCGACCATTGCCGGTGACGAGCGCCAGTTGGTCTCAAGCGTATAGTGGGCGCTTACCTCTGAGCGGGCTCGCATATAGGTAAAGATGTCGGCACCGCGGAAGGCATAAATCGCCTGTTTCGGGTCGCCTATCAGCAGCAGGCCGCATTCGGGGCGGCCAACGTAAAGCTTTTGGAAGATGCGGTATTGCTGCGGATCGGTATCCTGGAATTCATCGATCATCGCCACCGGATAACGCTGACGGATCGCCTGCGCTAACCGATCGCCACCTTCACTGTGCAGTGCGCTATCCAAACGGCTGAGCAAATCGTCAAAGCCCAACTCGGCTCGTTGACGCTTTTCTTGCTGAATAGAAAGACGAATCTCGCTCAATGCCCGCGCCATGATCAAATCTCGCAGCGTCAGCGGTTCATCAAAAAGTTCGTCGATAGCCACAAACAGCGGATGACGTGGCGGCTCGCCTTTTTTGGTTTTATCCAACAGCACCGACTGGCGGAACTTATCCAGCTCTTTCGGTAGCTGATAGTCCTGCGTTTCCAGCACCGTCCATTCGCCCACCTTATGCAGCCAGTTGGGCAGATGTTTGCTGCTGTAGCTGCGCTTGTCCACGCCGGACTGGCTGATTAAGGCTTCCAGATCGCCTGCTGCCGACACCCACTGCGCTTTAATGGCGTCAATACGCGCCACGATTTGCTCATGGCGCATCAGCACCGTTTCGTCATCTTTCGGCGGTCGTCGTAACAGCGGTGCTTCGCCATGCAAATAACCGGAGAGATCGGCCAGCAGGGCTTCCGGGCCGCTCCATTCCTGACTTACCGCCCGGGCCACGCCCAGCGGCAACGGGTAACAATGGCGACGCCAAAAATCCGCACAGGCCTGGCGACGCAGCGGCAACTCATCCTGCACCAGAGTTTGCTCAAACAGAATGCCGGACTCGAAGGCGTTGTGGGTCAGCATACGCTGACAGAAACCGTGGATGGTGTATATCGCCGCTTCGTCCATCTGCCGCTCGGCCGCCAACAGCTGCGCAGCGGCGTCGGGCAGATCTTTAATCTCCGCCATCAACGAGGTAAATAACGGATCCTTGCTACGGCCACGGACACAGGCAATACGCAACCCATGGATATTGCTGCGAATACGCCCACGCAACTCCTCGGTGGCGGCCTCGGTAAAGGTCACCACCAGGATCTCCTCTACCGTCAGCGGCCGGGGAAACGCTGCCGCCTGGCCCAGGCCAAGCAGCAGGCGCAGATACAGCGCCCCGATGGTAAAGGTCTTGCCGGTCCCCGCCGAGGCTTCTATCAGCCGTTCGCCAAACAGCGGCAACGTTAGCGGATCAAGCCGCTGCGGGGTACTCTCTGTCATGGTGTAGCGACCTTACGTGGCATAGTTTGCTGCAGTGCGGACGCATTAGGATAAGTCACCCACTCCGGCTGCACGGCATAATCCGCCTTCTCCTGGCCGCTGCCGCTCACCTGCGACAATACCGCCAGACCCTGCGGCTGGATCACCGCCTGATGGAAATAGTCCGCCAATTTGACCGGCGTCAGTTGCTTGATCTGCTCAATCAGCTTATGGCGGGTATCAAACGCAAAATTGCCGCGATCGAAGTCATTGGCAAAACGGCCAGCCTCTTCACTCAGGGTTTGCGGGCGCTGTTTCAACTCGTTGATCATCGCCTGCTTGTACTGTTCAAAGTCGGCCGGTTTCATCTCACGCAGGCGTTTTTCGGTTTTCGGGTAGAAATCCTGATAGCGCTGGTACAGATATGCCGGCTGCTTGCTGTTGCTTTGCAACAGGAAACCAATCCCCCACTGCCGCCCCACGGACATCGGGAAAGCAAATACCGCATAGCCCAATTGCTCCTGGGTACGCAGCTGACTGTAGAACCACGGCTGAATAATCTGGCCCAACAGCGAGCTGTAGGCCATGCCGGTCACTTCGTCATAGCTGGTCGGCACATAGACCGCTGCCAGCGCCGAGTCGGTGCTGCTGCCGGCACGCTGCAGGTTGGCCAGCTGTTTTTTAGCCACTTCAACGTCTTCGCCGTGCCACCATTCAATACCGGTGCATCCCAGACGGTGTTTCAACGTGGAGGCCAGCGTATCCACCTGTTGCTTGCTCATATTGCCCACCACCAGCAACTCCGGTGTAGCATCGGCCAGCAGACTGTCGCGGTAGGCCAGCACGTCTTTCAGCGTCAGGGTTTTCAACACCTCACGGCGCTCGCTGCGTTCGGAGTACGGCACGCGGGAAACCATCTGCACCGGCTGAATCGCCAGTTCGAAGGCTTTGCCCTTCTCGGCAGAATCCAGTTGCTCCAAATACCAGGATTTGGCCTGCGCCAGTTGGTCTTCCGTCGGCGTGAAGCTGGAGTATCCCTCAATCAACGACGTCAGCAACTGCGGCAGACGCTGAGTGAAGCCGTTGGCGTTGAATTGCAGACCGTTGTTCGGTGAAGTAGAGAAACTCAAGCCGCCAACCGAGGCCTGATAGCTCAGCTGATCCAGCGAAATTCCCGCCAGATAGTCGGTCAACGAGAACAGCACCTGGTTGCGCGCCGAGTCCATGGTTTTTGCATTGCGGAACGCCACTGTAACGTCGGCTTTAGGCTCGTCGGCGAAGTAGCGGCTCGGCATATACAACACCCGCAGGCCCGGTTGGTCGACCACCATCTCCGGTTTTTTGAACTCGTGCGAAGGCTTGGTTAGGCTGAAATCATCAGGTATATACGGGTTCAAGGCCGGCAACGACAGACTGATCCCCTTGCCCAATTGCTGCCACTGCTCGAAGCGCTGCGGCGTAATCTTATCGACCTGATATGGCGCATTAACGAAGTAGGCCGTTTTGTTATGCGGTTCATTCGGGCTGACAAACCAGATGCGTGCGTTTTGCGGCGTCATGGCGTCCAGACGCTCGGCAATCGCTTTGGCGTCATAGCGGTCGGCCAGGTAAGGCGCATCCAGCGTATGTTCGACCGGCACGCGCAGCATGGTATCCACCAGCCATTCGATATAATCCATATCACGGGTGATCGAGGGATAACGGAAATCCAGGTTCAGTACGTGGGAGATCTCATCAAAATAGCTTTGCTTGATGCCTTCGCTGCGTAACATCTTCAGGTAATTGAAAATTGCGGCAACCACCTCGTCACGTTTGGCCAGGCCTTTATCGGTCAGCGAAACGCTGATAGAAAACACCCCGCCGTTGCGATCGACCATAGGATCGGCCCCGGCATTGATTGCATCCGCCAACCCTTGCTTCTGTAGCCAGTCCGACAGCGTGTTTTGGCTGCGGTTGCCAATCAGGTAAGCGATATAGGTATCAGTTTTACTGCGGAACTCAGCGCTGTTGTTGTCGATGCGGAACTCGACCTTCAACTGCTTGCGCGGCTGGGCCGGCACATAGTGAATAATGATCCCCTGTTGCTCAGGCGTGACGGCCGGGACGGTTATCGGCGGTACGCTGGCATCATGGTTTGGTACGCGGCCAAAGGTTTTGGCCGCCAGTTCAGCCAATGCCGGTAAGGGTTGATTGCTATACAACACCCCCATCATCAGATTGGCGGAATAATAGCGTTGATAGAATGCGGTCAGCTCGTCGTGCAGCTTGCTGCCGGGCTTGTCTTTCAGGGTATCGAGGTTACCGCCGGAAAAACGCGCACTCGGGTGAGCCGGGTTTAGCGTTTCCGCCCCGACCTGCGCCATGCGCATACCGTCACGCGAACGTGCCATCGTCAGCTCGGCATTCACTGCATTACGTTCGCGATCGGCATTGCCTGGATCCAATATCGGCTCGGCAATGGCATCCGCCATGCGGTCTACCGCCGGGGCCAGGGCATCGTTTTCCACTTCCAGATAGAATGCGGTGCGGTAAGAGGCGGTGCTGGCGTTATGGCTGCCACCGTGTTTCTTTAGAAACTCGGACAGGTTTTCCGGCTGCGGATAGCGCTTGGATCCCATCAGCACCATGTGCTCCAGGTAGTGCGCCAGCCCAAGCTGGCTGTTCGGATCCTCCAGCGAGCCCACCGGCAGCGCCAGCGCCGCCAGCGATTTTGGTGTCTGAGCATCGGACACCAGCAGCACGGTCATGCCGTTCGTCAGTTTGATCGCCTGATACTGACGCGGATCGTGATCGCTTTTGTTGATCTTCTCCGCCAGCGGTTGCCATCCCTGTGCGGCCCAGCTCAACGGTGCCCAAAACATAACCAATAATACTAACCCGGTGATGCGGGCCAACTGTCTGCGCATATCCAAAATAAACCCCTATTCTGACGCCGTCGCGCCAAATCCCTGACGTTGACGGCGTACATCAAAACAACACAATAATATCTATATGCTTGTACGTTATGTAAGACCGGAGCTGACCCCGATAGTTGAATATAACCCTAATTATTTTTACCACCTCCCGGCAATCAGTACCACCGGGGGATTGTTACCCAAGGTTATGTCGCGCAACCGGCAGCAGGTAACGTTCTGTTTCGGCCAGAATTTGCGCTAAAGAAGGATTATCCAACTGCCGGAATACCCGCTGCACATAAGGGTCTTCGCCTTCCCCCGGAATGCGCTGATCGCCCTGCCAGGTCTGCAGCAGCTTGGCTCTAGCCTTGATTTGCACCTCTTCATCCCAGTCAATCTGCTGCGTTTCCGGCTGGTAACATTGGCTTAGCCAAGCCCAGCCGCTTTTGTTCAGCAACAGCAACGGCTGACACAGACCGCGCTGATAACCGGCCACCAATTCGGCCAGTTGCTCATGGGCATCCTCTGCGCTCAGGGCGGCAAAACGCCAGGCTGCCCCTTTGCGACCGTAAATACGGCTTTCCCCTGTGCCACCGGCGCAGCAGTACACCAGATGCTCCAGCCACAGCAATATCCCATCGACGGCCGACAGGGTGGATGGCCGCCAACGTAACAGCCCGTCTTCCTGAACCTGATGCAACCAGCCGCTAATGCGCACGCCGGCAATGTCGATATCCAGTTCAAGACTGTGCCCTTCGCTGCGCTCTGCCCGCACCTGCTCAGCCAGTTCAGCCATCTCTTCCTGCTGCTTCTGCCAATAAATTTCACCGAATGGGCCAAAGGGTAATCCGCCGGCGGCACGAACTCGCTGAAATAGGCGAGTGGCGTCCTCACCGTCAATCAGGGTATTCAACAGTTGGCTGTTGAACTGATAACGGCTGAGATTATCCAGGGTAAAGGGCTCTTCATCCGGCAGTTCGGTTTCTTCCAAAATGAAGCTGACCCCCAGACGGAGTTGGAAGAAGGCGCGGATAGGGTGGCGATAGAATCGCAGCAAGTCATCCAGCAAAATCTGGGTTTGTGCTTCCGGCAGCAGAGGTTGATTAAACGCCGGATGTGCAGCTCCTTTTCCGTCGGCGGCCGGCAGCCATTCCGCGGCGTAGCTCTGATCTTCTGTACCGGGCAGGAAATTCTCGGCGGCAAACGGCATACGCGAGTGCCAGTTAAGCAAGTGATCACCCACGCGTTTTGCGCTGCCATCGGCGTCCAACGCCTCATCACCCGGCAGGCAGTAGCTCTGTTCAAGGTATTCCAGCAGCTCGGTCACCAACACCGAAGGGTAACGTTCGCTGTTATCCTGAATGGAACGGCCAATAAAGCTGATATACAGCCGTTGCTGCGCCGACAGTATCGCCTCCAGGAACAGATAGCGGTCATCATCACGGCGGCTACGATCGCCACGCTTGACCTGCTGTGCCATCAGATCAAAGCCTAACGGCGGCAAAGTACGCGGATAAACGCCGTCGTTCATACCCAGCAGGCAAACCACGTTGAACGGGATGGAACGCATCGGCATCAGGGTGCAGAAATTGATTTGCCCGGCCAGGAAACGCTGGCTGATCCGCTCCTGATCGAGGCGTGACGCCAGTTCATCACGCAGGATGGACAGTGGCACCTCATCGGGATAACGGGCCGCCAACCCGAACTCGAACAGCTTGTTCCACTGCTGCTCAATCAGCGCCAGCACCACTTCGGTTTCACCGTCCTGCTCAAAGAAGGTCTCCAGCAGTTGGCGGCACAGCGGCTGCCATTCCTGCAGCGTACGCAGTTGCCCCAGTCGTTGCCGCCAGCGGCTCAACGCCGCCAGCAGCTCAGCTAGCTGCCCAGCCAGCTCGGCGACCAATCCGCTCGATTCGTCGTAGGGCAAGACCCCCTGCCAGTCACCGGCATTGCTGTCCATGGCGTAACCCAACAGCATACGCGTAATGCCAAATTGCCAGGTGTGCTGTCCGGTGGCGGGCAAATCCAGTTCGCGCACGTTGTCGTCATCCAGGCCCCAGCGTACGCCGGATTCACCCACCCAATGGCGCAACAGACGCAGGCCCTCTTCCCGGATGGAGAATCGCGCCGCCAGTGCGGGAACCTCCAGTAGTGCTAGCACCTGCTCTGAGGTAAAGCGGCTCTGCGGCAGATCCAACAGCGAGATAAAAGCCTGCAGCGCCGGATGAGCCTGGCTGGCTTTGCGGTCAGAAATGGCAAACGGCAGGTAGCGTTCCGGGGAGGCATTGCCGAATACCGCCTGGATATAAGGCGTGTAATTGTCGATGTCCGCCACCATCACAATAATGTCGCGCGGCGTCAGCTCAGGGTCATCCGCCAACATGCTCAATAACTGATCGTGCAGCACCTCAACTTCACGCTGCGGGCTGTGGCAAGCGTGCAGGCTGATGGAGCGATCGGCAGGATCCAGTCGTCGTTTGGTGGCGCTGCTTTCCAGCGTTTCCGGCGTGGTGCCGATAACCGCACTGTTCTTCAGCTCCAGCATATCGTACTGAATGCCATGCAGCAGATTGTCCGCAGGGATATCGACAAATGCGAAAACTTCCTGCGCAGATTCGATCTGCGAAAGCAAAAAGTGGTGGTCGCGTCCCAACTTGCCCCATGAGGCCAGCAGTGGGTTCGGCAGGTCTTGCTCACCGGCTTCATTAAACAGCGCGGCGGCATTTTCAGGATCTTTGAATAACGCATATTCGGTTTGATCCTGATAATGGCGTCGTTTGCGGCTCTGCAATTTCGCCAGAAATGATTGACTCTGAATATCTCCCCAGTAGTAGCGGCAAGGGTTAGTGAACATCAGGTGAACGTCAATGTGCCTGCCCAGCGCCTGGAGGGCCTCCAGATAGACCGGCGGCAATGCCGAAATGCCGCAGATAAAGACCCGTGGCGGCAATCCCGCCGGGGGCTGCTGTGCCTTTTCCAGCTCGTTGATAAAACGGCGATACAGGTTGGCGCGATGCCATTCCGGCTGCCCCAATTCCGCGGTGTACTCTACCAGGCGCGCCCACAGCGGGGCCTGCCATTGCTGCGCTTCCGCCAGTCCGTCAACGCGTTCGCCCTTCTGCCAGTTTTCCAGCCATTGCGGGCGATACACCAGGTATTGGTCAAACAGGTCAGCCACCCGACCGGCCAGTTGATGAATTTTACGTTTGTCGCCGTCGTCGGTGAGGTAATGCTGCAGTGGAGCAAATTCAGGCTGGGTGAGTAAATCGGGCAGCAGCCACATCAGCTTCCAGGTCATGGCGTCTTTGCTGAAGGCGCTCTCTTTCGGGATACCCGGTAACACCCGGGTAAACATGTCCCAGATGAAGGTGGCCGGCAGGGGGAAAGCAATGTTGGCGGCGATGCCGAACTCCTCCGCCAGTTGCATCTGCAGCCACTGCGCCATACCGGGGCTCTGCACCAACACCACTTCCTGTTGGAAAGGATCGGCCAAGGGCTCTCTGGCTATCAAAATGCTGGTCAGCGTTTTTAACACGTCCAACTGATTGGAGTGATAAACCTTAAACATTGGGCGCTCCCTTAAAACAAAATATGTGCCAGCTCACTGGCGCATGCAGTACCAACGACTGAGTTCCGCCCACTGCTGTTGGGGCGTTTGTATTCTTACCACTAACCGCTGACAGGCAGGCTGTGGGCTGCTCAAGCTGGTCTCACGCCGCCAGCCGGGTGCCAGTGGCGGCAGCCCGGCATCCATGCGACCGGTAGCGGCGAACACTTCCAGATGCTGGTGCGCCAACGACCACGCCTGTCGATACTGCCACTGACGCTGGAACGACTGCAACAGCACCTGATGATACTGTAACAACCCCAGTAGCGACACCGCGAACAGCAACGCGGCAATCAAGACCTCCGGCAAGCTGAAGCCCCGCTGGCGCCATAAGGTTGCGTCAGATGCATCAGTTGGGTTAATCCTCACAGTCCGCCTGCTTTTTTTCAGGGCAAAAATCCAGCCCCCCCCCGGTTTCTGCTCTGAGCGCAATCTCTCCGGTTGCGCCCTCAGGTTTGCTCCGTTGATATAACCGCAAAGGCTCTGCGCCATTCATCGGTGCTTCACCACGCACCAGGACAATACCCACCTGGGAGGATAATTTTGCGCAGGCGCGTAGCGCGTCGGCTTGCCGGCACCACCAGCCACTGACGCTCAATTGCCCGCGAGGCCAAGTCTGGGCCACACCCCAACTGAGCGCGGAAGCGGCCTGATTGTAAGCCCGTAAATAGCGCTTCTCGTCGGTCGCCAATATCAAAGCGCTATCCAATTGCCGGTGCTGGGCATTCAACAGCATCAGCCCCATCACCAACAGCATCATTACGGCCGCCAAGGTACTGCCGCCTCGTTCGACACTAATGTTCATGGCAGAGAAGCCATATTGACCGCCCAGACCAGGCTGCGCCGTATACCGTCGTCCGCTTTCGCACGGCCGCTCAGCGCCAGCGTAGCCCAGGTTTTTCCGTTTTCACCCAGGTTGGTCTTTACGCTGAAGGCTTCGATACGCACTTCGTCGTTATCGATCAGGCGTTCCCAGCCACCGCCCCGACAATGATTAATACCCCGCTGCCCTTCCAACATCCCCTGGCGCAGGCGATAACCGAAATAGTCGGCATCGGCGCCGAAAGCCTCCCAATGGCCGTTACGACTGATGTCATAGGCGATAATCACGCAACTGCCCGCCGCTTCTCCGGGAAGGTGGCTAAGCAGTATTGGTTGCCCACGGCACTGACCGGCGCAAAACCCCGCACGGCGCAGATCTTTCTCTATGCCGAAGGCCAATTGCCGCAGTACCGACTCCAGCCGGTAGTGCCTGCCGACATCGACGCTGTGTTGACGTAAAACCGGATAGGTTTTGGCGGCAGCAAGCGCAATCAGGCTGCCGAACGTCAGCGCCAACATCACCTCCGGCAGCGTAAAACCCCGCTCTAAGGCTGACATAGTGCAACCCCCCTGATGCTCACCCCTTCGCTGCACAGTCGCAGTCGCCCCTTGGCAGAAAGCACCAACCTCAGGCTGCCTGCACCGTTGCTAAGCACAATATGCCCCGCCTGCGCATTATTGCGCAGGCCATAAAACCCCATCTCTTTTTGGGTATGGTCTGTCAGCCGCACATCAGGGTAATGCGGCTTGAAGATGTCATCGTCGAGTGCAGCGCAATTCGCAGGCGTTTGACCTTCACCGATACACCAGGTCGTTCCGGGTTTAATCCCCAGCAGCGCCGTGCGGTTGTGCCAGTTGGCATCAGCCTGCAACCGGTTGAGAAAAGCCAGCAGTTGTTGTGCAGTGTGTTCCAACCGCAAAGCCTGCTGATAATGACGCCAGTGGCTGACACCCCAGCCCGTGAGCAGACCCGCCAGGGTAATCACCACCAGCAGTTCTATCAGCGTCATGCCGCGCTGGCCATCGGGGTTAAAATTCATCTCGTCGTTCATGGCGGCCAGTGTAATCAGGCCCGCAACAGGGTAAAGGGGGGCTTTTTGGCCTTGAAGCGCACCGCGCAGGCTTTCTATGCAACTGGTGAACAAGCACAACAAAATGCGATGCAGTGCGCAGAGAGGGGCGGCAGAAAAAAATAAGGGCGCAACCTGTGCGCCCTTGGGGGTAACTTATGCGGAGAAAATCAGATAGCAACCGGTGCTTTGATTGGGGGATGCGGATCGTACCCTTCGATTTCAAAATCTTCGAAACGGTAATCGAACAGCGATGCCGGTTTGCGTTTGATCAAAAGCGTTGGCAAGGCACGCGGTTCACGGGTCAGCTGCAGCTGGGTTTGTTCCATATGGTTGCTGTACAGGTGGGTATCGCCGCCAGTCCAGACGAAATCACCCACTTCCAGATCGCATTGCTGCGCCATCATATGCACCAACAGCGCGTAGCTGGCAATGTTGAACGGCAGGCCGAGGAACACATCGCACGAGCGCTGGTACAGCTGACAGGATAATTTTCCGTCCGCCACGTAGAACTGGAAGAACGCATGGCATGGCGCCAGCGCCATCTGGTCCAATTCACCCACGTTCCAGGCCGAGACTATGATGCGGCGTGAATCCGGATCCTGTTTCAGCTGGTTCAGCACCGTGGTCAACTGGTCGATCTGACGGCCGTCTGCGGCTCCCCAGGCACGCCACTGTTTACCGTACACCGGGCCAAGGTCGCCGTTCTCGTCGGCCCACTCGTCCCAGATGCTGACTTTGTTTTCCTTCAGGTAAGCCACGTTGGTGTCGCCGTTCAGGAACCACAACAGTTCATGGATGATCGAACGCAGGTGACATTTTTTGGTGGTAACCAACGGGAAGCCTTCCTGCAAATTGAAACGCATCTGGTGGCCGAAAATCGACAGCGTGCCAGTGCCGGTACGGTCGGCTTTAGGGGTGCCCTCGGCGAGCACTTTGTTCATCAAATCCAGATACTGTTTCATTTGTTCCTCACGACAGTTGTTGCTGCGGGCGACGACGATACGCCCAAATCATCATAATAATACCGGCCACCACCATAGGAACGGACAGGATCTGCCCCATGCTGATTACGCCGTCGAACAGGCCGAGCTGGGCATCCGGCTGACGGAAAGCTTCGACGATAATGCGGAATACGCCATAACCAATCAGGAACAGGCCGGAAACGGCGCCCATCGGCCGCGGTTTGCGAATAAACAGGTTCAGAATGATAAACAGCACCACGCCTTCCAGCAGCAGTTCATACAGCTGGGACGGGTGGCGCGGCAGCACGCCGTATTGATTCAGGATCGGCAGCAGTTGCGGATCGGCGGCGGCAAGCGCTACGTCTTCCGCGCGTGAACTTGGGAACAGCATCGCCCATGGGGTATCGGTGGTAACACGGCCCCAGAGTTCGCCATTGATAAAGTTGCCCAAGCGACCGGCACCCAGGCCGAAGGGGATCAGCGGGGCAATAAAATCAGAAACCTGGAAGAAGGTGCGTTTGGTACGACGAGCGAACCAGAACATCACCAGAATAACCCCCATCAGGCCGCCGTGGAACGACATACCGCCATCCCAGACTTTGAACAGATAGAGCGGGTTATCCAGGAACAGCGGCAGGTTGTAGAACAACACATAGCCAACGCGGCCACCGACGAACACGCCGAGGAAACCGGCATACAGCAGGTTCTCTACTTCATCCTTGGTCCAGCCGCTGCCCGGTTTGTTGGCACGGCGCACCGCCAACCACATGGCAAAAACGAAGCCAACCAGGTACATCAGACCGTACCAATGCAGAGAGACCGGGCCGATAGAGAAAATCACCGGATCAAATTTAGGAAACGCCAGATAGCTATTGGTCATCTATCACCACAACATGTCTATTATTCTTCCCCATCCGGGGGCGGCAGGTGCCAAACGCGGTGAAACGCAGCAGGAGCACTTTTTCCGTTGCTTTCAACACAGTGAGGAGGCGGATAATAGCATAAGCTTAAGCGTCTCCGGACTGGACTGCTGGGAAAAGTTCTGTAAAAAAATCAGTCAGCCTGCGGCGTTACTTGCCGCCGCGGATTAACCCGCCCATGCCACGCCGCTCCATAAACGCCGCCACCTGATGGCGCACTTCGGTGGTCATTTGGGCACTGAGTACCCGCTGCGCCAGCACTTCGGCATCGGAGAGCTCAATATGCCGCAGCAGATATTTGATCCGCGCCACGCTACGTCCGTTCATGCTCAGGTTGCGGTAGCCCATGCCCACCAGCAGCAAGGCCCCCATGGGATCGCCGGCCAGTTCACCGCACAACCCCACCGGCAGCCCGACGGCCTGGGCCTGAACGACAATCATCTTGAGCACCTGCAGCATGGAAGGATGCAGGCTGTCGTACAGCGAAGCCACTCGGGTATTGTTGCGATCAACCGCCAACAGATATTGGGTCAGGTCGTTGGTACCGACCGAAATAAACTCCACCCGCCCGGCCAGATGCGGGATCAGGAAGATCATCGACGGCACTTCAAGCATTACGCCAAGTTTGGGTTTGGGAATTTCATACCCCAACACTTCTTCCACTTCCCGCCCAGCGCGATCGATCAGGCGTCGGGCCTCGTCGATCTCTTCCAGACTGGTGATCATCGGCAGCAAAATGCCCAGATTGCCGGTACCGGCATTGGCACGCAGCATGGCGCGCACCTGGATCAGGAAGATTTCCGGCTGATCCAGGGTGATGCGGATACCGCGCCAACCCAGACAGGGGTTTTCTTCGCTGATAGGCATATAAGGCAGCTGCTTATCGGCGCCGATATCCAGCGTGCGCAGCGTCACCGGCTTGTTCGGATAGAGCTGCAACATACCCTGATATTGGGCGACCTGTTCCTCTTCGGAAGGGAAGCCACTCTGCAGCATAAATGGAATTTCGGTACGGTAGAGGCCGACGCCATCGACGCGCCCTCCCAGCAATTGCTCGTGTTCCGGGCTAAGACCGGCGTTGAGCATCACCTGCACTCGCTCGCCGCTTTTGAGCTGAGCCGGCTGTTCGACATCGTCTTCCGCCAATCGGCTTAATTCCAGCTCTTCGCTGATCAGACGCTGGTATTCCTGCACCAGCACCGGCTCCGGATCAACCAGCAGCTCGCCGCGATAGCCATCGACAATCAGCAGGCGCTGGCTGAGCAATGCAGGCTGGATATCCGCCCCCATCACCGTCGGCACCCCCATCGCACGCACCAAAATAGCCGCGTGTGAGTTGGCGGCACCGTCGCGGACCACCACGCCGACCAGCCTGTCCTGTGGCATTTCTGCCAACAGGGTAGCGGTCAGTTCATCGGCCACCAGCACAAAACGCGCCGGCCACTGGGTTGCGCCCTGAGTGGTATCGTCGAGGTGGAATAAAAGGCGCTGACCGAGCGCGCGCAGATCGCTGGCGCGCTCGCGCATGTAGGTGTCTTGCAGGCTGGCGAACTGGGCGGCAAAGACTTCGATCACCTGTTTCACCGCCCATTCCGCTACGGAGCCGGCATCGATCTCGGCGAAGAGTTCGCGCTTGAGGCGGGCGTCGTTCAGCAGGTGAGAGTAAAGATCGAAAATCGCCGCGCTCTCTTTTTGCGAGCTGGCGGCAAAGCGCTTGCTGAAACGGCGGAATTCCGCCCCGGCTTCTTCCAGCGCCTGGGTCAGGCGTTCACGTTCGCTGGCGGTATCGAGCGTTGAGGCCTTGTAAACCTGATCGAGTGACGGCTGGCTGCTGTCCTGCCAACCTTCAGCCACCGCCACGCCTGGCGATGCCGCCAGCGCACGAATGCGCGTCTGGCGATACTGGCCAAAAAGAGCGTTAAGCTGCGATTGGGATAGGATACCGGCCATTTGCGTGGCCAGCGTCACCATAAAAGACTCTTCGCTTTCGTCGAACTGGCGCAGCTCACGCTGCTGAACCACCAATACGCCCAGCAGTTGGCGGCGATGAATGATCGGCACGCCGAGGAAGGATCGGAACCGATCCTCCTTCACCTGGGGAATATATTTGAAGCTGGGGTGGCTCTGCGCATCCGCCAGGTTAATCGGCTCGGCACGGCGCCCAACCAGGCCGACGATGCCTTCATCAAAGGCCAGTGCGATAGTGCGCCCACGCGGTTTTTTTAACCCGCGTGTCGCCATCAGGTAATAACAGCGGCGGTCATTGTCTGCCAGATAGATGGAACAGACTTCCGTATCCATTGCCAGACAGGTTTCATTGACCAAAAGATCCAGCGCATCTGTCAGGCTGGCCGCCGCGGCCACCTTCTCAACAATTTCTCGCAAGCGCGTGAGCATAGTCGGCTTAACTTAACCTCTCTTCCGGCGATAAGCGGGGGTCTGCCGCTGCGCTGCCTGCTCCTGCATCGGCATCACGGTGACGGCGAATTCTTTCATCACCCGGCGGTAAACGTCGCGTTTGAACGACACCACCTGGCGCACCGGATACCAAAAGCTCACCCAGCGCCAGCCGTCAAACTCCGGCGTGCTGCTGCGTTGCATATTGATATCAGCGTCATTGCACATTAACTGCAAAAGAAACCATTTCTGCTTTTGGCCGATACAAACCGGCTTTGTGTCCCAACGCACCAAACGTTTTGGCAATTTATAGCGCAACCAGTTGCGGGTTGAGGCCAGGATACGCACATCCTTTTTGCTCAGCCCCACTTCTTCGAACAGCTCACGGTACATTGCCTGTTCTGCGGTTTCACCGGGGTTGATCCCCCCTTGGGGAAACTGCCAGGAGTGTTGACCGTAACGGCGAGCCCACAGGACTTGCCCCTGACGATTACAGATTACGATACCAACATTCGGGCGGTAGCCATCATCATCGATCACCGGACTACCTCGATAAGCTTAAATTCGCATAGATACCCTGATTGTTTCACACAAGCTACAGGCGGTAAACCACTGCTTTGCGGCGGTGCAGACCGGATAACATTGGGATAACTCACAGATAATGGCAAAGTTATAAACATGTGAAGCCGTTTACACGCGGTTTTATTCACTTTTTCTGTGGATAGGTGTGTGAAGAACTCAAGGGATAAGCCGGTAAAACTCTGGTGAACTCAAAATCACCATAAAAACAAAAACAAAAATACATCATTAAAAACATAAAGTTATTTATTTATCAACAACCCTATACAGAGTAAAAATGTGATCTATATCCGTTTAGGATCTTACCCTGGCGAAAGATCCACCAACGTCGTTTTTATCCACAGATTATCCGTATGAGTTACGCACAAAACGGACAATTTCGTAAAAAAACCCCTGAGTCAAGGCTGTAAATCGAACCAGTGATCGGTAAAAATTTGGGTTATCCCATAAATCTGTGGATAAATAGGTGTAAGATCCTGTTTATTGTCGGTGGCTTCAGGTGCACAAGCGTCGCCCTGAATTTTTCCCCCGTCATGTAGCGGGAAAAAAGTCATGGAAAATCATGCTACTATTATTCTTTTCCCCAGACCTTGCCCACCAAGGTTCGCTGTGTACAAATACAGTACGTTTTTCAACCAAATCTAGCAGGTTCGCATTATGGCGTTTTTATCTCCTCTGCCCCCTCCTCCAGAAAATGAACAGCAACTGTTTGAACGGGCGCAGCAGCTTGCCGGCTGTCAGTTGGGAGAACTGGCGGCACGTGCGCAGTTGCCTATTCCCAAAGATCTGAAGCGGGATAAAGGATGGGTTGGCATGCTGCTGGAGCAGTATCTTGGCGCCATGGCCGGCAGCAAGCCGGAACAGGATTTTCCCGAGTTGGGCATCGAGCTGAAAACCATCCCGATAGACGCCGCCGGCAAGCCGCTGGAAACCACTTTCGTCTGCGTAGCGCCCTTGACCGGCAACAGCGGCGTCACCTGGGCCAGCAGCCACGTACGCCATAAGCTGGCGCGGGTGCTGTGGATCCCGGTGGAAGGCGAGCGGCAGATTCCGCTGGCACAGCGGCGCATAGGTTCACCACTGTTGTGGAGCCCGAACGAAGAAGAAGAAGAGATGCTGCGCCGCGACTGGGAAGAGCTGATGGATTTGATCGTGCTTGGCCACGTAGAACGGATCACCGCACGACACGGTGAAGTGCTGCAACTACGCCCCAAGGCGGCCAACAGTAAAGCCCTGACCGAAGCCATCGGCGAACAAGGTCAGCCGATCCTCACATTACCGCGCGGTTTCTATTTGAAAAAAAGTTTCACCGCCGCGCTGCTGGCAAGACATTTCTTAATCTGATCGCTTTTGTTTAGGCTGTGTTTAGCTAACAGTGTCGCCGTATCAATAAACGCGTATAATTCAGCCTTTGCTTTTTATTAAGGTGTGGCTAGGCAATGTTCGAATGGATTATGGATCCCAATGCCTGGTTAGCGTTAGGTACGCTGACCATTCTTGAGATCATTCTGGGTATTGATAACATTATTTTCCTTTCCCTGGTGGTGTCTAAACTGCCGAAAGCCCAGCAGAACAAGGCGCGTCGCATCGGGCTGGCCGGCGCAATGTTAATGCGTCTGGGGCTGTTGGCCTCTATCGCCTGGGTGATCCGTCTGACCCATCCGCTGTTTACCATCATGGATCACAGCGTTTCGGCTCGCGATCTGATCCTGCTGCTGGGCGGGCTGTTCCTGATTTGGAAAGCCAGTAAAGAGATCCATGAAACCATCGAAGGGTCGGACGAAGAGCACCACACTAAAGTGCACGGCTTCTTCGGTGCCATCGTGCAGATCATGCTGCTGGATATCATTTTCAGCCTGGATTCAGTGATCACCGCGGTAGGCCTGTCCGATCATCTGTTTATCATGATGGCAGCAGTAGTGATTGCCGTGGGCGTTATGATGTTTGCCGCCCGGCCGATTGGCGAGTTCGTTAACCGTCACCCTTCGGTGAAAATGCTGGCGCTGGCATTCTTGATCCTGGTGGGCTTCACCCTGATGCTGGAAAGCTTCCAGGTGCATGTACCTAAAGGCTACATCTACTTTGCGATGTTCTTCTCGATGTCGGTAGAAGCGCTCAATCTGATGCGCAGCAAGAAAAAACCCGCCTCTGAGTAATCCCCCAACGGGAGCGAGCGTAAGCCGCTCCCGTTAATATTTTTGTATCCCCCGCACAGTTTCAATGTCACTTTCTCTTACAGAGATAAGGACTTATCCGAAACACGATGCATCTATAGTTTGCTAATCTAGAAAGAAGCTTCTTTTTGCATACATAACTGAGGATCCGCAGGATGAAAAAGTGGGTAATGGCAGTGTCTGCGTTGGTGATGGCCGCCGGGTTGGCGGGATGCTCCAGCGATTACGTGATGGCGACCAAAGACGGCAATATGATCCTGACTCAGGGCAAGCCAGAGATTGACCAAGATACCGGCCTCATCAGCTATAAAGACGAAAAAGGCAACCATCGCCAGATCAACGGCGATCAGGTTTCACAGGTCATCGAACGCTAGTTTCCCGATCGGCTATCGCCCCCGCGTTGCGCGATAGCCCTCCCCGCACTGAATCCACTTCCCCCATCTTCTCGGCTTGGTTATAGTCGGCAAAGGCGAGATCACCGCCTTGCAGATTGTTTGGCTCCTGTTTTATCGGGTGTATAGCCCGTAAGCGCTAACACGAAAGGAAGGCCGTTAATGCAATACCACCGTATTCCCCACAGTTCTTTAGAAGTGAGCGTGCTGGGACTGGGCACCATGACCTTTGGCGAACAGAACAGTGAAGCCGATGCCCACGCGCAACTCGACTATGCATTAGCCGCTGGCATCAACCTGATCGATACCGCAGAGATGTACCCGGTACCGCCCCGCCCTGAAACCCAAGGGCTGACCGAACAGTACATCGGCAGTTGGATCAAGGCTCGCGGCAACCGTGAGAAACTGGTGCTGGCCAGCAAAATCGCCGGGCCGGTGCGCGGGACTGACAGCAGTATCCGACCGCAGCAGGCGCTGGATCGCAAAAACATCCGTGCCGCGCTGGACGCCAGCCTGAAACGCCTCAACACCGATTATCTCGATCTCTACCAGCTGCACTGGCCGCAGCGCGCGACCAACTTCTTCGGTAAGCTCAACTACCAGTACACTGACGAAAAGGCTACCGTCACCCTACTGGAAACGCTGGAAGCGCTGACCGAGCAGGTGCGTGCCGGTAAAATTCGTTATATCGGGGTGTCTAACGAAACGCCTTGGGGCGTGATGCGTTACCTGCAGTTGGCTGAAAAGCATGAGCTGCCGCGCATCGTCTCAATTCAGAACCCCTACAGCCTGTTGAACCGCAGTTTTGAGATTGCTCTGGCGGAGATCAGCCAGCACGAAGGCGTCGAACTGTTAGCCTATTCCAGCCTAGCGTTCGGCACCCTGAGCGGCAAGTATTTGAACGGCGCCAAACCGGCCGGTGCGCGAAATACGCTGTTTAGCCGCTTTAATCGTTATTCGGCCCCGCAAACGCAGTTGGCGATTGCCGAATACGTCGCATTAGCCAAAAAACACGGACTGGATCCTTCGCAGATGGCCCTGGCCTTTGTTCGCCAGCAACCCTTCGTTGCCAGTACCCTGCTGGGCGCCACCACGTTGGAACAGCTGAAAACCAACATCGACAGTTTCGACCTGGTGTTGAATGAAGACGTGCTTCAGGGGCTGGAAGAGATCCACACCCGCTTTACCATTCCTGCCCCCTAAATAATCAGGGGCGCCTAAACCGCGCCCCTTTTGATTATTTTGCCCGTCGTTGCGACAACCACAGTGCGCCGATCGCCAGCGCGAAAACTACACCGAAACCGATCCCCACGCCGACCACCGGCACGCTGACTTTCACCGCCAGCGAATAGAGCCCGAGCATCAACAGCATGGCGGTGTTCTCGCCAAGGTTTTGCACCGCGATCGCGTTGCCTGCCCCCACCGATTTTTTGCCTCGTTCTTGCAACAACGCATTCAACGGCACCACAAAGAAGCCGCCCAAGACGCCGATAATCAGCAGTACCGCATAGGCGCTAAGCAGGGTAGTTTGCAGCGCGAATATCGCCACCGCTACGCCAATCAAGATCCCGGCCGGCATACAGCGTTTCACGGTCTCGAGCGTAACGAAGCGAGCCGCGGCACCGGCGCCAACCACAATCCCCACCGCCACCATAGCATTCAGCAACGTCGGCGTGGCGTTATCGGCGATACCCAGCGCCACCGGCACCCACAGCACCAACAGAAAGCGCAGCGTGACCCCTGCGCCCCAAAACAGGCTGGTACCAATCAATGAGAAACGGGTTTGCCCATCGCGCCACAGCACCACACAGGCGTTGAAGAAAGCGCGAGTCATGGCGCGTGGCGTCCATGACGTCGCCGGATGTGCCGCAGGCAAGCGCGGAATATACAGGTTGGCGATCACCGCCGCTGCATAAACCAGCGCACATACCGCCAGTGCCGCGACCACGTGCCAGTCTGCCAGGATGCCGCCGGCCACCGAGCCCAACAGGATCGCCGCGATAGTGGAGGCCTCCATCAGGCCGTTGGCCTTGACCAGTTTCTCACCGCTGGTGATCTCACCCAAAATCCCATATTTGGCCGGTGAATAAGCTGCGGCACCCACGCCTACCAGGCTATAACCGAGGAACGGATCCAACCCGAAACAGATCACCAATGCGCCGGCCAGCTTCAGGCCGTTGGCCACCATCATCACCCGCCCTTTCGCAAAGCTGTCGGCAATCTGGCCGACAAAAGGCGCGAGAATGATATAGGTGGCGACAAACGCCATCTGCAGAATCGGCTGGCTCCAGTCGGGATAAAGCTGTTGTTTGATCAGCGCCAGCGTGGCGAACAGCAACGCATTGTCACCGAACGCAGAGAGAAACTGTGCGCAAATGACGGCAATCATGCTGCGCGAAAGCAAGGGTGAATCAGTGTTCGACGACGGGTTCATCAGACAGTCTCCGGCTGTTCAGCCATTTTACGCAGGGTCACAAAATCCGGTTTGCCACTGCCCAGCACCGGCAGCGTTTTCAACAGGCGAATATCACGCGGTACCGCCAGTTCAGGGCTGCCCAATTCACGCGCTGCCCGCAGCAAGGCTTCGCGGGTTACGCTTGCATCGGTAGTGAACAGCACCAGTGCCTCGCCCTTACTGCTGTCACTTTTCACCGTGGCGGCGTGCAGCCCTTCCGGCGATACGCGCTGTGCCAGCAGCTCCACGCTTTCCAGCGAGACCATTTCGCCCGCCAGTTTGGCAAAGCGCTTCACCCGACCGCGGATCACACAGTAGCCCTGTTCGTCCAGCGTGACGATATCGCCGGTATCGTACCAGCCCGGCTGCAGGTTGCCCTGTTCATCCTCTGCCGCTGGCGGCTCCAGCTCGCCCGGATGCTCCACCCGCAGATAGCCTTTCATGATATTCGGCCCACGCAGTTGCAGGCGTCCACCGTTCTCAATACCCGGCACCTTCATTAAACGCGCTTCCATATTCGGCATGATGCGCCCGACGGTACCCACCTTGGCCGCCAGCGGCACGTTGATTGACACCACCGGCGCACACTCGGTCACGCCATAGCCTTCCAGGATGCGAATACCGTATTTGTCCTGATAAATCTGTTTGGTGCTGTCCGCCAGCTTTTCCGCACCGGCTACCACATAGCGCAACCGGGCAAAGTCATACGGATGAGCAAAACGCGCATAGTTATTGAGGAAAGTGGCCGTGCCGAACAGCACGGTGCAGTTACGGTCATACACCAGCTCCGGCACCACGCGGTAATGCAGCGGACTGGGGTAGAGGAAGATGCGGCTGCCGGTCATCAACGGGGTCAGCAGCCCGACCGTCAAACCAAACGAGTGAAACAGCGGCAGCGACGACATAAAACGGTCGCGCGGAGTGAAGTCGGCAATGGTACGGATCTGCTCAACGTTGGCCAGCAGGCTGGCGTGGGAGTGCACCACGCCCTTCGGATTGCCCTCCGAACCCGAGGTGAACAAGATCAGTGCCGCATCGTCAGGCTGCTGCGGCAGCATGGCGCGCGCGGGTTGGAACAGATGACGCAGGATCCACAGCTTGTCCGCCAGGGTCACGGTATCTTTCAGATCCTCCAGATACACCCAGTTGGCCTCCGGCACCTGCTGCGGCAAATGTGTCAGCTTGCCTTTTTCCAGGAACTGGCGCGAGGTAACGATGGTTTTAAGACTGGCGGCGAGCATGGCGCTTTTCAGGCCGTTGGTACCCGCGGTGTAGTTGAGCATCGCCGGGATACGGTTGCGCAGCGAGGCGCCAAAAATCGCCGCGGCGGTAATGGTGGCATTCGGCAATAGCATGCCGACATGTTCGCCCTCGGCGGTAAAGCGCTGCAGGATACGGCTGACGCCCAGCGCTTTTTTAATCAGTGTCTGGTAGCTGTCTTCCTTGAAGTTGATATCTTCAATGCACGGCTTGCTCCGACCATAGCGATACTGCGCTGCCAACAAAGCGCGGAACAGGGTCTGTGGCTCGCGCGTGTCCATACGCGCCTTCATCATGATCTGGTGCAAACGATCGCCGGCCAGCATGCGACGTTCTCGGGCGCGTGGCGCGACCGGCATCGGCAATGACGTCGGCGGTAAAATACGGATGCTGATCTGCGGGAACCAACGGATCTTGAATACCCCGGCCATACGCCCAAAAGGGCTGAATTCGGCGCCATCAAGCCGTATCGGCACCACGGTCGCCCCCGATTTGGCGGCAATAAACGCGGCACCATCATAAATTTTCATCAGTGAGCCGGTCACGGTAATGCGCCCTTCGGGGAACACCACGATGGGCCGCCCTTGCTCGACCATGCGCACCAACTGTTTGATGGCCATCGGCTTGGTGGGATCGAGAGAAACGAAATCGATATAAGGCCGCAACCAGCGCATAAACCAGCGATCGCCAATGCTGGCGTAGACGGCAAACACCGGTTTGATCGGCAAAAACAGCGCCAACAGAATACCGTCGAGGAAGGAGATGTGATTGGGCGTAATCAGCAGCTTTTTCTGATCGAAATGTCGGGCGTCGCCCTCAACGCGTACCCGGTACAGCAGGCGGAATAGCACCCGCAGCATTGAAAAGATCATGCCCTTCTCCCTTTGCCCAAGATGAGCGTAAATGGTTGTAGGGAAAAGAATACTATATGGCAGGCAAAAAAAAACCTACGCATCCGCGTAGGTTGGTGCAATTGAAAATGGCTTCAACATACAGAGTATGCTGATTTCTCACCAATCAATACCTCTGGGATCACCTACTCTAGAGAGGTGGCGATTAAGAAACTACCGATCAATCGCAAGAGTTTTGCTCTAAATGCAACCAGCTGTAAATTTCCCGCGATGTACTGAAATAACTCAATGAAATGTAAATAGTCCTGCGGAATAAAAATACAAAATCAGATTTTACGCAGGCGGGACGGAGGGGGATCGGGCAAAAAAAAACCTACGCATCTGCGTAGGTTGGTGCAAATTAATATGGGCTCAACAAACAAGTTGCTGAAACTCACCAATCAATACCTCTGGGACGTTTAATTTACCCCGTTGAGCCGAAAATCAGCCAGCGGCCAATCGAAACATTAGGGCGCAAAGTGTAACCAGCGGTGTATCCCCACGGCCTTTCAAGCCATAGCGAGCTCGCCTTGCCGTGGGGCTGGATGTTTATCGTACGCTCACTTCTACCAGGCAGCTCATGGCGTTCGGCCCTTGAGTCAATGGCGAGGTACCGATATCCAGCGTTAACACGTTCGGGTTGCCGGATTGTTCCACCTGCAGGCGCTCGGCACCAAAACCTGGGTCAAACCAGGCGCCGGTTGCCATCAGCACTACGCCCTGGGTGACGCCGTCGGTGATCGCAACGCCTGCCAGGCAATTGCCACGCGCGTTGCTGACCTGTACCTCCGCCCCCTCGACAATGCCGCGCCTGGCTGCATCTTCCGGGTGCATATACAGCGTTTCGCGCCCGGCCGTTTTATTGCCCTGCGCCAACGGCGCCGGATCCATCTGGCTGTGCAGGCGATCGCTCGGTTGGATGGATATCAGGTGCAATGGCCACTCTTTGGCTTCCGGTGCCCCCAGCCACTCGACTGGCGGCTGCCACTGCGGATGCGGGGCAAAATCGGCATAGCGATAACCGGCGATTTTCTCGCTGAACAACTCAATCTTGCCGCTCGGCGTTTGCAGCGGATTGGCCTGCGGATCGGCACGAAAATCGTCGAAGAACACGAATTCTTTCGCCGGTGCCGGCAGCTCGACGTAGCCTTTGCGCCAGAAATCCTCAAACTCGGGCCATTCTACGCCGGTCCCCGCCTGCGCCTGGCCGCATTGTTGATAGATAGATTCGATCCAGGCCCGCTCGTCGCGGTTTTCGGTGAACTGCTCACGGTAACCGAGCCGCTCCGCCAGATCGGCAAAAATATCAAAGTCGTTACGTGCCTGATGCTGTGGCGCAATGGCCTGATGCATCGCCAATACGTAGCGATCGCGCGACGAACCGCCGATATCGTTACGTTCCAGCGAGGTGGTAACCGGCAGCACGATGTCCGCCATCTTGGCCGCCGGCGTCCACCAGATATCCTGCACTATCACCGTATCCGGTTTCTGCCAGCCTTCCACCAGCCGGTTTAGCTGCTGGTGATGATGGAACGGGTTGCCGCCGGCCCAGTGCACCAAATGAATATCCGGATACTGGTGCGTCTCGCCACGGAACTGATAGGAGCCGCCGGGTTGCAACAGCATGTCGCAGATACGCGCCACCGGGATGGCCAGCCCGCAAGGGTTGGCGCCGACCGGCATCATGGGTCCCGGCGTATCCACCCGCGGGTTGCCGACCCCGTTCATCGAGCCGTGACCAAAGGAGAAACCGCCCCCCGGCAGCCCCACCTGGCCGAGCATCGCCGACAGGGCAATCATCATCCAGTAGGGTTGTTCACCGCGATGGGCGCGCTGAACCGAATAGGAGCAGGTGATAAAACTGCGCACGCCGATCAGTTGCTGCGCCAGCAAACCGATACGCGCCGCCGGAATGCCGGTGATGGCACTGGCCCATTCGGGCGTTTTTGCCACGCCGTCGTCGGTGCCGCGCAGATAATCCGCCAACTGGCTATAGCCGGTGCAGTGGCTATAGAGGAAAGCTTCGTCCTGAGCGCCACGACGCTGGATTTCATACGCCAGTGCCAGCATCAGCGCCACGTCGGTATTCGGGCGAATTGGGATCCATTCGGCATTCACAAATTCCGGGCAGTCATCACGCATCGGGCTGATGTTGATCACCGGAGTGCCTTTTTTCACCAGCTTTTGCAGCCAGGGTTTGAGCGAGTGCTCCGCCGCACCGCCGGAAGAGACCTGGGCATTTTTCAACGCCAGGCCGCCGAAGGCCACAAACAGCTCGCAGTGCTCAACCACGCTGGGCCAGCTGGTGACACGGCCGGTCAATGGGGTGAAAGTGCCGATCACATACGGCAGGAAAAACTGGGCCGCTCCCCAGCTGTAGTTGCCCAACTGATCGACACCGCCGCCGCCAGCAAAATAAAAACGGCGCACCAGCGAACGAGCGTGGTGCAGGCGCCCGGCAGATGACCAGCCATAGGAACCGGTAAACAAGCCGGAGGGGCCGTAGCGATCGCGCACGCGCCGGTTTTCTTCCGCCACCAGATCGAGCGCCAGATCCCAATCCACTTCGACAAAATCCTCGCGGCCACGTAGCGTACGGTCGCTGCCTTCACGCTTTTGCAGCCAGGAACGGCGCACGGACGGCTTGCGGATGCGCTTGTCGGAATAAGCCATCGGCGCGATGGAGTCGAGCATTGGGGAAGGATCCGGATCGTCGGCAAACGGCTCACAACGGATAAGCCTGCCGTCTTCAACCACGGCGGTATAGGCGCCCCAGTGAGCGAGTTGCGGATAGCGTTTAATCGACATGGTGTTCTCAGCCAAGAATGGATGCCCAAAAATAGCATTAGCCGATGCGCCGCGCCAAAGCACAAATGGCTCTATCACTGAGCGGCACAGGTCTAAGCTCGGGGTAAATTGCCCATATCTGCAACAGCCGCCACAAGTTACGATCGCCAGCGCTTGCAGCCCCGGGCTTTTTCCGCAAGACTGAGGGATGTAAGCGATTACCCAGGATGTATGACAGATATGGCTACCATAAAGGATGTTGCCAGGCTGGCGGGTGTTTCCGTGGCCACGGTATCCCGCGTAATAAACAATTCTCCCAAGGCCAGCGAAGGCTCTCGCACCGCCGTATTGGCCGCGATGGAACAACTGCAGTATCACCCAAACGCCAATGCCCGCGCGCTGGCGCAGCAATCGACCGAAACGCTCGGGCTGATCGTTTCCGACGTCTCCGATCCTTTCTTTGGTGCCATGGTCAAGGCCGTGGAACAGGTGGCCTACGCCACCCACAATTTCCTGCTGATTGGCAACGGTTACCACGAGGCAGAAAAAGAGCGTCAGGCGATTGAACAGCTGGTACGCCACCGTTGTGCCGCATTGGTGGTACATGCCAAAAAGTTGACCGACCGTGAGTTAAGCGGGTGGATGCAGCAGATCCCGGGCATGGTACTGATTAACCGCACGCTGCCGGGCTTTGAATCGCGCTGCGTGGCGCTCGACGATCGCTACGGTGCCTGGCTGGCGACCCGCCACCTGATCCAACAGGGGCACCAGCGTATTGCCATCATCTGCTCCACCCACCAAATTTCCGATGCGGCGGACCGTCTGCAGGGCTATCTCGATGCATTGCAGGAGCACGGCATTGCGGTAGATGAAAAACTGATTGCCTACGGCGAGCCAGACGAGATTGGCGGCGAACAGGCGATGACCGAGCTGCTCGGGCGCGGTAAAAACTTCACCGCGGTCACCTGCTACAACGACTCAATGGCCGCCGGTGCCCTTTCGGTACTGAGCGACAACAGCGTGGATGTGCCGGGGCAGATGTCGCTGATTGGTTTCGATGACGTGCTGATTTCACGCTACCTGCGGCCACGTCTGACCACTATTCGCTATCCGGTGGTGGCCATGGCAACCCAGGCGGCCGAACTGGCGCTGGCACTGGCCAACAATCAGCCGCTGCCGGAGATCACCAACATGTTCAGCCCGACGCTGGTGCGCCGCCATTCGGTGGCCAGCATCAATAACGTTTACGAGCAGAACTAGATCAACTCCCGGTGATACAGCCGCACCGGGCGATCGGGGTAATCCAGCGCATCGCCGATGTAGCGCCAGCCATGGCGCTCATAATAGCCGCTAAAGTCACTGTAGAGATAAAGCTCACTGAAGCCGGTGCGTCGGGCGTAGTCTTGCACATGCTGCTGCAACCGCAGCCCCAGACCGCTGCCGCGCTGGCTTTCGTCGACATACAGCGCCGCCAGCCAGGGCGTCAGATCCTGCCGGCTGATCAAGTCGCAGCGCCATAAGCCGACGGTGCCAACCACTTTATCGTCCTGCAGGGCGATAAAAGTAATGGGCAAATCGGCTCCGCACAGCCCGCTGTCCACCACGCTGGCGAAAAATGCCCGGCTGTTTTCGCTGCCAAACGCCTGCCACAGCCAATCAATCACCTGACCGCGATGCTGTGGATAATCCGCCAGAAGCTTAATCTCAGTCATCTCTTCTCTCTTTTCCCATTGTCTGGCATCAGTCTACGGACGTTGCGCCACAACACAATCCCGGCGGAAAAATCCCACGCAGCCAAGGGGTAAGCCTATGCTAGACTGAGCGATATTTACCACAGCGGATGTTGAAAGGGGTAAGCCACTGATGATCACCATGTTGGATGTTTCCATTCGCGCGGGGGTATCCAAAGCCACGGTTTCACGCGTGTTAAATGGCACCGGCCAGGTGAAAAAGAGCACCCGCGATGCGGTGTTCAAGGCCATGGACGATTTGGGTTACCGCCCGAACTTCCTCGCCCAATCGCTGGCAAACAAAAGCTCCAACAGCATTGGGCTGGTAGTGTCCAATTTCGACGGCCCCTACTTCGGGCGCCTGCTTCGTCGCGCAGCCAAGCTGATCGAGGCCAGTGGCAAACACCTGATTGTGACCGACGGCCACGACACGCCGGAAGATGAACTGCAGGCGGTACAGCTGCTGGCGGATCGCCGCTGTGACGCCATCATCCTGTATACCCGTTTCATGTCAGAAACTGCGCTGATGAAGCTGCTGGACAGCCTGCCGGTGCCGATCATGGTGATCAATCGGGATCTGCCGCAGGCGCGCGCACGCTGCGTGTTCTTCGAACAGCAAAAGGCGGCCTTCCATGCGGTGGATTATCTGATTCGGCAGGGGCATCGCGAGATCGCCTGCATTACCGGCCCCATCGCCACGCCAACAGCACAGGCGCGGCTGGCAGGTTATCAACAAGCGTTAGAGCAGCACCATATTGCCTTCAACGAAGCCCGCGTGGCCTATGGTGACAGCAGCGTGCAAAGCGGATATCAGGGCACCCGGCGTTTGCTGGCCGAGCATATCGATTTCAGCGCGCTGTTCGCCTGCAACGACGACATGGCGGTCGGCGCGATGAAGGCGCTGCACGATGCGGGCAAACGCCTGCCGCAGGATGTCTCACTGTTCGGCTTTGACGACGAGCCCAGCGCCGCCTATTTGCAACCTGCACTATCTACCGTGTATCTGCCGATCGACGTGATGATCGAAGCCGCCATCAGCCAAGCTTTTCGCCTGATCAATGGGGAAGACACACAGCCACTCACCCCGTTCACCGGCGAACTACGGCTGCGTGAATCGGTGCTCCCCGGGCCTTACGCCGACTGATCCCTCCGGGCGCTGTCGCAGATTGCGTACAGCGCCGTATTTCTTCAACGCCAATTTCCCTTCCCTGCCACCAATCCGCATATTGTCAAGACAATAACCTTTACGCTATATAGCTCAAAGGCTATATTTGGAGTTTGACATGTGGCAGATCGTGACCGTCGAACGATTCGACAACTGGTTTTTATCATTAAACAGCGATCAACAAAAAAGCGTGCTGGTAGGAATATTCAAACTGCAGGAATTCGGCCCCTTGTTGGCGCGTCCTCATGCCGACACGCTGAATCACAAAAACCAAATACAGCATCTGAAAGAGTTACGTATTCAGCATCGCGGTCGGCCGTTTCGGATTTTCTTCGCCTTCGATCCGCAACGACAAGCGGTCCTGCTTTGCGGTGGCGATAAAACCGGTAATAAACGCTTCTATCAACAAATGTTGCCGATCGCCATCAGAGAGTTTTCACATTACTTGGCAACCCAGAGGTAACGTAAATGGCCAAACCCTTATCAGATCTGATCGACAAACTCGATCCCACCGTAGTTGAAGCTGCGCAACAGAAAGCGGACAAAGAAATTTTTGAACTGCGGCTGGCAATGCTTCGGGAAGAACTGGCGGTGTCTCAGGTGGAACTGGCCAAGCGGCTTGGTATCAGCCAACCTTCGGTCGCAAACCTGGAAAAACGCGGCAGCGAAATTAAACTCTCTTCACTCAAACGCTATATCGAAGCCATGGGGGGAACGCTATCGCTGGAAGTTCAGCTCCCGAACGGCCAGCATCGACGGATGACGCTGTAAAATGGGCGCAGCAAACTGCGCCCAAAAGCATCAGATCATTTCCAGCGCAATCAGCTCTTCGATGGTCTGGCGACGACGGATCAGGCGCGGTTCACCGTTCTCAAACAGCACTTCCGGCAGCAGCGGGCGGCTATTGTAGTTTGAAGACATAGACGCGCCATAAGCACCGGTGTCATGGAACACCAGATAATCGCCAACCTGCACCGGCGGCAGCTCGCGGGTTTCAATACCGCCCCCGGCCTGCTGAGTAAAGACGTCTCCGGATTCACACAGCGGTCCGGCAATCACGGTTTCACGCAGTGGCTGATGTGCGGTATCGCGACCGTCGGCCGGCAGCAGGGATATGTGGTGATAGCTGCCGTACATTGCCGGACGCATCAAATCATTAAAACCGGCATCCACCAGCACAAAGTGCCGGCTGCCCATGTCTTTCACTGCCCGTACCTCGGCGACCAGCACACCGGCTTCCGCCATCAGGAAACGGCCCGGTTCGATCTCCAGCTTCACCGGATGACCCAAATGTGCGGCAATACGCTCGCGGGCGCTGTTCCACAAACCAAAATAGTGTTCGGTATCGATCGCCTCTTCGCCGTACTGATAGGGGATCGACAGCCCGCCTCCGGCAGAAATCGCACTGATGTCCTGGCCGAGGTCGATCACCTGTTGCACCATGGCGTCACACACGCGCTCCAGATGCTGGTAGTCCACCCCCGACCCTATATGCATATGCACACCAATCAGCGTCAGACCGTATTGCTGAATTTTTTCCACCGCCTGCGGTAAGTCGGCATACCAAATACCGTGCTTGCTGTTCTCACCGCCGGTGTTGGTTTTCTGGCTATGGCCGTGACCGAAACCTGGATTGATGCGCAGCCACACCGGATGCCCGGCAGAGACCTGCCCCAGCTGTTCCAGCATGTCGATCGAACCGACGTTGACCGGGATTTTCAATTCGCTGACGCGAGCCAGAGTCGCGTGATCGAGCACATCGGCGGTAAACACGATTTCGCTTGGTTCGCCACCCGGCTGAAAACCGGCCTGCAACGCACGCTCAATCTCGCCTAACGACACAGAGTCCACCTTGACGCCCTGCTCACGCATCAGGCGCAAAATATGAATATTCGAGCAGGCCTTCTGGGCATAACGGATCACGTCAAAATGCCGCAATTGGCTGATGCGCTCGCTGATAATCGCTGCGTCATAGGCCCACACAGGGCAACCAAAGCGCTGAGGCAGCGCCAATAGGTTAGCGGCGTTAAGAGCGGTAGAAGTGTCGTGCAAAGCGCGTGGCATAGTGATGTTCCCGGTTCGAAAATGGTATGCCCTCAATATTGCCGCACTCTTTCTCGGGTGGAAAATATCTATTTAGCCAGAGTCTATTCATTTATGATATGGCTTTGCTCATGATGGAATCAGCCGATGCACGCGATAACCCTGCGCCAGATTGAAATCTTCTATGCGGTGATGACGACCGGCAATCTGACCGAAGCCGCCGCGCTGCTACAGACCTCGCAACCCACAGTCAGCCGCGAGCTGGCGCGCTTCGAGAAACTGATCCAACTGCAGTTGTTCGAACGGGTACGCGGGCGGTTATCCCCCACGGTACAGGGCCTGAGGCTGTTGGAAGAGGTTCAACGTTCCTATTACGGCCTTGATCGCATCGTCAATGCCGCCGCCGGTATCCGCCAGTTCCAGCAGGCGCAGCTTTCGATTGCCTGCCTGCCGGTATTTTCACAATCGCTGCTGCCGGCGGTGTGCAAACCCTTTATCGATCGCTATCCGGAGGTCAGCTTCAGCGTGATACCGCAGGAATCACCGTTGCTGGAAGAGTGGTTATCGGCGCAGCGCCACGATTTGGGCCTGACGGAAAATACCCTGACTCCGGCGGGCACCGAGCGAATGACCTTGATGACGCTGAACGAAGTGTGTGTCTTGCCGGCCGGGCATCCGCTGCTGGCGAAAAAGCGGCTGACGCCGCAGGATTTTGCCGGACAAAACTTTATCAGCCTGTCGAACACCGACAGCTATCGCCAACTGCTGGATTCGCTGTTCAGTGAGGAAGGGGTTAACCGCCGGCTGGTGATGGAAACCCACAGCGCAGCGTCGGTCTGCGCCATGGTCAAAGCCGGCGTGGGGGTATCGATAGTCAATCCGCTAACGGCGTTGGACTACGCCAACAACGGTGTGCATATACGGCCATTCAGCGTTGACGTGCCCTTTACCGTTAGCCTGATCCGGCCGCTGCACCGCCCGTCGTCGGCGCTGGTCACGGCCTTTACTCAACATTTGCAGCAACAGGCACAAACGCTGCCCGCCCGTCTGGCCGCCGTGATTACGCGCTAGCCGGGCGCTTGGCGCGGCTGAACGTCACCAGACACAGTACCAGACCCAGCAACGCGATCCCCGCAGCGGCCAGCGGTACGCTGGTCAAGCCCAACCCCTGCGCTATCACGACACCGCCGACCCAGGCACCAATCGCATTACCGACGTTGAACGCGGCAATGTTCAGCGTGGACACCAGATTTGGGGCCTTTTTACCGTAGGTCACCACGTTGATTTGCAGCGCCGGTACGGCGGCGAACGCCGCAGCGGCCCACAGGAACAGGGTAATTTCAGCCGGTACCATCGAATGGCTGGTCCAACTGAACAATGCCGCAAAGCAGGCGATCACCAGGAACGTACAGGTCAGCGTCAACGGCAAGCGCCAGTCCGCCAAACGCCCACCCAGGATGTTGCCCAGCGTCAGACCAACCCCCATCAGCAATAGCGTCCAACTGACGCCATGAGAAGAAACACCCGTCACCTCGGTCAGTAACGGGGCAATATAAGTAAACAGCGCGAACATCGATGCGGCAAAGGCCACGGTCATCAGCAATGACAGCCAAATACCGCCGCCGCGCAACGCCGCCAGCTCTTTTTTCAGATCCGTCGGGGCCTCGTCCTTCACGCTGGGCAGCTTGCTGTACAGCGCCAACAGAGAGAGCACGCCAATGACCGCCACCGCCCAGAACGTCGAACGCCAACCCAGCGCTTGACCCAGAGCGGTACCCAGCGGCACGCCGAGCACGTTTGCCAGCGTCAGGCCAGTGAACATCAATGCCACGGCAGAAGCCCGGCGGTTTGGCGGCACCAGATTGGCCGCAACCACCGCGCCAATACCGAAGAAGGCGCCGTGGCACAAGGCGGTGATAATGCGCGCCAGCATCAGGAAGTCATAGCTGTACCCCAGGGCGCACATAATATTGCCGAAGATGAAAATCACCATCAGCAGCAACAGCGTTTTTTTGCGCGGCAGCTTCGCGGTCAGCAAGGCCATGATGGGTGCACCGATAGCCACGCCAAGGGCATAGCCGCTGATCAGCCAGCCGGCAGAAGGAATGGAGACCTGCAGATCTCCCGCCACTTCAGGCAGCAACCCCATGATCACAAACTCGGTGGTGCCGATAGCGAATGCACTTAATGCCAGTGCGAGCAGAGAAACAGGCATGCGGAAAGCTCCCAGTCAACAAAGCCCCGGTGTCAGGCACTCGGGGCCGGTAAAAACACATAAAATTGACGGGCAGCCCGGCAGGCTGCCCGCGAAAAAGGGTCAGAGAGGGTGTTCAAAGAGCGGGGTTAACTGCTTAACCCTATAATTATTAAGTCTTATTCGCGCTTTTCACGTTACAGAAATAGCACGCAATCCCGCGTAAAAACCAGTGGCAAAACGGCCGCTGCGCACAAAAAGCCATGCCTGGCTCGCTAACTGGTTGAATGCGCTGATGATGAAAAATGTGTAAAAATGTTACCCGTGTGTTAACGCTATCAGCGCAGCGTCGCCTGCCAATCCGGATCGTGGGCAAACCACTCCACCAAAAAGTCCAACATGGTGCGCAATGTCGCCGGCATCTGGCGGCGTGAGGTATAGATACCGTAAATCCCCATCGACTGGGGCCGGTAATCCGGCATCAGCTCAATCAGTTCGCCACTGCCCAGTAAAGGGGCTGCAGAATAGTAAGGCTGCATGGAAATACCCGCGCCTTGTACCGTGCCCGCCATCAACACCACCGATTCGTTGGCGCTCAGGTTGCCGCTGACCGCGACCGCCGACTTCACGCCCTGAAGGTCAAAATGCCACAGGCTTTTACCGAAGTAGGAATAAGTCAGGCAGTTATGCAGCGCCAAATCCTGCGGATGACGCGGCGTGCCGTGCGCCGCCAGATAGGCCGGGGAAGCGCAGACCACGGAAGCACAGGAAGATAATGGCCGGGCGATGAGATTGGGATCCAATTCGTTAGTGATGCGTAACGCCAGATCGATACGCTCCTCCACCAGATTCACCGTGCGATTGTTCATTTGCAGATCCACTGCAACCTGCGGATGGCGTTTCAGGTATTGCGCCACCGCGCCCACCAGCGCCGTCTGGCCCAACGATTGTGAACAGGTAATGCGTAACAGGCCACGCAGCTCGTCACTCTGCTCCCCTTCGACCAAATCGATTTCGCCCGCCAGCGCCAGCATCTGTCGACAGCGTTCCAGCGTGCGCTCACCGGCGTCAGTCAGACTAAGCTTACGAGTAGTGCGATGCAGTAAACGCGCGCCGGCCCATTGCTCCATTTGTGCCAGATAACGCGTCACCATCGCCCGCGACATTTCCAACGTTTCCGCGGCGGCAATCATGCTGCCACGGTCGACGATGGTGATAAAAACCTCAGCAGCGGTAATGCGATCCATGATTCGTCCGATTTACGCAATGAATAGTTGCTCATTATCCGGTTTTTCTATCGCTTTATGCAACCTAACATCTATACAACATTAATCGCATCCCAAGGACCTCTACCCATGTTTAAGAAATCATTGTTGACCCTGGCCTTTGCCGGCATCGCCACAGTAAGCACCTTCGCTACCGCCGCCAACACCCTGACGATGGAAGTGTATAACCCAGGTGAGAAAAGCGTGTTCCCGGTGTCTTCCGAAATCATCAGCGGCAAACACGAAGTCGCACTGATCGACGCCCAGTTCCAGCGTAACGACGCGGAAGCCCTGGTGAAAAAGATCAAGGCGACCGGCAAGAAGCTGACCACCGTATACATCAGCCATTCAGATCCTGATTTCTATTTTGGTCTGGACGTCATTAAAGCCGCATTCCCTGAGGCTAAAATCATCGCGTCACCGGGTACCATTGAAGAAATCAATGCCACCAAAGACGGCAAAGTGGCGTACTGGGGCCCAATCTTGAAGGACAACGCGCCGAAAGCGGTGGTGGTGCCTCAGGCGTTGCAGGGTGACAGCTTCACCGTAGACGGCCAGAAAGTGGAAGTGAAAGGCCTGACCGGCCCGACGCCGGAACGCACCTACGTGTGGATCCCAGCGCTGAAAGCGGTCGTGGGCGGTGTGCCGGTAGCCGGCGACAATATCCATCCGTGGATTGCCGATAACCAAACCGTTGAATCCCGCGCGCACTGGCAGCAAACGCTGGAAGGCATCAAAGCGTTGAAACCGGAAGTCGTGGTCCCTGGCCATTTCCTGCCGGGCGCAGACCAGACGCTGAAGTCTGTCACCTTTACCCAGAACTACCTGACCACGCTGGAGGCTGAACTGCCAAAAGCCAAAGATTCTGCGGCACTGGTGGCGGCAATGAAAAAGCATTACCCGGATCTGAAAGACGAATCCAGCCTGGAACTGAGCGCCAAAGTGCTGAAAGGCGAAATGAAGTGGCCGCAATAAGCACGCCGAAACACCCAGGCCGAAGCGTTACTGCTACCCGGCCGCCGCAAAGGCGGCGGGTATAACGAGGAAAAGACATGACCGGTACGACTCTGCACTACATTTTCGATCCGCTGTGTGGCTGGTGCTATGGCGCAGCCCCGCTGGTGAAGGCGGCCAAAACCATTCCAGGGCTAACCATCGCCCTGCACGCCGGCGGCATGATGACCGGCAACAACCGCCGCCAAATCACGGATGAATGGCGCAATTATGTGATCCCGCATGACAAGCGCATTGCGGAGTTAACCGGCCAACCCTTTGGCGAAGCTTATTTCAATGGATTGTTGCGTGATACCACGGCAGTGATGGACTCGGAGCCGCCGATTACCGCCATACTGGCAGCGCAAGCGCTGGCGGGACGCGGGCTGGATATGCTGCACCGCATTCAGGAAGCGCATTACCAGGAAGGTCGCCGTATCGCCGACACGCCGGTGCTGGAAGCCCTGGCAAAAGAGCTGGGCTTGCCCTCTGCTCCGTTTATCGCCGAAATGCGGTTTAACGCCGGTGCGCCAACCGCGCAGCACATCGCGCAAAGCCGGGCATTGCTTGCCAAGGTTCAGGGCCAGGGGTTCCCAACTTTCGCTCTGCAAGACAGCGAAGGCCAGCTGCGCCAGATCCCGGCGGGCAACTATCTGGGCAACGTTGAGGCCTGGAAAGAGTTATTGAGCGGCGCCGCTGCCTGGGCCTAATACCTGTTACGGCTGCCGGGTGTTCAAAGTATTGGATGCCCGGAGCTGATTATTCAACCCGTACAAAGTGCCCTTCCGCACGCACGTTAAAACCGAACCCGCAATCGCCCTGGGTGTGCATGTCCAGACCATCGCTACCGAACTGCATCGCCACATCGCACGCCATCACATCTTCAGGTTCCCGCTGACGGTATACTGCTTTGCCGTGCTCTATCGGCAACGTCTGAGTGAACTCCCCCATATTCGGCCCGTAATACAACCCCATCTGCGGCATGTAATATCCAGAGTAAACGATCAGCCAGCGGCCATCTTGCGGCTTGACCTCAACCTCGCTCCAGACGCCACGCCCGGCATATTGCCAATACACTCCGCCCGGCCCGGTAAGTGGCGTTCGTTTCGCCAGCCGCTCCTGCAACAGCTTGAGATTATGTTGGGACTTGCTGTCTTGTGGTGCCAATTCTAAATAGGCACGCGCCTTAAGCAGCTCGCCCGCGTGTATCAGCGCCAGCGCTACGTTGTTATAAGCAGTGGCCGTTGCCTGGCTGTCCAAACCGCAGAACTCACTCCAGGCGGCCTGATCGCGGAAAATATCTGCGGCGCGTGGGTAATCGCCACGCTGATAGGCATTTTTGCCCAACTCGGCATAGCTTGCGACCTTGTGACAATCGGCATCAATATCCGGCTCGTCAATCTGCGCCATCGCCTGGTCGCAGGCAAGCGCACCATAGGCCAACAGCAGGGGAACCCACGCCTTCATCACTTATCCTTTCCGCAGTAAACGAGCCAAATTTCGGCGCCAGTATAACCGCCAACCGCCACCGCATCACCCCTGACGATTCAGCCGCGATATTTCAAACGGTTAGCGGCGTTAAAACTGCTTACAGTCAACGTTTGTTTGTTACCTGTCCCCGGCCCATGCTGAAAAAAAGATTAAACCTGCGAGAGTCCATGAACGCTATCCCCACACCCAAACACGCCGTCTGGCAACTGATTAAACCCTTCTGGGTCTCGGAGGAGAAACTGCGGGCCTGGGCGATGCTGATCGCCATCATCGCCTTGTCACTGGGGTTGGTGTACATCAGCGTGCTGATCAACCAGTGGAACCAAGTGTTTTACGACGCGCTGCAAAATAAAAATTACCCGGTATTCAAGGCGCAGCTGTGGCGCTTTACCTATCTGGCGCTGATTTTCATCGTATTGGCGGTGTTTAAAATTTACCTGACACAGGGCCTGCAGATGCACTGGCGGCGCTGGATGACCGAAAAATTCATGGGTAAATGGCTGGCGCATCAGGCGTATTACCATACCGAACAGCAGCAAATCGTCGATAACCCGGACCAGCGTATCGCCGAGGATCTCAACGTGCTGACCCAATACACGCTGTCGCTTTCGTTGGGGTTACTGTCCAGCCTGGTGACGCTGTTTTCTTTTATCGCCATCCTGTGGCATGTCAGTGGCCCTATTACCTTTGTCATCAGCCAGCACGCTATTACCCTGCCCGGCTATATGGTGTGGTTCGCTTTGCTGTACGCCGGACTGGGATCACTGCTGATTTGGTGGGTCGGCAAACCCTTGGTACAACTGGGTTTTAATCAGGAGCGCTATGAAGCGAACTTTCGTTTTGGACTGATCCGCATCCGCGAAAATAATGATGCCATCGCGCTGTATCACGGCGAGCCGCATGAAGCACAGCAGTTGGGCGGGCGCTTTGAAGCCATCCGTGCCAACTGGTGGTCGATCATGCGCATTACCCGGCGGCTCAATATTGCTTCCAATTTCTACAGCCAATTCGCCATTGTCTTTCCGCTACTGGTGGCCGCTCCACGCTATTTTTCCGGTGCCATCCAAATGGGTGGAATGATGCAGATTGCCTCCGCTTTTGGGCAAGTACAGGGCGCTCTGTCCTGGTTCATCGATGCCTTTACCGATCTGGCCACCTGGAAAGCCTGCGTTAACCGTCTGGCCGGTTTTAACGCCGCCGTGGATCAGGTACACCATCAACAGCGCGGCATTCAATTGCAGCCGGAGAATGAACAGCCGATGGTCCTTGACCGCCTCAGCCTGCAATTGCCGGACGGTCAACGCTTAATGGAGCCGACCTCAATGACGCTCAAACGTGGCGATCGGGTGCTGATCGTTGGCCCCTCCGGCTGCGGTAAATCAACCCTGTTGCGCGCCATTGCCGGTATCTGGCCGTATGGTTCCGGTGCGATTGGGCTCGACGCCGCCAGCAGTACGTTATTCCTGCCGCAACGCAGTTATATTCCAATCGGTACGCTGCGAGAGGCGCTGAGCTATCCGCATCTTGCCGCCGAGTACAGCGATGAACAGCTGCTGAAAGCCCTGGATAACTGCCGCCTTAAACACCTTCAGCGCTGGCTGGATACCAGCGCCAACTGGAGCCAACGCCTGTCTCCAGGTGAACAGCAGAGATTAGCCTTCGCCCGTGCGATTCTGACCCGCCCGGACATTTTGTTCCTCGACGAAGCCACCAGCGCGCTGGACGACGAAACCGAGCAACTGATGTACTGCCTGTTGGTGGATGAATTGCCGGATGTGACGCTGGTTAGCGTGGCGCACCGCAACAGCGTGGCGAAATATCATCAAAGCTGCTGGCGCTTTAGCCGCGCGGAAGAAAGCCAACCGGCACGCATGGCACTCAGCCCATTGCCGGTTGCCGGCTAAGTACCCGGGCGCAGCCTGTACGGTTGCGCCCGGCTTTACTCAGATGCCATCGGCCTGAACGTCCTCGCATTTCACCCGACGCCTTTCGTGCCACAGGCTGGTCAGCCCACGTTTGCCGCACGCCAACGCCACTTCGCGAAACTCATCCAGGCTTAGCCCATCGCGTTCCAGCATCATTTCCGCTGCCAGCTGCATGTTTACCCCGGTCAGCACTTCGCAATCACCGCGCTGGTCCGCCAGTTCGCTGGCGCAGCGGAACGGCGATCCGCCGAGCATATCGGTGAGAAACACCACGCCGTCCGCCTGCGCCACTTCGGTTAGCGCCGCATTAAGGGCGCCCCTTAACTGAGCGGTGCTCATCTGCTCCGGGAAATTGACCGCGACGCAATTTTGCTGCGGCCCCACCACCTGTTCTACCGCCTGCAGTAGGCCACTGGCAAAGCTGCCGTGGCCGGTAATCACAATGCCTGGCATCGCCCTTTCCTCACAATAAACCGATAAATTTGCCCACGACGCCAATCACCACCGTCACGCCAATCAGCTTCACCGGCGAGAACCCTCGCTTCATCAGGAAGAAAATCAGCAGCGTAAAGCACAGCGGCAACAGATTAGGCATCAGTTTGTCCAGCACGTCGGTCTGCAACGCCACACTGGCCTTGCCGGCATGCATCACCAACGGGGTGGAAAGATGGACATAGGAAGCCACCAGTGCGCCGATCACCGTCATGCCGACAATCGAGGCGGCGTGTGATATTCGTCGGGTATGGGTTTTCAGCAGCGCCAAGGCGCTGGTGCCGGCCTGATAGCCATAATGCGCCAGCCCGAACCGCAAGCCGAAGTGAAAAACGTTAAACAGCAACAGGAAGACGATCGGCCCGAACAGGCTGCCTTCCAGCGCCAACGAGGCGCCGATCCCGGCGCAGATCGGCAGTAGCGTCAGCCAGAACAGCGCGTCGCCAATGCCGCCCAGCGGCCCCATCAGCGCCACTTTTACCGCACGAATGGTAGAAATCTTCTCCTTGTTCTGTTCCATCGCCAGCACCAACCCAGACAGGAAGGTGACGTCGAACGGGTGCACGTTGATAAACTCCATGTGCATCTTCATCGAATTGGCCAGATCCTGCGGATTGCGATGGATCTTGCGTAATCCTGGAATTAACTGATAAAGCCAGCCACCGGCCTGCATACGTTCGTAGTTGAACGACGCCTGCAGCAGTAAGGAACGCCATGCCATGCGGTTGATATCGCCACGGGTCAGCGCCTCTGCCGGCTCGCTGTCGACATAATCGTCCTGGTCTACCTGACTGGTCGCCAGGGCCTGCGCCATACGCTGTTCCGCTTTTTGCGCCAGCAGATCGTCGGAATCATTAAATGCCATCTTCAGCATCCTCCTGTTGTACGGACGGTTTGGGCGTGTCCGCCCCGGATCGTTGGCTGTTAAAGAAATCGATCAGTGCGATCGCCAGTGCCCCCAGCGCCACCGCCAGGATCGGCAGTTTCAGGAAGGTGACGGAAATAAAGCCGAGGATGAAATAAGCCACGTAGGTTTTTTTCATCATCACTTTCATCAACAGCGAGAAACCGATCGCCGGCATCATGCCACCCGCCACTGCCAGGCCGTCCAGCAGCCAGGTCGGTGCTTTTTGCACCATGGCGCTGGCCGCATCGGCACCGAAATAAATCGGCAAAAAAGCCACGACAAAATAGAACGCGAACAGGATGCTTATGCCGAGATAATTCACCCGTTCGATACCGCGCCAGTTCAGCTCTTTCACCATCCGATCGCAGCGGTGCATCATCGGTGAAAACAGGGTAAACAGCAGCGTAATACAGCCCTGCACCGCGATAGAAAACGGCACGGCCACGCCGATCGCCACCTTGGGATCGGCCTTTGTCAGGATGGCAAACGCCGTGCCGATCACCCCGCCAATCACCACGTTTGGCGGCTGGGCGCCCGCCAGCGGCACCATGCCCATCCATACCAATTCCAGCGTACCGCCCACCAGCAGACCTGTGTACACATCCCCCAAAATCAGGCCGACCAGCGGCCCCAGCACCACCGGGCGATGAAAGTGGGTCAGTCCGTCAAACAGATCGACCCCCGCCAGCCCGGCCAACAGTGCAATCAATAACGCATCAGTTAACATGATTTCCCCCGAACTCAGAACAGCAGCTTGCCGACCGCCTCACCCGCTTCATCCGGCACCCGGCGTACCTCGCATTCAACGCCAAGCGCCGCCAGCTCGCGAAAAGCGGCGACGTCGCTTTCATCCAGCGAGACCGTTTTATGCACCTGACGCTTACCCTCGGCAAAATGCATGTTGCCGACGTTCACGAAGCGGATCGGCACCCCGCCCTGCACCAGCCGCAAAACATCCTGCGGCGTTTTGCATACCAAAAAGATCTTCTGTCGATCCGCCGCCTTGTGGATCACGTCGATGGTTTTCTGCAGCGTGAAGTAGCGCGTCTGTACCCCTTCCGCCACCACCATATCCATCAGGTTCTGCTGCACAGGATCGGCTGCCGCTTCATCGTTGGCCACCACCACCAGATTGGCGCCCAGAGTATTGGTCCAGGTGACGCCGACCTGGCCGTGCACCAGTCGGTTATCGATACGAGTCATCAAGATATTCGGCATTTCAACGCACCTCCGGATAACAGGCGGCATGGTAGTCGTCGAGCACCTGCGTCACCTTATGCATTACCCAATCCTGCGGGTCGTTGCTCAGTTCCCCGGCATTCAGCGCGCGCGCCTGGTCTGGCAGATACTGGCTCAACAGCGCTAGCGGCACCGGATGGCGGCGCAAGTTGTCGATCAGGCTATCTACCGCCTGCTGCACCTGTGGTTGCGGCCAGTAATAACGTACCCGGTCACTCAGGCTGTAGTGGCGATCGAGATACTGCTGATGAGGGTTGCCATGGTAGTAACGGCTCCACTGCTGTGGCTGTTCGCGCATGACCTGCTCCAGCGTGGCGCACAGCTGCGCCGATTGGTGCTCGCCAAGCCATTCACGTTCAATGTGATCCAGTGCGAACAGCGCTTCGCGCAGTGCGAAAGTCAGTGCCGGGCCGACTTTCAGGATGGCAAAATGATCGCCCACCAGCTGTCGATAGGCCTGCGGCGGTTGGTAATCCGTCGAGTGCGCCTCGTACACCATGCCCGGCTGCCGTTCGATAAAGCGGCTCAGTTCATGGGCCCGTTGCGGTTGATAGTGCTCCACGCTGTGATGATCAAACTCAACGCCCGGCTGCACCACCAGCGCAATAGTTCGCGTCCAGGCATCGACCAGTTCGGCTTGCTGCCAGGCCAGGCGATGGATTTCAAGCGTTTGCTGCACCGCCCGTGGCGTGGTGACCTGCATACCTTCCAACGCCTCTTGCGCGCCGCCCGGCACCGGCACTTCGGTTCCGATCACATACACCGGCGGCTCACCGCCGCTTTGCTGCCAGGCGCGTTCAGCAATGGCGCACAAACGTGCCGCACGGGCAGCGACGGTTTCATCATTTAAAGGGAAAGGATCGCCAGCGCAGGACATGGAGCAATCGAGGTGGATTTTGCGAAAACCGGCGCGAACATAATCGTCGATCAGCGTTTCCGCCAACTGCATCGCTTCTTCTGCCGGCCGATCCTGCCAGGCGTTGGGACCGAGATGATCGCCTCCCAGCCACAAACGATCGCGTGCCAACCCTTCCTCGTCCGCCAATTGCCACAAGGCGTCGCGGAACTGTTCCGCCGTCTGGCCGGTGTAGCCGCCAAACTGATTGACCTGATTCGAGGTGGCCTCGACCAGTACCGGCGTACCGCGCGTTTTGGCCTGCCGCAGGGCCGCTTTCAGCACCCAGGGGTGAGCGGAACAAACGGAAAAGATCCCGACCGGTTTACCGGCCTTGTGCTGCTCAACAAGCTGTAACAACTGCTGCATGAATCCCCCACGCAGGCGCCGTACTACCGATCGGCGATGACTACCTCCACGCCCAACTCGGTTAACGCCCGCTCGTAATCGTCCGGAAGAAGGCTGTCGGTAATCAGCCGATGAATTTGTCCGGCTTCGCGAATCATGCAAAAGCTCTTGCGACCAAACTTGCTGGCATCCGCCACGGCGATAATCTCGCGCGCCACCTCGCACATCACGCGGTTGAGGTGTGCCTCTCCAGGGTGAGGCGTGGTGATACCGGCAACCAGATCGAAACCGTCGACGCCCAAAAACAGTTTGTCGAAACGGTACTGGCGCAATTGCTGCTCGGCAGCCGGACCGTAGAGCGAGTAAGAATTACGGCGCACGCTGCCGCCCAACACCATCACCTCCACCCCATCATTACCGGAAAGCTCATAGGCAATGTTCAGCGCATTGGTCATCACCACCAGATCGCGTCGTCCTTTCAGGAACGGCACTATCTGGGTGGTGGTGGAACCGGAATCGAGGATCAGCGCGTCGCCATCACGCACATAGCTTGCCGCTACGCTTGCGATCTGCGACTTCACATCGCGGTTCAACCGTCCTTTGTCATGCAGTGGACGATCGAAGGCAAATTGCTGATTGAGCATTGCGCCGCCATAGGCCCGTAGCGCACACCCTTTTCGTTCCAGAAAGCGCAGATCGTTGCGGATCGTCACCGTGGATACTGCAAACTGTTTGCTGAGCTGCTCCACACGAACGCTGCCGTGTTCGCATAACAGATCGATAATGTGTTCACGGCGCTTTGCTGTATTCACTGGCATGAGCTGCGGTCCTCAGGTTTCCGGCAAGGCCGGGGAGAAGATGGCTTTCGCTCTACTGCGCAGGCATTACAGCAAAGCGAAAGCAATGAAATTGTGATCGCGGTTACAGCGCTGTTTTAGCAGAAAAAGTGGCTAAAAACCTTTCGAATCGAAATGAAGTGAAAATTAATTGCCGCAGCGAAAGGCAAAATGAAATGTCAGGGCGAGCGCGGTAGCCGGGGTGAGAAGCCTGCCGCAATGCGCAGAACGAAAGCGTCCACGCAACGACCAGGTTGGCCGACTTTTAGTTCACCGGGTGATCGGGATCACATAATCGTAATTATGCGTATTCTGCGTGCCGCTTGCGGCAGGGGAAAGGCTTGCGCACTGCTGAATCGGCCCCTTGTCAGGCCAGGGGTTCTTCCCTACACTTGCGCGCAGATATCGGCCCCTGCCGGTACGTAAGCGTTAACGTCAATCAACGCATCATGCCGTGCAGAATTGATTGACTGCATGCCCTGGTGCGAGGAACTAATGCCCCAATCCGCTGTAACCCCAACGTCTGCCGCAACAAAGCGCAGCCGTTTACGTCACCCCTTGTTACTGGTTGCCGGCATTATGCTGGTCGCTGCCAACTTGCGCGCCGCATTAACCAGCGTGGGCCCGCTGCTGGAACAAATCCAGCAGCAATTGATGCTTTCCGCCACCTCGGCTGGCCTGCTTAATTCACTGCCGCTAATCCTGTTTGCCGTGCTGTCGCCGGTCACGCCCGGTCTGGCGAAGCGCATCGGCATTGAGCGTACGCTGGGCATGGCATTGCTGTTGCTGGTGATTGGTATTCTGCTGCGCTCGATGCCGCAAACCGGCATGTTGTGGTTGGGCAGTATTTTGATCGGTGCGGCCATCGCCTTTGCCAACGTGGTACTTCCCACGCTGGTGAAACGCGACTTCCCGAGCCGAGCCGCCGCCATGATTGCCGCCTATGCGGCAGTCATGTCACTGGTAGCCGCAACCGCCTCAGGGCTGGCCGTGCCGCTGGCAGCGTTGAACAATCTCGGCTGGCGTTTTTCCCTGCTGTGCTGGAGCCTGCCAGCGCTATTGGCGCTGATTGTCTGGTTGCCGCAACTGCGCCGCTCACCCGCCTTGACAGCCAGTCACGCATTGCAAACTCAGCCGGTATCGGCCCGCTCTCCGTGGCGCAGTGCACTCGGGTGGCAGGTGGCATTGTTTATGGGCTTACAGTCCATAACCTTTTACACCATTATCGGCTGGTTCAGCGCCTTCGCCGCCAGCCATGGCACGTCGCCGCAACAGGCCGGTTTTGAGCTGTTTATTTACCAGGTGGTAGCGATCGCCGCCAACTTTGTCATGGTGTTTATTCTGCCGCGCGCCCGCGATCAGCGCGCCATCGCGCTATGCAGTTCTCTGCTGATTTTTATCGGCGTCGCCGGTCTGCTGCTGCTGCCGGGTTACTCTTTGGTGTGGTTGATTTTTGCCGGGCTGGGGGCGGGGAGTTCTTTGGTGCTGGCACTGTCCTTCTTTGGCCTGCGCAGCAGCCATCATCATCAGGCCACGCAGCTGTCGGGCATGGCGCAATCGGTCGGCTATCTGTTGGCGGCGCTGGGACCCACGCTGTTCGGTTTGTTACACGATCTGACTCAGGGCTGGCGATTGCCGCTGATGGTTCTGCTGTGCCTGACACTGTTGCAAATGCTGTTTGGCATGTTGGCCGGGCGCAATCAAGTTATTCGTTAACCTCAGGAGGAAGCGAGTGTTCCGGCCCTGGCTCCCTGGCATCGTCCTGCCAGAGGTCGTTAATGAAATCCCGTTGTTCTCTCGTCAACTGCCAGGAAGGGGGGATTTTGGCCGGACTCTGACCCCGGTCGCCCCCTGTGCGCTTTACGCGTTTTTTTTCCATCACTCTATTTCCTAAATAAACAGCCAATAAATCACGACGGCGACGGCCAACCAAAATATCCCGCAGCCGATAAATACGCACAGCCAAGCTTTACGTTTGATATCCGCGTCATCCTTGCTTATCACAGTCGCCCCATCCAATAGATTAAACTAATTAAAAATGAATTATTGATCTATTTAAACGATCAATAAAGTAGTTTATTACTATGGATATTTCAAAAAAACCTGCTACTGGCGTACATGGAAAGGGAGGGGTGTCGACAAAGCATTATGATTAACAAGGTTATTCCTGATAAATACTGGCTTGCATTAGCCAGTGGCAGCCCAGTCCAAACGGCTGTATTGAGAGGCGGTACTCTGTGGTATTTGGCCGTTTTTGCGCTGTATCAGCGATGCGGGCGGCGTTAGCAGCCCGCTTGGCATTAATCAATATGGGAAACGGAGTCCCTGCTGGCGTGTTCACGATCGCTGCCGGTCAATTCGCTAAGCTGCCCATCGCGCATTTGCAACAGGCGGTCCGCGTGTTCGAAGTAATGATCGTCATGACTAATGGCAAACACCGTTTTACCCAGTGCGCGCAGTTGTGGCAGCAGCTCACGATAAAAGATGCGTCTGAATTGCGGATCCTGATCCGCCGCCCATTCGTCCAATAGCAGAATATCTCGCTCTTCGGCCACCGCCAGCAACAGCGCCAGACGCTTGCGTTGCCCCTGGGACAACTGAGGATTAGTCACCCGAAGACCGTCAAACTCCAGCTTGTTTTTCATGTTCAGGCGATGAAGCCAGCTTTCCACCAGTTCAGCATCCGGCTGCTCGCCCTCAGGCCCCTGCAAATGCTGGAACGGATGAAAATCGGTGAAAATGGCGGAAAACAACCGGCGATAGTCATGCATGTCCGCCGGATTCTGCGCAATGCCATCCAGCAGTATCTGCCCGCTGACCGGTTGGTACAGTCCGGTCAGCAGCATGGCCAGCGTCGATTTTCCGCTGCCATTGCCACCAATCAGGAACACCAATTCGCCGCGGTGCAGCGTCAAATTCAGCGGGCCCACGGCGAATCCGGCCTTTTCTTCCGTCGCGCCATAATGGAACATCACCTCACGCAGCTCCAAGGTTTGCCAGGCCTTGGTCGTTCCCGCCGGAAATTCCTCTTGATAGTCGGCGAGCCGTAAGGATTTGACCTTGTTGAAAGCCACTTCTGCGCTGATAAGCGTAGGGAATGCTCCCACCGCCTGCAGCAACGGCGTGCGCAGGAACAGCAACGTCAGTGAATAGGTCGCCGCCACGGCGGTATCGGCCCAGCCCAGGCTGTTGGCCATATAGAACACCAGGCCTATCGCGCCCAGCATCATGATATTCGACCAGTTCACCGCGCTGAGGTGGAAGGTATCAGCACGAATAATATGATAGCGATACTCTTCGGCATCCGGCTGGTAGGCCTGGCGGTAAAGCGCTTTGGCACGATCGCGGTTCAACGCCAGCTCTTTGCGGCCGTCAATGGCTGACTGATAGTGCTGATAGAGTCGCTCTTCAGATTCACGCACGTTGGTCAGGTGACGATAGACCCGCGATACCAGACACCCGCTGCCAAACACCGTCACCGCGACCCAAATGGCCGTCACCGCCAGCATCTGCGGCGACAGCCAGCCCAAATAAGCTGCCGACCCCAACGTCAATATCACCCCCTGAACCAGTTCGGGCAAACGCACAAAAGCCAGGGTAATATTGCGAATATCGCTGGCCAGGCTCGCCAGCAATGCCGCACTGCCAAGCTGCTCGATCCGCTCAATATGGGTATCCATGATCCGCTTCACCAATTGACCGCGGAGCCGAAACACGAAGTGGTGGCCCAAGGCGGTCAGCGCCAACTGCGAACCCAGCGTCACAGCCATCAGCAATGCCAGCAACCCGAGAAACTCCGGCAATACCGCCAGCGGATCGCCCGCCGCCGTCATCAGCCGCAGGTTGATAAAGGCAATGATGCCGATACCTAATGCCGCGCTGGCCATGGTCAACGCCATTACCGCCACAAACGGCCAGCGATATTGGCGGTAAACCACCCGTAGCAACTCCATGAAAAACCCTTACCCTGAAATATTGAGATGGCAGGCATTGTAAGCGGCCAAAAAGTGATATCAATAACAATTCTCATATTGTCGTCGACGATTGATTCCTGCCCGAGAGGATTTACACTGGCTGGAGATCTGGGACAAGGAAAACCAAGACTGATGCTGCCTACACATGAATATGCCAACGATCTGATCCTGTTCGCCTTAATTGTTGATTGCGGTTCTTTCAGCAAAGCCGCAGAAACGGCCGGCATCACCAGCTCGGTGGTCAGCAAGCGTATCGGACGTCTGGAGAAATCCCTCGGCGCGCGCCTGCTTTACCGCACCACGCGCAGCCTGACGCTGACGGAAAATGGCCGCAGCCTGTATCGCCAGGCCAAAGAGATCAGCGCCAAAATTCAAGATGCTTTGAATGTCGTCAGTGAAAACAGCGACGAGTTGACTGGCGTCATCCGCATGTCGGTACCGACGATTTCTGGCGAGTTGCTGCTCAGTGAGAGCGTGGCCGAATTTTGTGCGCGGCACCCGAACCTGAAGGTAGAGATGCGGCTGGAAAATCGCTTTGCCGATCTGGTCAACGAAGGGATAGATTTGGCGATCCGCACCGGTACCCTGCCGGACTCAAGCCTTATCGCACGCCACATTCTTGACTCCCGATGGGTAATAGTCTGCTCGCCCGGTTATCTGCAACAGCATGCCGAACCCCATTCGTCCGATGATCTGCTCAAGCATAATTGCCTGACCTACACCTATCAGGAAAGTGGTACCGACAACTGGCTGATGAAGCCACCGGGCGGCGGCGAAATTTATGAGCTACAGGTTAAAGGCAATTTGTCGGCCAATAACGCGCGGGCCATCCGCAAGGCGGCGATCGGCGGTTATGGCATTGCCATGGTGCCACGCTGCATGGTGTTTGAGGATTTGCAGGCAGGAACACTGGTAGAAGTCTTGTCCGGGCACTGTGGCAAGATATTAGGCGTTTACGCGGTCTACCCTTATACCCGCAATTTACCCTTAAAGACCCGGTTGTTGATCGAACATATCATCGCGGGCTATCAAAATATCAGCCATTATTTTTGAGGCCGATCACAATATTATTCCCACCAGCAGTAAGATGCCGACGAGGGATTACGTCATTTTTGGGGATAATCTATGGTCAATTAACGCCTAATTAATGTGATCCAGCCCCACCCACTTCTTAAGTGAAAATTCAACTCATTGATTTTTAGATAAATACAACCTCACCTTTCATATACCAATAGTCTCATTTCGTAATCATCACGCCTAAGCATTTCAATGTTAAAAAATTGCCGTATAGCACCGCCTCCAATGTTGTGATTAGAATAAAAATGTTGCGGCAATTAACTATTTAGCTACATCTCCGTGAAAATAAAAATAATAACCGAAGAGGATCTTATGTCCCTTTTTTTCAGCGTTGCGCCCATCGTCCTGCTGATTTGGATGATGACCAAAAGGAATGGCGTTCCCTCTTACCTCGCTCTGCCGCTGACGGCTGCCGTCGTGTATACCGTGCAGCTACTGTGGTTCGACAGTGCTCCCCTGCTGTTGCATGCCAATATCGTCACTGCATTGGTGGCGGTTTTAACCCCTATCACCATCATCGCCGGTGCGATTTTGCTGAACAAACTGATGCAAATCAGCGGGGCGGAAAACGTGGTACGCCGCTGGTTGGAGAATATCAGCCCCAATCCCGTGGCCCAGTTGATGATCATCGGTTGGGCATTCGCGTTCATGATAGAAGGCGCCAGCGGCTTCGGCACGCCGGCGGCTATCGCGGCCCCGATTCTGGTGGGGTTGGGCTTTAACCCACTGCGGGTCGCCCTGCTGACGCTGGTGATGAACTCGGTACCCGTTTCCTTCGGCGCCGTGGGCACCCCTACCTGGTTTGGCTTTGCCAATCTGGGCCTGTCGGACGCCAGTCTGCTGGAGATTGGCCGCCAGACCGCGCTGATCCACTTTGTCGCCGGGTTTGCGATCCCGCTGCTGGCGTTGCGTTTTATCGTTTCCTGGCGGGACATTCGCCGCAATCTGCCTTTTATTTTGCTTAGCGTCCTGAGCTGTACCCTTCCCTATCTGCTGCTGGCGCAGGTGAATTATGAGTTTCCGGCGCTGGTCGGCGGCGCCATTGGCCTGGCGGTGTCGGTGTTGCTGGCCCGCGCCGGCATCGGCCTGGTACGGGTTGATAAAAACCAAGAACGCGGCCAGCCAGTGCCCTTTATCCAGGTGCTCAAAGCCATGACGCCGACCCTGCTGCTGATTGCTATCCTGATAGTGACCCGCATCCACCAATTGGGCATCAAAGCGCTGCTCAACAGTTCGGCACCGCTGTGGCAAGGGAGCCTCGGCTGGTTGGGTGAGCTGCGCGTCAGCGACGCCCTGATTATCGAGCTGCAACAGGTGCTCGGCACGCAGGCCGCTGCCAGCTACAAAACGCTGTACGTGCCCGCGCTGATCCCCTTTCTGCTGGTGGTGGTGCTGTGTATTCCTCTGTTTCGGCTGAACCGCCATCAGGTCAAACAGATGTTCAGCGAAACCGGTCAACGGATAGCCAAGCCCTTTATCGCCCTGTTGGGGGCCCTGGTGATGGTCAACCTGATGATGCAGGGGGAAAACGACGCGCCGGTGATCCTCATTGGCAAAGCGCTTGCGGCACTGACGGGGGAAAGCTGGCTGCTATTCTCTTCTTTCCTGGGGGCGCTGGGGTCGTTCTTCTCTGGCTCTAATACCGTTTCCAACCTGACGTTCGGCGGCATTCAACAGTCGATCGCCCTGAGCAGCGGACTCAACGTCAATCTGACGCTGGCGCTGCAATCCGTCGGGGGCGCCATGGGCAATATGGTGTGCCTGAACAATATTATCGCCGTCTGTTCGATCCTCGGGATCGGCAACGCCGAAGGAAAAATCATCAGAAAGACCGTGCTGCCGATGCTGGCGTACGGAGGGATCGCCGCCGTCATGGCCCAGATCCTGGCTCTCTGATCCAAAGTACGTTATCGAAAGAAGGTAAAAAACATGATCATCTCCGCCTCAACCGACTATCGGGCCGCCGCGCAAGCCAAGCTTCCGCCCTTTCTGTTCCACTATATTGACGGCGGGGCCTACGCGGAGCATACGCTCAAGCGCAATACCGAAGATCTGGCTGATATCGCCCTACGCCAGCGTGTGCTGCGCAATATGTCGGACCTCAGTCTGGAAACCCACCTGTTCGGCGAAAAGCTGGCGATGCCGGTAATACTGGGCCCGGTCGGGTTAACCGGCATGTATGCCCGTCGTGGCGAGGTACAAGCGGCCCGGGCTGCTGCGCAGAAAGGCATTCCCTTTACGTTGTCTACGGTTTCGGTATGCCCGATAGAGGAAGTCGCGCCGGCCATCGATCGGCCCATGTGGTTCCAACTGTACGTGCTGAAGGACCGTGGCTTTATGCGCAATGCGCTCGAGCGTGCCAAAGCGGCCGGGGTGAAAACGCTGGTGTTCACCGTTGATATGCCGGTTCCCGGCGCGCGCTATCGCGACGCCCATTCCGGTATGAGCGGCCCTAACGCTTCCCTGCGCCGCGTGCTGCAGGCCGTTACTCACCCGCAGTGGGCCTGGGACGTTGGCCTGCTCGGCAAACCTCACGATCTGGGCAATGTGTCAGCCTATCGCGGTAAACCGACCAGTCTCGAAGACTATATCGGCTGGCTGGGGGCCAACTTCGATCCTTCCATCTCATGGAAAGATCTGGAGTGGATCCGTGAATTCTGGGAGGGGCCGATGATCATTAAAGGGATTCTGGATCCCGAAGACGCCAAAGATGCGGTGCGATTCGGCGCCGACGGCATCATCGTATCCAACCACGGCGGCCGTCAGTTGGACGGTGTACTTTCGACCGCACGCGCCATGCCGGCGATCGCCGATGCGGTAAAAGGCGACATTACGCTGCTGGCCGACTCCGGTATCCGTAGCGGGTTGGACGTGGTGCGAATGATCGCTCTGGGAGCCGACAGCGTACTGCTGGGGCGCGCCTTCGTATACGCACTGGCCGCCGCCGGGCAGGCCGGTGTCGCTAACCTGCTGGAACTGTTGGATAAAGAGATGCGCGTCGCCATGACGCTCACCGGAGCAAAAACCATTGCTGAGATTGGCGCCGGCTCTCTGGTCCACGGACGCGGCTAGCCCCCTCTCCTGGCGGCTCCTGAAGCCGCCAGGCACTCAGCGGATGTAAAACCCTTCGGCAAAGACGCTGCGCAAATAACGGCTGAACTCCGTCACTGCTCGCGATACCTGCGGCGCATAGGGGCGCACTACATAAAGACTGTCGGCAAAAGCACCTATAGGGCGCCAGGCCGGCAGTACCTCAATCAACCGACCGTCCGCCAATGCCTGCTGCGCACTGAAGTCCGGCAGCAAGGCAATACCCAGCCCTTCTGCCGCCGCATCACGTATCGACTCACTGTTATTGGTGGCAAAAGGACCGCTGACCGGCACGCGGGTCTTTTCAGCTTGGCCCGGCAGCCCCTGTTTCGCGGCGAAGCTCCACTCCGGCGCTTCGGTACCGCGGGGATAGTAAAGGCACTGGTGCCGTTGCAGCTCCGTCGGTGACGTCGGCATGCCGTGCCGTTTCAGGTAGTCGGCCGACGCCACGGCCACCGTTTCGGTTGAGCATAACCGCCAGGCGACGTGGGTGTCGGGCAAGCTGTCGCTGTGGCGGATCGCCAAATCAAAGCCTTCGGTGGCCAACGACACCAGCCGATCCGAAACCTCAAGCTGCACTCGCACCTCAGGATTTTCGCGTAGAAAACCGGTAATACGCGGCACCAGTTGCTGGCGGGCAAACGCCACCGGCGCCGTGACCCGCACTGAACCGCGCAGCGGCCCGGCAGAATCGCAAATGCCGGAAAAGCTCTGTTTGATTTGTGCGAAAGGCTGGCGCAGTTCCTCGACCAGCCTCAGCCCGGCATCGGTCAGCCTGACGCTGCGAGTGGTGCGCTGCACCAACGGCACCCCTGCCAGCATTTCAATCTCTTTGATTTTTTGGCTCATGGCCGCTTTGCTGACGTCCAGCCGCTCTGCCGCACGGGTAAAACTCCCCTGCTCAGCCAATACGGTAAGCCAGTGTAAATGGGTCCACAGGGTTTCTATTTTTGGATTTTTCATCGTCGACTGTTCATTTATATAAACAATGAGTTCAAGTATAGCGCTTCTTCCCGCGCCAGCGCTTGGCTAAGATGGATCCTCAAAGGCGATGTCAATACGCTGCCCTGCGCGCATCAATAACTATTAACCCACTGACAGGATTATTAAAATGCCATTACTCATCTTTGACGTCATTGAAGGTCGCAGCGACGCCCAACTGCAAACGCTGCTCGACGCCGCCCACCGAGCCGTCCTCAGCGCCTTTGAGGTTCCCGTGCGGGACCGCTACCAGATTGTTCATGAAAATAAGGCTAAGCATATGGTGATTGAAGATACCGGCCTTAACCTGACGCGCACCCGCAATCTGGTGGTGGTTCGAGTGATTACCAGCCCGCGCCCCGAAGAACAAAAACAGAAGTTTTATGCCGAGCTTAGCCGTGAGCTGAAAGAAAGTTGTGGGATTGAAGGCAGTGATTTGATGGTGTCCATCACCACCAACAGCAAGGGAGACTGGAGCTTCGGCAACGGCGTGGCACAATACCTGACCGGTGATCTTTAGCGCGCCGTCCCCCAGACTGAGCATCGACTGGGGGACTCACTTTCAGGGCTGCTGCTCTTCGCTATATTGGTTTTGCCACATTGCAGCATAGCGGCCGTTGGCAGCCAGCAAGGCGTCATGCCGCCCACGCTCAACAATCTCACCGGCCTCCAGCACGATGATTTCGTCGGCATCCACCACCGTCGACAGCCGGTGCGCAATCACCAACGTGGTATGGTCGCGGCTCACTTCACGCAGATGCGCCTGGATTTCGCGTTCGGTCTGGGTATCCAGCGCACTGGTCGCCTCGTCGAACACCAGGATCGCCGGATTTTTCAGGATGGTGCGCGCAATCGCCACCCGCTGCTTTTCCCCACCCGACAGCTTGAGCCCGCGTTCGCCCACCCGAGTTTCATATCCGTCAGGCAGGCTGACGATAAACTCGTGAATATGCGCCAACCTAGCCGCGCGCTCGATCTCTTCCTGACTCGAACCGGTTTTACCGTAACCAATGTTGTAGCCCAACGTATCGTTGAACAACACGGTGTCCTGCGGCACGATGCCGATTGCCGCACGCAGGCTAGCCTGCTTCAGGCTGCGGATATCCTGACCGTCAATCGAGACAGCGCCGCCGCTGACGTCATAAAAACGAAACAACAATCGGGATAGCGTGGATTTGCCGGCCCCCGAAGCACCGACGATCGCCACCGTGTTGCCGGCCGGGATGGTGAAACTGACGTTTTTCAGGATCGGCCGACGCTCATCATAGCCAAAGCTGACCGAGTCAAAACGCACCTCCCCTGCGCGCAATTGCAGCGCCGTCGCATCCGGCCTGTCGACAATTTCCTGCTCTTCCTGCAGCAGATCGAACATGTTCTCCATGTCGATCAGCGCCTGTCTGACTTCAGCATAAATGAACCCGAAGAAATTCAGCGGCTGATAGAGCTGCAGCAGATAGGCATTCACCAATACAAAGTCGCCGACCGTCATCCGCCCCTGCACAATGCCCTGCGCCGCCATCGCCATCATCACGATCAACCCGATGGAAATAATGGCGGTTTGTCCGAGGTTGATGGCGGTAAAACTGAACTGGTTTTTGATGGCGGCGTATTCATACAGGCGACGCGACATGTTGAACCGATCGGCCTCGAAGTCCTCGTTACCGAAATATTTGACCGTCTCGTAATTCAGCAGGCTGTCGAGTGATTTGCTGTTGGTATCGGCGTTGGCTCGGTTGAGCTCACGTCTGAAGCGGGTTCGCCAACTGACGGCCATCACGGTGAACAGAATATAGCAGCCAACCGTCACCACAATCGCCAGCGCAAACCAGCCGTTTAACAGATGCCACATGATCACCGAAACCAAGGTGATTTCGAACAGAATGGGGAAAATGGAGAACAGCAACCGCGAAAGTACCGTCGCCACCGCCTGAGTGCCGCGTTCGATCGATAGCGACAGCCCGCCGGTCTGTCGCTCCAGGTGAAAACGCAGGCTCAACGCGTGCAGTTGTCTGAAGACGCGTAACCCCAGTAGCCGGGTCGCATTCTGGCTAACGTGCACGAACATCACGTTGCGTAATTCTTCAAATAACGCCCCCCCAACACGCGCCACGCCATAAGCCAGGATCAAGCCGATGGGAATGGCCAGCATTTTGGCGGTTTCACCGCTCAAGGCATCGACCATGGCTTTATAAGCCAGCGGCACCAGCGTGATACTGACCTTGGAGACCACCATAAAAACAAAGGCAGTCACCAGGTAATAACGCAGCCGGGGGTTCTCTTTGGGCCACAGGTAGGGCAGCAGAAACTTCAATAAGCGGGAACGGTCCATATCAGGTATCTATTGTCTCGGTCAGCAGTGCGGCATGGTTTTTTATATTCTGGCACGTATGCCACGAAAAACCTTCGGCAATTCTCCGATGCGGCTCTTTTGAACCCTGATCACCTGAATGGCACACCTCGGTGGTGTGGAATGACATGATGTTTACCTCCCTGCTGCATACATGCGCGAGCCTAATGCCCAGCCCGAAGTATCGACGCAATGGCCCCCATGGCATTAGGCTGACCATGGAGGCGCACAGCGATTTATTTCTCCGAGTCTAAGGTTTCGTGATGCGTGATGACGTCTTGCGCCTTGTTATAGCTCTCGATAAGCAATTGATATGACGGGAAGATCAAGGTGTAGATTTCGGCCCACTGTGCCGCATCCTCACGATTCCAGGTTTGTTGAATCTCTGACGCCACAGCCCCGGTATCCATAGGGACAGCGCCGGCCTGAACCACCCGCGCCAGGGTAATTTCCTGAGCCATTTTTGAGTAGGTACCGGACGCATCGACCACGACGAACACCTGATAACCGTCGGCAATTGCGCTAATGGCCGGGAAAGCCATACAGACACTGGTAATGGTGCCGGCAATAATCAGCTGTTTTTTCCCGGTGGCCTTCACCGCCTGCACGAAGTCGGCATTATCCCAGGCATTAATCTGGCCGGTGCGTGCCACGTATTGCGCATGCGGTGCGTTCGCATGGATTTCAGGGATCAGTGGCCCATTTGGCCCCTGTGGCACCGAAGCCGTGGTAATCACTGGCATGTTGGCCAGCGTGGCAATTTTCGCCAGAGCGGTCGCATGGCGGCGCAGGTCGGGCATCGGCATATCGCCGATGGTTTGAAATAAGCCGCTTTGGTGGTCGATCAGCAGCATTACGGCATCGGCCGGGTTGATTACCGGACGCTGGTTATTAAAGTTTGCTGGGGCACTCATAGATCCTCACTTGTTCATCCTGAAACGTTAGCGGTCAAAGAGCTGCTTTTCCTGAACTGAGCAGGCTAAAGCGAGTCATTAAATTTAGGCGACTGGAATATGACAGTTCCGATTGTCCAAGGCTTTTCATCGATATAGCATGCACTTATGAATGGAAGCCTCATATTTAACCTAGCAATGAATCAAATCGGCAAACAGGCCAATTATTGGAAATGAGTGTTTCATCAATGGGAAAATGGTCTTTATGATAGATTTCAATGAAATGTTTATGTTTGCCAAGGTTATTGAATGCGGAGGCTTTCTTGCTGCAAGTAAGAAATTTGGTATCCCCAAGTCCACGCTGTCCAGAAAAATATCCGCACTTGAACAACGCCTTAATGTCAGACTGATACAACGCTCAACCCGAAATATAATGATCACGGAAATCGGTAAGGAATATTACCAATATTGCGTGCAAATGATCGCTGCGGCAGAAAAAGCGGAAAACCTGATCAATAACAAAAGTGACCAACCCACGGGTAAAATCAGGATTACCTGCCCCACGATTCTTATGGATCTCGGTCTGTCAAAAACCCTGGCGAAATTTATGCAGGCTTACCCCGAGGTGGTACTTCAGGTAAAAATATTCAATCGTGACGTGGATATTATTGCAGAGGGGTACGACATCTCATTTCAACTGATGGGCAAAGAATCCAAAAACAGCAATCTGATTATGCGAAAAATTGCCGACATCTCCTCTTCTTTTATGCTGAACCCTGCCGGCAGGATCCACCCCAACCAGGTGCAAAAACCGTCAGATCTGCATCAACTCCCCACCGTTGGCTGGCTATCTTCCCATTTTCAATCCGCATGGACATTCAACAAAGAAGGCCGGGAAGTCAAGATAAGCAATGAGTCCTGCCTGGTGTGTGACGACATCAGATTACTCAAAGAAGCGATTCTTTGCGGCAGGGCTACGGGTTGTTTGCCGCTAAAGCTGGCACGTCAGGAAATTCACGATGGCACCCTGACAACCGTGCTCAATGATTGGCAACTGGAGCCGCGCAAAATTGTCGCTATTTATCCTTCGCGCCAGGGCCTGCTGCCCGCCGTCAGGGCATTGATCGACTTCGTTGTCGAAGATTTCGCACAGGATGGCTGACTTATTCGATTGAAAACAACGATTACGCACGATTATCCTCCCGCACTTGGCGACAGGTATTATAATAAAAAAGACAATACGAGATAGGATATCCAAACAGTTTAAGGAGATACGTCATGTTAAATATGGGTCCACGCCATTCGCTGATTATCGATGAACAAAGTTTAAAGAAACAACGTACCCCGCTGTTAATCATCTCTATATTGCTGCTGTTAGGCGGTATTTTTTGCCTTTTCAGCCCCTTCGCCTCCGGCGCAGCGCTGAGTATGGTCATGGGCATTTTCTTGCTGCTGAGTGGGTTCGGTCTGATTTTCGGCATGATAGCTAACCGAGTACAAAATACCTGGCCGATGATCGGCGGTATTCTGCTAGGGGTCGCTTACCTTATTATCGGCTACGTGTTTATCACCACCCCGGCGGTAGGCATTTTCGCCATGGCGGTCTATCTTGCCGTACTCTTCGCTCTGGGCGGCATCGTACGACTGATTGCTGGCTACAAATTACGTGATGTCAGCGGCAGTTGGCTGCAGTACGTGATTGGTATTTTGGATCTGATCATTGCCTGGATGCTGTTCAGCGCCGATCCTATGACTTCCGTCGTACTGGTCACCACCATTGTCGGCATCGAAATGCTGTTCAGCTCTTTTGGCCTGTTCCAGGTTGCTCGCCAACTGAAGCGCTCGTGATTTCAGGCGGGGCCACTCGGCTCCGCTTTTCTACTGCACAGCCGACAATTACCCCGATACATCGGCGGCCAAGTGCCCTAATATTAGTAAGGTTTCACGCAAAGCAGGTTCAACTACTCCCCCCTGACGAAAGATTGAAATGAGATGATAACGCTATGGAATTCAAGGACTATTATACCATTTTAGGGGTCAAACCATCAGATGACATCAAGGCGATAAAAACCGCCTATCGTCGGTTGGCGCGAAAGTATCATCCTGATGTCAGCACAGAAAAAAATGCCGAGGCACAGTTTAAAGAAGTGGCCGAAGCCTACGAGGTGCTGAAAGACGACGAGCGCCGTGCTGAATATGATCAACTGCGTCAACATCGTAATGACCCTAACTTCGGCCGCCAAACCCAGCACGCTCACGCAAATGCAAATAATGCCGAAGACTTTTCCGACATCTTTTCCTCCATGTTCGGCGAACATGCGCGCGGCCAGCGTCAGCGCCAAAGCCGAGCCATGCGCGGGCAAGATATTGAAATGGAAGTGGCCGTCTTCCTGGAAGAAACGCTGGCCGAGCAAGCCCGCACCATCCGCTATAGCCTGCCGGTCTATAACGCCTTTGGCATGGTGGAACAGGAAATCCCTAAAACCCTTAATGTGAAGATCCCTGCCGGCGTAGGCGACGGCGAACGCATTCGCCTGAAGGGCCAGGGCGGCCCGGGGATAGACGGCGGTGCGAATGGCGATCTCTACCTTATCATCCGCATTGCGCCACACCCCATGTTCGACGTCGTAGGCCACGACCTGGAAATTGTGTTGCCGATTGCCCCTTGGGAAGCTGCGCTCGGTGCCAAGGTGCCAGTCCCTACTCTCAAAGACAGTATTTTGTTGACCATCCCTGCCGGTAGCCAAACCGGACAACGTCTGCGCGTTAAAGGGAAAGGCTTGGTCAGTAAAAAAGAAACCGGCGATTTGTATGCCGTGATCAAGGTTGTGATGCCGCCGAAGCCGGACGAAAAGAGTGCTGCACTGTGGCAACAGCTGGCGGAAACTCAGACGAGCTTTGATCCGCGCAAAGAGTGGAGTAAGCAAAATGGCTAACCTAAAAGTAACCTTCACCATTACCGAGTTTTGTCTGCATACCGGCGTGACAGAAGAAGAGCTAACGGAGATTGTCGGGCTGGGCGTGATAGAGCCGCGCAACCCGGCAACGGAAGAGTGGATCTTTGACGATCGCGCCTTGATCACTTTTCATCGAGCTCAGCAATTGCACCATGAACTTGCGCTGGACTGGCCAGGTATTGCCGTCACCCTGACGTTGCTCGAAGAGATTGAGCAGTTACGTAAAGAGAACAGCCAGTTGCACCAACGGCTGGCGCGATTCGTTACCAGGCCCTGACAGGGCGAAAAATGGCCCATAATATCGTCACCTTTTCCGCTCAGAAAAAGGAATTGCGCTGTAATATTTCCCCTGAGCGGATGGGTGCCAATGAAAATAGGCTTTAAATACTGAAAAATAAGGCTTCGCGGGTATTTTATAAGTACTGTTAATAAAGACATGTCATTAAAAACAGTATTGACACTCTTTTATAAATCCGTAGATTGGTAATCAACAGCAGCGTAATGATAGCAGCTGTTAATAGTAAAAGTGTTTAGTAAGTTGTTATTAAGTTATTTTGCGATAAAGGCCACGAAGTTTTTTAGTATGGGTCATCGATGCTGAGAAAAGTTACAGTCTTGCTCGATGAAGTTTTAAGGCCACGTTGTAAGTACCGACAATCGCAGGGTGTGTACCAAAACGCGATGATGTAAGGCCATGATAGAACTGTTTTTTGTTTGCGATCAATGAGTAAGACAGTGAAAGCGGATCGCAATAGAAGTGAGGCTATGCATCAAAGAATATATATCGCGAGGGGAGATGTACGAGTTGAGATGCCATACCTTTGATTATTTTGGTAGGCGGTAATGTGAACTGGTAAATATAGGGGAGGTTTGAGTTAACCCAATATTATCTGTGATTAACCTGTACATTTAGTGTAGAACTTTAGCAGTAAATAATAGTAAGTTCATTAATGTTAAATCAGAAGTCAATAGTACCTTAAAAGCCCTGGCTGCAACGGTCAGGGCTTTTATCATTTATGGCGACATAGCCAGCTGTTTGACTTACCCTGCTATTAGACGACAATCCCCCTCGACAATGTCCCCCCCCTGTTAGGCAACTGGGCCACTCTCACTTCGCCCACTGATTGATTTTTCACCTTCACCCGCCCCATATTTAGGATTTTTACCCAAAAGAGCACATTAAATGTAATGTTGTTAGGACTTATCTTAAAATGCAGGCGAGGATCTTTTTAGGTATGTGGCTGCCAGGGAAAAAGATGAGCGAGAAACAGCGTAAATCGGGCTATCAGGTTGAGTATGGGGAACAATGGAAACCGGAAAAAACCTCTGCGTGGTTTTGGATCCTGCTGATTGCTATTATCGGTATTTTGGTTGCCATTTCATGATGATAGTAGGCCAAGAATCAAAATGACTGCGGCTGAGGGAATACCTCAGCGGCCCACCCCGCTGAGTAGAGTAAAGCAATATTTATAGCTCGCAGTGGCACATGAAAAACTAACGTTGATTTCTATGGTTAAGCATTTTACCCATTTTCTCTGATTTATACTGCGAATAATTCCGCTGGGTTTCAGGGTATTCCAATTGGGATAGAATATCATTGTAAGCCTGATAGCAAGGTTGTCCGCGGCTGGCGTTACTGCCATTGAGCAGTTCTTCCGGCATCGCCCCTTCTTTGACTATACGTTTAAGGAACATTCGAATACCTTCAGAAACTGTCATCCCCATCTCTTTGAAGACCGCTTCCGCGCGCTCTTTTAAGTTGGTGTCAATTCTGGCCTGCACAATACTGTCGCGTGTCATAAAACCTCCTGGTGACATTTATCTCATCCTGATAAAGGCATTATTGCGCTGGCAGCGGCGGATAAACATAAGAATTACGCTCTGCTGTTTGACGCTATTGACGGTTTTTATGAAAGCAATAACCATATTGTGTGTAAGGAAAGGATGACAGAAGCGTAAAGCGGCGTTAGATGATCTGCCGCCATACCTTCACCGCATCGGAGCTAGCGCAAGTCGCGCAAACACCTGTCGAGCGATGATATTAATAATTCTATTTTCTTCAACCCGCTATGAATGTCTTCGACGCTCATTTTGGCCAATTGTTGGCTCTCTAGTATCACACAGGCTGCGGCGATTTCTTTCGCACAGACGGTTTGCGCGGAGCCTTTTAAGCGATGTATCGTTCTGGCCAATGCAACCCGATCGCCTTCTCTTGCCTGAATCTGAGCGACGACAATTTCCTTCATATTTTCTTCATTGGCTAAGTAAAGCAGGTTATTAATGAAAGAGAGATCGTTACCGGCAAGTAGAAACAACCGGTTAATATCCACATGGGCAGCGAGTGACGATAGAGAGTCACCTGGACTATTTTTATTTACGTCGTCTTCATGTATTTTTTCATTCAAAATATTCAATCCAAATTATTTCTTATACAAAATTCATAAGTTTCCATCATACTATTCAGTTCCAGCTTGGCCATGACTCTTCTTTTATAAGTGCCTACCGTTTTGTCACTTATATTCATCTGCAAACCAATATCAACCAGTCTCATCCCCTTGGCCAAATAACGTAGCACCTGTAACTCTTTCGTGGAAAGATTGGCAATAGCATGCTTGTCTTTATCTTCAGCCGGCTGCAGTGCGTGTTGCCGTGCCTGTTTCAAGGGAAAATAACCATAACCCGCGTTAATTGCCGCCACAGCGCTGTGCAGATCAAATAAGTTGTTTGCCTTACTGATGAAACCATCCGCCCCGGCACTGACACAATTTTTAATATAAAAAGGTTCGTCCTTTCCTGACAGCATCAGGATACTTCCGCTGAACTTACGCTTGCGCAAACGCTGTACCAGTTCGATTCCGCTGATAGAGTGAATGTCAATATCAACGATAACCAGGTCAGGTTTATGTTCCTCAATTAATGATAACGCCTCCAAACCATCACCTGTTTCACTAATTACCCTAAGGCCTTCTTTTTCCAACAACACTTTAATGGCAAAACGCGTGACAGGATGGTCGTCGACAACCAAAACGCTTTTCATCGGTAACTACCTCTTTATTTTATTCTATTCATTACGGCCCTGGACCACCCAAAAAAAATCATAAAAAAATATTAAATTTCAGATCAACGGTAGTACTGTTTACAATGAAAGCAAATCACATCCATTATCTTATATTAAACCTCAAAAATCATTCACCGTAACAATGAATCATACTATAGCTCCGAGGCTGCCACCACAGAGAAAACCCTCTTACCCTATGTTTTTATTGAGTATATTTAAAATATTAAGATACAACGCCCATTATTCTGCTCTTGTGAAGAGCATATCATTATTGCGAATCTGCCGCCTATGTACCCTGAAAAATGCGAGTCACTCACAATTTAACCGGTGTAAGGGAAACATTACACAAAACGACGCCAACGATTACAAAACATTAAGGTAACACTTACACAATTGAAAGGGTGTTCTGATGGGTTCACTCATGACTCAGTTATAATCTACTGCAACAATATCTCAACTCTCCTTACCCTCCTCATGTCCATAAAATTATTGTTTACCTCAATCTATTACGTTATCGCACAATGGATTAACAACAGATGCCTCATTTATCCAATATATAGTCTGCATATAGTCTTATAGTTATCGATGAATATTTATCACCATCGAATGAATCTGTAAAAATTTAAATGAATGTCTTCCTGCCGCCCCGCAGAACAAGAGGTGTTTTTTTGTTAGTAAACAATAGACTAGCTAATTGGTTTGTTCTGACACGCAAAAATAGCTCCGTGGGACTTGTTTTTTTGTTGGTGTTAACTCTTCTGGCGTTGGCGGTGCCGACCATTCACGCTGCAGAATTGACCTCAGAAGAAAAAGAGTGGCTTAGAGCCCATCCAGAGCTGCACGTCGGCACCTATGATGGAGGATTGCCCCCACTGGAAGATATGGTTAAAAACCAATTAACCGGTTTTGCTCCCGACGTACTTAACGAAGTCGCCAGTAGATTGAAATTGAAAGTAAAAGTGAAAGAGTATCAAAATCGTCTCGACATGATGCAGGCGCTGCAACGGAACGAAATCGACGTAGTCATGAACATGTCCCCGACGTTCTCTGGCGCCAAATATCTGCGCTACAGCCAGCCATACGGCGATAACGATCTGATCATTATCAGCGCCCGCGACAATCGCCATATCCTTGATCACTCAGATCTCGCCAAAGCCTCAGTTGCCGTCGTAACCGGTTCGCCTGAAGCTGCGTTGATTCCAGATGTGTATCCCGCGATCAGGCTACACGAATTCCCCAACCAGGCTGCCGCCATGCTCAGCGTCGAGCAAGGGGAAACCGACGCATTTATCGGCAATCGCTACACTATTCGCTACTATATTGCCCTTAACAAAAGCGAAGCCTTCCGTACCGTTGGCAATGCTTATTTGCCGTTGCAAACACTAAGATTCGCCTTTCCCCGTGAAAATCAGTTACTGGCCAACGCATTCGATGTCGCCATTACAGATATGGGTTGGCGCGAGCAACAGGCGTTATTTGAAAAGTGGGTGTCCCCCTTCCCCGCAAGATTACCCAAAACGGAACGCATCAACCTGTCGCCCGACCAAATTACCTTGCTAAATCAACTGCCCTATCTGCAAGTCAGCAATCTGGAATCCTACCCACCGTTTTCTTTTCGCAATCAACATGGCGAACCCAGCGGGCTGGTCGAGGATTATTTCGATCTGATACGCCGCCAGTTGCAGCTTAAATCTGAGCGTGTCAGGGTACGTTCACTGAATGAATTGATGCGAATGATCAAAGAAGGCGAGATCGATATGGTCCCCGGTTTGCCGCCTACCGCAGAGCGTATGCAGTTCTTAGCGTTCAGCCAACCCTATGCACGTTTTCCGTTGATGATAGCAACACGAAAAGAAACCAGTAATATCGAGGGCATTGAGAGCCTCGGTAAGGCGCGGGTAGCGATATCCGAGGACGCAGAACCCATCCCGACGCTGCTGCGCAAAAACCCAAAGTTGATTTTGATTCACACCGATACAGCTGAGCAAGGTCTGCAACTGTTGGCCGATCGCCAGGTGGATGCCTACATTGGCAACCTGGTGGTCACCGATCGCATTATTACCGAGCAGTACCCCAATATATTAAAGGTCGCGGCACCGACCGGTTATTATGCCGAGCTGGCGGTTGCGGTCACCAAAAAGTACGCCTACGTTATCCCATTGATCAACCAGGCCTTGGCTAATATCAGTACCGACCGCAAAGAGCAGATCCGCAGCGCCTGGTTCCCGATCACCTTTCAGGAAAACGTCGATCTTCTGATTATCATCAAGAGGATCCTGCCCGCCATATTGGCCGTCGGTTTTATTATGGCGCTGCTTATCATCGCCTACTGCCGCTTACGCAAAGAGACCCGCCGCAGGATCCTGGCCCAGATAACCCTGGCCGACCAGCTCAGCTTTCAACATGCACTGCTGGAAACCATCCCTTTTCCGGTATTAGGCAAGGATCACAACGATCGTTATATCGCAGTGAATAGCGCCTTTGAAAAACTGACCGGCCATGCGTCCGCACATATGTTGGGCAAGACGCCTGACGAATGCGGTTACATCGACGCCATCGTGTCACTGGAACGTGAGCCGGAAAACCGAGCAGCACTATCGGCCGAGGAAGGTATCCACCGCTCACTGCGCTATGCCAATGCCAAAGGAGAGCTACGGGAGGGATTGTTCTGGCTAAAACCCTTCTTCAGTGTTGACGGGGGGCCCGGCGGCAGCGTAACCGTGTTGGTTGACGTCACTGATATACGCCGCTCTGAAGAACGAGCACTGATCTCCGAAGCCCTGTTAACCGACGTGACCGAATCACTGCCGGTTACCGTATTTCAAGTCTGCCTATCGGTGGATGGCGATATGCGTTTCACCTACGTAGCGGGTGCCGCAGAAGCCACCTTCGGCTTATCTGCCGAAACCATGATGGCCGACCACAAAAGCTTCCACCAGCGAGTGAATGCCGAAGATCTGCCCATGCTGCAGGAAAATTTAATCCGCATGCAAGGCACGCTGGCCCCCTTCCAGAACGAGTTCCGTATGCAGGTCAAAAATAACCAGTGTTGGATACGCGTCAATTCAGGCAGAGGAAAACGCGAAAGCAACGGGGATGTACTGTGGGGCGGTTATTTTGAAGATATTACCCACTCCCGCCAGCAGGAACAGGCGCTGTTCGAAGCGAAAACCAAGGCTGAAGCCGCCGCCCGTGCCAAAGCCACCTTCCTTGCTACCATGAGCCATGAGATACGCACACCGGTACACGGCATTCTTGGCTGGTTGGAACTGCTGGAAAGAACCCAGTTGGATGATGAACAAAATAGAATGCTGAATACCGTGCAAAATTCTGCGCAGCATTTAACCCAAGTGATTGACGATATTCTTGATTTCTCCAAGCTGGAGGCGGGCCAGGTGTCACTGGAAAATTTGGCGATCGATATTCGAGTATTCCTGTCAGAACTGATGCAAACCCTCAGTCTGCAAGCGTTGAAAAAAAACCTGACCTTGCATCTTTATCTCGACAGTCGGGTCGCACAGAAACTGATGTTCGATCCGGTCCGATTGCGTCAAATTTTAATGAATTTTCTCAGTAACTCGCTGAAGTTTACCCGTTCAGGCCATATTACGTTGCAGTTAGTTCTCCTTGCCGATCAGCAAAGTCGGCAATGGTTGCGTTTCAGCGTCATCGATACCGGTATCGGCATTCCTGCAGACATGCAGCAGCAGCTGTTTCAACCTTTTCAGCAGGCAGAAGCGTCCACCACTCGTCGTTTTGGCGGTACCGGCCTGGGGTTAGCAATCTCCAAAGGCCTGGCGCAGCAGATGAACGGGGAGCTCACCATGCTCAGTCAGCCTGGTGAAGGTACCACCCTCAGTTTCGACGTTCATTTCGATGTTTATGCTCCTTCACCGGCGTTACCGGCGCTGTTAGGCACCCGCGTTACCCTATGGTGTGATGACAAGGTTATCACCCAAAACCTGCGGGAAATGTTGCTGGCGTTAGGCCTTACCGTCACCTGCCGGTCCGGCTCGCAGCAGACTGCGCTTATCCTGTCCGGCTGCGATCTGCTGTTTATAGAGGAAAACATGCTGGCAACGATTGCAATACCTACCGCAGCCCGGGAAAAGGTGGTCACTCTGAGTATTAAACCGCGGTCTGACAATGCTGCGGACCGGCATACCCTCAATGTCACGCCATTATCCTGGGAAAGAGTGCACAAACTTTGCGTCACCCTGTTAATCGAGCAAAAAAAACAGGCGACAAGCTCCATTGCACTGCCAGAAACAACCGCCATCGATACCACCCTAGGCCGTGAACATGCTCTGGCGAACGGAAGTTTGATTTTGGTTGCCGAAGACCACCCTATTAGCCGAGAACTGATCAAGCATCAGCTGCAAATATTGGGTTATAGCTTTGATATTGTTGAGGATGGCCAGCAGGCTTTGCTGGCAATAGAAAGCACAAAATATGGCCTGGCGATTATCGATTGCCACATGCCCTATATCGACGGTCTGGAATTAAGTCGTCTGATCCGCAAAAAAGAGGCTGCGAATAATAGCGCAAGGCTGAAGATTGTCGCGCTGACAGCGGGAGTCCTGGAAGAGCAAGAAGATCAGTGTATTGCTGCCGGCATGGATGCTTACCTGACAAAACCCATTGATATTAAAGGGTTGAAGGATATTCTCACCCGTTATATTGCGCCAAGAGCGGTAACCGCAACTGCATTCACTTCAGCTTGCTCAGAGGCGTCATTCAATATAGACATGGTCTCTTTGAATAAGCGATATGGTTCAGAAGAAAAAACCAGAGTGGTCGTGGGCATGATGCTTGGCAATCTGGAGCATGGGCTACATCAACTGGCCACAAGCAGTGCCTCAGCACAGCAAGGGTTGATCGTGCGTCATTTGTCATTGGACCTGGGTGCGCTGAATTGCCATATGCTGGCCACGCGGGCGACAAGATTGGAAGCCAGGCTAAATCAGGGCAAGGTGAACCTCACCGATGATCTGCAGGATTTCAAACGGGCCATTGAGCAGTTGATCATGCAATTGCATATGCTGTAGCTACTGTCGCGCCGAAACAAAAGCAATGCCCGGTGCCAACGGTTCTATTTTTAACTGATGTGTTCAAACATCTGCTGATAGTTTTGCCACGGGCTTTTTTGAGCTGCATGTTCGAGGATCAACCGCATGCGCCAGCGGGCAGCCTGCGGATCCTTGTTCTGTACCGCCACCAAGAGTTCACGATGTTCATGCACCGCTTCTTTGGTTAAGCGCACGTCGGCTTCCAACGTTTGTTTAAATGAAAATGACATGGCAGTGGCCAAAGCATTCCCTAATGAGCGCATAAAAGCATTGTGGCTGGCATCCAGCAATGCCAAATGAAAAGCGAGGTCGCCTTTCTCAAACAGGTATTTTTTACCCAGTTTTTGCCCCTGCCCCATGATGTTACAGGCGTCATTCAAACGGATGATGTCCTCCTCCGTGGCATGGAGGGCGGCTAACGCGGCAATGTTAGGTTCAAATATCAAACGCGTAACTAACAGCTGTTCCATCAATGAGTGGTCGAACCCTTTTTCATCCAGCCAAGACATGACGTCAACATCCAGAAAGCTCCACCGATCCTGCGGGTTCACCGTACTGCGTTTCTTCGCCTGAATATTAATCAGTCCTTTGGCCGCTAATACTTGCAGCGCATTTCGTACCGTGGTACGGGAAACGGCGTATTGTAGCGCCAAATCATTTTCGCCAGGCAGAGAATCACCGGCGCTCCAGTCACCATCCATGATTCGGCGAGATAATACGCTGATCAACGTTTCAGATATGCTGCAGTTTGTGGTTTTCATAGACGGCTGTTTCTTCTAATTAGTTTTTCAAGAAACAATTTTAGCTTATTCATGACATGATTATATTGATCATTAACATAACACATTGCCGATTAACCCAGGTGATTTTACATGAGAGCATGCGCTAACAGGCAGCCCACACTGGAGAGGTTTTCAGGAACAGTGGGACGAATCACGACATCCCGGAAAACAAAAATAAATAACTATTATTTTCAGCACATTAGAAATAAAATGACAACCATCAATACAATAGCCATTTAAATAACCCACCAAAAACGCCACAAATTTTGGTGTGATTTCAATAAAAATAAAGATAACATGACCAAGCCGGTTATTATAAAACGTTTGTAAAACTCAACCTTAGACACATAAAAACAACACAAAGATAAACACAAACGAAATAAAACAACATCTCTGCCATTTAACCCTACTACAGGCAAAATAAAATGGATAATGACCTTCATCTTTCAACCGTAAAGAAAATGAACCTAAGACTTATTCCATTCATCATGCTTCTTTACTTAATCGCATATATAGATCGCGCTAACATTTCAGTCGCCGCATTACAAATGAATGCTGATTTAGCATTAACCGCAGAAATGTATGGCATTGCGGCCGGCATATTTTTTGTCTCTTATATCCTGTTTGAGATCCCCAGCAATATTATTCTCACCCGAGTGGGGGCTAAAATCTGGATCGCCCGCATTATGGTCACCTGGGGGGTGATTGCCATGGGAATGAGCTTGGTACAAACACCGCTGCAACTCTACACCATGCGTTTTCTGCTTGGCGTGGCGGAAGCCGGCTTTACGCCTGGGATCATTTACTACCTTTCCTGCTGGTATCCGCGCAGCGACCGCGCGCGTGCCATGTCGATGTTTTATATCGGTGCGGCACTGGCTTCGCTCATTGGGTTACCAATCTCCGGTGCCATTCTGCAGATGAATAATGTGCTGAATATCGCTGGCTGGCGCTGGCTATTCTTGCTTGAGGGGGCGCCGGCGATATTATTGGGTATCGTGGTTTACTTCTACCTGGACAACAAGCCGGAAGATGCCAAATGGCTGGGGCCACAGCAGCGGGCCTGGTTGGCAGGCGTACTGACACAAGAAGCCAAACAAACCCCTACGCAGCAAGAGCATCATTGGCAAGCTGCGTTCAAAAACCGCAAAGTGTGGCTACTGAGCCTGATGTGGTTGTTGCAAGCCTTTGGCACCATCGGCATCGGTTTATTTCTGCCATTGATCATCAAAGGCGTGGTCAGCGAGCAAAGCAATTTCATCATTACCCTACTTTCCGCCGTTCCCTTTTTGTTCGCCTGTATGTTTATGTACTTTAACGGTCACTATTCCGACACCCATCGCGCCCGTGCTGTGCCATTGGGGTTACCGCTCATCCTTTCAGGCCTGTTGTTGTTGGCGGCAATTTACAGCACAAACATGGTAATAGCTTACGTTTTATTGGTTTTCACCATTGCGCTGAACTGGGCGATCATACCCATTTTCTGGGCAGTCACGACGGAAACGGTGTCCGGCGTAGCGGCAGCGGCTTCCATTGCGCTGATCAACGCCGTGGCTAATATCGTTGGGCTGGCGCTACCGCCGGTTATCGGTCGAATCAAAGATATGACCAGTAGCTATGATGCCGCCTTGATTATGGTGGCGATCGCCCTGGTACTGGGGGGAATTATCGGTTTACAAGTCGGACGTTGGAAACACATAGCTAAACTGCCGATACACCAAGATACGCCAGAACATTGAGGGGAAAGTATGGAAAACGTTATTTTGCAGATAGCGCCGGTGCCCATGCAATTGACTCAGCGCTTGCACCAGCACTTCACATTATTTAATGCTGCCCAGCTCACTACAGAACAACAGATTGAATTGATACCTCGGGTTCGTGTTTTACTAATCAACGGTGAAACACCGTTGGACGACACCACTATGGCGCGCTATCCCAATCTGCAGTTGATCGCCGTTTTTGGTGTGGGGTATGAACGTGTAGATGCTCAAGCCGCCTACAAGCGTAATATTCAGATTAGCAATACGCCGGGTGTACTCACCGACGACGTTGCCGATTTGGCCTTTGGGCTGATGCTGGCGTGCTCCCGCCAGATTGTCGGTGCACAGCGCTTTATCGAACGCGGTGATTGGGCTGGCCAGAGCTACCGTTGGACAAACAAAGTCAGCGGTAGCCGGCTCGGCATTCTCGGCCTGGGTCGTATTGGTCGGGCTATCGCCCGGCGTGCTTCGGCGTTTGATATGTCGGTAAGCTATCACAGCCGTACTCAGTACGCGGACTTTGCAGGTGAGTACTGTGCAACGCCGCAAGCACTGGCGGCGCACTGTGATTTCCTGGTGGTGTGCGCTCCTGGGGGAGACGGTAGCCGCGATCTGGTCAATGCCGAGGTGTTACAGGCTCTCGGCCCCACGGGGATTTTAATCAATATCGCTCGCGGCTCGGTCGTAGATGAGGCTGCTTTGGTGAACGCCATTGAACATAAGTTGATTGCCGGCGCGGGGCTGGACGTGTTCTGCGATGAACCGCACGTGCCAGCTACACTGCTGCAACGCGATAACGTGGTGATCACCCCGCATATGGGCAGCGCCACGGAAAGCACCCGCAGGGCAATGTCGGAGCTGGTTTACGAAAATATTAGCGCCTACTTTGCCGGCAAGCCTTTGCTTACTGCGACAGAAAAACCGTAACGGGCTCGCATCACCCTTCTGAAAATCAGTCTATCAACTCCAACGTCAGGTGAGCTTCGCTTACCTGACGGGAAGCGATACGGGCGGCACTCTCCGGCATTATAGGTTCAATCTCGACGCGTGCAGTAAAACTTTGCCCTTTGACCAATTGACCATTTTGCACAACAGCAAATACCTTACCGGGTTGCAACATCAAGCTGGATTCGGGTGCGCCATCAAGCAGTCCGGCCTGAGCCGATGATGCAACCTGCACATTCTGCCCATCCAGTTGAAAGTTCAGCAGTCGGATATTAACACTGCCCTGCTCACCGTAGCGTAGATCGCCATTGGCGGCACGATCACCGCGTAGCGCCAAACGCATCGTCTGGCTATAAGGACACACCACATTGAGGATCAGCGTGCGCTTGCCTGGCGTCACCGCATTGCTACCCGCCACGTCCTGCAGTTGCCAACGCGATTGGGTACCATAGTCGATTACTGGCGTGCCAGCGGACAAACTGCATCGCGTGTCCACCGGTAAGAATGATTGGGCCTCAGTAATACGGGTATCAATGGCCGAAAACACCGGCTGGCTCATTGTTAACCCCAACACCAGAGCCGTAAAAATTTTTCTCATATCATGTTTTCCTGTCAGCGGCATACTGCATCGGCAGTTTCATACAAGCCGCTGGTGCCAGCCTGTGCCGGTAATGAAAGGGGAAATGAACATATCGTTTTACCGGAAACCTGCACGTCCAGTTTGTTGGATTCAGCCGCATCGGAAATAAATACGCTCCCCTTGTTGCCAACTACGGTGACAAAATTGCCAGCCGCATCAAATACGCTAGCGCCGTAAGGCAAAGGTTTATTCTCGACATCTTTAACATCGACTAACACCCGCCGAGTGCGTATCACATGAAAATCGACATAACTCACTGAGCCACGTGCCGCCTCAGTCTCCTGCCAGGCATTGCTGATATCGACATTTTTCGCCAGGCTGCGGGTATCCACCTGAATGGCGGAACGCTTATATCCGCTAAGGGATGGCAGAACCGCATAACCGCGCCCATCAGTCCAAATTGGGCCTGCTGGAGAGTCCAGACGAACACCGGCTTCTTCTCCAACTTTAGCGATGCCGAAAGTATCATTGACACGGTAAGGAGAAAGCGTAATGCCGTGGGGGTGAGCCACAATGGCTCCCGAGGCACGTGCCGACCAAGACGTGTAGTTGTCCGAATCCTGGCTTATGCTGCCGCTTAGCTGGCTGACCGGAGTAACCTTATCGATGCTGCCGGTAGCGGATGTGCGCCGATTGCGGAAATCACGTTCGCTGGAGAGGCTCCATCCCCCGTCCTGTTGGCCGCGATCGCTATAACGCATTCCGCCGCGGCTGCCGTTACGTGAGCTGTTATTAAGGTAGCTGCTGATGCTGCGGCTGTCGCCAAATGGGATATTGACCGTGATATACAGGCGAGTTTCCGCATCGCTGTTGCGGCTGCCGGTATCGTGATCCAGGGTGGCACCAAGGTAAACGCGATTAAACTGTTTACTCCAACCGCCGCGTACGTAATTTGTGGCATCGCCAGCAAAGGTGCTGCTGCGGGCCCAAGACAAAGACAGGTTGCCGAGGCTTGCCAGCGACCAACTGATGCCACCGCCATACTGGTTTCTGTTGCGACCGGCAGTATCCAAACTATCGGTTTGCAGTGCATCACTTAAATCTCGATAGCCAGACGTTTGTTGAACGGCATTGACGCTAACCCCAATGCGCTCTGTTAGCTTATGGCTTAACACTGCAGTAGCCGATAGCCCCTTGTTGCCGTGGGTATCGTCCTGCGCGGCAGTGGTTTGCATAGAAAGAAACGTAGCATCAAACAGCTGACTATCCACACCTACGGCGGCTGCGCGATAAGGTGAAGAACCGAGCAACCCCGCGTTGAGGGCCGTGTAGGGATTAAGCACCCAACCGTTAGCCAGAGTACCGATCAACGGTGCTTCGCTGCTACCTTGCTGATCAAGCTTACCGATGCCAAATGACATTCCTGGAGCAACAGCAGGCCCATTCATCAACAGGGTGGAAGCGGGTACGGAAAACTGGCGCTTCTCACCGTTGCCGCCAGTTACCGTCACTAACAGATCGGAACGGGTATTTAGCAACGAGAACCCCTGCAGGCGAAATGGCCCGGCAGGCACGGTAGTGCTATAAACCAACACGCCAGATTGACGGACTTCCACTACCGATTGACTATCAGCAATGCCTTCGACCAGTCCCGCTCCACCGCGACTACTTTGCAGTGCGGCCTCCGGGAACACCTGGAGCCCCAACACCTGCCCCGTGCCAAACATCGAGTTGGACAAACTAACCTGCCCGGCCTGAAATACCTTTTTAATCCCCGAGAAAGTGCGCTGCGCATAAGCTGCCTGATGCTGCATTTGATCTTTGCCATTGAAACGGGAAAAAGTCTGTTGGCTACGAACAATCCAGTCGCTGATATTAAAGCCGGCCTCCGTCCCCAATTGCATAAAGTTCGTACCCGCAGAGGCTCCGGCAGAATCCATATACTGTGCATCGTAATTCAGCATGCCGGCAAAGCCGCCGTGGTTCCAACTCCCTCTATCCACATCGGGAGCGATCACTGCTTCTGGAGGTAACACCACATCAACCCTAGCCTCGCCCGGTTCAAGGTTCACTTCGGTTTGAGGCCAGGCAGTTTTCAGATCAAAACAGGCGATTTTCTTACTGTAACCAGGTGGTGATATCAGGCCGGCCTCTTTCTGAAAGGCCTCATCGGCACACAACTTTCCGCTCTGATCAAAACGAACTTTAACCTTACCCCGGGCGTTGCCATTAATCGTCAAGGCCACAGTGGATTCACCAGGCAAAAAACGTGGCGACTGACGAAACCACTCGGCAAGCTTAGGATCAATGCCTCGCGCCAACATTGCCTGGTGATCAAACTCAACATCATCCGCTCGTTCATCCGGCACAGCAGCCAACACAGGCGAAGTCGTGGCCAATGCAGCCAACAGAGCCAATGACAGAACTGAAAGTGTTGGCCATACGTTAACGTGATCGTCGTGTCGCATCAGCCCCACCGTCAATGGCTTAATTCAGCATCATAGCTGTTGACGGTATAGCCCCAAGTGGTGGCCGGAGAAATTCGAACCTGCTGACCGACGCCAGCTTTCTTGCCACCGTCAGGTGTAAGCGTGAACGTTTGGCCTGGTAAAACATAACTGTTAGGCAGCATCCAGTGGGTATTGTCCGGTAGCGTTGTCACCCCCTGCCCCAGCCGCACTACGTAAGGCGATGGATTATTAACCATTAAGCTGTTGCCGCTTTGCTTCCAGACCAGTCGCTTCCAGGGGGCTGGGTCTCTTTCCAATCCTGTAGGACGGATAATAACCGGCAGGTTTTGACGCACTGTCATGCGCACTTCATTTTTACCTTTTTGCTGCGGCGGCACACCTTCAAAAATGACGCGTGTCAGACGTTCAGTTGTCAGCGGCGTTTTGTTGGTCAGAATAAAACGTACGCGCTGGGTTTTACCTGGCTCAACGCGCGCCGCTGGCGGGGTAACACTCACCAGGGTTTCAGGATCATCTTTGATATTTTCCAGCGTGGTCAACAGCAATACCGGAAAGCCATCGGTATTTTTAATGTTAATTGCACCTTCGCCATCATCTTGTTCGACCACCACTACTGAAGTCTCAGGCACCATACCGGTTGCATGGCTGCTGGCAGAAAATAGCAGCAAGGAAACCGCCCCAATATTAAACAGGGAAGAAAGGGTCATTATTTTCACCATTCGTATTAAAAAGGGCCGTTGCTGAGGGTACATCCGATACAGCGGCCAAAGGGGCAAAAAGGCCCCGTCGGAGGGCGGGGCAATGGCCGAGCGCACACGCCCGGCTAAAAGGAGTTAAAGGTAAACAAGCTCGATAGTGGACGACCCGTTTAACTGCACAGGTTTGGTCAGGTCCAAATCGGAAGCTTTATTGATATAGGCTCGTACCGTTACTTTACCGGTGAGTTTTTGGAAGGCGACAGGTTCGGAGGCACCACTGGTAGCCCAAGATACCTGACGAACGGCAGTGTCATTATATAAAACACCCTCGCCGCCTTTTGTCCAAGAGGCTTCGCCAACGTTCTTATAGATACTGTCAACATTCTTGCTATCTGCAATCACGCTGCTATCTTCGATTTTGATGACATATCCCCCGATACGATGGGTGCCATCAAGCCCCAACCCCACAATAGGCACATTACTTTTGCCAAAGATATTAACCAGACTGGCGCCACCGGCCCCATCGGTAGTCGCCCCCGCCACGGTATTTGGACGGTTATTAGTGGCTTTCAGAGCCACTTTCGCTGGGGCTGCACAACTGATGGAAAGATCCAACTGCTTCTCATCCAAAGCAGTAAATTCGTCCAGCGACAGCGACCCTGCTTTAATTGTGCCGTAATCAATAGTGCCCCCACCGGAGACCATTGGCGTACAGGCCGCAGGCGTAATAGTCCCTATGACCTTTACATCTATACTTGCGGCGAGAACTGGCAGAGAAGTGGCTGCCAATACGGCCAACACACAGAGATTTACTTTTGTCTTATTCATCATAAAATGATTCCTTTCTTCATATCGAAAATATGTATTGCAGGCCAATAAATTAACAATTGCCACCATCAACCATTATAAAGTCAATATATACAAGAAAATTAACTCAATAAGGAATTAAAATTAAAAAACCATATGGAAGCATCACTAATAATCAGCCCACTGAAATATCCTTTTCAGGAAACCAATATCGAGTTGAAAATATACCTTATAGGTACACTAACTCGATGGTGCTCAAGCCATCCAAAATAACCGGTTTGGTCAGATCCAATTCAGAAGCTTTATTGATATAGGCTTGCACCGTTAAGTTTATGGTTAAGTTTTTGAAGGCCGCAGGCTCTTGGACCATGCCCTGCATCCACGAAAGCTGACGTTTAACACCAACGCTATAGAGGCTACTATCTTCCCCCGTCCACTTCCCTGCACTCCCCCCTCGCGTGATGATTGGAGTAGTGCTACCGTCTGCTTTAAGCCCCGTGGCGCTGATCGCGTATCCCCCGATACGTGCTGAGTTACTGAGCCCAAGACCTACAACTGCCGTTGCTCCACTCACTAAACCACTAACAGGAGAAAGACCCGCACCAGATACCGCATCTTCAGTATCAACGCCAGCCAGCGTATTCGGACGACCATTCTTCGTCTCTAGCGCCAACTTCACCGGTGCATCGCAAGCAATGGTTAAATCCAACTCTTTTTTTTCTAACTTAGTGTAAGCATCCAACGTCAAAGAATCAGATTTGATAATGCCATAATCAACGGTACCATCACTGGTCAACGTAGGAGTACAGCCGGATGGCGTAACGCTACCGGTAACCTTTACTTCTATATCTTTTGCCAACGAAGGCAAAGATGTGATTGTCAACACGGCCAACGCACAGGCGGTTATTTGCATTTTTTTCATTCGGATATTGCTCCTTTTCCCTAAGTCAAATAGCGGATATTTTCGCCAGTCCCATTTGAGGCAGAGTATGACAAGATATTTACAAAGTTAAAAACGAAACCAACACACAAAATCAAATACGATTGAAAACATCAATCTTGTAATACAATCAATTGTTCCTAATGAAAAAAAACATAAAACAGCCATTTTTATGGGATTTAATTCTGATTTTTTATACTTTTCAGTCTATGAGACCAGAATCATCGTGCTTGCGACATAAAATCGCAGAGCCGTCCTGGGCTCACCACAGCGGCGTGAACGTGAAAAGTGTCAGATACTGAAGATTCGCCTTACGCCCATTTGTTATTCATATGACTTATGGCGTTTTTGATCCTGCGAGCAAGGCGTCTTACTCAGAAAATTGACCTGCACCAATTCAGCAGGCAAGGGCTGTCACGAAAGCCTTTCAAGAGATAATCCATATGCTAACTCAGTAAAGAAAGGGAGTGATTCTTCATGCATCAATAATAACCACCGAAACCAAGAGATAAAAAACGACAAATAGCAACAAGAAATTAAATACAAACCAACGAACAAAACTCCAACTTTGTATTACAAGAAAATTCTTTACGAACTTAATGTCCATCACATAATCCTAAAAAGGATAAAACCTCCGTTTTTTTATTGGTATTAAAATACATAGTCACACCAAACATAACTAGCGATATAATCGTCAAGCAAAGCATAATTCAGACTTATCATTGATAGCTATCACCAACCCTGCTAGCCAATGATAACCCTAATGTGTGCTGATATGGGAAATGACACTTACTGCTAGGGAAGCTTATGTTCAGAGAATCTATTACCGTATTTTTATCAGATAAAAATCGCTACTTCACACATGGCATCCAATTGGCGTTAGAAAGCTATTTTCGCTCAAAAAATGTGAATGTGCGTTTTACTGAAAATGCCTTCGAGTACAGAATGGCCGACATCATCTTCCTGGCAGCCAACCCAAGCGAAAGTACTCTGCCTCATTATCTGTATTCACAGGCAAAAGCTTGCTGCCCGCTGGTTTTCTTGATCGATGATGAACGAATAGCAGCACCAGCTTCCCACTCAAGTGGACGGAAGAAATTCACTCATATCTCTCGCAACAAAAGTGTAGCGACTTTATTAGAAACCTTCGACCGCGTCATATTAGCCAATGTCATTCAAAATAAAAGAAATCGCTGCGATTTTGGTTATGCCTCCCGATTCGCCAGGTTCTCTACCAGAGAGTATGAAGTCATTCATTATCTCTCTTTAGGCCTACCCAACATTTTGATTTCAAGGAAACTGAATCTGAGCGAAAAAACCATCAGCCAGCATAAACGTAACGCGATGCGAAAGCTGAATTTTAAACGCAATGCCGAGCTGCATTTTTGGCTGCTTTGTGGTGGTTTAAAGGATGTGGGGCGGCATGTCCTGATGTAACTCAAGAACAGGAAAATTCATGATTATTTTCAAACGTCTTTTCTCTAAAAACAGACCCCGTATGGAAATAAATGCATTTTTCTCTATTCGGTTAACAACGTCACTTATTGGGTTTTCTGATTGTTCAATTAAAAGACGGATAATGGAAAACTCAACAACAACCCAGCAGAAGGCAGGTCAAAACGAGTTGAAGGAAAGCATAAAGTGATGCTAAACCGCACAACCCTGCTTGGTTCAATCAGCATGTTACTATTATTACTGGCGCTGCTGCCTTCACTTTTGAAAATGATTAACGTTTCTGCTATTCCTACGGTGTTGAACTCTACTCAAGATGACCGCCCATCGCCTAATACTCATCCGAGCGAAGACATAGGTGAGCCAAAAGGCGGAAAGCATCAAGTGCTGTTAACCGACAACGATACCCTGCCAGAGCAAGCTGAGTTCAAAATCAGACGGGGAGAGAATAAGATAGTCAGTAAGAACCTGGCAGATTCACATAAATGCTATTACGACTTATCGGTTGAAAGCGCTTCGGCCAAATTCAATTTTCAAATCATCCAGCAGGAAGTGAAAAAATTTGTCCGGAAAAGAATATTGTCACGTAGAAGGTTGGCGGGTTTGAGTTTTAGAGTCACTAAAAACATTAAAATAAACAGCAGAGATAATCAGCCCGTATTTTTCGAGTACGGGCATTTATTTGATAAAGTGATATCTGGCAAGTCACCCTATGAACACTTTATGACAGTCGGCGAATTCCCGAGGTAAAAAACTGAGCTTCCTATGACTCTATACGAATACGCCATGTGGCTCCAACGAAAGGAGTGCAATGGGTTTCTTATCGAGGAAGAGGTTTATACTGCCGATCAGCACTTCAAGCTAGCGATGGTTGTACGTAATCTGAAGCGCTTTGGCCAGAATATCGGGTATGGGGCAGTATGGAACGCCACGAGTATACGCGACAATATTCGACGGTTATTACTGGTCTTTAGTGCCACTTACCCTGGAGTGGCACACCTACCAATGGTTTTTCATTCAACGCCAACGAACCAGTCTTAAACTCTTCAAACCTCAAGCGAAACATCGCTTATAATCAGCCTGATGAAATATCCCCCACCGCAAACCAATACTAAATCGAAAAGTATGACTTACAGATAAACCAGTTCAAGGGTGGTCAAACCATCTAAGATGACCGGTTTAGTCAGATCCAATTCAGAAGCTTTATTGATATAGGCTTGCACCTTTACTTTACCGGTGAGTTTTTGGAAGGCGGCAGGTTCTTTAATACTCCCGTTCTTCCACGAAAGCTGACGTTTAACACCAATGCTATAGAAGTTATTACTTTCCGCTATACCATAGTATTCTTCCCATTCTCCGGAATTACCCTCGCGGGTGATGAGTTGAGCGTCAGTACCATCGGTTTTAAAAGTCACAGCCGCGGCCATGAGCGCGTAACCTCCTATACGTGCTGAACCACTGACCCCAAGTCCAACAACTGCTGTTGCAGTACTGAGCACTTCTAGCGCTGAACCTGTTGGAGAGAGAGCGGCACCAGATATCGCATCTTCAGTAGCAACGCCAGCCAGCGTATTGGGTCGTCCATTTTTTGCCTCCAGCGCCAACTTCACCGGTGCATCGCAAGTAATGGTTAACTCCAAAAATTTTTGTTCTAACGTAGTGTAAGCGTCCAACGCCAAAGAATCAGATTTGATAACTCCATAATCAATAGCACCATCACCAGACAGCGTTGGTGTACAGCCCGATGGGCTAATAGTACCAGCAACCTTTACCTCTATGTCTTTTGCCTGGGAAGGCAAAGATGTAATAGTCAACACGGCCAACGCACAGGCAGTTATTTGCATTTTTTTCATTCTGATATTGCTCCTTTTCCTTAAGTGAAGCAGCGAATATTTTCGCCATTCCTATATGAAACAGAGTATGGCAAAACATTTACAAAGTTAAAAATGAAACCAATGCACATAGCTAAATACGATTAAAAACATCAAATCTGTAATACAATTAATTTCTCCAGGAGAAAATAAACACTCAATAGTCAAACCCACAGGATTTAGTTCTGATTTTTTCTTTTTTTTAGCCTATGAGGCCAAAAACACTATGCTTGCGACATAAACTCGTCAAGTCGTTCTGAACTTACGCTAGCTATACGCCTTTGAAAAAATTAGATATTGAGAGATAGCCCTCTCCCATTTGTTATCCGCATGTCCTATGGCGAACTTAAGCCTCGACGTTGCGGCTCTTATCCAAATCGGTTACGCATAGATGTTTACCGATGAGCGCAGCATAAAATAGTAGCAACGATACCTTTCAAGATCGCTAACCGGACCTCAGTAAATAAATGCCAAGTATTAATTTCCAGCATTACTAATCACAAACAGAGACATTAATAGATAAGACATTAAAAAACAAAAGAATTTAAACGTTACAAAGTATAAAATCCAAAAATTGTATTACAATCAAATTATTTTTAAGCTGTACGCTCTGTACCTGACATATAATAAGATAAAAAATTCGTTTTATTATAAATATTAAAAAATCATGTAACACTAAGAATGACTCATGATATCATTGACAGAACAAACACGAAGAAAAGCAACTTGGCAAAATTCAATTTAAAAAGCATTCAGCCGGAAGTAAACCTTGTCCTAACAATGATAATTTCATGAACAATTTTAAGGACTTTAATCTTGTTCTAGCAAGGAATAAAAACACATGTATTGATAATATAGAACATCATGAAACAGCGCAGGAAAATTATTGATATGAACAAGTTAGATAAAGGCCACCCACAGGAAAACCATATCTATATTTCATATAAAAATAAAAACCACATCGATAAACTGGCTTTAGGGAAATTACTATAAACTTAGCCATTGCCGACACTTCAATCTAGATACACCTTACAAAACAGTCATGTGCTGTTAAAAAAACTTAGTATCTATAAAGAATTACGTTAGCCTTAAATAATAACAATAAGAGTCATAACCTTGGAGAAAAAAGTAGAAACTTATAAAAAAATGACCATTATTGACATGCAATAATAAAATAAATTTGTAATTAATCCGACAAGCAACACAAGGAAGTAATAATGAAAAAGATACAAAACCTGATAGAAAACATAGGACTATGCATCCCAGAATGCAATACAGAGTCTCTGAGCTCCAGCTCACCAAAAACCTTTGATCCTGATACTATATTACATTGGTTATATGAGAACCTGAGCAAACAAAACTTGATAGTCTATGAGGAGTGGAAAGAGTACAATGGTTATATTCCAGATTTTGAAACACTACAAAACATTACACTACCCGTTGAACCAAATGATTTTATTTTCACTCTGATTGATAATATTGATTGGTCAGAATCTACTATTGATCCGTACGATATACCATATTACATTCCTTGGTTAGAACATATAAACCATTATCTAAAACCGCATGGCGTAAGATTAGTTAACATTTTACCTTTTGAGAATGCATATATCATGTGCCTACGTGATGATGATACATTAATACAAAACCTAGACTTAAGTTTGAAAAACTTTGGTATGGGTATCGACAAGCGAGAACCATTAGATCAACAAGAGGTCTCACTAGAAATGAACTCTGTAATATCAGGTTAAAACAGAATAAAACTCACGTGTATTTCAGCAGGTATTTATACCCCTAAGGGGTATATTAAGCCACGAAATAAATAGCGCTGCATTCACATTTTTATTTTAAATAACCCCATATTTCACACTAGAAAAAATAACAATATTAGATTAAAGGCTGGCTCTATTGATTGACCACTTTGGATAAACCCCTTAGTTTTTATGTCATATATCAGCCATGCAAAATGGGCGGTGATACCACCGCCCATTTTGCTCTCCATTGAAAAATATAATTACGAATACATCCAGCGCGTCTATTAAACGTAAGAAGGTGATTGCACCAGCATTAAAAACACTTGATTTAATAAGTCACTTCTTGCCACATCCGATACCTCCCATGTAATTATACAAAGTTCCTTTGACAGACAACTTATTTATGGAAAAACAACAAGGAGGAGAATTGTCATTATTACAACCCTTAACGAAACACCAATCTTAAAAATTACTAACACCCAACAAATTGAAAAGAATATAATACGACATCGATCTGTTATTCAATCCAAGTGAATCGAATGGCCTCAACGACAAAGAAAATCGAAAGTAGTCGGCGGAACCGCCATGCTAAGACACCAGTCACCAGTCACCAAAGGCTCCGCACTCAGTCGCACCGGAGTGCATTTGGTTCTTGCGAAAAATAAGCTCGGCGTCACGAATTATTCAACAGCGCCCTGCGTACGCCCAACTCTCACGGTGTGGTTCTCGACTCGTGGTCCATCTCGATAGGCCACTTCACCTTCGGTGCCAGTCGCAGAGCGAGGTTGTACCAGGGCACATCATTGTGGTCGCGGGATAGTTCAGATGGCGGCAACGCACCGGGCCCTTGTTGCATATAGGTGCAGATGTAAGCCCAGGCAAATTCGTCGGCACCCATAGTGCTCAGAGGGAAGCGGTCGATGACGTCATTAGTTCCCGGCTTTACGATGGACAACACCACTCCCCATTTGATGATGATGGCGCCCTGAGCTGTCATACCGCGCTTCTTCCAGCGCTCCGCACGCACCTGTGACCAGTCGTAAGCCACTGGCACCACTTGCCAGCGTTCGAAGGGGTTCCATCAGCGGTACTTGAAATTGTAGGCATAGATGCGCTGCCGAGCCCTGTTAAAACGAATGGGTAAGTCGCGTGGAGGAGATATGCTGTGCTTGAGAGAGTGAAGGAATGCGTAGAAACAAACTACGAATGCGAAAATGCCAATAAACATAAATTCATAGCTGTACGGCTCCCCCGCAATAGGGAGTAACGTCGAAATGGATACTACAGTACAAATAGCTAGCAATGGTGAAAATAAAAACATCGCTCCCCTTGCCAGCGAGAATTGGCGTGAAATATCTAAATAGATATTGTCTTGGTAGTTTAGGGAGCCAGGTCCAAGTCGGGGCACCACAATTGAATGCTCCTCAGGGTGCGGAAGGTCTTCTTGCCAGCCAGAGCAAGGCGGGTCTAGTAGGGGTATAGTCAATTTCAGATGTCCTTTCTTTCAGTATCCATATTGTTTTTTCTCACTACAAGGCAAACAACATTTTATTGTCGCTTGCATCAAGCAGCCAATATAATCCTCTTGGCGTATGCAGCATGGATACTATAAGCCAGTTTGTAGGGTAATAGCGCACTTATATTCAATGTATGACCTAGGATCTTTTTGACGGAACAGTACCCCCTCAGGCCACTGCCTCACACGTATTTTAGAAAAGTGTAGTCGGGACACTGTCATGCAAAAATGCCAGTCACCAAAGGCTCCGCACTCAATCTCCCCGGAGTGCATACGGTTCTTGCGAAAAATAAGCTCGGCGTCCAGGAATTATTCAACAGCGCCCTGCGTACGCCCAACTCTCATGGTGCGGTTCTCGACTCGTGGTCCATCTCGATAGGCCACCTCACCTTCGGTGCAAGCCGCAGAGCAAGGTTGTACCAGGGCACATCATTGTGGTCGCGGGATAGTTCAGATGGCGGCAACGCACCGGGCCCTTGTTGCATATAGGTGCAGATGTAAGCCCAGGCAAATTCGTCGGCACCCATAGTGCTCAGAGGGAAGCGGTCGATGACGTCATTAGTTCCCGGCTTTACGATGGACAACACCACTCCCCATTTGATGATGATGGCGCCGTGAGCTGTCATACCGCGCTTCTTCCAGCGCTCCGCACGCACCTGTGACCAGTCGTAAGCCACTGGCACCACTTGCCAGCGTTCGAAGGGGTTCCACCAGCGGTACTTGAAATTGTAGGCATAGATGCGCTGCCGAGCCCTGTTAAAACGAATGGGTAAGTCGCGTGGAGGAGATATGTCCAATCTAACTACGGCCAAAGCAATCCAAAAACATATTATGGTGCTCACTAGGCCGGCAAAAAAGATCGACGCTTTTTCTGCATGGAAAAAGGAAACCGGTCCAATGTTGGATACTATTAGCCATGTAAGCAAAAATAGTCCCATGCAGAGCAGTAACCCTCGTGCGCGGAATGCCACACGAGATAACTCTAAATAATAGGAGTCGATGTGATTTGGCGCATTTCCCCAAATGGTCGGCGGGACTGTCGGAGCTAAATTGGGGGGCGGAAGATCCTCTTGCCAACCAGTGCAGGGCGGATTCAGTTTAGGATTGGTCAATTTAAGATGTCCTTTCTTTCAGTGTCCATATCGTTTTTCTCACAATAAATCGAAACGGCAAACAATACCTGACTCGTCGCTTGCACTAAGCTAATATAAGCTTCCCAGCTATGTAGCATGGATACTATAAGCCAGTTTGTAAGAGAGTGGTGCCACTAATTTTCAATGTGCGTGACTTAGCATCTTTTCAAGGAGGAAATCTACAACTCTTGGTTGTAGTCAAAACTCCGCATAAAAACGCACGAAAAAAATCAAAGATGAGCGACACTCGCGCCGCACTATTTTTTATATTTTAACTCATGCTAAAATTACTTTTAAAACAATCTTATAATAATTTAAAATACACTTTTTATAGACATTCACCAACACATATTCATCCTTGAAACTCGACCGAATTCAAGTTTATAAGATATTGGATCCGATACTCTAGTTTATTTTGTGAACATTTCTTAGTCCCCACCAGGAACGGTAAGGTCGGAGTATCGTCTTGGCGCAGGATGAGCAGCTCGGGCGATATACACATCTTCTCTCTGAAAGAGCTAAAGTTATCATTGCGTATGTCGGCATTGGCGAATCAGGCCCACTGAGGAGCCATTTTATTTTGCCTCTGGTGCTAAAAGTAAGCACATTTCACATAACCTACCGGCAGACAATTCTACGAGCTGTATGTCCTTGAAAAAAAGAGCATCGATGTTAGATGCTGTGATTTATTATGTTTTGGGAGAGTTTAGAACCGATGGCACGATATGTTGTTCTTGTTGGACTATCGCGATAAGACAATAGAACGATCGTTAAGGGTTTAATATATTACCTGAACCACACCAAGCCACAAAAGCGATGGACAATTCCTTGGGATACCTTGGTTGGTAGCTGAAAATTCGAGCACTTTTTGATTTGATTATTTATAGCGAGAAAACGCTAACAGAAAGGCTTGGAGCGGGTGAAGGGAATCGAACCCTCGTATGCAGCTTGGGAAGCTGCCGTTCTACCATTGAACTACACCCGCATCGGTGTGCGGCAGTCATTATAACCGGTTATCCCTGCCGGGCAAGCGGAGATAGCATGTAACTGCTGATGTTTTAAGCAGTTAGCAGCCATGGGCTTCTTATCCTGCCCAACGGACAAAAAAAACCGGCGCAGTTACCTGCACCGGTTGATATTTACTCTACGAAACGTTATTTCTGCGGGCGCATGGCCGGGAACAGGATCACGTCACGGATGGTGTGGCTGTTGGTGAACAGCATTACCATACGGTCGATACCGATACCCAGGCCTGCAGTTGGCGGTAAACCGTGCTCCAGCGCAGTGACGTAGTCTTCGTCGTAGAACATGGCTTCATCATCGCCGGCGTCTTTCGCATTAGCCTGGTCAGCGAAGCGCTGCGCCTGGTCTTCTGCGTCATTCAGCTCGGAGAAGCCGTTACCGATTTCACGGCCGCCGATAAAGAACTCGAAGCGGTCGGTGATTTCCGGGTTGTTATCATTACGACGTGCCAGCGGGGATACTTCCGCCGGGTATTCAGTAATGAAGGTCGGTTGAATCAGATGGCTTTCCGCCACTTCTTCGAAGATCTCGGTCACTACGCGACCCAGGCCCCAGCTCTTCTCAACCTTGATGCCAATGGATTCGGCGATAGCAACCGCTTTGCCCATGTCAGCCAGATCGGCCAGATCGGTTTCCGGACGGTATTTTTTGATCGCTTCGGTCATGGTCAGCTTTTCAAACGGCTTACCGAAGTCGAACACTTCATCACCGTACTGTACCTGAGTGTTACCCAGCACTTTCTGGGTCAGGGTACGGAACAGGGATTCGGTCAGTTCGATCAGATCTTTGTAATCCGCGTAAGCCATGTAGAGTTCCATCATGGTGAACTCTGGGTTATGACGCGGAGAAACGCCTTCGTTACGGAAGTTACGGTTGATCTCGAACACACGCTCGAAACCGCCGACGACCAGACGCTTCAGGTACAGCTCTGGCGCGATACGCAGGTACATATCGATGTCCAGCGCATTGTGGTGTGTCACAAACGGACGTGCGGAAGCACCGCCAGGGATCACCTGCATCATAGGAGTTTCGACTTCCATGAAGCCGCGTTCCACCATGAAGTTACGCATTGCCGCCATGATCTGAGAGCGCACCTGGAAGGTCTTGCGCGATTCGTCGTTGGCGATCAGATCCAGGTAACGCTGACGGTAACGGGTTTCCTGATCCGCCAGACCATGGAACTTGTCCGGCAGCGGGCGCAGGGCCTTGGTCAGCAGACGCAGTTCGGTGCAGTGGATGGACAGCTCGCCGGTCTTGGTCTTGAACAGCTTGCCGCGCGCACCAACGATATCGCCCAGGTCCCACTTCTTGAATTGTTCGTTGTAAACGCCTTCCGCCAGATCGTCGCGCGCAACGTACAGCTGGATACGACCGCCAACGTCCTGCAGCGTGACAAATGACGCTTTACCCATGATACGGCGCGTCATCATGCGGCCGGCTACTGTGACTTCTACGCCCAGCGCTTCCAGCTCTTCGTTGTCTTTTTCGCCGTACGCTGCATGCAGCTTGTCTGACGTGTTGTCACGACGAAAATCATTCGGGAACGCAATGCCGTTCTCGCGCAGCGCAGCCAGTTTCTCACGGCGTGACTGCAACTCGTTATTGAGATCCAACGCCTGATCGGCGCCTTGTGGTTGTTGCTCAGACATTTCTGTTCCTTATAACCCGGCTTTCAAACTTGCCTCAATGAATTTATCCAGGTCGCCATCTAATACGGCCTGCGTGTTGCGCGTTTCAACGTTAGTGCGCAAATCCTTGATGCGGGAATCATCCAGCACGTATGAACGGATTTGGCTGCCCCAACCGATGTCCGACTTGTTGTCTTCCATCATCTGTTTATCAGCATTTTTCTTTTGCATCTCAAACTCATACAGCTTGGCACGCAGCTGTTTGAACGCTTGATCCTTGTTCTTATGCTGAGAACGGTCGTTCTGGCACTGCACTACGATGTTGGTCGGCAAGTGGGTAATACGCACCGCCGACTCAGTTTTGTTTACGTGCTGACCACCCGCACCGGAAGCGCGATATACGTCGATACGCAGATCCGCCGGATTGATTTCAATATCAATGTCGTCTTCCACTTCCGGGTAGATAAACACCGAACTGAAGGAGGTATGACGACGGCCACCGGAGTCGAACGGGCTCTTGCGCACCAGGCGATGTACGCCGGTTTCAGTACGCAACCAGCCAAACGCATAGTCGCCGATAATCTTGATGGTGGCGGATTTCAGCCCCGCGACGTCGCCGTCGGACTCTTCAATCACTTCCGTTTTAAAGCCTTTGGCTTCGGCCCAACGCAGGTACATGCGCAGCAACATGCTGGCCCAGTCTTGCGCTTCGGTACCGCCGGAGCCTGCCTGGATGTCCAGGTAGCAATCAGCACTGTCGTATTCACCAGAGAACATACGACGAAATTCTAGTTGCTCCAGCTTGGCAGACAGTTGATCAAGCTCAATGACGGCTTCGTTAAAGGTTTCTTCATCGTCGGCTTCCACCGCTAATTCCAGCAGGCCGGTGACATCTTCGCCACCTTGCTCCAGTTGGTCGATGGTTTCAACGATGGCTTCGAGCGCCGCGCGCTCTTTACCCAGCGCCTGTGCGCGCTCGGGTTCGTTCCAGACGTCAGGCTGTTCCAGCTCCGCGTTGACTTCTTCTAGGCGTTCTTTCTTGGCATCATAGTCAAAGATACCCCCTAAGAACGGCAGTCCGCTCGGACAGGTCCTGAATACGGTTTTTTACCGGATTAATTTCAAACATGGTTTTTAGCGTTCTTTTTCGTTAGATGTCGTCGATGGCGAAATGCCATTAGAACCGGTAATTCTATCGGATCCAGGCGTCAGTTTATAGCGAGTTGCTCAGTTTTTGTGGGCAAGAAATGTGGCCGGGGCGAGGCAGGCTAACCCCGGCTAAAGGGAAGTGCGAATCAACGCGGCCAGAGATGCTGAATCAACAGCTGCACGTTGCGGTTGCCGCGAAACTCATTGACGTCGAGTTTGTAAGCCAGTTCGACCTCACGCACGCTGCTGTCTGGCCACAGCGTGGTATCCACGTTGAAGGCGATACCGTCAAGCAGCGGTCCGCCACCGAGCGGCTCGACCATCAGCTTCAGGTGTTTTTCACCCACCAGCCGCTGTTGCAAAATGCGAAACTTGCCGTCAAAGGTCGGCTCGGGGAAAGCCTGCCCCCAGGGGCCGCCTTCACGCAACAGCTCGGCGGTTTCCAGCGAAAGCTCTTGCAAGGCCAGCTCACCGTCAGACCAGATAACCCCTTCCAGCATCGCCGGATCGAGCCATTCTCCGACCAGATCGCCAAAGCGCTGGCGGAACTCGTCGAATTTGGCCTCTTCCAACGACAGTCCGGCCGCCATGGCGTGGCCACCGAACTTCATCATTAGCCCAGGATTGAGCGTATCCAGCCGTTCCAGCGCATCGCGCATGTGCAGACCGGCTATCGAACGGCCGGAGCCTTTCAAAATGCCCTCGCCCGCCGGCGCGAACGCGATCACCGGGCGATGGAAGCGTTCCTTGATGCGTGAAGCCAAAATCCCCACCACGCCCTGATGCCATTCCGGATGGTACATCGCCAGCCCGTAGGGCAAGGTGGTGCTGCTGCGTTCCAGTTGGTCGCACAGCTGCAAGGCTTCAACCTGCATGCCTTGCTCAATCTCGCGCCGCGTCAGGTTGAGCGCATCCAGATCGTTAGCCAGCATACGTGCCTGCGCAATATCGTCGCTCAGCAGCAGCGCCACGCCAATCGACATATCGTCCAGCCGCCCGGCAGCATTGAGGCGTGGGCCCAATGCAAAACCAAGATCGTTGGCCGCCAGCTGACGCGCGTCGCGATTAGCCACTTCCAGCAGCGCACGAATGCCCGGTCTGCACTTGCCGGCGCGAATACGGTTCAGGCCCTGATACACCAAAATGCGGTTGTTGGCGTCGAGCGGTACCACGTCGGCAACCGTACCTAGCGCCACCAGATCCAACAGTTCGGCAAGATTTGGCATCGCCAGCGCCCGTTGTTCAAACCAGCCGCTGTCCCGCAGCCGGGCACGCAGCGCCAGCATCAGGTAGAAAGCCACCCCGACGCCGGCCAGGGATTTGGACGGAAACTCGCAGCCGCGCAGGTTCGGGTTGACGATCGCCTCCGCTGCCGGCAGGGTTTCTCCCGGCAGGTGGTGGTCGGTCACCAGCACCTGTATGCCTTTAGCGTGCGCCACATCGACGCCCGCGTGGGAAGAGATGCCGTTATCCACGGTCAGGATCAGCTCGGCACCGCGCGTCGCCGCTTGCTCCACCACTTCGGGGCTCAGGCCGTAGCCGTCCTCAAAGCGATTGGGCACCAGATAGTCGACGGCACTGCCACCCATACTGCGCAGCGCCAGCACCGTCAGGGCGGTACTGGTGGCGCCATCGGCGTCGAAATCCCCCACCACCATGATGCGACGATGATCGGCCAATGCCTGTTGCAGGATCCCCACGGCGGTATCAATACCGTCCAACTGCTGCCAGGGCAGCATGCCTTTGACGCTGCGCTCCAGCTCCTGCTCCGCCTTCACGCCGCGCAGCGCGTATAAACGGCGCAGTAGCGGATGCAGGCTGGCAGGCAAATGGCTGCCGTCCGCCATTTCACGGCGGCGAAGTTGTGTTTTGATGCTCACCGGCGATTAACCACCGGTTTTAGTTGCGGTCTGATGTGCGTCCAGCATGGCGGCCATCTCTTTCGGGCCCTGATAACCTGGGATCATCATGCCGTTTTCCAAAATGATCGCCGGGGTACCCTGAATGCCGAACTGCACGCCGAGCGCGTAGTGTTTGCTGATGTCGGTTTTACAGGTTGCCGGGGACACTGCGTCGCCTTTCATTGCCTGGTCGAAAGCTTTGGCTTTATCAGCGGTACACCAGATGGACTGCATGTCTTTTTCGGCCTGGGAATTCAACCCCTGACGCGGGAACGCCAGATAGCGGACGGTAATGCCCAGATCGTTATACTCTTTCATCTGCTCGTGAAGCTTGTGGCAATAGCCGCAGGTGATATCGGTAAACACGGTGATCACGTGCTTTTGCTTCGGCGCTTTATAAACGATCATCTGATCTTTCAGCGCTTCCAATTTGCCGGTCAGCAGTTGATTGGTGACGTTGACCGGCTCTTTGCCACTGACGTCGTACAGCGGGCCTTGCAGAATGTGTTTGCCGTCTTCGCTCACGTACAGAACGCCGTTATCGGTCAGCACAGTTTTCAGGCCGTTCACCGGTGAAGGCTGCACGTCCGCCTGCTGAATGCCCAGGCTGCCAAGCGCTTTTTGAATTGCCGCATCGTCGGCATGGGCCGCGCCGGTTACAGAAGCCACCAGCAGAGAGAGCAGCATTAAACCTTTCTTCATTCTTCCAATCCTTTTGAACCCGGCGTGTCAGGCACGCGGGTGGTGCTGTTGATGTAGCTGTTTAAGTCTTTCGGTCGCTACATGCGTATAAATTTGCGTGGTCGAGAGATCGCTATGTCCCAGCAACATCTGTACGACACGAAGATCCGCCCCATGGTTCAGCAAATGGGTGGCAAATGCGTGACGCAACACGTGCGGCGACAGCCTCTCGCTGTCTATGCCCGCTAGGATCGCATAGTGTTTGATACGATGCCAGAACGTCTGTCGGGTCATTTGCTGGCAACGATTGCTGGGGAACAACACGTCCAGCGCCTGGCCGTTGACCATCCACGGGCGGCCGTGTTCCAGATAATTTTCGATCCAGTACACCGCCTCTTCACCCAGCGGCACCAGCCGTTCCTTGTTGCCTTTACCTATCACCCGCACCACGCCCTGGCGCAGACTGACGTCGCTGATGGTCAACCCGACCAGTTCGGAGACCCGCAACCCGGTGGCGTACAACACTTCTAGCATCGCCTTATCACGCAGTTCCAGGGGCTGATCGACACAGGGGGCCTGCAGCAACGCATCGACCTGCGCTTCGCTGAGATCTTTCGGCAGCCGCTGCGGCAGCTTAGGTGAGGCAAGCAGCGCGGTGGGATCGTCGGTGCGCATATTTTCACGGTACAAATATTGGAACAGGCGGCGCATCGCGCTCAGCAAACGCGCGGAGCTGGTAGCTTTGTAGCCGCCCTCCACCCGTTCGGCGAGAAACGCCTGCAGATCCAGCGCCTGCGCCTTTACCAGCGAAATGTTTTGTTGGTTCAGCCAGGCGACCAGCGCCTGCAGATCCAGCCGGTAAGAGGCCAGCGTATTCTCTGCCAGATTGCGTTCGAGCCACAGCGCATCCAGGAATTGCTCAATCAACGCATGATCTTGCTGTTGCACGCGGTCCTCTCTTTGTTACGTTTATGCCACAGGCATTATGCCTTAAACCGGTACAAATCGGGTATACTCGACGCAATTCTACCTACGGCAATATAAACGGTTTACACATGAAGATTGGTCTGTTTTACGGCTCCAGCACCTGCTACACCGAGATGGCGGCAGAAAAAATCCGTGAGATTCTGGGTGAAGACCTGGTCGACCTGCACAACCTGAAAGACGTCTCTCCCAAGCTGATGGAAGAGTACTCCATCCTGATCCTCGGCATCCCCACCTGGGACTTCGGTGAGCTGCAGGAAGACTGGGAAGCAATTTGGCCGCAGTTGACCACGCTGGATTTGAAAGGGAAAATCGTTGCCATGTATGGCATGGGCGATCAACTCGGTTATGGCGAATGGTTCCTCGATGCACTCGGCATGCTGCACGATCATATCGCCCCGCTCGGCGTACAGTTTATCGGCTTCTGGCCCATCGACGGCTTCGAGTTCACCAGCCCTAAACCGCTGAGCGCCGACGGCAAACACTTTGTCGGCCTGGCGCTGGATGATGTGAACCAATACGACATGAGTGAAGACCGCATGCAACAGTGGTGCGAACAGATCCTATTGGAAATGGAACCCCTGCTGTAATGCCTTTGGGCGCGGTTGCCGCGCCCAATTGCTTGCCTATTTCCACAACCGGAAGCGGTTTTCCTCTTCTCCTGCTGGCGTCTCGCCGCTTAAACGTGCCGGGTCGGCCACCTGATACCAGTCCAGCTTGCGCGTCAACAGCATAATCCCCGCTAAAATCGCAAACAGCAGCCCCGCGCCCAGCACCAATGCGTTATCTTCCGACTGCAGCAGCAGGTACAGCACGCCATACAGCATCAGCAGGCTGGCGGCGAACAGCGTACCGCGTAACCGGCCGCGCAGAACCGCACTGAGATAAAAGGCGATCAGTCCACTGCAGGCGATACTGGCCAGCAGATAGGCAGTGGCGAAACCGAAATGTTCAGAGAACGCCAGCAGGATCAGGTAGAACAGCACCAGCGCCGCGCCGACCAACAGATATTGAATCGGATGCACCCGCAGCCCGGTCAGGGTTTCGAACAGGAAGAACGCCATAAACGTCAGGCCGATAAACAGCACTGCGTATTTCACCGCGCGTTCGGTCAGTTGATAGTGATCTACCGGCTCGATCAGGCTGGTGCTAAAAGCCGGCAGTTTGTCTTCGTCGAGGATCCCGTCATCGTAGTGAAAAGCACTGTTGATATTATTAGCGAACCAGGTGCTGCGCCAACGGGCGCTAAAGCCTTTCTCCGTTACTTTGCGCTCGTCCGGCAAGAAGTTGCCGAGGAAGTTCGGATGTGGCCAGTTGCTCTGCAGCGTCAATTCGCTGCTGCGCCCAAGCGGCACCAATGACAGGCTGCTGGTTCCCGCCAGCGTAAGGGTGAAATCGGCATCCAATCCGGTTTTCTGCAGCGAAGCCAATGTTAGCGGAGCATGGATCCCCTGCGGCAACACGTTTACCTGAGTGCCCGGTTCGAAGGTCGTCTGCGATTGTGCGCTGATAAGCGGCGAGATGCTTTTGATACCACGTGAATCACTCAACGAGACCAACAGGAAAGGTTGGCCAATCACGACATTGCTGCGTTGCAGGTCACTCAGATCCGGCTGACCGAACTTCACCTGAAACTTCAGCGGCCCCTGATACACCTGCGTTTGGTAAATCCCCAGCTTGCGCACTTCCACGTTCGGCTTGCCGTTCACCTGCAGGTTTTCCGGCAGCAGATAGCGATGATGTCTGACCATTTGCACCACTTTCTGCCCCTTATCGTCGGTCTTTTCTTCCCTTTCGGTGTAAGGAATGACAATCAACGGCCCCAAAATACGCTGTGCGCGGCTGGTGCTTTCACTTACCTGCCCCACCACGCTCTGGCGGTAGCCGCTGCGCTCTTCAATCACATTCATTAACTGCGTCACCGGGATAATCATCAAAATCATCAATCCCAGCAGGGTGGCTATTTTCCAAAACAGTACCGATTTCATCATCGCTGCGCGCTCCTTGTAGGTAATGGCGCCACGATAATGGCCTTCGGTGAAAGCAGGATGTGGTTATGTGAAGGGAAGGTGAAGTCAGAGAGATAAGGTGAAAATAGCCGCCACGCCGTGCGGTTGACGATTGTGCAACCGGATAGATCCCCGGTGCAAACGCGCCACTTCCTGTACAAAGCTCAGGCCCAGGCCGCTGCTTTTCGGCTTGTCGGCCCGTGCCAGCGAATAGAAACGCTCGAACACTTTGTCCAACGCGTAATCCGGGATACCGCTGCCGTCGTCGCTGACGGTGATCCGGTAATGGCCTTCATCGCGTTCGCCACGCACGCTGATCGTGCCGCCCGCGGGGGTGAAATCCAGCGCATTGTCGAGCAAATTGGTTAATGCCTGGCCGATCAGTAACCCATCGCCGGTCAGGGTGATCTCTTCTAGAGCGTCTACCTGCAATAAAATACCGCGCCGTACCGCCTGCGCTTCCTTGCCGGCTACCGCCTGACGCACCAACGCCGCCATCGCGATCGGCGCCGGTTCCAGCCCGGGGCGGCTTTCCAGCCGCGCCTGAACCAGCAGCTTGTCCACCAGTTGCTGGATGCGCGTACTCTGTTGTTCGATATTGGTCAGAAAGCGCTGAGCGGTAGCCGGGGGTGGGAACTCCTGCAACAGCTCCGCTGCGCCGCGGATCGCCGCCAAGGGGCTTTTTAACTCGTGGGTCAGAGTGTGCACATACTGTTCGATGTAGGCTTTGCCCTCCAGCTTCACCCGCATGCTTTCGAGCGCCTGCGCCAGTTGCGTCAGCTCATGGCCGCCCATTTTTGGCAGCGGCACGCTTTCACCTTGCGCGACACCGTCGGCGTAACGCACCAATCGACCAATCGACCGGTTAATCCACCAGACAAAACCCAGACCAATCAGCAATGCAATGCCCAGCAGCAGTGCCCCTGCCCAAAGAATGCGGCGTTCGCTGCGTTTGATCACCGGCGCCATGGTGCTGTTGGGTTTTCCGACGCTAAGCACGCCGATTATCTTGCCTTGTTCCAGCACCGGCGCGGCGACATACATCACCGAGCTGTTTTCATCCTGTGGATCACTTCGCGTACTGCGGGCACCGTACTGGCCGCGCAGCGTCAGATACACGTCATTCCAGCGAGAATAATCCTGACCCAGAGCCCTGCCGCTAGAGTCAAAAATGACCTTACCCTGCCGATCGGTAAGATAGACGTGATATTCACTGCGATCTTTGCGAATACCGGCAATATTGGCGCCAATGGGCCGTTGATTGAGTTGGGCGAATGCCTGCGCCAGCTGGCCGTGTGCGACGTCAATGCGCTGCATGTCCAGACGCGCGATTTGCGCCAGCAGGTTGGCGGTATCCACCAGCGTGCCTTCGGTTGCGCGCCGCACGCCAGGCTTCACTTCCTGCACGAAAATGCTCAGCACGAAATAGCCCGCGACCGCCACAATCAGGAAATACCCCAGCAGCAGGCGCAGGCCTATTCTCATGGTTGGCGGCTCACGCTATAGCCCAGGCCACGATGCGTATGAATGGGCGGTTCGCCAGGATCTATCTGACGTAGCTTGGCGCGCAAGGTTTTGATATGGGTGTCGACAGTGCGGTCCAGGCTCTCTTCCGCCTGGGCCCAAACGCTGTCCATCAGCTGTTGGCGGGAAAATACCCGGCCGGGCGCCAGCAGTAAGGTTTTTAACAGCAGGAATTCATAGCGGGTCAGCGGTAACGGCTGCTGATGGTAATAAATGGTCGCCGCCGGTTCATCCAGCCCAAAAGGGCCGAAGCTATACAGTGTGGGCTGCTGCAAGCGCTGTTGTTTTTGCAAACGACGTAAAATGGTACGAACGCGGGCGCTGACCTCTCGCGGGGAAAAAGGCTTGGCGACGTAGTCGTCGGCACCGATTTCCAGCCCGATCAGGCGATCGAGCTCGTCGCTGCGAGCCGTAAGAAAAAGAACGGGCAAATCCGCCGCCTGCGACAGCAGACGGCGACACAGTTCAAAACCGTTGATATCCGGCAAGCCGACATCGAGGATAGCCAACGCGGGCGCCCCTTGCGCCAATGCTTGCAAGGCCGGTTCGCCACGTTCGAACCAGCGCACCTGAAAGCCTTCGCTCTCGAGGGTATAAATCAGCGTATCGGCAATGCTGGGTTCATCCTCCACCAGCCACAGCGTCGGCTTCATCAGGGTTCCTCATCATCACTGGCCGGTGGATACAACAGCTGTTGGCGCAAATGTCGCCATTCGGCCTTGGCCATGCTGTCGGAGGCCAACCATAAGCGACGACGCTTTTTCCCCTGCATCGGTTGCAACGTCAGCAGAATACCGAAGCGCAGCATCCAGGGTTGCTTGGCCAACTGCCATTCCTGGCCTTGCCAGCCCACACGCTGGTTCTCCAGCAGGCGTAACTCCCCCTGACGCGACGCAATGCGTTTTTGGCTACGTATGCATTCAAACACCACCAGCGTCAGCAACACCAGCCAGATTGGCCCGTAGCCTTCAGGCCAGGGTGAAATCAGGATCAGCAGGATCAGAACGCCATGCGTCAACAGCGAAAGTAACTGGGTGCGCCAGGAAATACGAACATCACATCGCCACTGGGCCACGGTCTTTATTTCGCGTCTGGATCAGTGTCACCATTCTCTGCAGTTCACTGTCCTGCGGAGCGCCATGATTCATCAGCCAGTTGAACAAATCGGGATCGTCACTCTCAAGCAGGCGGATAAACAGCGCTTTGTCTGTGTCATTCAACCGATCGTACTCATATTCGAAGAACGGCATGATCGAGATGTCCAGCTCACGCATGCCACGGCGACAAGCCCAGTGAATACGTGCTTTGTTATTAATATCCATGTTGTTATGACTAACCTCTTTTCAGCGTGGCAACGCCATCGCAGGGTTCAACCGACACACTGTATGGCAACACCGGCGCGATATAATTCCATCAGCCAAAGATCTGTCTGCAAGGGTAACCTTTGGCCGCAAGCCTATAGAGTAACAATTTGACATACTCGCCGGGAAGGACGTTCTCTGCCTAAAACGTAATTAAGCGCTAAATGTCAAAAAAAGCGCTGCTGCAGCGACAAGCGTGAATAACAGTTTGCAAAGCCCGCCGCCTCTTTTACCATGGGGCCAACACACCTTCAGGTAAGCTAACGTTAAGCAGGATCTTACTATGGCGTATAAAATTCCATTTCCACCCCGTCAGCCTTCCGCCTCTTCCCATCTGCCCCTGACCTTAATCTCGCTGGAAGATTGGGCACTGGTGACGCTGAACGGGCCCGACACGGTAAAATACCTTCAGGGCCAGGTGACCGCTGACATCGAAGCGCTGGCGGCGGACCAGCACGTGCTGTGCGGCCACTGCGACGCCAAAGGCAAAATGTGGAGCAACCTGCGTCTGTTCCACCGTGGCGAAGGCTTTGTCTATCTGGAACGCCGCAGCGTGCTGGACAGCCAACTGGCTGAAATCAAAAAATATGCGGTGTTTTCCAAACTCACCATCGCCGCCGATAACGAAGCGGTGCTGCTGGGCGTAGCCGGTTTTCAGGCGCGTGCGGCGCTGACGGGCATTTTCAACAGCCTGCCGGACGCAGAACATCCGGTGGTGCAGGACGGTGAAACCACCCTGCTGCACTTCACTTTACCGGCGGAACGTTTTCTGTTGGTTACCACCGCCGCGGTAGCCGAACAACTGGTCGCCAGGCTGCACGAACAGGCGGAACTCAACGACAGCCAACAGTGGCTGACGCTGGATATCGAAGCCGGTTATCCGGTCATTGACGCCGCCAATAGCGGGCAGTTGATCCCGCAGGCCACCAATCTACAGGCACTGGAAGGCATCAGCTTTAGCAAAGGTTGCTACACCGGTCAGGAAATGGTGGCGCGCGCCAAATTCCGCGGCGCCAACAAGCGGGCGCTGTACTGGCTGGAAGGCAAAGCCGGACGGGTGCCGCAGCCGGCCGAGGATCTGGAACTGCAGCTGGGTGAAAACTGGCGCCGTACCGGCACGGTGTTGAGCGCCGCCAAACTTGCCGATGGCACGCTCTGGGTACAGGTGGTGTTGAATAACGATCTGGAAGCCGACAGTAAGCTGCGCGTGCGCGATGATGCCACCAGCGAATTGGCGATCAAACCGCTGCCGTATTCACTGGAAGCCTAGAGTACCTCCCGGCTTTATCTGGGGGCGCAACCTGTTGCGCCCCTGCTGACATATCCGTTACTCGTCTAACTCCCCATCGCGTTGCACCAGGTAAATCAGCACCAGAATAATGGTGACAAAGAACCGAAAGGCGTCCGGCACTCCGTTCCATTGTTTCGACATCCACATGCCGAACCATTCGCCCCCCACCGACATAAACCCCACCTGCCAGGTCAGAAAACCGAGCGTCAGACCCACCACCGCCAGTTTTTTCTTTCTGTTGAACGCCACGGCGGGCAGTTTCAGACCACACAGCAGGCGCACACCGCCCACCCAGCAGAGCAGTGCCGTTAGGCTTTCCAAGAAAATAATGCCGATGTAACCGGCATGATGCAGCCAGGGAGACTGTATGGAACGGTAGGTGATGGTGGCATCAGGGAAAATGGTGTCCATCATAAAGACATGACGCACAAAGGCGAAGTTGGAACCGTAATCCGTAATATTGCCGAAAGCCACCAGGGTGGCAAATAGCGCAATCGCGCACACCAGCAGCGCTTTGGATAAGCGAATAATCATATTGATGAGTCCTGAAAGATTAACGTAAACACCGAAGGTGCAAAGTCGGGCTCAGGAATAAACAGAAAAATGGGCTTGCTGGATACCCGAAAGAAACAAGCGCCTCTTTTTAACTTAAAAGAAACGCTTAATCAACATGATACTAACGCTGCAGGGGTGCACGTCAAACGTAAAGATAAATCGCCATAAAGTGGCACAGGCTGCCGCCGAGCACGAAGCCATGCCAGATGGCGTGTCCAAAGCGGAATCGCTTCGAGGCGTAGAAAATCACCCCCAGGGTGTAAACCACACCGCCGACTGCCAGCAGCGTCACGCCGCCTAAGGCCAGACGCGTCGCCAACTGATAGATCACGATCAGCGACAGCCAGCCCATGGTCAGATAGGTCACCAGCGACAGCGCTTCAAAACGGTGGGCGAACGCCAGTTTGAACAGCACACCCAGCAGCGCCAGGCCCCAGATAACCGCCATCAGCCCCTTGGCCAAGGGTGAGTTCAACCCCACCAACAGAAACGGCGTGTAGGTACCGGCAATCAAAAGGTAAATGGCGCAGTGGTCAAACTTTTTCAGCCAATGCTTGGCCTTTTGATGAGGGATCGCATGGTACAGCGTGGAGGCCAGGAACAGCAGGATCATACTGCCGCCATAAAGACTGTAGCTGGTAATGGCCGTGACATCGGCACCGCTGTCGACCGCCTGCACCAGTAGCAATACCAGGCCGACAATGCCAAAAACCAACCCGATACCGTGGCTGATGCTATTGGCTATCTCCTCCGCCCACGGATAGGCCGCAGTGGCGATTTTTTCAGTCCCGGCTTTCACTACGCCCGTTTTTCCCATAAAGCACAACCCCTCAAAACGCTCAACATTGTTCGAAATTACCGCAAAGCAGCTTAACTGAGAATAATTTCAGTGTACACGTGTACGCTAAAATAAAACTGTGTACGCGTGTAACCATCGAAATCCCCCGCTCGCTGGTCTACAATCGATCCGCTTCAACCCATCTACCTTGAGGTTTACACCATGTCATCCGCTGTACCCGCGTTAGATTTCGGCTCCATGACCCAGGTCATCCAGTTCCTGATGGAAATCGACAAGTTGAAAAGCGTGCAACGCCGCACCAAGGTGCTGGGCACCCAACGCCAGGAAAACTCCGCCGAACACAGTTGGCACTTTGCCGTAGGCGCCATGAGTCTGGCTCCTTACGCCGGTAAAGACGTAGATATTCAGCGGGTGATCCAAATGGCACTGCTGCATGACATCGTTGAGATCGATGCCGGCGACGTGCTGGTATACGATCTGGCGGCACGTGCAGCGATCCACGATCAAGAGGTTGCCGCGGCACGGCGCCTGTTTGGCATGCTGCCGGACGCTCAACGCGAGTATTTCACCGCTTTGTGGCAGGAATATGAAGATGGCGAAAGCGCTGACGCACGCTTTGCGCTGGTGCTGGACCGCACCATGCCGATGCTGATGAACCTGCATAATGAAGGCCAAAGCTGGGTCGAAAACGGCATTAGCCTGGAACAGGTATTGTCACGCAATACGATGATTGAAGAAGTTTACCCTGAGCTGTGGAAACACCTGCTGCACCACCTGCAGGACGCCCAGCGCAAGGGCTGGTTGAAGTAACTCGATGCAGGCCGGGTGCATCCTTCACCCGGCACCACCTTCACAGCGGCTTGTGCGCCGTTTCCTTTGCGGCAATCACCGCCCACAACGTGATCAGCAACGCCACCACCACGTAGGCCGAGATCGCCAGCGTGCTGTCGTAGGACTTGAACAGCGAAGCGATAATCAGCGGCGCAAACCCACCGCCGATAATTCCCGCCAGCGTATAGGCCAATGACGAACCGGCGTAGCGCACCCTTGTCGGAAACTGTTCGGTGATAAATGCCGCCTGCGGGCCGTACATCGCCGCATGGATCAACAAACCGACCACCACCGCCAGGCAGATCAGCACCGGCTGGCTGCTGTCGAGCAGCACGAAGAACACAAACGCCCATACCATCGCCGCCAGCGCTCCGCCGATATACACCGGCCTGCGGCCAAAACGGTCCGACAGTGCGCCAAACATGGGGACGGTAATCGCATTGCCGATCGCCCCCAGCATGGTGGCAGTCAGCGCCAGCGGGCGCGGCAGGTTCAGCACCGTGGTGACGTAGGTCAGCGTGAAGACCACCACCAGCGCATAGAGCACGTCGGAGCCGATACGTGAACCGCCGGCAATCAACAGCGGACGCCGATGTTGGGTGAAAACCTCACGGATTGGCGCATGCGTAACGTCCTTCGAAGCTTCCAGCTTCAGAAACGCCGGCGTTTCCCCTACCCCACGGCGCAGCCACAGGCCAAACACCACCAGCACCAGGCTCAGCAGGAAGGGGATACGCCAGCCCCACTGTTGGAAATCTTCTGCCGACATTGCCACCGTCACCAGCGTGATCAGGCCGGTGCCAATCAGCGTGCCGCAGGAAGGACCGACCTGAGCAAAGGAGGCATTGCGCCCCCGCTGGTGCGGTTTGCCGTGCTCCATCGACAGCAGTACCGCACCGGCCCATTCGCCTCCCAACGCAATCCCCTGAATAAAGCGCAGTGTCACCAACAGCAGCGGGCTCCAGATGCCCCAACTGGCATAACCGGGCAACAGCCCCATCAGCGCAGTAGTCACACCCATGATCACCAGCGTCGTCACCAGCACAAAGCGCCGCCCCAGCACGTCGCCGAGATGACCGAACACGATGCCGCCAATCGGCCTGGAAACGTAACCGACCGCATAGGTGGAAAACGCCAGAATGGTACCCACCAGCGGGTCGAAAGACGGGAAAAATACGTGATTGAAAATCAGCGCCGCCATGATGTTGTAAACGGTGAAATCGTACCATTCCAACGCGGTGCCGATAGAGCTGGCGGCCGCCAGCCTGCCGGTTTTCGGTGGGTGAGCGGCAGAGTCGTCAGCGGACAGGTTCAAGGTCGGCGTTTCGGTGGTTGAAGTGCTCATGATGACAGCTCCTGAGTGATCAGTTGCCAGCCAAGGGCATAATGCAGGGCTTCGGCAGCGGGGATTTTCAGTTGGCGGCAGGCCAGTTCACTCAGCCGCTGGCCAGCCTCGGCGCTGCTGCTTTCGATCAGCAGCATCGGCAACAGATGGCGATTCTCACGCGACTCTTTCGGTAACGGCGAACTGAGCTCCGCGTCCGGCGACAGCAGGCTACTGCGCACAAAGCCTGGTTGCTCAGCCAGCAGAGCCCCCAAATGGCTGATGCTGGCTTTCAATACCTCCGGCTGCGCCGGTGTGAGGTTAACGATAGCCAGGTAACTGCCGCAGCCCTGACCGGTTACCGCCTCCACCGCACACACCCGGCGCATCGGGTCACGCATTTTATCGAGGCTCGCCACCGACCAAGGCGTTTGCTGGGTAAACGCAGCGCGGTAGGCCGCTGAGGTAAAACTGGCCAGTGATTCGGTTTTGTACAGGCCAAGATATTTACGCCCGCCGTGCAGCGCCTGATAACGGGTGCCCGACAAAAAACCAGGCACCCGTACTCGCTCTTCCACGTGCTCGCGGTCGTACCACTGATTGAAATCCGCCTCATCCTGCGTGGCGATATCTGTTGCGACAAACAGCATTCCGTTCGGGGAACCGGTCATGGGGACTCTCCTGTTAGCTCAAAGTAAAAATCACGCGCCGGCGAGGCAACGTTCGATTGCCAGCGCCCACCCCAGCAGCGCTTCGTCATGCAAATGCAGTGCGGCCACCATCAGGCCAACCGGTGCCGCATCGGCCTGCTGGCACGGCAGTGACAATGCGCAGCCGTCGAGGAAATTGATCACCGAAGGATTACGCAGCACGGCGCCATTGATACGGAAATAGGCTTCTTCATCTGCTTCCAACTCGGCAAGGGTCGGGGCAACGGAGGGCACCGTCGGCATCAGCAACGCATCGAATCCTTGCACTGCGGTACTCACCCGCCGTTGCCAATCGGCGCGCTGTGACCGTAATTGCTGCAGGTTGTTTTCATCCAGCGTTTGGCCGCGACGAATGCGTGACAGCACCCGTGGGTCATAAGCATCGGCATGTTCAGCAATCAAAGCCCGGTGCCAGTGCCAGGACTCCAGCGCGCTAAAACCGCCGTCGGCATTGATCGCCGCCAGCTCGGCGAACTCCTGACAGGGAATAAATTCAATTTGCGCCCCAGCCTGCGTCAAACGTTGCAGGCTGAGATGAAACGCGGTGGTGACCTCCCGATCCAGGCCATCCAGCACCAGGGTTTGCGGGACGGCAAAGCGTGCCTGACTCAAATTTTTCTGCTGCGGTTGCAGCGGCCGATCGGCTATTGCCGTATCCAGCGCCAGGCACCCGGCAACGTCATGAGCAATTACGCCTATCGAATCCAGTGAAGGGGAAAGTGGCAGCAGGCCGCCGCTGCTAATGCGGCTGGCGGTGGGCTTATAGCCGGTCAGGCCGCAGAAGGCCGCCGGGATCCGCACCGAACCGCCGGTGTCGCTGCCTATCGAGCCGAAGCACATGCCGTCGCTCACCGCCACCGCAGCCCCCGAGGACGAACCGCCGGGAATGCGACGAGCGCTGCGATCCCAGGGATTGGCGGGCGTGCCGTAGTGGGGATTGATCCCCAGGCCGGAATAGGCAAATTCGGTCATGTTGGTTTTGCCCATCACCACCGCGCCCGCCTGCAACAAACGCGCCACCACGGCGGCATGGGCATTAGCCGCTGGCGCACTGGCCAGTACGCGCGACCCGGCCGCAGTAGCCTCCCCTGCGACATCAAACAGGTCTTTGACCGACACCGGTACGCCGTCCAGCGACGACAAAGGGTTACCCGCGGCACGCCGCCGATCGGCCGCCAGGGCCTGCTCCTGAGCCCATTGAGCATACACATGAGTAAAGGTGCGCCGCCCCTCTCCCTGCTCGTCCGCAATTTTCAACAATGCGTCAGCGGTTAACCGCGCGGCGGTAAATTCGCCGTTGGCCAGGCCTGAAGCAGCCTGGGATAACGTCAGCTTTTTCATCAGGCCACCACCGGCAGCTCAATGCTGCTGTAATGGTGGCTGATGGTCCGCCCCAGCACTTCATCCACCAGTTCCATACGGAATTCGGTCGCCGGCCGGATGCCGCCAATCGCCGCCACCGTACCGCAGGCCATCGCCAGACCGTCTTGCGGCTGCGGTACTGTCAGCCCACTTTCCGGTAACTGTTGGCCGCTCAGGTAGCGATCCAGCAGATCGCCCGGAGTACGCAGGTTAGCCAGACGGCCCTGCTGATAGAGCTGGAATTCGCCGTTTTCCTTGATCCACGAGCGCAGGATCAACGAGTCCCAGTGCGCGATCACCTCACGCAACGGCCAGGCGGCACGAGCTACCGGCTTGACGCAGAGCTGTTTGGACAGGGCCACGCTGTGCGCCTCCAACTGACGATCGGTATGATCCGAGGCCAGCGAGACATACAATTCACCGCGATGTGTGAAGATCAGCGGTTCCGCTTCGCCGGAGCTGGCATTGCCGATAACTTCGATACGTTCGCTCTGGCTGAGCTGGTTAACCGCCACCCGGTAAAACAGAGGAATTGCACTGGGTTGGGGCACGCCGAGCTCGGCCAGCTCCCTGATATGGTGCAGGATCGCCTCGCGATCCCGGCCGGTCCAGCCGGCAATCACCAGGTGATCGATCTCGACATCCAACACCCCAGTGCCGCTGGATTCGGGTAAAGTAAAGGTCAGTCTCATGGCGTTTGTGCCTCTTTGGTTAAAATACTGTGAAATTTCACTATATCTTTAGTTACCAAATAAGCGATTTTCGTGCCATGTTTTTGTGTACTATGTCTAAAAACTTTCGTCTTGCAGGAGCAGAACGTGATGACCCTTGACGCAGAGAGCCCGGAACTCCCGACGGCAGAGGAAGCCGGGCTGTCACTGAATGAACTCGCCTACCGACGCTTTAAGCAGGCGCTGGTGACGTTAAGTTATAAACCTGGTGAATATCTCAATACCGCTCAGGTGATGAGCGAGCTGGACATGGGCAGAACGCCGATCAATCAGGCGATCCACCGGCTGGCCAATGAAGGATTGCTGCAGGTGATCCCGCGTAAAGGGGTGATGGTTGCGCCGCTTTCGATGGATGATGCACTGGAATTGATTGAAGTACGCTTGGCCAATGAAATGCTGTGTATGCGGTTGGCGAGCAAGAGAATTACGGCCCACCAGATCGCCGAGCTTACGGAGCTCAATCAACAAATCGAAGCCGCCAGTCAGCAACGCGATCGAGTAAAAATGATGACGTTGGATCATCAATTCCACCAGCAGTTGGCGCAAATCGCCGGTAATAATATGCTGGCGGACATTCTGAGCGTACTGCACGCCCGAGCACAGCGCTTTTGGGCCAGCACGCTATCACGCGAAGGCCACATGCGAGAGGTGATAGAGGAGCATCGGGCGATTATCGCCGCACTGGCCGCGCAGGACGATGACGCAGCCGCCAACGCGGCGCAAGCACACATACTGTCGTTCCGCAGTGCGCTACTGCACGAAGGATAAGCCGCCGTCAGCGGCCGCCGGCGGCTTCAATAAAGCTGCCGGTGACGTAAGAAGCGGCATCGGACAGTAACCAGACGATGATTTCCGCCACCTCTTCTGGAGTACCGCCACGCTGCATCGGCAGGCTGCTTTTTACCCGATCAACGCGCCCCGGCTCGCCGCCGCTGGCATGCATTTCGGTATAAATCAGCCCTGGCCGCACGGCATTTACGCGGATGCCCTGCGCCGCCACCTCCAGCGCCAGCCCGGTGGTAAGCGTGTCTACCGCCCCTTTGGAGGCGGCATAGTCGATGTATTCTCCCGGAGCGCCGAGGCGTGCGGCAGCGGAAGAGACGTTGACGATCGCCCCGCCCTGGCCGCCATGGCGCTGCGCCATGCGCTTCACCGTCTCACGGCAACAGAGAAAATAACCGGTAACGTTGGTGTTCAATACCTTATTGATGCGCTCGGCGGTCAGTTGCTCAATCCCCGACTGCTGAAACAAGATACCGGCGTTGTTAACCAGCGCGCTGATCGGGCCAAGGCCGACATCCAGCGCATTGAACATCGCCACCACCTGATTTTCATCGGCGACATCCGCCCGTAGTGCCAGTGCACGACCGCCCATGGCTTCAATTTCCGCCACCACCTGCGCTGCCGCGGCCTCATCTTTCAGATAGTTAACGCCCACCGCATAACCCTGTCGAGCCAATAACAACGCCGTGGCGCGGCCAATGCCGCGGCTGGCGCCGGTAACCAATACAACTTTCGTCATGTCGTTCCTTTCTCTGGTTGGGAAGTCAGAAACTGTAGCTGGCGCTCAGGAAGGCGATGCCGGCCGTTTTTTTCTCGACGATCGGGCTTTTGGCCGCGTCGCCCAACAGAGTATAGAGACTCACACCGCCCTGAAAGGCAATTTCTGGCGTCAATTGGTAGTTCAGCACGCCGGTAAGCGTGGCTTGCTTAAAGCCGCTGCCCGGTCGATACGCGGCGAAAGACGTTTGCTGCGCCTGTTGCTGCGTCACGCCAAAATAACCACGCTGGTAACCCTTGTTGGCCCAGGTGGTGCTCAAATCGGTTGAAAACGTCAATGCCTCGCTCAGCGGATAAACTGCCGCGATACCCAGATCGACGTATGCAGTATGCCCCAAGTCCTCATCCCCATAACGCCGTGCTTTGGTGGCCTGCATTCCCTTAACGTAAGTGCGAAAAGGGTCAAATTTATAGCTCAGCTCAATACCGGCTTCAAAAGCGCCATCCAAATCGCCCATGCCTTTCAGCCGCTTGTTGTGACCCCGCAGCGTTTTCACCTCTTCATCCCGTCCACCGTCATAACCCGCCAATAGGGCTATACCGAAGGGCCCGGATAACGGCAACTGCCAGCGAGCACCGTTTTGCAGCCCGAGGCTGAAGTCACCCCAGGCAGACTTCTCGTAACCGGCCTCAATATCGTACAGCGGCACGGCACTGTAGTCGGAAGCACCTTGATAGTCCGGCGCCACGGCCATGCCGCCGCTGAATTTCAATGATGCCTCTGCGCCATCTTGCGTCAGCCCCTGCAGAGGGAATAACACCAATAACGTCGCCGCGGAATAACCCAGGGTATTTTTCACCGTATCTGCCTTATTATTTAATAAAGGGTTGTAGCGCTACCAGGCGCCGCAATTGTTTTTTAATGCGTGGTTTTAAGCTTTTATAAAAATCCGATGACTCCGTATGCTGAATAAGAGGCAGGGTGGATAACAATGGGCCGCCATGATCCCCATCTTGCGCATCGGCGTGGAAAGACAGCATGGTCAATACCAACAATAAAATTGCGCCTAAGCGGGCAGCCTTCATTGAAAGATTGTCGATACGCATTTTTTCCACCTGAATGATTTATTCAGAGTCGAGCGTACTTGAAAAAGGACGGGGCTCCCTTAACGTCAAATTAATCCCAGATTAAGGTTTGCTTAAGAAGGAGCGAACAAACGGGATGACGTCGTTGTCTTCCCTGTGCGGTTGTAGTTATATAGCCGCCAGCGCCGTGACATAAACCGGATACCCCGTGAACATATTGCTTGTGGAAGACGATCTGCAATTGGGCAAAGCCCTGTGCCGTGCTTTGGAGCTGGCCGGGTTTGATTTGTGCTGGGTGCGGCTAGTCCATGATGCACAACATAAATTGTCTGAGGGCAACTTTGATTTAATGCTGCTGGATCTCACCCTGCCCGACGGCGATGGCTTGAAAAAACTGATCGAATGGCGCGCTGCCGGCCAAAATATTCCGATCATTATTCTCACCGCCCGTGACCGCATTGAAAGCCTGGTCAACAGCCTGGATTCCGGCGCAGATGATTTTCTGGCAAAGCCTTTTGCCCTGCCTGAGCTGATATCCCGCGTGAAGGCGGTAAACCGGCGCATGGCGGGGTTTGCCTCCCAAACCTGGAGCCTGGGCAACCTGTATCTGGACCCGATGAACCACCAGGTCACGCTGGACGACGAACTGCTGCTGCTGTCGAAAAAAGAGTACCGCCTGTTGCACGAACTGATGCGTTGCGCCGGTACCGTGGTGCGTAAGGCCGCCCTGGAACAGCGTCTGTTCGGCAATGGCGATAATGTAGAAAGTAATTCTCTTGAGGTGCACATGCATAATCTGCGACGAAAAATTGGCAAGGAGAGAATTATCACCGTACGCGGCATAGGGTATTTATTAAAAAAAGAGTCTCAGGGATGATTAGCTTCAAATCCTTTTTCATGCGAACCATTGTTTTCCAGGTAATGGCCATACTGGTGCTCTGGGGAATATTGCTTGGCTGGGTAAAATACCTTTATTATCCAGATGCTGAAAAGTACCTGGATAATCAGCAACGCATTGTCGCACAAGGCATCGCCAATATTCTCGATAAGACTGATATCACCGACAACAATTACACCGATATCATTAAAGATATCGAAGTCATGTATATCGACTCGATTAAAAACGGCATGCAAGACGAGATAGATTATCGCCCGTTATTCGTTGTTTACGACAGCAGTAATCGGATGATCTACGCCTCGCCGCAACAGGACAAAGCATTATTCCTGCCCCCTTCAGTGCTGTCCGGCACCATCAGTTACGCCAACGTGAAGTGGCATATCGCCGGCAGTTGGAGCGATAAACAAAAATATCGGGTGATTGTCGGCGAATCCTTTGACAACCGGACCACCATTTTCGGCAATCCGGCGGAAAGTACCGCGATCCCTTTGCTGGTGATCCTGGCGGCGATCATTGTCACGCTGCTGATCACCGCCTACTTCAGCCTGCGGCCGCTGCGGCAAATTGCCCGTACCATCTCTGACCGTAAACCAGGCAATTTATCGCCGATCAATGTACGCGCGCAGTATCAGGAAATTCGGCCTGTGGTGCTGGAAATCAATAAGCTGATGACGCGTATCGACGCCGCCAACCAGCGGGAAAAACGCTTTATGGCGGATGCCGCCCACGAACTGCGCACCCCGATTGCCGCCGTGCTGGCACAGCTGCACCTGCTGACCCAGGTGGCGGATAAAACCGAACGGCAGGAAATTATTGGCGACATGCAACAGGGGCTGGATCGCGCCGCATCGCTGTCACGCCAGCTGATTGATCTGGCCAAGCTGGAGTCGGAAGACTTTCCGCTCAAGATTGAAGCAGTGGATATCTACGCAGAAATCAGCAAATGCATTGCTCAACACGTGCCCTACGCAATGGAGAAGAACGTTGAGCTTTCGCTCGAGGGCAGTGAAAACGTGGTGATCGATACCGATCGCCATTCGCTGATTACCATCTTTACCAACCTGCTGGAAAATGCCATCAAATACGCACCGCCCGGCGGCAGGATCGAAGCCAACATCCGTTCGTTGTCCCCCTTGGGCTGCTATATTACCCTGCGTGACAATGGCCCCGGCGTGAGCCGGGAATACCAAAAACGCCTGTTTGAGCGTTTTTATCGCGTGCCTGGCGTCCAGCAGACCGGTAGCGGCCTGGGGTTGGCCATTGCCAAAAACCTGGCCGATAAAATCGGGGCGCAGCTACGGATCACCGAAGGGCTTGATGAACGCGGTATCGGGTTTGTCATCGACCTACCGGAAAGTTACCTGATACCAACGGAGAACTAATCCCCCATGACCGCTCCCATTTTACTGCAGCAGCACCAGCTTGATGCGCTGTGGCAGATCGACCGCAGTGAAATTATTGATACTCTTTATCGCCTGCAAGGCGGGGAGTTACAGCCTTACAGCGACTATTACGATGTACGCGGCTGGGATCCACACGATCGGGAAACCTATACGCCGATCCATGAACAATGCTTTGCCCGCGGCGGGGCATTTTTCGCCCTGTTCGAAAAAGGTCAGATTGTCGCTGCTGCGGCGGTAGATACTTTGCCACGCGGCCCGCAACAGGACTTGCACCAACTGCTGTTTTTCTACGTCGGTGCCGCCCAACGCGGTAAAGGGCTGGGCAAAATTCTGTTCCGCCGTTGTCTGCAGCAGGCCAGAAAAGGCGGGGTTCAGGGGCTGTACGTCTCCTCAATCCCCAATAAAAACACCGTGGATTTCTACCTGTCGCAGGGCTGCCAGGTGATTGATCAGCCGGATGCAGAGCTGTTCGCCCGCGAACCGGAAGATATCCACCTGGTTTGCTATTGCCGCTAACCGCCTATTGGGCAATACGGATCACCGAACGCACGTCGCTTTTCTTGTTCAGATCCCAGACTTCAGCGATCTCTGATAAGTCGTGCTCCTGGGTTTCGACCGAAATCTGCCCTGCCGCCGCCAATGCCAGAATTTCGCTGGCATATCTTTTCATTTCAGCCACCGGCGGGAAGTTGCCGGTGCCGCTGCCCATGATTTGTAGTTGATTACTGCGCAACACCGCCGCCGGCAGTCGGATATCCGGCCCGGCCATCGATCCGACGTTGATCAAACGTATGCCGCGTCCACCTGCGTAGGAAGACAAATCATGGTTGTTAAGCGTCGCAAGCAAGGCTTCGGTCGCTGCCCCCCAGATATAATCGACAATCACCTGATAGCCATGCGGCCCCGCTGCGGCGGCGAAAGCCTGTGTCAGTGCAGCCCCTTCCAGTCCAAGATCGACCGTAGCATCAACGTCCAGCGCATCCAGCACGCTCTGGCGGCGACCGGCTGCGACAATTCGTCCCGCGCCCGCCTGACGTGCAGCCGCCACTGCCAGCTTGCCTGACGTCCCGGTCGCGCCAACAATCAGCACCGTTTCACCGGGCTGTAACTCGGCACGCCAGTGCAGTGGCAACCAGGCAGCAAACGCCGGGTTAATCAACGCGGCGGCGGTAGCATCATCCACGCCTTTCGGCACCGGCACCGTCCAGGAGGCGAGCGTTCGTTCTGCCAGCGCACCGTGCGGCTGCCGGAAGGAGGCAAAATAGACCCGTTGACCGTCCGGCGCGTAGCCAACGCCATCGGTGCCGGGCACGATCGGCAGGATCTTCGGGCTTGAGTAATGCGTTCCGGCCACTATGGCGCGATCCAGTTGTTTGATGCCGGCCACGCTCACCGCGATCACCGTTTCCCCTTCACGCGCTACCGGTTCGTCGATATTGCCAAACACCGGTGCCTGCCCTAATGCGTTTACGATTGCTGCTCTCATCATGGATCCTCACGCCGTTCAGATGGCCCTGCGGCGATAATTGAAAAGGGACACTGCATCATGCCGTGTCCCTTGATAATACATCTAGCCGAAAAGTGTTATTGAAATTCGCTCAGCGGCAAGCTGGTTTAAACATCAGAAGCGCCAGGTCACGGCAACGTTACCCTCTAATGAATGACTGCCCTGGCGTAACAGTTCGCTGGAAACGCTGGCGCCCAAAGAGACCGCCTGGTTGAGTTGATACTGCACACCGGCCTGTGCGGCCAGCGTATCACGCCCGGCCAAGGTGCTTTCGCTATCAAAGGCTGAGGCGTTATACCCCACAAATTGAGCGCGCTGGGTCACCTTGTTGCTTAACAACTCATGCTGCCAACCCAGGCGCAAAGTGGCTGACAATGCCTGCGAGCCCTGCAACGGCTGTTGATACAATGCCTCCACGCCGAGCGTACTTTGCAGCGAGTCGGCGTAACGCCCCTTAATCTGCAACGGCGCGGTACCGAACCCGGACTCTTTGATTGTGCGATGAGTAGTCGCGGTATAGTCCAGCGCCGCGACCGGGCCGAGGCTGAAGGTATCGCTTAACGCAAAATGATAGCCGCCGCCCAAGGTCAATGACCCATTCCAGGCCGTCCAGTGACTTTTGCTGGTACCGCTGATGCCGGCAACATCAAACTGGCGCTTCATCTGATTATCCTCCGCCCCTATGCGGCCCAGACCGTAGGCGAAAGGCCCGGCCATCACGTCCTGCGCATAATTGAACTGCATCCCAACATCAAATGAGGTGCTGTTCGTACGTGCCCGATCGGCGCTTTTGGCATTGACCGTTTGCCCGCCGACCGCCGCGTGGAACCCGGTGGTCAGGCCCGCTACCAGCCCGTTACGTTTCTCGGCACCGAACAGCACGCCATAACGCGATGCGTTGTAACCGGCGATATTGCCCGTATTATTTTGCCAATTGCCACCGCCGTAAGGCAGAGCAAAGCTGATCCAATCTGGCTCGTCGCCGGTGGGTGCCAACGTCAGATTGCGTTCCGGCGCAGTCAATGCACGGGTTAACTGGCGTTCGCGGTCAAATGAGGTCTGAATCAGGCTGTTATAAGCCGACGGCTCCAGTTGAGCCAACGCGCTATTCACCTGCCGGCCTTCGGGGCTGGAGAAGTCCAGCGCGGTCAGTAACGGCCGCAGGTCATCCCCCGCCGTCGCCGCAGCATGGGCTAACGCCAGACCCACATTTCGTTCATTCGCAGTCTGCGCGTACTGGCTGTAGGCCGATGCGTCACGGGTTGCGCTGATTTGATATTGCCCGTCCTCCAGTGGCGCCACCCGGAAGCTCAGCGTCGGTGACTGTGCCTGAATGCTCAACTGCTCGAATTCACCGCTGACCTGGCCTAATTGCAGCAGGGAAGTACTGTTCATCTGCCAGTCCGAGGCATACCAACCTTTGACCGGCAGCAGCTCCAGAGCCCCGCCCAGACTGGATTTACCGCTAACCTGGAGCTGATCCCCCTGCCCCAGACCGTCAAACATCAGTTGCAAGCGCCCTTGTGGCCCTTGAAGATAATTGCCGTCGATCGAAAGTTTGCCAAAAGGAGACCCGGTGGTGAGCAAGCCGTTGTTGGTGAACAGCCCGGCATCCGACAGCGCATAGCGACTATTACCCGCCAATTGGGCGCCCGGTTGGATATCAACGCTATAGACCTGGTGGTCGCCGTTCAGCGTGGTTTTCCCGCCTTCGGCCACCAGCGCAAGGTTATCCTTGCCGCAGATATTGCCGTTATAGGTGAAATCAAAACTGTTATCCGCCACCTCAGTGACCCGCCCCAGCGCATCTGGCTGCAGGCCGAAGGTTAAGCGAGTCAGGCGAGCCTGGTTATTTTCGTCCCATTGTGCGTAGTCGGAAATTATGTCGCCCTGAATATTGGCGCCGCGCATCACGTTAATCGCACCGGCCAATGCATTCACCGACTGGTAGATGGCCGCTTTGGCTCCTTTCAACGAACCGGTGATATCGAAGTTAGACACCAACGGCGCAGCGCGGTATTGGGACAGGTCAACCCCAGCCCACTGCCAGATATACGAGCCACGGTATTCGGTTTCGTTGCCCAGCAGGTTGTTGCCGAAATCCAATCTGGCGGCGATGCCTTCTTTACCGGTGGCTTCCAGGCTGCCGCGTTGAACGATATTGTGGCGATCTCCGTATGCCACCAATAAACCGGTGCCGTAATCGCCGTTGGCTTGCACCCGCACACCAGGTGCAATACTGAGCGTATTTCCTGCGCCATCAATTCTGATACCCGCTGCGGCAACGCCGTCCGCCAAGATATCGCCGCGCTGCTCGACACGATTATTGCTGCCGTAAATGTGCAACCCAACACCCCGTGCTGCGGTATTGGCCTTACCGACAAGATACGCCGTGCCTGCCGCATTGCGCGCAAAATAACCCTGTTGGTTTACCACTTCCAGGCCGCTGCCGTAAATCGAGCGGCCAAAGAAGTTACGGCGATCGATGTCGTACCCCATGTCCTGCAGCAGCGCCAGCTCGGCCTCCATCATTATGGTGTAATTACGGTAATTTTGGTGGCTCATCAGGCTGCGATCCAGTTCAATGTGGGACATGTAATCATCATCCAGATCGCCCAGTACATCGAGAATACGCACCGGGACACCCGGCATGGCCCCTGCCAATACCTCATTGACGTGGCTACCGGCGAAATAACCCCGATCTTTGCGTACGTCAAAGGCCGAAGGGTCGTCCGGCCCCTCACACTTAGTACACAAGATAGCCTGCCCCGGCTGCGCCGGATTGCCATTGTCATCAAACAGGTGCGAACTCCAGCTGCCGAACGTCGGGCCAAACTGGGTCACACCATCAGCCACACCGGCATCAGCGCTGATGCCTAATGCATGGGCTATTTCATGAAAAATGATGACTTCCAGATCGGCACGGTGATCGGTGGGGATCAGTGCCGGCGAAGCCTGGCCAGGGGTAAAATCCATTTTCCCGATCTGGACGACGGCATGGGCACCGCTGTTCAATTCGCCGGCATCCTGGCCCTGCAACACTGCCTGAAGCTGGGTCAGGCTAAATGCGGCATCACTGACGTCTGGGCTCATCGCTCCGGCGTTCTCGTCGTCAAAGGTGCCGACGTTGATTACGCCCGGCAATTTGCCCGGTAGGGGTTTGATAATATCGGCCCAGCGTTGCGCGGCGCTGATCACCTGAGCCTTTTGCGCATCATCCAACCCCCAGGAGGAATGCTGGGGGGCACCTTCTTCATTGAAGTAGCTGCCGTCGGTTGGACCGTAGAAGTTCAGTTTAAACACCGTTTGGCCGCTGTTATTCCGAACGTCGTAAGTCTCAATTGCCTGCGCGGAACACAAGGGTAAAGCCGCAACGATTGCGATAGCCAACTTTTTCATAGTGCACTCCCTGTCAGTAAATCTTCCCTGCAAAATAGTTTGCTGATGACAATTTAGCCGCAGGGGTTTAAACGGAAAGTAAACTGGAGAGAGTCTTAAACGATCGGGGTAACAAAATGCAGAAAAATAAAATAACCAGTAATTAATCAAATATATAAGCAAGAAAACTCTCAGGGTTTAGCCATAAAAAAAGCAGCGCATAATGCGCTGCTTCCTGATGGCAAACCTCGCCGAATAAACTTATTCGTAATCGCTCATCGGCACGCAGGAACAGAACAGGTTACGATCGCCGTACACGTCATCCAGACGCTTCACGCTCGGCCAGTATTTGTTCTCACGTACCCCGGCGATAGGGAACACCGCCAGCTCACGGCTGTAGGCGTGCTGCCAATCGCTGACCAGCTCCGCCTGCACGTGTGGGGCATTTACCAGCGGGTTATCTTCCAGCGGCCATTCACCTTTTGCTACCCGGTCAATTTCTGCGCGAATCGCCAGCATCGCATCAATAAAGCGATCCAGTTCGACCTTGCTCTCCGACTCGGTTGGCTCAACCATCAGCGTGCCCGCCACCGGGAACGACATGGTCGGCGCATGGAAGCCGTAGTCGATCAAACGTTTGGCGATATCCATTTCGCTGATGCCGGTTTCTTCCTTCAGCGGACGAATATCGAGAATACATTCATGCGCCACGCGATGATCGCGACCGGTATACAGCACTGGGTAAGCGTCCTTCAAACGGGTCGCAATGTAGTTGGCATTAAGAATGGCTACCTGGCTGGCCTGCTTCAACCCTTCCGCGCCCATCATGCGGATATACATCCAGCTGATTGGCAGAATAGAAGCACTGCCGAACGGCGCAGCGGAGACCGCGCCCTGCTGGGTGGTCACGCCGTCGATCTGCACCACACTGTGGCCTGGAACGAACGGGGCCAGGTGGGCTTTCACGCCGATAGGGCCCATGCCTGGACCACCGCCGCCATGAGGGATACAGAAGGTTTTATGCAGGTTAAGGTGCGAAACGTCCGCCCCGATGTAACCTGGGGTGGTGATGCCCACCTGCGCATTCATATTGGCGCCGTCGAGGTAGACCTGGCCGCCGAACTGGTGAACGATCTGGCACACTTCACGGATGGTTTCTTCGTACACGCCGTGGGTCGACGGGTAGGTCACCATGATGCAAGACAGTTCTTCGCCCGCCTGTTCTGCCTTGACGCGCAGGTCATGCAGATCGATGTTGCCGTTCTTGTCGCAGGCGACCACCACCACGCTCATGCCCGCCATTTGCGCGGAAGCAGGGTTGGTGCCGTGCGCAGAGCTTGGGATCAGGCAAATATGACGGCCCGCTTCATTGCGGCTTTCATGGTAACGGCGGATCGCCAGCAAACCGGCGTATTCACCCTGTGCGCCGGAGTTCGGCTGCATGCAAACCGCATCATAACCAGTCAGTTGCACCAGCCACTGCGACAGTTGGCCAATCATTTGTTGGTAACCTGCCGCCTGCTCCGGTGGACAGAACGGATGCAGTTCGGAGAATTCAGGCCAGGTAATCGGGATCATTTCCGCCGCGGCATTGAGCTTCATGGTGCAGGAGCCCAGCGGGATCATCGCCTGATTGAGCGCCAGGTCCTTGCGTTCCAGACGGTGCATATAGCGCATCATCTCGGTTTCGCTGTGATAACGATTAAACACCGGGTGAGTCAGGATCGGATCCTGACGCAGCATGGCTGCCGGGATCGACTGGCTGTTTTTACTCACCGCGGCGTCCAGCGCGTCGATGTCCAGGCCGTGATCGTCACCCGCCAGCAAGGCAAACAGCGTCTGCACGTCTTCACGTGAGGTCGCTTCGTCCAGCGTAATGCCTACGGCACCGTGAATGTCGGTACGCAAGTTGATGCCGAAGCTCAATGCACGTTCCAGCACCGCGGCCTTGTCTTTCACTTCTACCGTCAAGGTGTCGAACCAGGTTTTATGGCGCAATGCCAGCCCGGCTTGTTGCAGCCCGGCGGCCAGAATGTCGGTCAGACGATGGATGCGCCCGGCGATGCGTTGCAGGCCCTGCGGGCCATGGTACACCGCATACAGGCTGGCTATGTTGGCCAGCAGCACCTGCGAGGTACAGATATTCGAGTTGGCTTTTTCGCGGCGGATATGTTGCTCACGGGTTTGCATCGCCATGCGCAGCGCGGTGTTGCCGGCGGCATCGCGGGAAACGCCAATGATACGACCCGGCATTGAGCGTTTGAATTCGTCGCGACAGGCAAAGAAGGCGGCATGTGGGCCGCCGTAGCCCATCGGCACGCCGAAACGCTGTGCAGAACCGAACACCACGTCGGCTCCCTGTTTGCCCGGAGCGGTCAGCAGCACCAACGCCATAATGTCGGCTGCCACGCTGGTGCCGATTTTACGGTTCTTCAGCTCGGCCAGCAGTGCGCTGTAGTCGTGCAGTTCACCGGTGGTGCCGACCTGTTGCAGCAGCACGCCGAACACGCCTTGCAGTTCCAGAACTTTCTCGGCTTTATCCACGATCACTTCGAAACCGAAGGTTTCGGCGCGGGTACGCACCACGTCCAGCGTCTGAGGATGTACGTCATCAGCCACGAAGAAACGGTTGGCGTCTTTCAGCTTGCTGGCGCGTTTGGCCAGCGCCATCGCTTCGGCAGCCGCAGTGGCTTCGTCCAACAGCGAGGCGGACGCCAGATCCAAACCGGTCAAATCCAGGGTCAGGGTTTGGAAGTTCAACAGCGCCTCAAGACGGCCCTGGGATACTTCTGGCTGATACGGGGTATAAGCGGTGTACCAACCTGGGTTTTCCAGCATGTTGCGCAGGATCACCGGCGGCGTCAGCACCGCGCTGTAGCCCATACCGATATAGGATTTGTAGCGCTGATTCTGCGAGGCAATCGCCTTCAGTTCGGCCAACGCCTGATGTTCAGTTGCCGCATCGCCCACCGGCGGCGGCGCAGGCAGTTGAATGTCTGCCGGCACAATCTGTTGGATCAGCGCGCTGAGCGAGCGTGCGCCCACCGCTTCCAGCAACTGCTGCTGTTGTTCTGCAGAAGAGCCGATGTGACGTTCGATGAACGCTTCGCTGTGTTCAAGTTGGCTGAGTGTCTGAGTCATTGCTACAAATTCCTGAATTCTGGCGTGGTACGGGATATAGCCTGAACTAAAACGCCCCGGCAGAAAGACCTGGGGCGTTGCATGGATTACTCGTCGATAGAAGCCTGATAAGCACCGGCGTCCAGCAGGTTCGCCAGCTCGCTCTCGTCTGATGCTTTAATCTGGAACAGGAAACCTTCACCGTAAGGCTCGCTGTTCACCAGCTCCGGAGAACCTTCCAGTTCAGCGTTTACCGCTACGATTTCGCCGCTGATTGGCGCGTAAATGTCCGATGCCGCCTTAACGGATTCCGCCACGGCGCAATCTTCGCCTGCGGCAACGACGCGGCCCACTTCTGGCAAATCAACAAACACCATATCGCCCAGCAGTTCCTGCGCGTGTTCGGTGATACCTACGGTGTAAACGCCGTTACCTTCTGAACGAACCCACTCGTGGGAGGATGCGTATTTCAATTCTGTTGGCACATTGCTCATCGCCAGCTACTCCTTCGAAGAAATAAAGAATCAATAAACAAAAATTAATTAATCAGTGACTTACCTGCACGTACAAAGCCAGGTTTGGTGACCCTGACCGGCATTTCACGGTTGCGGATCTGTACGATAGCCTGTTCGCCGATACCGGCAGGGACGCGGGCCAGGGCGATGCTGAAGCCCAGGGTCGGTGAAAATGAACCGCTGGTGATCACCCCTTCATGCGTCTGGCCTGCCGCATCGGTGAAACGCACCGGCAGCTCATTACGTAATACGCCTTTTTCCATCATGATCAAGCCGACCAGTTGTTCGGTGCCCTGCTCACGCTGTTTTTCCAGCGCGTCACGACCGATGAACTGACGATCTTCCGGCTGCCAGGCGATGGTCCAGCCCATGTTGGCGGCCAACGGCGAAATACTTTCATCCATCTCCTGGCCATACAGGTTCATGCCAGCTTCCAGACGCAGCGTGTCACGCGCGCCCAGCCCGGCTGGCTTAACGCCCGCCGCCAGCAGTTGCTGCCAGAAATCCGCCGCCTGCTCTTTCGGCAGGGCGATTTCATAACCCGCTTCGCCGGTATAACCGGTGGTGGCGATAAACAGATCCCCTGCCTGCACGCCGAAGAAAGGCTTCATGCCTTCAACCGCGTTTTTTTGTTCCGGGGTGAATAAGGTAGCCGCGCGTTCTTTGGCCTGTGGGCCCTGTACTGCAATCAGCGCCAGATCGTCACGCACCGTCAGCGTTACGCCATACGGCGCTGCGTGCTCTTCGATCCAGGCCAGGTCTTTGTCGCGTGTGGCGGAGTTCACCACCAGGCGGAAATAGTCTTCAGTAAAGAAGTAAACGATCAGGTCGTCGATTACGCCGCCGGACGCGTTCAGCATGCCGGTGTACAGCGCTTTGCCAGGCTGGGTGAGCTTGGCGACATCGTTCGCCAGCAGGTAACGCAGGAATTCACGGGTACGGGCACCGCGCAAATCAACAATGGTCATATGGGAGACGTCGAACATACCGGCATCCTGACGCACGGCGTGGTGCTCATCGATCTGGGAGCCATAATGCAGCGGCATCATCCAGCCATGAAAATCTACCATGCGCGCACCGCACGCCACGTGCTGGTCGTACAGTGGGGTTTGCTTTGCCATCTTTTCCCTCATTCCACTCAGAAGCTGAAGATAGGGTGCTGCTACGCAATACGTCAGATTATGGCTCGTGGCCGGATTGCGTGGCGCACTGACTGCCCAACAGAAACGCTGCGTCGAAATTGACAAAAACTGCGGCAAATCGCCGCGACGCAAACGATACCTTTGCTCTGACGTTATCACCGAACGACCACATTAACCATAAGTTAAAATAGGCTGGGCGGCGTTCTGCGCCAGTAAAAAGCCGGGCTAGTGTGCAGAGTTTTAAACTGGAAAACTGCGCTTTAAGGCACAAAACCAACAATTAGAGCACCAAAAATCCGAAGTTATATAACAAACCCACGGCCAGAGACGGAATTTCGACTTTTGATAACCGGTTATGGAATTAGAAAAAGTAATGGTAAAAACAGCCTGAAATTAGATTATTTCAAATGAAGGGTTATATAAGGAAAAGCTATGAGCATAAGGCGCAGATCTGCGCCTTTGGAGAGCGATAACGCTACGGGGAAACAAGACAGAAAGACCGGCAAACCGGTCTCTCTCAGGCGGTGATCAGGCCAGCCAATCCGGCAGATCGTTCAGGCCCATAGCCTGGCGCACCAGCTTCGGCTTCACGCCCGGCAGGCTGTCAGCCAGCCGCAGCCCGACATCGCGCAGCAACTTCTTCGCCGGGTGATTGCCGTCAAACAGTTCGCGGAACCCTTGCATGCTGGCCAGCATGACCGCTGCACCGTGTTTGCGACGACGCTCATAGCGGCGCAGATACAGGTGTTGACCGATGTCCTTGCCCTGACGTTGCAGGCGGCGCAATTCGGCGATCAGCTCGGCGGCGTCCATAAAGCCCAGGTTGACCCCCTGGCCAGCCAACGGATGTACGGTATGGGCAGCATCGCCCACTAATGCCAGACGGTGTGCAGCAAAGCTACGCGCATAGCGCCCGGTCAACGGGAAGGTCTGGCGTTCGCTTTCCAACTGGCAGGTGCCAAGGCGCAGATCGAAGGCCATCGCCAACTCACGGTTAAACTGCTCGGACTCCAGTTGCTTGAGGCGTTCGGCCTCTTCGGGAGCAACCGACCAGACGATGGAGCTTAAATGCGGATCGCTGAACGGCAGAAATGCCAGAATGCCGTCGCCGTGGAATACCTGACGCGCCGTCGCCAAATGCGGCTCTTCGGTGCGAATGGTGGCCACCAACGCATGATGGCGGTAGTCCCAGAAGGTCAACGGGATATCGGCATGCTGACGCAGCCAGGAGTGAGCGCCGTCGGCGCCGATCACCAGCCGGGCAGTCAGCATGCGGCCGTCCTCGAGTGTGATAAACGCGTCGTTTTCGCCCCAGGCTACCTGTTTGAGCGCCGCCGGGGTAATCAGCGTGACATCGCTCAGGCTTGCCGCCCGTTTCCACAACGCCTGCTGGATCACCGAGTTTTCAATGATGTGGCCGAGGTGGCTGAAGCCGCATTCGTCACCGCGGAAGGCAATCTTGCCGAAGCTGTCGCGATCCCACACTTCCATCGCGTTATAGGCACTGGCGCGCAGATTGAGGATCTCGTCCCAGACGCCAATATGCTGCAGCAGGCGCTCGCTGGCGGCGTTGATGGCGGATACGCGCAGTGCCGGCAGTGGCGACGGCGGTGTCATATCCGGTTGCTGATGCTCCAGCACCGCAATGCGCAGGCCGCTGCCCTGCAATCCGCAAGCCAGTGCCAGCCCCACCATACCGCCACCGGCGATAACCACGTCAAATGATTGCATGCTGCTTAATTTCCTTAAATGACGCGCTGCGCAGTGATTGCCCAGCGCTTTTGGGCGCAACACGCTGCGCCGCTACTGAATATCGCCTAGCGATCTACCCAGCCCAAAGTCCGCTTGGCAAAGGCATCACGCACCGCCGGCAATTGGGCCATCGCCATCAGACCGAGATTACGTCCGACCACCAAAGGACCGTAACGGTTGGCGAACAGCCGGATCAAACCGTCGGTGACGCCAATCGTCGCTTGCTGATCCTGCTGGCGGCGTTGTTGATAACGACTCAACAACGCATAGCTACCGGGATCTTCTCCGTCCTGCTGTGCCTGGGCCAGCGTTTCCGCCAGCGACATCACGTCGCGCAGGCCAAGGTTGAACCCCTGACCGGCGATCGGATGCAACGTCTGGGCGGCATTGCCCACCAGAGCCAGTCGATGGCTGACGTGCTGATTAGCGGTCAATAGGCTGAGCGGATAGCTGTGGCGCTTACCGGCACGCAGGATCCGCCCCAATCGCCAGCCGAACGCCTGCTGCAATTCACTGATAAAGCGTGCATCGTCCCACGCATCAACCTGTTCACGATCTTCGCGTGCATGGCACCACACCAATGAGCTACGCCCCTGGGACATTGGCAACAGCGCCAAAGGCCCGTAGCGGGTGAAACGCTCAAAGGCACGCCCTTGCGGATGCACTGCCGTGGTTACGTTGGCGATGGTGGCAAACTGCGGATAGTCACTTTGCTGCCATTGCAGATTACAGGCCTGTGCCAGCGCCGAGCGCGAGCCGTCCGCTGCCACCAGCAATTTTCCACTGATACGCCGACCATTATCCAGCAATACCTCGGCCTGCTCCGCCGTGCGCACCACATCGACCACTCTGGCCGGACAATGCAGCGTGACGCCGGGTGCCTTGGCCAGCAACGCAAACAACCGTTGCCCGGCGTCGTGCAGTTCAATCACCTGCCCTAGCGCGTCAACCTGATAGTCTTGCGCGTACAGATTAACGAACCCGGCGTGACCGCGATCGCTGACGTGTACCTCGGTGATGGCCGTCGCACAATCGCGTAGTGCCGGCCAAACGCCGATACGCGTCAACTGTTGGCAGGTGCCCTGCGCCAAGGCAATGGCGCGGGCGTCAAACCCCGGATGGCTACGATCGTCCGGTCGGGTGGCTTCGACCAGATCAACCGCCATTCTTCCCTGAGTGAGCGATGAAATGGCCAGCGCCAAGGTCGCGCCCGCCATGCCGCCGCCAACAATAATTACGCTCATGCCGTTACCTTGCCGCCGCCATCAGTGCTTCGATGGCGTCAGCGTCTTTCACTACGCTGGCGGTCAGGTTTTCATTACCGTTGGCAGTGATCACAATGTCATCTTCAATGCGAATGCCCATGCCGCGGTACTCTTCCGGCACGTCGGCATCCGGCGCGATGTACAGCCCTGGCTCGACGGTAAACACCATGCCCGGCTCCAGCGTGCGGTCGCGGTTTGGCGTGCCGTAATGCCCGACGTCGTGCACATCCAGCCCCAGCCAGTGGCCAAGTCCATGCATGTAGAACTGACGATGGGCCTGTTCGGCAATCAGTTGCTCCACTTCGCCCTTCAGGATCCCCAGCTCCACCAGCCCGGTGATCATGATGCGTACCACCTCATCATTGACCTCACGGATACTGGTACCCGGTTTGAACAGCTCCAGGGCACGCGTCAGCGATGCCAGCACGATGTCATACACCGCACGCTGCGGCCGGCTGAACTTGCCGTTGACCGGGAAGGTACGAGTGATGTCGCCCGCGTAGCCTTTATACTCACAGCCGGCGTCGACCAGCACCAGATCGCCATCGCGCAATTCACTTTCATTTTCTGTGTAGTGCAAAATGCAGGCGTTGTCACCGCCGCCGACAATGGTGTTGTAAGACGGATAACGAGCGCCAAAGCGGGTAAATTCGTGATGAATTTCCGCTTCAAGCTGGTATTCGAACATGCCGGGACGGCATTTCTGCATCGCGCGGGTATGGGCCAGCGCGCTGATTTCACCGGCGCGGCGCATGATCGCCAGCTCTTCAGACGATTTGAACAGGCGCATTTCATGCACCCACGGACGCCAGTCGGTCACGGTCGCCGGTGCCTGAAGATTCTGGCGGAAACCCTTACGCAGCTTGTCCAGCGCGTCGAACAGGATTTTATCGGCGTAGTCGTATTGGCCCTGCCCGTGGTAAACCACGTCCAGGCCATTGAGCAGCAGGGGTAATTGATCGTTGATTTCATCGAACGGCAGCGCGCGGTCCACGCCCAGTTTCGCCGGAGCCGCTTCTTGCCCCAGGCGACGGCCAAACCAGATTTCCGCCGTCAGGTCGCGCACCCGGTTGAACAGCACGCTGTGGTTGTGCGTCTCGTCGCTCTTGACCAGAATCAACACCGAACCCGGTTCGTTGAAGCCGGTCAGATACCAGAAATCGCTGTTCTGACGGTAGGGATATTCGGTATCTGCACTGCGCGTCACTTCCGGCGCAGAGAAAATAATTGCCGCGCTGGCCGGAGCCATTTTAGCCAACAGCGCCTGACGGCGGCCGTTGAATTCCTGCTGAGTCATCACCTTCTCCTGAAATCAATCTGCCTGTGCTCACGGCCGCTAAGGACGTGAAATCGGGTGTTTAGTGCAAGGTCGGTTTGGCATTTTCCGGCGCCGTCGGCTTATGGCGGGTAAATTCGGTGTGGCACAAAATGGCCGCCACACGCACGTACTCCACCACTTCCTCCAGAGAGTGCTCAAGCTCTTCCTGGTCTTCGTCTTCGTCATAACCGAGCTGAGCGATATTGCGCAGATCGTCGATCGCCTCGCCCACTTCGTCTTTCACCTGTGCCAGCTTCGGCTGCATCATGCCCAGCCCCAGCAGGAAATGATTCACCCAACCGGCCAGCGCATCGGCGCGGTCAAACACGCTGACGGTTTCGCCTTCCGGCATCATCAATTGGAACATGAAGTCGTCATCTTCCAGCGTTTCACGCGTGATTTCATGAAGTTGCTGTAACGGCAGGCTCAGCGCCTGCGGGAAGGCCACGCCTTCATTGGTCAGATCGTAGACCAGCGATTGCCAGCCGGCGTCGCGGCTGCCACCGCACAGCAGGCCGCTGATCAGGCCGTGCATTTCTGCTGCGGTTAACGCCACCGCTTGCTGGTTGAGAGCAACGGTCAAAGATTGGTAACTTGGAAATGTATTCTGTATAGACATGCGCATTCGTCATCGTTGGCAGGATAAGTTCGTGTTATGCTACCACCAAGGTCCGTCGCTGTACCAGATAAGCGCGACACCTCAGTGGCTAGTTATAATCGTGATGTGTCAGAACTCACACGCTGCCGGCAGGGGACGAAATGACGCTAAATACGCATTTTGAAACCCTTTTTTGACTGGTAATGTCTGACGCAGTAGATTACAACCAGGTACTGAAAAAGGGGTTGTATCTTGGTACCGAGGTATATATAGTGGCGCCCGCTTTGGTAGGCCCGGTCAGGGCAAGCTGGGGCTGGCGCGAAATTTAGGCAGGAAGGTGGCATGTCTGCACAACCGGTAGATATTCAAATTTTTGGTCGCTCTTTAAGAGTCAATTGCCCGCCAGAACAACAAGATGCGTTGAACATGGCCGCGGTCGATCTTAACGAACGGTTGCAAGATCTTAAAGTTCGCACTAGAGTCACAAATACTGAGCAGCTCGTTTTCATCGCAGCATTGAACGTTTGTCATGAACTTGCTCAAGAACGGTTGAAAACCCGTGATTATGCGTCCAATATGGAACAACGCATTCGCATGCTGCAACAGACCATTGAACAGGCTTTGCTTGAACAGGGTCGCATCTCTGAACGTCAGGATGCACAATTCGAATAACTTAAGTTGCTGAAACCTCAGGTTTTGGCAATGAGTAAAAAATTTCTCTGAGATGTTCGCCAGCGGGCCAGTCCCCTGAGCCGATATTTAGTACCAACAGAATGTGATGATCCGCGATCGGTGTGCATGCTCGGCCCGCCGAGAAGCCTTAAGATTGCGACAGCACGTTCACCTTGAACCATGGGTTCAAGGGTTACAGCCTGCGACGGCATCTCGGAGATTCCCCCTTCCTCAGCGGTATGTGTGCTGACTATGTCTTTTCAAGCCCAGTATGCCCAGCAGCGGCAAAATATCCGAAATCAAATCCGTCAGCGTAGACGCGCTCTAACGCCTGAACAACAACAACAATCCTCCCTGCAGATAGCTGAACGCATCGCTGCACATCCACGCATCCTGGCAGCGCAGAATATCGCGGTATTTTTGTCGTTCGACGGTGAGCTAAATACCCGCCCGTTGATTGAACGGCTGTGGCAGTTGAGCAAGCAGGTTTATCTGCCCGTATTGCACCCGTTCAGCAAGGGTAATCTGTTATTCCTGCATTACACCCCTGAAACGCCGCTGGTGCACAACCGCTTCAACATTCTCGAGCCCGAGCTCGACGTGCGCCACGTGCTGCCATTGGGCTCGCTCGACGTGGTACTGACGCCGTTGGTGGCCTTTGACAGCGCGGGCCAGCGCCTGGGGATGGGGGGTGGCTTCTACGATCGTACGCTGCAAAACTGGCAACACCGTGGTCCTTATCCGATAGGCCTGGCCCATGACTGCCAGCAGGTCGAACAGGTGCCGGTGGAACACTGGGATATTCCGCTGCCGGAAATTGTTACCCCCGCGCAAAATTGGGTTTGGCAGATCGTTAAATAGCAAAAGGCCGGATAAATCCGGCCTTTATTAGTTACAGCACGTTCAATCAGAACAGCAAGCGAGCCCGGATAGTGCCGTCAATCGCCTTCATACGTTGCAATGCCGCATCGGCACGCTCGGTTTCCGCTTCAATGTCGATCACCACATAGCCGATTTCCGGACCGGTTTGCAGGTACTGCGCGGCGATGTTCACCCCTTCTTCAGCGAAGATTTGGTTAATCTGCGTCAGTACACCCGGACGGTTTTCATGGATGTGCAGCAGGCGGCTGGCGTTAGGCCCATGCGCCGGCAGGGACACTTCCGGGAAGTTTACCGCCGACAGGGTTGAGCCGTTGTCGGAATATTTCGCCAGCTTGCCGGCCACTTCGTCACCGATATTCTCCTGCGCTTCCTGAGTGGAACCGCCAATGTGCGGGGTCAGGATCACGTTATCGAATTCACAAAGCGGTGAGTTGAACGGCTCGCTGTTGGTCGCAGGCTCTTCCGGGAAGACGTCGATCGCCGCGCCGGCCAAGTGCTTGCTGGCCAATACCTTGCACAGTTCCGGAATATCCACCACGGTGCCGCGCGAAGCGTTGATCAGAATCGAGCCCGGCTTCATCAGTGCCAGCTCTTCTGCACCCATCATGTTTTTGGTTGATGGGGTTTCCGGCACGTGCAGCGTCACCACATCGCTCATATTGAGCAAGTCTGACAGGTGGCGCACTTGCTGAGCATTGCCCAACGGCAGCTTGTTCTCGATATCGTAGAAGAACACTTTCATGCCCAGGCCTTCGGCCAGGATGCCCAGTTGGGTACCGATATGGCCGTAGCCGATAATCCCCAACTTCTTGCCGCGCGCTTCAAACGAGCCCACGGCCAATTTTTGCCATTCGCCGCGGTGCGCTTTGGCGTTGGCGGATGGAATGCCGCGCAGCATCAGCAGCAGTTCGCCCAGCACCATTTCGGCCACGGATCGGGTATTAGAGAAAGGTGCGTTAAACACCGGAACGCCGCGTTTGGTCGCCGCCTTCAGATCAACCTGGTTAGTGCCGATGCAGAAACACCCTACCGCCACCAGCTTTTCTGCAGCGGCGAAGACTTCTTCGGTCAGATGCGTACGCGATCGGATGCCGACGAAGTGAGCATCGCGGATGGATGCCTTAAGCGCTTCGGTGTCTAACGCACCTTTGTGATATTCAATGTTGGTATATCCGGCTGCCAGCAGATTATCTACCGTGCTCTGATGAACCCCTTCCACCAACAGGAATTTAATCCTGTCTTTCTCCAATGATACTTTTGCCATTTACCCGACCCTATGTTCAGACTTCAGAAGCGGCTGTTGTTAACAGCACGCATCCAACATAACAAAAATAACGCGGGCGGCAATACAAACGATTGCCCGCCCGTCAGTACAAGGCTCAGCGATGTTGGCGGTTTGTGGCAGAAAATGCCATAGGGAAAGAAATAGACAGAAGCTTTGTGGAGCTAACGCTGACAATGTGACATATGTCACCAAATTTGGCGCTTTAAAGAAAAGATATTTTAGCCAGTGAATTATGCGGTCCGCTGGGATCCAAGATCGTATTCCAGAGGGGCGCCATGGCGACGCCCCTGCTAACACATGCGGTTATTCGACGACTTTCACACCTTCAGGCGTGCCGACCAGCGCCACATCGGCGCCGCGGTTGGCGAACAAACCGACGGTCACCACGCCGGCGATACCGTTGATTTTGTTTTCCAGCGCGATGGCGTCGACGATGCTCAGGTTGTGCACATCGAGGATCACGTTGCCGTTATCGGTCAGCACATTCTGACGATATTCCGGCAAGCCACCCAGCTTCACCAGTTCACGCGCCACATAGGAACGCGCCATCGGGATCACTTCGACCGGCAGCGGGAACTTGCCCAGCACGTCGACCTGCTTGCTGGCATCGACGATGCAGATAAATTTGCGCGCGATGGCGGCAATGATTTTTTCGCGAGTCAGCGCGGCACCGCCGCCTTTGATCATCTGCATCTGGCGGTTGATTTCATCCGCACCATCAACGTAAATATCCAGAGAATCCACTTCGTTGCTGTCGAACACGTGGATGCCGAGGCTTTTCAGCTTGGCGGTGGAGGCGTCGGAGCTGGACACCGCCCCTTCGATCTGATGCTTGATCGAGCCAAGCGCGTCAATAAAGTGGGCGGCGGTGGAGCCGGTACCTACCCCAACGATGGTGCCAGGGGTTACGTAATCCAGCGCGGCCCAGCCAACCGCTTTTTTCAGTTCATCCTGCGTCATAATATGTCCATTGCCTCTGTACGAAAACGTGTGCGTATTATAGGGTAAATCGCTATTTTTCACTCAGGCAGGATCACACTTCTTCACCCTAAGCCGCATTTTTAGGCGCGTCGCGGTAAAGTCGCGCGGTGATTTTCCACCTGTAAAACACCCCAGATGTGGCATAGTGCCTGTATCTATTACTGTAAGGGATATCTTTCCGATGAAACGCCCAGACTATCGAACGCTGCAAGCGCTGGACGCGGTGATCCGTGAGCGCGGCTTTGAGCGCGCCGCGCAAAAGCTTTGTATCACCCAATCGGCAGTATCCCAGCGCATTAAGCAGTTGGAAAACCTGTTCGGCCAACCGCTGCTGGTCCGCACCGTACCGCCGCGCCCGACCGAGCAGGGCCAAAAATTGCTGGCGCTGCTGCACCAGGTCGAGTTGCTGGAAGAGGAGTGGTTGGGCAACGACACCGGTATCGACACGCCGTTGCTGCTGTCGCTGGCGGTCAACGCCGACAGCCTCGCCACCTGGCTGCTGCCGGCGTTAAAACCGGTGCTGACGGACTCTCCTATCCGCCTGAACCTGCAGGTGGAAGACGAAACCCGTACTCAGGAACGCCTGCGGCGCGGTGAAGTGGTCGGCGCGGTGAGTATCCAACCGCAGCCGCTGCCGAGCTGCCTGGTAGACCGGTTGGGTGCGCTGGACTATCTGTTTGTCGCCTCGAAGGGTTTTGCCGAGCGCTACTTCCCGAACGGCGTCACGCGTTCTGCGCTGCTAAAAGCGCCGGCGGTGGCGTTCGACCATCTCGATGACATGCACCAGGCTTTCCTGCAGCAGAACTTTGATCTGTCGCCGGGCAGCGTTCCCTGTCATATCGTGAATTCATCGGAAGCCTTCGTGCAGTTGGCTCGTCAGGGCACCACCTGCTGTATGATCCCGCATCTGCAGATTGAGAAAGAGTTGGAGTCGGGCGAGCTTATCGACCTGACACCAGGCCTGTTCCAGCGCCGTATGCTGTTCTGGCACCGCTTCGCGCCGGAAAGCCGCATGATGCGTAAAGTGACCGATGCCCTGCTGGAGCATGGTCGTCAGGTTCTGCGTCAGGATTAAAAGGTAAAAAGGTTCGCCGCAGCGAACCTCAGATTACTAACAAAGCTGTTTTAAGTCCGAGATTCCCGGATCTCGCGTACCGAGGGGCTATTACGGGATGCATCCCTGTATTCTCCCCTCTGGGCCGACTGGAAGTCATTCCAATTTGCTCCCGGCAAATTGGCCAACGGCCAAGGTCGTAACGACCACTTCAGCACGCTCTCGCTAATAACAGGTTTTATCAGCAGTTTGAAAAACCGACTTATACCCTAGATAATTGGAGTTGCATCACAACAAAACCAAGGGTTTTGTTGTGATGCGCTTGAGTTGGCCCCAACGGGGCGAGGCTTTGCCGAGTAACGCGGCCAGGGCGGGAGTCCCCAGGAGCTTACTCAAGTAAGTGACTGGGGTGACTGCCTGCAGCCAACACAGATGCAACTTCAAGTATGACGGGTATGTTACTGCGCCGTGTTGCGCTGCAGCTCGAAGACTACATCGACCTGATCGTCAAAGTGAATGCTCTGCTGCTCGTAGGTTTGCGCCACGTCGCTTTCCGCAGCGGCTCCCGCCGCTTTGTACATGCGCGCTACCGGCATCGGCTGGTAGTTGGCGACATGATAACGAATGCTATAAACCGGCCCCAGTTTCGCGTTAAAGCCTTTCGCCAGTGAAGCCGCCTGCTGCGTAGCGTTCTCGATGGCTTTCTGACGCGCCTGTTCGCGGTAAACATCCGGTTTGGCTACGCCCAACTCAACGGCGCGGATCTCGTTCAGGCCAGACTTCAACGCGCCGTCCAGCAGCTCGTTCAACTTATCCAACTGACGCAGAGTAACCTGCACCTGACGAACTGCACGGTAGCCTTTCAGCACCGACTCACCGGTTTTCAGGTAATCGTATTCCGGCTGGGTGCGCAGATTTGCGGCGCTGATGTCTTTCTTCTCGATATTGTTTTTCTGCAGGAAATCAAAATATTGCGCTACGCGCTCATCGACCTGCTTCTTCGCCTGTGCCGCGTCTTTAGAAGAAACGCTGACCTCGATCGCCAGGGTGGCGATATCTGGAGTGGCGTCAACGCTTGAAGTGCCAGAGGTCACTACGTGCGGCCCTTCCGGCACTTCAGCCGCTTGCAACGCCAGCGGTAACGTCCCTAATCCAATCATTGCGGCCATAGCCAATGCTTTAAGCTTCACAGAGTCTCCTTGATGACAGGCTGTAACTGATTACCGGCCTTTCTCGACTGAAAACGGCCGGTTCCTTGGCATCAAACGTAGCATATCGCACGGGCTTTTGAATTCGGATTAGTGACAAATTCTTATAAACTTGCGCCCTGCCAGGCCAATTGCAATGCGATGCCCCACATCACTACGCCGACCAGCGTATTGATGACGCGCTGTGCCATTTGGGTCTTCAACCAGGGTGCCAGCCAGGAAGCCAACAGCGCCAGCGCGAAGAACCAAAGAATCGACGCGCTCACCGCCCCCAGCGCAAACCAGGAACGAACGTCCGGCGCCAACTGACCGCCCAGGCTGCCCAACACCACAAAAGTATCGAGATAAACGTGCGGATTAAGCCAGGTTACCGCCAGCATAGTCACCACCAGCCGCCAGCGACTCTGCTTCAGTTCCTCGGCCGTTGCCAGCGCCAATTGGCGGCTGAACGCGGTGCGAAACGCTCCCCAGCCGTACCACAACAGAAAGGCAACCCCGCCCCAGGTGACCAACGCCAGCAGCAACGGCGAACGACTCAACAACGCGCTCCCGCCGAAAATCCCCCCGCAAATCAACACAACATCGCTCAATGCGCACAGTGAGGCGACCATCAGATGATACTGACGGCGGATGCCCTGGTTCATGACAAAAACATTTTGCGGGCCCAGCGGCAGGATCATCGCGGCGCTCAGGGCAAAGCCCTGCAGAAAGACAGCTAGCATGGTATTCCTCACAGAAAGAGTGCGCCGGTCAGCGGCGCGTGTCGGTCAACACGCGCATCATAGGAGGAAAAAATTATTAGGTGAAATTGATATTTCTAATCAACTATCAGCAATGCTAATAATCAGGCGGGAATGACAAAACCCAGCTCCTGAGAAATGCGCTGTGCGGTTGCCAGCACTGGCTTAATCAGGGCTTTAACGCCGATTTGCTGCAGTTTGGCGGTCGGCAACGATACCGATACCGCGTAGGGCACCCGCTGTTGAATATCAAACACCGGCGCCGCTACGCAGGACACGCCCAGCTCATTTTCTTCGCGATCCATCGCCATGCCCTGTTTGCGAATGTCGGCCAATTCCTCATACATCTTCGGTAATTCGGTAATGGTATTGCGCGTCAGCGTCTGGATCTCATGCTGATGTGTCTGCCAGTAGTGTTCCGGATAATCACTGTTGCCGTAGGCCATAAATATCTTGCCCATCGCCGAGCAGTACAGCGGCATATGCTGACCGATATAGGCACGAGTGCGCATCATGCCGGTGGTGGGCTCCAGCTTGTAGATCAAAATAACGTGGTCGTCTTCACGGCTGGAGAAGTTTACCGTCTCCCCCACCTCAAGATTGAGCTGCTCCAGATGTGGTGCGGCAACGTGGATAATATTCAACGAAGAAAGCGCTTTCTGGCCGACCGAAATGAACTTGGTGGTCAGGCGATAGCTGCCGGGCGACGGCGCCTGTGTCACATATCCGCTGGTATGCAACCCTTGCAGCAGGCGATGGACGGTGCTTTTGTTCATGCCGGCCAACTCAGACAGGTGCGCCAGTGGGCAGCCGTTAGGGAAGTTGCTCAGGATCTCAATCAGTTGCAATCCGCGGAACAGGCTTTGACTGCCCAGGGGTTTGTCTTTCTTGTCATCTTTCTCTTCGACAGCTTTCAAGCTCATTGCGCAATTTCTCCAGTGTCGAACCGCCGGCCAACGCCACGGCGTGGCAAACGGCCCCTTTGGCGGGAATGTTACCCCAAGGCCCGCATCAGGTGAAGACGGAACGCCGTTTCATTGTCAGCAGCAGGTTAAAAATGCGCAACATTCTGCTAACCCCTGAAGTGAGTTGTACGTCACAATTCCGCAAAGACATAAATAACCAGTTGTTTTAAAACAAGAATTAAAACACCTCCGGCTTTGCTTTAGATTGGCGTTCGGCATATTATTTTTGAAATTGAATTTCGCATATTGAAATTTAACGGACATATAAACACCAGAAAGCATAAATCCGATTGCGTATTTCACTATCAGGGGCGCATCACATGACACCAGATAATGCGGAACAACCCATTCTAACCCTCAGCCATATCGTTAAGCGCTTTGGCGGCAACGTCGCGGTAAACGACGTCAGTCTGCAGGTGATGCCGGGCGAAGTCCTGGCCCTGCTGGGCGAAAATGGCGCCGGCAAATCGACGCTGATCAAAGTGCTGGCCGGGGTGTATCCACGCGACGGCGGCGACATTCAGTTTCAGGGGACCAGCATAGCCTCCGCCGCGGCGATAAAAAGTGACAGTCGCCAGCCTATTGCCTTTATTCATCAGGATCTCGGGCTGATCGAATGGATGACGGTAGCGGAGAACATGGCGCTGGTGATGGGATTCCCACGCCGCTTCGGCCTGATCGACTGGCGAGCCATTCGCCGCCGCGCTGCTCAGGCGCTGCAGGATGTCGGCATCGCGCTGGATCCCGACGCCAGGGTGTTCGAACTGTCGCGCACCGAGAAATCGCTGCTGGCGATCGCCCGGGCGGTGGCCGTTAACGCCGAACTGCTGGTGTTGGATGAGCCGACCGCCTCGCTGCCCGCCAACGATGTGCGTCATCTGTTTGCCGTTATTAACCGGCTGCGCGACAAAAAGGTCGGCATGATTTACGTCACCCATCGGCTGGACGAAGTGATCGAAATTGCCGACCGGGTATGCGTCATGCGCGACGGCCGCTATGTGGCGGGCGGCAGTACCGCCGACTATTCGCTGCGGGATCTGGTGCATATGATCGTCGGTGAGGCAATGGCAGAAGATCAGCGCGAGCCCCTGCCGGAAAATCAGCCGCCGGTGTTGCAGCTCAATCACGTGGTGGTGGGTGATATCGGCCCGGTCAGCTTTAACCTGCAGCCCGGTGAAATGCTGGCGCTGGCCGGCCTGCGCGGCGCAGGCCAAGAAGAGATTGGCCGCCTGCTGTTCGGCCTGCGTCATGCCGATGAAGGTGAAATCCGCTTTCGCGACCAACCCTATAGCGCCAGTAGCCCACAACAGGCCATGGCCTGCGGCGTTTCGCTGGTGGCGGGTGACCGTACCGGCGAAAGCCTGGTGATGTCGATGAGCGTGCGTGAAAACCTGTTTATCAACCCTTGTGCCAGTGGCCACAAGCTGCTTTCCCGCTACAGCCGCCGGGCAGAAATCGGCGCCAGTTGGTGGAAAGTACAGCTGTTCGACGTGCGGCCCAAGGACGTCAATATCGATATCAGCGCCCTGTCCGGCGGGAACCAGCAAAAGGTGGTGATGGCGCGCTGGATGCACCTCGGTGCCCCATTGCTGATCCTGGAAGATCCCACCGCCGGTGTAGACGTAGGGGCCCGGGCGGAAATCTATCATCTGTTAAATAAATCCCTGGCGGAGGGCGTGGCGGTGTTGGTGATCTCCAATGACTTTGAAGAGATCGCCCATATCTGCAACCGCGCACTGGTGTTTAACCGGGGAAAAGTGGTCGGCGAGCTGAAAAATCAGCAGGTGTCATTCGCCAATTTATTGGAACTGGCCTCCGCCAGCTCCGGGGAACCCCTCGCGACAACGTTAGAATCTGAGGTAGGCCATGTCTAAAACATCTGTTAAATCAACGGCACTGGAGCAAAGAGTCAGCCTGTCGCAGGACGGTGCCGGCCCCTGGCTGATGCAGGTTCTCACCCGCTACGGCCTGCTGCTGCTGTGCGTTGCGCTGGTGGTGCTATTTTCGCTGATCGCACCGTCTTTCGCGTCCATGCTGACGCTGCAGGCAATCCTCTCCAGCAAAGCCAAGATTGCGCTGCTGGCACTGGCGGCGACCATCCCGATGATCGTCGGCAAAATTGACCTTAACGTCGGTTTCGGCATCGTGCTGTGGCATATCCTGGCCATCACCCTGCAGGTGGAATACGGTTTTTCGTGGCAGATGGCGGTACTGACGGTGCTGGCCCTTTCCGCTCTGTACGGCCTGCTGAACGGTATTCTGGTGGCACTGGCGGACATCGACAGCTTCGTCGCCACGCTCGGATCCGGCACCGTGCTGTATGCCATTGCGCTGTGGCACTCCGGCGGGAGGCAGATCGTCGGCGATCTACCGGATGCTTTCATCGCCCTGCACCATACCGAGATCGGCGGGATCCCGATCGTCGCATTCTACGTGCTGATCGTCGCCGTGGTGCTGTGGTTGATCACCGAACATACCCCGCTTGGCCGCTGCATGTACGCCGTGGGCGGCAATCCGGCGGCGGCACGGCTGAACGGCATCTCGGTCAATCGCTTCACCATTGGCGCCTTTATCGCCTCCAGCGTGCTGACCGGCTTCAGTGGCGTACTGATCGCCGCCGAACAGGGCGTTGGTCAGGCCAGCGTCGGCATGGACTACCTGCTGCCGGCGCTGGTCGGCGCCTTCCTCGGCAGCACCACCATTCGCCCGGGCCGGGTTAACGTCTGGGGCACCGTGGTTGGCATTGCCATTCTGGCTATCGGCATCGCCGGTATCCAACAGTTCGGCGGTGAATTCTGGGTCGAGCCACTGTTCAACGGTGCGACGCTGTTGCTGTCGATCACCCTGGCGGGCTATGCCCAACGCCGCCGGTTACTCAATCAAAAAGCGGTACAACGCAGCCCAGCCTCTACGGCTGATAAAAATAACCAAAAAGCGATCAATCCTTAACCAGGAGTGCACCAAATGAAACGTCTTTGGATATTACCGACTACCCTGCTGCTGGCCAGCGCTGCTTCATCCGCCTGGGCCGACGCCTATCTGGATCAGGCCACCGCAGCGGTCGCCAAGGCGACTGCCAGCGTGACTCAGTGGGACGGCCCCACCAGCGGGCCACAGCTGCAAGCCAACAAGAAAATCATCTTTATCGCTTCGGACATGAAAAACGGCGGTGTGCAAGGGGTGCAGGAAGGGCTGAGCGAAGCGGCGAAAGCCGCGGGCTGGAAGCTGGAAACCCTCGACGGCGGTGGCTCGGTGAAAGATCAGCTGGCCTCGCTCAATCAGGCCATTGCCCAAAAGCCGGACGGCATAGTGATCGGCGGCTGGAACCCTAACGTCGCCAAGATCCCGCTGAAAAAGGCCATTCAACAAGGCATAGTGCTGACGGCCTGGCACGCGGTGCCGGAGCCGGGGCCAATCGCCAAGTACAGCGTGTTCTATAACGTCACCTCTGACTCTAACGAAGTGGCGCGCATTGCCGCCCAATATGCCGTGGTGCAGTCCGGCGGCAAAGCCAGCGTGCTGATCTTCACCGATTCGCTGTACCAAATCGCGCTGGACAAAGCCAACGTGATGAAAGAGGAGATCGGCAAATGCAGCGGCTGCAAGGTGGTTGAGTTTATCGATACCCCGCTGGCGGACACCGCCAACCGCATGCCCGCCATGACCTTCAGCCTGCTGCAGAAATACGGCGATCAATTCCAGTACGCACTGGCGATCAACGATTTGTATTTTGACTTTATGGCACCGGCACTGAAAACCGCCGGTAAGGGCGGTACCCATGCGCCATACAGCATTTCCGCCGGCGACGGCTCGATTTCGGCCTATCAGCGCATTCGTTCCGGCGGCAGCCAGTCAGCCACGGTACCGGAGCCGCTTAAACTGCACGGCTGGCAACTGCTGGATGAGTTCAACCGTGCCTTCGCCAAACAGCCACCTTCCGGCTACGTGACCCCGGCGCACCTGGTGACCCGCGACAACATCACCGCCGACGGCGGCGCCAGTAACCTGTATGACCCGCAAAATGATTATCAGGGCCATTACAAAGCCATTTGGGGCGTGAAGTAAGCGGAGGTCAGCATGAACGAAATGATGGCGGGCCCGCCGCTAGAACGCCTGTGCTCACCGGCCATTTGGGCCGAGGGGCCGGTGTGGCTGCCCGCACAAAACGCGGTGGTGTTCAGCGATGTGAAAGGCAATCGCATGTTCCGCTGGTCGCGACAGGGGGAACTGAGCCTGTGGCGCTCCCCGTCGCATTATGCCAACGGCAACGCACGGGATGCCGAAGGCCGCGTGGTCAGCTGCGAGCACGGACGACGCGGCATCAGCCGAACCGAAAACAACGGTGAGGTGCAAATGCTGGTCGATCGCGTTGACGGCAAGCGTTTCAACTCACCCAACGATCTGGCGGTGCGTTCCGACGGCACCCTTTGGTTTACCGATCCGCCCTACGGCATTATCGGTGACGAAGAAGGTTACAAGTCGGAAAGCCAGATCGTTGGCTGTTACCTTTACTGCTTCGATCCCCGCGACGGTTCGCTGAACATCGCGGCCAGCGATCTCCAGCGCCCTAACGGCCTGGCGTTCTCGCCGGATGAGTCTCTGTTGTACGTGGCGGATATGTCGATCGTCGATTTCCCAACCCTGGGCCGCAGAGAGCTGCGGGTGTATCAGGTTAACGGACGTGAACTGAACGCCGGACGCCGTTTTGCCACCGTGGCCCCCGGCTTCCCGGACGGCTTTTGTGTCGATGCGTTAGGAAACATTTTTTGCAGCTGCGCCGACGGCATACTGATCTTCGACAGTCAGGGAACACAGCTCGGTAAGATCGAAGTGCCAGAGCGGGTCTCCAACTGCACGTTTGGCGGACCAGACGGCAATGAGTTGTACATCACCGCCACCACTTCGCTGTACCGCAAGATACTGAATACGCGAGGGTAATTAGTCATAAAGGCCAAAGCAGAGCGGGCAGTTACCGCTCTGCTTTGCCACGCCTAAAACACCGCAACGACCAAAAACGTGTCTGCGATCACAAAACCACCAAGTTAATTTAACCTTTTGTTTTATATAAATAACTTTCTCTTCCCTCGCTTTGACTTCACCTGGCCGCAGGTATAGCATTTATTTGAAATGCAATTTCGTATATTGAAATTAAAAGAACACAAAACAAACAAAAATGCCGTAGCGGAGAACCAGCATGAGAGTGAGTTACACCGATCTGAAACAGGAATTCAAACGCGTGCTGCTGTCGCGGGGCGTGGCGGAAGCCACCGCTGATGACTGTGCGGGCATGTTCGCCGACACCTCTGCCAACGGCGTTTACTCCCACGGCGTTAACCGTTTCCCACGCTTTATTCAGCAGTTGGACGCCGGCGATATCGTGCCGGACGCCGAACCCAGCAAGCTGTTGTCACTCGGAGCCATTGAACAATGGGACGCGCATCAGGGTATCGGCAATCTCACGGCGCGCCGGATGATGGATCGCGCCATGCAGTTGGCCGACAGCCACGGCATAGGTCTGGTGGCCCTGCGCAATGCCAACCACTGGATGCGCGGCGGTGGTTTCGGTTGGCAGGCGGCGGAGAAAGGTTATATCGGTATCTGCTGGACCAACTCGATTGCCGTTATGCCACCCTGGGGCGCCAAGGAGTGCCGGATCGGCACCAACCCGCTGATCGTCGCGGTGCCGGGCAACCCCATCACCATGGTGGATATGTCGATGTCGATGTTCTCCTATGGTGCTTTGGAGCTAAATCGGCTGGCGGGCAAAACGCTGCCGGTGGACGGCGGTTTCGACAACGACGGACAATTGACGCGCGATCCTGCCACCATTGAAGAGAACCGCCGCATTTTGCCTATGGGCTACTGGAAAGGATCCGCGCTGTCGATCGTGCTCGATATGATTGCCACCCTGCTGTCTGGCGGATCCTCAGTGGCGGAAGTGACCGAAGACAACCGCGAAGAGTATGGCGTGTCGCAGGTCTTCATCGCCATTGAGATCGAACGCTTGATCGACGGCGCCACCCGCGATGCCAAACTGCAGCGCATCATGGACTACATCACCAGCGCAGAACGCGACAACCCGGAGATAGCCATTCGCCTGCCGGGCCATAAATTCCCACGTATTCACGCGGAAAACATGCGTGACGGCATTCCCGTGGATGAGCGCGTCTGGGCGCGCATTCAGGCGCTTTAACAGGAGAGTCACCATGATATTCGGCCATATTGCCCATACTTCGCCGGAACAGTACCCGGCGCCGGTGGCCAAAGCCATCGCCTATCTGCAAAGCACCGATTTCAGCGCCCTGCCCGCCGGTCGGTATCAGGATCCTGCCACCGGCTACGTGGTACAGGTGCTGGATCTGCAGACCCACCAGCCGAGCGATCTGCAACCGGAGGTACACCGGGAAAACGTCGACGTGCAGTTTCTGGTCAGCGGCACCGAATTGATCGGTGTGGCGGCAGATCGCGGTAATAACCCGATCCACCAGGATTTGCTGGCGCAGCGCGACATTCTTTTTTATCAGGACGTCGCCGATGAATCCTGGTTAACCCTGCAGCCCGGAAATTTTGCGGTATTTTTCCCGCAGGATGTGCATCGCCCGGCCTGTATTAACCAACAACCCGGCGATATTCGCAAAGTGGTGGTGAAAATACCGCTGGCATTATTTAGCGCTTAATTAGCAGCAAACGAAAACCTGCAAAAAACACCGGTCCTCAGGCCGGTGCGGGCACCCTTGTGCCCAACGCAAACCAAAACAATAAAGCCCGACCCTACAAAATAGCGAAAGGTGTATAGATGAATACAGCCTCTGTTTCCGTTAGCCGCAGCCAGGTCATTCCCAAATTACGCTGGTTGAGAATAGTGCCGCCTATTCTTATTACCTGCATCATCTCCTACATGGACCGGGTGAATATTGCCTTCGCCATGCCCGGCGGCATGGACGATGAACTCGGCATCACCGCTTCCATGGCCGGCCTGGCCGGCGGCATCTTCTTTATCGGCTATCTGTTTTTGCAGGTGCCGGGTGGCAAGCTGGCGGTGTACGGCAACGGCAAGAAATTCATCGGCTGGTCACTGCTGGCCTGGGCGGTGATCTCGGTACTGACCGGGCTGGTCAGCAATCAATATCAGCTGTTATTCCTGCGTTTCGCGCTAGGCGTCTCCGAGGGCGGCATGCTGCCGGTGGTGCTGACCATGATCAGCAACTGGTTCCCGGACAAGGAGCGCGGGCGCGCCAACGCCATCGTAATTATGTTCGTGCCCATTGCCGGTATTCTCACCGCACCGCTGTCCGGTTGGATCATCACCGCCTGGGACTGGCGCATGCTGTTCCTGGTGGAAGGCGCGCTGTCGCTGGTGGTGATGGTGCTGTGGTATTTCACCATCAGCAACCGCCCGCAGGAGGCCAAGTGGATTTCACAGGCTGAAAAAGACTACCTGATCAAAACGTTGCATGACGAACAGCTGCTGATCAAAGGCAAAACGGTGCGTAACGCCTCGCTGCGCCGGGTGCTGGGCGACAAGATCATGTGGCAGTTGATCATGGTGAACTTCTTCTATCAAACCGGGATCTACGGCTACACCCTGTGGCTGCCGACCATCCTCAAGGGGCTGACCAACGGCAACATGGAGCAGGTCGGCATGCTGGCCATCCTGCCCTATATCGGCGCCATCTTCGGCATGCTGATCATCTCCACCCTGTCCGATCGTACCGGCAAACGCAAAGTGTTCGTCGCATTGCCGCTGGCCTGCTTCGCCATCTGTATGGCGCTGTCAGTGCTGTTAAAAGATCACATCTGGTGGTCTTACGCAGCGCTGGTTGGCTGCGGCGTCTTTATCCAGGCCGCCGCCGGGGTGTTTTGGACCATTCCTCCCAAACTGTTTAACGCCGAAGTGGCCGGCGGGGCACGCGGCGTGATCAACGCACTGGGCAACCTGGGCGGCTTCTGCGGCCCGTACATGGTCGGCGTTTTGATCAGCCTGTTCAGCAAGGATGTCGGCGTTTACAGCCTGGCGGTATCGCTGGCCATCGCTTCGGTACTGGCACTGATGTTGCCGAATAAATGCGACCAGAAAGCGGGGGTCGAATAATGGAATATTGGTTGGGGTTGGACTGCGGCGGCACCTTTATCAAAGCCGGGCTGTATGACCGCCGAGGTAGCGAGCTGGATATTGCCCGCCGCAATCTTGAGATTATCGCGCCACAGCCCGGCTGGGCGGAACGGGATATGCACGCGCTGTGGAGCACCGCCGCCGAGGTGATCCGGGAAGTCTTGGCCCGCAACGAGATTGTCGCCGGCGATATTCAGGCAATCGGCATCTCGGCACAGGGCAAGGGCGCGTTTTTATTGGATAAACGCGGCCTGCCGCTGGGCAACGCCATGCTGTCTTCCGATCAGCGCGCATTGACACTGGTGCAGGAGTGGCAAAAACAGGGCGTGCCGCAGGCGCTCTACCCGCAGACCCGACAAACGCTGTGGACCGGCCATCCGGTGTCATTGCTGCGCTGGGTCAGGCAACACCAGCCGGAACGCTATCGCCAAATTGGCAGCGTTTTGATGGCGCACGATTATCTGCGCCACTGCCTGACCGGCGAGCTGGCCTGCGAAGAGACCAATATCTCCGAATCCAATCTTTATCAGATGGCCGACGGCCGCTATGACCCGGCGCTGGCGCAGTTGCTGGGGATTGGCGACATCATGCCCGCGCTGTCACCTATCGTCGGTTCCGCTGAAATCACCGGTCGCGTCAACGCTACTGCTGCCGCCGCGACCGGGCTGCTGCCGGGAACGCCGGTGGTTGGCGGGCTGTTTGACGTGGTGTCCACCGCACTGTGCGCCGGGCTGCAGGACGAAACCCGACTCAATGCGGTGATGGGTACCTGGTCGGTCACCAGCGGCATCACCGACCGCATTACCGCAGGGTTCGATCATCCCTTTGTTTATGGCCGTCATGCCGAAGCCGGCAAATACATCGTGCATGAAGCCAGCCCCACCTCCGCTGCCAACCTGGAGTGGTTCTGCCGACAATGGGGCCTGCAAGACTACGCCCAACTCAATGACTGGGTAGCGGCGTTGCCCAAGGCCGACAGCAGCCTGCTGTTCGCACCCTTCCTGTATGGCTCCAACGCCGGGTTGGGCCTGAGCGCCAGCTTCCACGGCCTGCAGGCTTTCCACCAGCGCGAGCACCTGGTGCAGGCGATTTACGAGGGCGTGGTGTTCTGCCATATGACCCATCTCAACCGCATGCGGCAACGTTTCCCTGAGGCCACCGCGCTGCGCGTCACCGGTGGCCCAGCCAAGTCAGTGCCCTGGATGCAGATGTTTGCCGACGTCAGCGGCCTGCCGGTCGAACTGCCGCAGGTGGAAGAAACCGGCTGCCTGGGCGCCGCGATGGCGGCGATGGTCGGCAGCGGCGCATTCAGCGACTTCACCGCTGCCCAACGCGAGCTGGCGCCACGTATTGAGCGGGTGTTGCCGGATGCTTCAGCAAGCGCGGCCTACGGCAAAAAACACCAACGTTATCAGGCGCTGATTGCCGCGCTGCAAACGCTGCAATCCGCACAGTAAGGAGGCTTTATGAGCAATAAACCGCGCCTGCAGCTGGCGCTCGATCACACCCGGTTAGATGCCGCTCTGCAGACGGCAGAACGCCTGCGGCCCCACGTCGACATCATCGAGGCCGGCACCATCTTATGCATCAGCGCCGGTATTCAGGCGGTGAGCGCACTGCGCGAGCGCTGCCCGCAACATACGCTGGTGGCCGACCTGAAAGTGGCCGATGCCGGTGGCACGCTGGCGCAGCAGGCCTTCGGCCACGGTGCCAACTGGATGACCGTCATTTGCGCCGCCCCGTTGGCCACCATGGCCAGTGCGCTGGAAGTGGCGCAACGACACCAGGGCGAGATTCAAATTGAGCTGTTCGGCCGCTGGACGTTGGAGGATGCCCAACAGTGGCGCGACCTCGGTATCCGCCAGGCGATATACCACCGTGGCCGCGACGCGCAGGCCAGCGGGCAAACCTGGAGCCATGAAGATTTGGATCTGATGAAGGCCTTGTCTGATCTGGGCATTGAATTGTCGGTGACCGGCGGTATCACGCCGACCGATTTGCCGCTGTTTAAAGACATCGCCGTGACCGCTTTTATCGTCGGCAGAGCGCTGGCGGAGGCTGCCGATCCGCTGGCCGCTGCCGGTCAGTTCCGCTCGGCCATTGATGACATCTGGAGAAGTTGATATGCGTCAGCACCCCTTGGGAATTTATGAAAAAGCCTTGCCGAAGCACCTGACCTGGCCCGAGCGGCTGGCGCTGGCCAAGGCCTGCGGTTTTGATTTTGTCGAAATGTCGGTGGATGAAAGCGACGAGCGGCTGGCACGTCTGAGCTGGAGCAAGGAGCAGCGGTTGTCGTTAGTCAGCGCCATGCTGGAAACCGGCATCAGCATCCCGTCGATGTGCCTGTCCGGTCATCGCCGCTTTCCCTTCGGCAGCCATGACGATGCGCTGCGTCAGCGTGCCTTCGAGATGATGGAACAGGCGATTCAACTGGCGAAGGACGTCGGCATCCGCACCATTCAGCTCGCCGGGTATGACGTCTATTACGAGCCGCAGGACGAAAGCACCCTTGCCCGCTTCACCGAGGGTATGCAGTGGGCAGTCGAGCGCGCCGCCGCAGCGCAGGTGATGCTGGCGGTAGAGATCATGGACACCGCCTTTATGAACTCCATCAGCAAATGGAAAGCCTGGGACGCCTGCCTGGCCTCCCCCTGGTTCACGGTCTATCCGGACGTCGGCAATCTGAGCGCCTGGGGCAATGACGTGGCGCAGGAGTTGGCGCTGGGCATTGACCGCATCGCCGCCATCCATTTGAAAGACACTTACCCGGTTACCGATAGCTCGCCGGGACAGTTCCGCGACGTGCCGTTTGGCGAAGGCTGCGTCGATTTTGTCGCCGTATTCCGCACCCTGAAACAGCTTAACTACCGTGGTTCTTTCCTGATTGAAATGTGGACCGAAAAAGCCGAAGAGCCGGTGGCCGAGATTGTGCAGGCCCGCCGGTGGATCGAACAGAAAATGCAACAAGGGGGTATGACATGCTAACGCTGCCGCAGCTTAAACAACAGGTGCTGGAAGCCAACCTAGACCTGCCGCGCCATAACCTGGTGACCTTCACCTGGGGTAACGTCAGCGCCGTGGATCGCGAACGCGGGCTGGTGGTGATCAAACCTTCCGGCGTGGAGTATGAACACATGACCGCGGAGGACATGGTGGTGGTCGATCTCGCCAACGGGCACACCGTCGAGGGCACCAAAAAGCCCTCCTCTGACACCGCTACCCATCTGGCGCTGTACCGTGAATTCGCCGATATCGGCGGTATCGTTCATACCCATTCGCGCCACGCTACCATCTGGGCGCAGGCAGGATTGGATATCCCCGCCTGGGGCACCACCCACGCCGATTACTTCTACGGTGCCATTCCCTGTACCCGCCTGATGACCGAAGACGAAATTGAGCATGAATACGAGCTGGAAACCGGCAAGGTCATTATCGATACCTTCCGCCGTCGCGGCATCAACCCGAACGCCATTCCGGCAGTATTGGTCAATTCACACGGGCCGTTCGCCTGGGGCAAGGACGCGCACAGCGCGGTGCATAACGCCGTGGTGCTGGAAGAAATTGCCTACATGGGGATTTTCTCACGTCAGCTGACGCCGGGCATTCACAGCATGCAACCGGCACTGCTGGATAAACATTACCTGCGCAAACACGGCAAAAATGCCTACTACGGGCAATAAGCCGGTAACGCCTTTCAGTAACCCCTTTGGAAGCCAGGCGCCGTTCGGCGTCTGGTGAAAACCTCTCTGCCGGGTTAGCCGTTCCCCCTCCTTTGGCAAGGGGGCGGGCGGGGACAACTGACTGGCGGCCAAAAATTCGTTATTATCCGCTCCCACTTTCCCGCCGGGCAGCCTGATGTCTAAGATTATCGATACCTTTATTGCCCCGCCGTGCCATGACCAGATAGAGACGCTGTATCAGGACGAAAGTCTGGTGCTTATCAATAAACCCGCCGGGCTGCTAAGCCTCTCGGGGAAAAACCCGCAAAACCTCGATTCGGTACATCATCGGCTGGTGCAGCTATTTCCTGGCTGTACGCTGGTCCACCGCCTTGATTTCGGCACTTCCGGGCTGATGGTGATAGCGCGTAATAAAGCGATCAATGCCGCCCTTTGCCAACAGTTCAGTCAGCGTACCGTCACCAAGGTGTACAGCGCATTGCTCTGCGGGCACCTGAACGACGACGAAGGGGTGATAGATGCGGCAATTGCCAAAGATCCGGCGCTGTTCCCGCTGATGTCGATTTGCTCAATCCACGGCAAGCCCGCTCGCTCACGCTATCGGGTCGTTGAACGCACTTATCGCGAGTTGACAGACGGGACGTTACTGCCGTTGACGCGGGTACAGTTAATCCCGGAGACCGGGCGCACCCATCAGCTGCGTATCCACTGCCAGCAGTTGGGCCATCCTATTTTGGGCTGTGACCTGTATGGCGGCCGTCTGCTGCCAGGCACCGAAGGGACGCCGCGATTGATGCTGCACGCCAGCGAACTGCATTTCGTTCATCCTGTCAGCGCAGAGAAGATCAAAGCCCACCATGCTTGCCCGTTCTGAGAACAGAGTATTTAGGCCGTTTTGTCTGAAACAGAACGGCTCATCTCAGCGCATCGCTGCAAGCCGCTGGCTCTGGTGTATACTCAGACTTTCTGCACCATGCCAGCCACAGCGGCTTTGGTTCAGGCCCGTTTCAGCAAGAGCCTGACGCCTGCACAGCCCTCCAGCCAGCTCCACACAAGCCTAATTAAAGTGGAACCCCCATGAGCCAAAACACCGCTCGTATCAGCGAGATCATCGACAACGCGAAAATCTCGCCCTATCAAATCCTGATCCTTACCCTGTGTTTCCTGATCGTCCTGCTGGACGGTTTTGACACTGCCATCATCGGCTATATCGCCCCGGCGTTACGCGAAGAGTGGCAACTGCTGCCTGCCCAGCTATCGCCGACGTTTGGCGCGGGATTGTTCGGCCTGCTGCTCGGCAGCCTGATCTTCGGCCCGGTTGCCGATGCCATAGGGCGCAAGCGCGTGCTGCTCGCCTCCATACTGATCTTTGGCGGAGGCACTCTTGCCTCGGCCTATACCAGCTCAATCGAGTCGTTGACCCTGCTGCGTTTAATCACCGGTATCGGTTTGGGCGGGGCGATGCCCACCTGCATCACCCTGAGCTCGGAATACTCGCCGGCACGTCGGCGGATGATCATGGTCACCCTCAGTTGGAGCGGCTTCACCGCCGGTCTGGCGCTGGGCGGCATCCTTGCCGGGCAGGTTATTCCGGCCTTCGGCTGGCGTGGTTTGCTGATGCTCGGTGGCATCGCGCCATTGTTGCTATTGCCGTTGCTGGCCTGGCAGATGCCCGAGTCAGCGCGCTTTATGACTGCCAGCCCGAAACATGCCGATAGCCTGCGCCAGGTGGTCGAGCGTATCACCGGCAAAAGTTGGGCCGGCGTGACGATTATCGATGATGAACGCCCCGCACTGGCCAGATCGCCAATCTCCCACCTGTTTATCGAAGGTCGCGCAGTGCGCACTTTGCTGCTGTGGGTGGCATTCTTCTGCTCGTTGTTTGTGTTTTATCTGCTCACCAGTTGGCTGCCGAGCATTCTCAAGGATACCGGTTACGATATCGTCCACGCTTCGCGCATCGGGGCGATGGTGCCGCTGGGCGGAACCCTCGGTGCCATCCTTATGGCGCTGCTGATGGACCGCGTCGGCCCCTACCGGGTATTGGCCCTGTCGTACCTGGGTGCCGCACTGGTGATTGGCGCTACCGGTTATCTGATGGGGGACGCCTATACGCTGGCGGTCACCGTATTCCTCATCGGTTTCGGCGTGGCCGGTGCGCAGAACGGCCTGAATCTGGTCTCCGCTACCCTTTATCCTACCGCCGCTCGCGTCACCGGAGTCAGCTGGGCGATGGCGAGCGGTCGCTTCGGCTCGATAGTCGGTTCAATGCTTGGCGCCTGGATGATTGTCGCGGCAGGGACGTCGGAGATGTTCTTCATCTGGCTGGCGCTGCCGGTACTGGTGGGCTCTGCCGCTATTTTCCTGCTCTACCGGCTCAGCATGAACCGGCGCGCCCCTGTGCCAGACTCCGCGTTATCAAACTGATAAAACGAAAAAGCCGAGGCGACATCCGCAGGATGCAGCCTCGGCCGGCAATAAAAAAAGGGGCCGTGGCCCCTTTTCTCTTGTTCTGCTTTATTCCGCTTTCGCGGTAGCCGCTTCTTCAGTGCGGTACAGATGAACATCCATCTGCGGGAACGGAATGCCGATATTGTTGGCATCCAGCGCGCGCTTGAAGTTCTCCATCAGATCGAAGTATACGTTCCAGTATTCCGCATTGGTGGTCCAGGAACGGGTGACAAAGTTCAGGGAAGATGGCGCCATCTCGTTCAAGCGTACGGTTACGCCTTTGGCGTGCATGATGCGCTTGTCGGCAGCGATCACATCACCCAACACTTTTTTCACCACGTCGATATCGGCGTTATAAGCCACGCCAACCACGATGTCTACGCGGCGGTTTGGCTCGCGGGAATAGTTGATGATGTTGCCGGCGATGATTTTGCCGTTCGGCACCACGATGGTTTTGTTGTCTGCGGTACGCAGCGTGGTGGAGAAAATCTGCACCTGGTCGACGGTACCGGCTACGCCGCCCAGATCGACATATTCACCGGCACGCAGTGGACGGAAGGCCACCAGCAGCACGCCTGCAGCGAAGTTGGACAGTGAGCCCTGCAGCGCCAGGCCGACGGCCAAACCTGCGGCACCCAACACGGCGATCACCGAGGTGGTCTGAACGCCAACGCGCCCCAGCACGGCGATAAAGGTGAAGGCCAGAATGCCGTAACGCGCCATGGCAGACAGGAAGTCGGCAACCGTGGCGTCAATACCACGCAGCTTCATCACCCGGCTTAATGCATTGCTGACTACGCGTGCAATGATCGAACCGATGATGAAAATAACGATCGCCGCGACGATGTTCACCGCGTACTGAATCAATAAGTCCTGGTTCTGCACCAGCCAGTTACCGGCACCATTAATGCCATCTACTACATTCAGATCTTTCATTCGTGTCGTCCTAACTTGTCCCTAAGGGGATAAACTCGCAAAAAAACTGACATCAGCCGTCAGTCGGAAACCACCGCCTTAGGTTAACCAACATTTCCACCGCATGCCAACCGTAAGCGTCAAAAATAGCCGAAACAGCCGCCACGCTTCTTCTATGCTGAACACAGCGCTATCGCCTTTATAACGATAAGGAACTTCATCGGTTATGCACATTCCATCGTCAATCAAACACTACTGGCAGGTTCGGCCAAGGCTGCTGCTGTCCGTCGGTGCGGGCATTTTGTGCTACCTGCTGCTGCCCGCCACGCTTTCTGAGCTGCAGCGACTGATGCTCGGCTGGAACGTTTTGGCCTGGTGCTATCTGCTGTTTCTCTGGCGACTGATGCTGATCAGCACGCCAAAGCACATCCGCCAACTGGCACGGGCACAGGATGAGAGCGCCAGTATGGTGCTGGCACTGGTCAGCATCGGCTGTCTGGTGAGCATTTTATCCATTCTGTTTGAGCTGAGCACCGCCAAACAGGTCAGCGATTCGCTGAAGACGCTGCATCTGGCGCTGACCGGCGCGACGCTGGTGGTGTCCTGGTTACTGCTGCCCACGGCATTTACCATGCACTATGCCCATCAGTTTTATCGTCAGGGTGCACAGCAGGATCCGCTGCCGCTGTTGTTTCCCGGCGACCTTAAGGAGCCTACCTATTGGGACTTTGCCTATTTCTCGTTCACCATCGCGGTGGCTTCGCAAACTGCCGACGTGGCCGTCGGTGCGGCCGAGGTGCGCAAAGTCGCTCTACTGCAATCGGTGATTTCCTTTGTTTTCAATCTGGTGATCCTGGGGCTGTCGATTAACGTCGGCGCCAGTCTGTTGGGCTAGCAACAAAAAAGGCTCCCCGAAGGGAGCCTTTCAATATGGCTAACAGCTGACCGAGATTACAGAACGTCTACTGCGTTCAGATCTTTGAAAGCCTGTTCCAGACGAGTAATCATGGAAGTCTGGGCTGAACGCAGCCATACGCGTGGATCGTAGTATTTCTTGTTCGGCTGGTCGGCGCCTTTCGGGTTGCCCAACTGGCCCTGCAGGTAAGCTTCGTTCGCTTTGTAGTACTGCAGGATACCGTCCCAGGTTGCCCATTGGGTGTCGGTATCGATGTTCATTTTGATCACGCCGTAACCTACGGATTCTTTGATCTCTGCGTCGGTAGAACCGGAACCGCCGTGGAACACGAAGTTCAGGCTGTTGTGCGGCAGATTGAATTTCTTGGACACGTAGTCCTGAGAATCACGCAGGATGGTCGGAGTCAGTTTAACGTTGCCTGGCTTGTATACGCCGTGCACGTTACCGAAGGACGCTGCGATGGTGAAGCGTGGGCTGATGGCGTTCAGTTTTTCGTACGCGTAAGCCACGTCTTCCGGTTGGGTGTACAGAGCGGATGCGTCCATATGGCTGTTGTCCACGCCATCTTCTTCACCGCCGGTGCAGCCCAGTTCGATTTCCAGGGTCATACCGATCTTCGCCATGCGAGTCAGGTATTTGCTGCAAATTTCGATGTTTTCTTCCAGGGACTCTTCAGACAGGTCGATCATGTGAGAAGAGAACAGTGGCTTACCGGTAGCCGCGAAGTGTTTCTCGCCAGCGTCCAGCAGGCCGTCCAGCCATGGCAGCAGTTTCTTCGCACAGTGGTCGGTGTGCAGAATAACCGGCACGCCGTAATGCTCAGCCATCTGGTGAACATGATGTGCACCAGAGATAGCGCCCAGAATTGCTGCACCCTGAGGAACGTCAGTCTTCACGCCTTTACCGGCGATGAACGCGGCACCGCCGTTAGAGAACTGTACGATAACCGGAGCACGCACCTTCGCTGCTGTTTCCAGCACGGCGTTGATGGAGTCGGTACCTACGCAGTTCACTGCTGGCAGAGCAAAGTTGTTCTCTTTAGCTACTGCGAATACTTTCTGAACGTCATCACCAGTGATGACACCCGGTTTTACGAAATCAAAAATTTTAGACATGTTACTTTGTCCTGTTTCGTCGGCCGTAGATGGATGTAAATCGATTTTTTCATGCCGCGCCGCATTATGCCGCGCGGTATAAAACAAACGGGCGGCTTTCGCCTCCCGTTGTCTGAATTACTGCTTAGCGCGCTCTTCCAGCATCACGACCGCCGGTAACGCTTTACCTTCCACGAATTCCAGGAAGGCGCCGCCGCCGGTTGAGATGTAGGAAATCTTGTCAGCAATGCCGAACAGGTCGATTGCTGCCAGGGTGTCGCCGCCGCCTGCGATAGAGAAGGCTTCGCTGTCTGCGATAGCGCGAGCGACAATTTCGGTGCCCTTACGGAAGTTAGGGAACTCGAATACGCCAACCGGGCCATTCCACAGAATGGTTTTGGCGTTCTTCAGGATAACGGCCAGACGCTCGGCTGAGACGTCGCCCATATCCAGAATTTGCTCGTTGTCCTGAATTTCGTTCGCCTGCTTCACGGTCGCAACCGCAGTTTCAGAGAACTCGGTCGCCACGCGCACGTCGGTCGGAACCGGAATGTCGCAGGTTTCCAGCAGTTTCTTGGCGTTGTCGATCAGATCAGGTTCGTACAGAGACTGGCCCACGTTGTTGCCCTGCGCCGCCACGAAGGTGTTGGCGATGCCGCCACCGACGATCAGCTGATCGGCGATTTTGGACAGGGAATCCAGTACGGTCAGTTTGGTGGAAACTTTAGAACCACCCACGATGGCAACCATCGGACGGGCAGGGTTGCCCAGCGCTTTACCCAGCGCTTCCAGCTCTGCGGACAGCAGCGGGCCGGCACAGGCAACAGGCGCGAACTTGCCCACGCCATGGGTGGAAGCCTGTGCACGGTGTGCGGTGCCGAAGGCGTCCATCACATATACGTCACACAGTGCCGCATATTTCTTGGACAGGGTTTCGTCGTCTTTTTTCTCGCCCTTGTTGAAACGGACGTTTTCCAGCACGACCAGCTCGCCTTCTGCAACATCAACGCCATCCAGGTAGTCTTTAGCCAGACGTACCGGGTTTTTCAGGTGTTCTTTCAGATAGTTGACAACAGGCAGCAGGGAGAATTCTTCGTTGTACTCGCCTTCGGTAGGACGACCCAGGTGGGAAGTTACCATCACGCGGGCGCCTTGTTTCAGCGCAGCTTCAATAGTCGGCAGGGAGGCACGGATACGTGCATCGGAAGTCACTTTACCGTCTTTCACTGGAACGTTCAGATCGGAGCGGATCAGAACGCGTTTACCTGCCAGATCCAGATCGGACATGTTAATTACAGACATGGTGAACCCTCTTGGTTGATTCTCTATAAAGTTGCCTGAGCGGCGCACCGGCCAGTGCCGATGCCGCCGTACTAGAAACCGCTTGCGGCCATTGCCCGTGTTGTATCCAACATCCGGTTGGCAAAGCCCCATTCATTATCACACCAGACCAAGGTCTTGATCAGGTGTTGTCCGCTGACCCGAGTCTGCGTACCGTCGACGATAGCGCTGTGCGGGTCATGGTTAAAATCGATCGAGACTAATGGTAGTTCCGTATAGTCAACTATACCACGAAAAGATCCCCGTGCGGCCATTTGCAACAGCTGGTTGACCTCTGCCACTTTCACCGCCGAACTGACGCTGACGCTGAGATCGATGGCCGTCACGTTGATGGTCGGCACACGTACGGAAATCGCTTCAAAACGATCGCAAAACTGCGGAAAAACGCGGGTAATACCGGCGGCCAGCTTGGTGTCGACCGGAATAATCGACTGGCTCGCCGCGCGGGTGCGCCGCAAATCCTGGTGATAGGCGTCTATCACTGGCTGATCGTTCATTGAGGAGTGAATGGTGGTCACCGTGCCCGACTCGATGCTGTAGGCATCGTCCAGCAGTTTGATCACCGGAATAATGCAGTTGGTGGTGCATGACGCATTGGACACGATGCGGTGTTCCGCCAGCAGCGTCTGATGGTTGACGCCAAACACGATGGTGGCGTCCAGATCGTTGCCGCCGGGGTGAGCGAACAACACTTTTTTCGCTCCCGCCGCCAGATGGGCCTCGCCATCCGCCCGACTGCCGTACACGCCGCTGCAGTCCAGCACCACGTCAACGCCCAGCTCGCCCCAGGGAAGCTGTTCCACCGCCGGCTGATGCAGCAAACGAATGGTATCGTCCCCGACGGTCAACATGTCGCATTCCTGGCGAACATCCCAGGCAAAACGGCCATGGCTGGAGTCGTATTTCAGCAGGTGGGCCATCCCCTCGGCGTTCGCCAATTCGTTGATCGCCACCACGGAAATTTCCGCTCTTCGTCCCGATTCATACAGTGCGCGTAAAACGCTGCGGCCTATGCGGCCAAAGCCGTTTATCGCTATGCGGATTGTCATGCTGCTCCTGAAAAAGGGCCTTCTCACACCGGGCATGCTCACCCTATCTGAGAGAGCGCTGATAGGTTATCAAGCTCACTCGCATAGAGTACTTTAGCGCACCGCCTGCTGTGAATCGCCACGTCGCATTATTCCTTCCATCAGCCGCGTGTTCATCACCTTCACTCCGGCGTTTCAGTTGAATCCTGATGCAACTGAAACGCTTCAGCTGAGCATAAACCAAAGTTTTGCCAAAAGGAACAGATGCGACAGCTCGCCTGACAACTGATCGACACTTTGCGGGAATAAAATGATCTGGCGCACACTTTTGCCTCCTCCTTGCCCTAGCGACGCGCCAGGTATTCCGACAACAACGAGGCTTCGCCATAGTGTTGGCGGAAATAATCGCGCAAAAATTCGACGGTCACCCGCACTTTGGCCGAGGTCGCCAGGCGTGAAACGTACACCGCCCAAATATCTGCCGGCTGGTAGTAGTCCGGCAGGATATGCACCAACCAGCCATTTTCAATACTCTCCCGTACGTCCCAAAAGGAACGCAGCGCCACACCCTGTCCGTCCAGGCACCATTGATGCACAATTTCACCGTTGTTGGATGACAGCCCGCCGGTCACCTTCACCGCCTCCTCCCCTTGTGGCCCCTGCAGTCGCCACAGGCCAAAAGGATGGTCACGCTCTTTAATTGCCAGACATGCGCGTCCGGAAAGCTCGCTCAAGGTTTTCGGTGTGCCATAACGCTGCAGGTATTCCGGAGACGCGCACAAAATGCGTTGGTTCTGCGCCAGCTTGCGGGCAATCAGATTGGGGGCAATGTCATCACCGATGCGGATATCCAGGTCAAAACCTTCGCTGACCAAATCCACCAGCCGATCGGAAACGTCCAGTCGCAGTTCAAGCGCCGGGTATTCCAGCGCCAGCGCCGACAGTGCAGGACCGACAAAACGCCGACCGAAGCCGAAACTGCTGACAATACGCAACGTACCTTGCGGTGCCTGACGGGCGTCGGAAAGCTCATCCATCATTTGATCGACGTCGTTCAGAATGCGTTGTGCCCACTCGTAAATGCGCTCGCCATCTTCGGTGATCGCCACCCGGCGCGTAGTGCGGTGCAGCAACGACACGTCCAGCGCCTTTTCCAACAGCGCAATACGTTTGCTGATGAATGCCGGTGAAACGCCCAGCTCGTCGGCGGCGGCGGCAAAACCGGCGCGGCGCGCCACCAACACAAACACCCGCAGGTCACTCAGGATAGGTAGATTATTCATGATTCGTGTTTTATGTTTCACCGTTTCCAGCATTGATTAACAGTTAGTCAATTATAGGATGGAAGGGATGTCAATCGCCCCTCTTCACAAGTGAGATCCTATGAGCAAAAGCTATAAAATCGCCGCCATACCGGGAGACGGTATTGGCCAGGAAGTGATGCCGGAAGGCATTCGGGTGTTGCAAGCTGCTGCCGCGCGTTGGGATTTGTCCCTGGAGTTTGAAACCTTCGAATGGGCCAGCTGCGATTATTACCTGCAGCACGGCCAGATGATGCCGGACGATTGGTTCGAGCAACTACAAGGCTTCGACGCCGTCTATTTTGGTGCCGTCGGCTGGCCGGACAAGGTGCCGGACCATATCTCGCTGTGGGGCTCATTGCTAAAATTCCGTCGCGATTTCGATCAGTACGTCAACCTGCGTCCGGTGCGCTTGTTCCCCGGCGTGCCCTGCCCGCTGGCAAATAAGAACCCGGGGGATATCGATTTTTACGTGGTGCGTGAAAATACCGAAGGGGAGTACTCGTCGCTCGGCGGCCGAATGTTTGAAGGCACAGAACGCGAAATGGTGATCCAGGAGTCGGTGTTCACCCGCCACGGCGTCGACCGCATATTGAAATACGCCTTTGAACTGGCGCAACAACGCCCGCGCAAGACGCTCACCGCCGCCACAAAATCCAACGGAATGGCGATCAGCATGCCGTATTGGGATGAACGCGTAGCCGCCATGGCGCAGCAGTATCCGGACATTAGCTGGGACAAACAGCATATCGATATTCTGTGCGCGCGCTTCGTGCTGCAACCCGAACGTTTCGACGTGGTGGTGGCCTCCAACCTGTTCGGTGACATCCTGTCCGATCTTGGCCCGGCCTGCGCCGGCACTATCGGTATCGCGCCTTCGGCCAACCTTAACCCCGAGCGCAATTTCCCTTCACTGTTCGAGCCGGTGCACGGTTCCGCACCGGATATTTTCGGCAAAAACATCGCCAACCCTGTCGCCATGATCTGGGCCGGCGCCATGATGCTGGACTTCCTCGGTAAGGATGAACCACGCTATCGCCAGGCGCACGACGGTATTCTCGCCGCCATCGAACAGGTTATCGCCTGCGGGCCACGCACCCCGGACATGCACGGTGACGCCACCACCCAACAGGTCGGTCAGGCGATCGCCGCCCTGCTTTAACCTAAACATTCACACCATAAATGACTATGCAGAGCGATATATATCGCTCTGCATAGTCACGTGCTAATTTTGTATTCCTCCATAAATTCTCATCGTAATTCGCTGAAAAGCCCCCGAAAAGCCACACTAATTCTCCGGTCAAGATCACAACAAATTATTTACATACCGTGTTTTATCCCTTCACAGATACCTCAATTGTGGCAGTTGGGTAATTTGTGCACACTCTCAAATGTTAATGAAGGGTAAAAACTCATGGCATCTAGCGTGTCGAGATACCTGCCCTACGTGGTCTAACAAACGGCTTAACGCCAATCAATAAGGCCGATAAGCGTGCTGATTGCACGCAACGGCCAACCACAAATAACAGGAGTTCACTCCCATGCAGAGCACGCCTAAAAAGGATGTCATGCTCATCGCGATCAGTCTGTGCAGCATCACGCTGATCGCTATCTGCCTGATGCTATTTCCAGCACAATCCGCACTGGTAGCCACCACCATTTTTAACGCGGTCACCCGCCTGTTCGGTTCGACCATTCAGGTGCTGGTACTGATGGCACTGCTGGTGGTGCTTTATCTGGCCTTAAGCAAATATGGCAATATCCGCCTTGGTGAAGGCAAGCCGCAGTACTCCACTCTAGCCTGGGTGTTTATGTTCATCTGCGCTGGGCTGGGTTCCTCAACCCTGTACTGGGGCGTAATGGAATGGGCCTATTACTATCAAACGCCCGGGCTGAATATCGCACCACGCACGCCAAAAGCATTGGAATACAGCATCAGCTACTCGTTCTTCCACTGGGGGCTGAGCGCTTGGGCAACCTATGCCTTGGCCTCACTGATCATGGCCTATCACTTTCATGTCCGTAAAAATAAAGGCTTGAGCCTGTCCGGCATTATCTCGGCCATCACAGGTGCACGCGCCGACGGCCCTATAGGGCGAGCGGTAGATCTTATTTTCCTGGTTGCTACCGTGGGTGCATTGACTATTTCACTGGTGTTAACCGCCTCCACCTTCACCCGCGGGCTGACGGCATTAACCGGTATTCCAGACACCTTCGCAGTACAGGCCACAGTGATCCTATTGGCCGCAGTAATTTTCTGCCTCAGCTCGTACATTGGTATCGACGGCGGCATGCAGCGACTGAGTAAAATGGTCGGCTGGGGGGCGTTTATCTTCGCCGCACTGGTACTGTTGGTCGGACCGACCGAATTCACCATTAATAACACCGTTAACGCTATCGGTCTGACGGCGCAGAATTTCCTGCAGATGAGTCTGTTTACCGACCCCATGGGAGACGGCAGCTTTAGCCGCAGTTGGACAGTGTTCTACTGGCTGTGGTGGATTTCCTATACGCCTGGCGTGGCCATGTTTGTGACCCGGGTTTCTCGCGGGCGCAAGATCAAAGAGGTGATTTGGGCCCTGCTGCTCGGCAGCACCCTCGGTTGCTGGTTCTTCTTCGGTTCGCTGGAAAGCTTCGCCATGCATCAATTCATCAGCGGGCAGTTGAACGTACCGGAGATCCTCAACGCTCGGGGCGGAGAAACGGCGGTGCAAATGCTGCTGATGTCTCTACCACTCGGCAAACTGTTCCTGGCGGGCTACCTGTTTATCATGATTATTTTTCTGGCGTCGCATATGGATGCCGTCGCCTACACCATGGCGGCCACCAGCACCCGGAATCTGCAAGAGGGGCAGGATCCCAGCCCGATGCTGCGCCTGTTCTGGTGTGTGGTGATCACGCTGATCCCGCTGTCGATTCTGTTCACCGGTGCCTCGCTCGACACCATGAAAACCACCGTTGTCCTAACCGCCTTACCGTTTCTGTTGGTGCTATTGGTCAAAACTTACGGGTTCGCCCGCTGGCTGAAACAGGACTACGCCGCGATACCGGCGCACCTGATCGACGTCAGCCGGCCGACGTTGAGCACACCGTCAGAACCTCCGGCCGTTAACCCGTTAAACAACACAACCGTCGTCTGAAACACTCCCGTGGAATAAAAATAAAGAAGAGGAAGGTTATTATGAGCACAGTAATCCCCGCATTGACGTTACCCAAAGACTTCTGCGCCGATGCCCGCGAGGCGTATACCATTCCGGCTCAGTTTTATACTCACCCGGCCGCATTCGATCATGAAAAAGAACGGGTGTTCGCCAACAGCTGGATCTGCGTGGCGCACGGCAGTGAAGTGGCGCAGCCGAATGAATACATCACCCGCGAGATCATCGGCGAAAATATCCTGGTGGTACGCGGTCGCGACAAGGTGTTGCGCGCCTTTTACAACGTTTGCCCACACCGTGGGCATCAATTGTTGTCCGGCGACGGCAAGGCCAAAAACGTCATTACCTGCCCGTACCACGCCTGGGCGTTCAAGCTCGACGGCGAACTGGCCCATGCGCGCAACTGCGAGAACGTGCATAACTTCAATAAAGACATCGCCCATCTGACGCCGGTACGGGTAGAGGAATACGGCGGATTTATTTTTATCAATATGAACCCGCAGGCCGGCAGCGTAGAAGATCAACTGCCCGGCCTGGCAGCCAAGGTGCGCGAGGCCTGCCCGGCGGTAGACGACCTGAAGCTGGCAGCACGTTTCACCACCCTCACCCCGGCCAACTGGAAGAACATCGTCGACAACTATCTCGAGTGTTATCACTGTGCCCCGGCGCACCCCGGTTTCGCCGATTCGGTGCAGGTCGATCGCTACTGGCACACCCTGCACGGTAACTGGACGATGCAGTTTGGCTACGCGCGCCCTTCCGAGCAGTCATTCAAATTCGAAGAAGGCAAAGACGCCAGCTTCCACGGCATCTGGCTATGGCCATGCACCATGTTCAACATCCCGCCGCTGGAAGGCATGATGACGGTGATTTATGAGTTCCCGGTCGATGCGGAAACCACCCTGCAACACTATGACATTTATTTCACCAACGAGGAGCTGACCGCCGAACAACAGAAGTTGATCGAATGGTATCGCGACGTGTTTCGCCCAGAGGATCTGCGGCTGGTGGAAAGTGTACAGAAAGGGCTGAAGTCACGTGGCTATCGCGGGCAAGGACGCATCATGGTTGACGGTGCGGGCAGTGGCGTTAGCGAACATGGTATCGCGCACTTCCACAACCTGCTGGCGCAGGTCTTCCAACCTTAAATGTACAGGGGCCCCTCGGCCCCGTTAACCCATGAGGTCATCCGGTGAATATTTCCGATCAATCACTGTTCCGCCAGCAGGCGTTTATTAACGGCCAATGGTGCGATGCATCCAATCACGAAATCTTGCCGGTCAGCGATCCGGCGACCGGCCAACTTATAGGCCAGGTGCCGAACATGGCACAACCCGAAGCACAACACGCCATAGCCTGCGCACAGCAAGCGCTGGCAGGCTGGCGTAGTCTGCCAGCCCAACAACGGGCACTGCATCTGCGCCGCTGGTTCGAATTGATGCTGGAGCACCAGCAGGATCTGGCGTCACTAATGACGCAGGAACAAGGTAAACCGCTGGCAGAATCGTTGGGCGAAATCCGCTATGCCGCTTCGTTTGTCGAGTGGTTCGCCGAACAGGCAAAGCGCACCAACGGCGATATCATTCCTTCACCCAGTGCTGACAAACGCCTGATGGTGATCAAACAAGGCATCGGCGTTTGTGCCGCCATTACGCCGTGGAACTTCCCAGCGGCAATGATCACCCGAAAAGCGGCACCGGCACTGGCGGCCGGCTGCACGCTGATCGTTAAGCCCGCCAATGAAACGCCTTATTCGGCGCTGGCAATGGCGGAGCTGGCTAACCGTGCGGGCATTCCCGCTGGGGTTTTCAACGTGATCACCGGCAATTCACAGATCATCGGTGCCGAGCTGACCAGCAATCCGCTGGTCCGTAAGCTGAGCTTTACCGGTTCCACCCCGGTTGGTCGCGTGTTGATGCGCCAAAGCGCCGACACCATCAAAAAGGTCTCTCTGGAACTGGGTGGCAATGCGCCCTTTATCGTGTTCAAGGATGCGGATATCGACGCTGCCGTTGAGGGTGCATTAGTCGCCAAATACCGTAACGCGGGGCAAACCTGTGTTTGCGCTAACCGTTTCTATATCCACCGTGACGTTTACCCGCAGTTCACAGAAAAATTTGTCGCTCGGGTAGCGGCGCTGAAAGTGGGTAACGGCTTCGATCACGATGTGCAAATAGGTCCGTTAATCAACCGTAAAGCACGAGACAAGGTCATGGAACTGCTGAACGATGCACAAAACAAAGGGGCCATCCTACTCACCGGCGGTCATCCGCACCCGCTGGGCGGCAATTTCTTCACGCCGACGGTACTGGGGGACGTTCAAGCCGGCTCACTCTTGCTGGAAGAAGAGATTTTCGGCCCGGTCGCACCGCTGGTGGTCTTTGACGATGAAGCCGAAGTGCTGCAACGCGCAAATGACACGATCTATGGGCTGGCGGCCTATTTCTACACGCGCGATGCTGCGCGCATCTGGCGGGTTTCGGAGCAGTTGGAATACGGCATGGTAGGCATCAACACGGGCCTGATATCCAACGAGGTGGCACCGTTCGGTGGCGTCAAACAGTCCGGTCTGGGGCGTGAAGGCTCCACCTATGGCATAGACGATTATCTGGAACTGAAATATCTGTGCCAGGCGGTATAACCTGTTATGCGCGGGCGCAGCCCGTGCTCTGGAGTGAATAACATGTCCAGTTATCGGATGTTTGATGTCCGCGTGATCGAAATCGAAACCATTACCGCGCAGGTAAAGCGTTTTACTCTGGCGGACCCAATGCAGCGGCCGTTGCCGGCCTTCAGTGGCGGCAGCCATATCATCGTGCAGATGCAACAGGGGGAACAGCGCTACAGTAATGCCTACTCCCTGCTAAGCTCTCCTTTCGACTTACAGCACTATCAGATCGCCGTACGGAGCGAGTCGCCCTCGAAAGGCGGATCCAACTTTATGCATAACAACCTGCAGGTAGGCGATACGCTGACCATAAGTACGCCGAACAATCTGTTTGCATTGGCACCGACGGCGGAACAACACCTGCTGATTGCCGGCGGCATCGGCATTACGCCGTTTATGGCACAACTGCATGAACTGCACCAGCGCGGTCAACGTTACCGGCTGCACTATTGTTTCCATAGCGAAGAACAGAATGCTTTTCAGGCACAGCTGCTGACTTCCCCCTTTGCTGAACATGTCCACTGCCATGTTTCCACCCAGGGTAGCCGTTTAGATTTGGCACGCCTGCTGGCAGACATCGAACCTGCAACCCATATTTACGTGTGTGGCCCACCGGCGTTGAACGATGCGGTATTGCAGGCGGCTTCCGCGCACGGGATTGAGAAGGCACGTCTGCACCGCGAGGCCTTTGCCGTCACTGACAGCCAAGGGAAAGCCTTTACGCTGGTGTTGGCTCGCTCAGGGATTGAGCTGGAAGTGGCACCAGAGATGACCATTCTGCAGGTGCTGGAAAACAGCAAGGCAGCGAAAGTGGAATGCCTATGCCGGGAAGGTATTTGCGGCACCTGTGAAACGCGAATTATTGAAGGGGAAGCTGACCACCGCGATCAGTATCTGAGCGAGGAGGAACGAGAAGCGCAGCAGAGCCTATTGATATGCTGCTCAAGGGCCAAGGGGCAACGGCTGGTACTGGATTTGTAGTTCAACCAACCGCGCCCGCCACAGGCGCGGTTATTGTTGAAGCTAGGCCTTGGGGAAAATCCACAGGTGCTCTGCCGGTAAGGACAGCCGGCAAAGCGTCTGTCCACGCACTTCGGTGCCATAAGCCCGCACCACGAAATCTTCAGCAACGGTGCGGAACAGGTATTCCCAACGATCGCCCAGGTACATGCTGGTCAGCAGTGGCAACTCCAGTTGGTTGCCCTGGGGATCCTCACCCAGGCGCACGCGTTCTACCCGGATCACCGCCGTGGCTTCATCGCCAACCTTTACCCCTGCCCCTGCCATGCCCCACAGCGCCCAATCTTTCCCTTCGATGCGCGCCTTGCCCTCGCTCATCTCGGTGATTTTGCCGAACAGGCGGTTATTGCTGCCCATAAACTCGGCGGTAAACAGGGTCGAGGGGGAGCCGTACATTTCCTGCGGCGTGCCCTGCTGTTCGATCTTGCCGTTGTTGAGCAACAAAATGCGATCGGAAATGGCCATCGCCTCGTTCTGATCGTGGGTCACCATCAGCGCCGACAAACCCAGCTTGATAATCAGTTCACGCAGGAACACCCGCGCCTCTTCGCGCAGCTTGGCATCCAGGTTGGATAGCGGCTCATCCAGCAGGATCACCGGCGGGTTGTACACCAACGCCCGACCAATCGCCACGCGCTGCTGCTGGCCGCCGGACAGCTGATGCGGATGGCGTTTGCCCAGATGCCCCAGTCCCAGTTGATCCAGCACCCCTTGCACCCGCTGGGTAATTTCCGCCGTGGAAACTTTGCGTAATTTCAGTGGATAGGCGACGTTCTCAAACACGGTTTTATGCGGCCACAGGGCATAGGACTGGAATACCAGCCCGAGGTTGCGCTCCTCCGCCGGGATCTCGCTGCGCGCAGTGCCGTCGTACACCTTATTGCTGCCAATGATAATGCTGCCCTGCGTTGGCTTTTCCAGCCCGGCGACCGCCCGCAACAGCGTCGTTTTACCGCTGCCCGACGGCCCCAGCAGCGAAACCACCTCGCCGCGCTTGAGCTGCATCGAAACGCCTTTCAGCACCGGGTTGTCACCGTAGGTCAAATGCAGGTTCTCTACCGAAAGTTCAATCATGTAATTTCACTCCAAAGCGCAAGGCGATCCCCAGCCCCAGCACCACCAGCAGGATGTTAATGAAGGAGAGCGCGGCCACGATATCAATGGCACCCGCCGCCCACAGCGAAACCAGCATCGAACCTATGGTTTCGGTGCCTGGAGACAACAGGTAAACCCCGGTGGAATACTCTCGTTCGAAAATCAGGAACATCAGCAACCACGAGCCGATCAGGCCGTAGCGCGACAGCGGAATAGTCACGTGACGAGTGATCTGCCCACGGGAGGCACCGGCACTGCGCGCCGCCTCTTCCAGTTCAGGGCCGACCTGCAACAGCGTCGAGGAGATCAACCTCAGGCCGTAGGCCATCCACACCACGGTATACGCCAGCCAAACGCTGAAGATGGTGCTGCGCAAAGAACGTAGCCAGACAATCAGGTTTTCCCGCAGCCATTCGGCGACCGGCAGGGCCGATAACCAGCCCTCTTTCAGCGACTTGTCCAGCCACATCGGCAGGAACAGGAACACCCAAAGGAACGCCAGCCCCGCCAGCAAACCCGGCACCGCACGCGGTACCAGCACGCTGTAATCGAGAAAACGGGTAGCACCGTCGGGTTTGCGATGCATGGCAATGCCGATGAACAGATAACAGACTACCGCCAGAGCACCGCCGATCACCCCTATCGCCATCGAGTTGACGATCGCTCGCAACAGATTGGGTTGCTGCCAGATGGTGCGGAAGGTATTGAGCGACAGCTCGTCCCAGATAGAAACACCCACGCCCCAGTTGGAAATAAAGGCACGCAGCACCACGCCAACCAGTGGCACACCTATGGTCACCGTCAGCCAAAACACCACCACCGCACCGGCGACCCAGCGCCATTTGCCCAGCGGCAGCGCCCGCGCCTGCGACGCCTTGCCCTTGACGGTGACGAAACGGTTGGCGGTACGCATCAGACGGCGCTGCAACATTACCAGCGGAATGGTGATGCAAATCAGCACCACCGCCACTGCCGCCATCAGGTGGTAAGACGGCGTGCCCAGCTTGTTGGTCAGTTGATACAGGTAGGTCGCCAGCACCAGGTTCCCTTCCGGATCGCCCAGCACCAGCATCAGGCCGAACACCTCCAGCCCGAGAAAGAACAGCAATACGCCAGCATACAGAATCGAAGGGCGTACCATCGGCAAGCTGACGGCCGTCATGACCTGCAAGGGCGAAGCGCCTGCCGTACGAGCGGCCTCCTCCACGTCGGAGCCGACGCTGCGCAAGGCCGAGGAAATATAAAGATAAGCGTGCGGTACGTGGGTTAATCCGGCAATGACCACAATGCTGGCCATCGAGTAGATATTCCAGGGCACAAAGCCCAGCAGCGATTCCGCCCATAGCGAGAAGAAGCCGACCGGCCCGGCGGCCACCACGTAGCCAAAGCCCAGCACCATCGGTGAGACAAAGATCGGCACCAGGATCAGCGGTTCAATAAACCGACGACCGGGCAAATCGGTTCTGACCATCAAAAAGGCCAGAATACCTCCCAGCGGAATGGCGATCACCACTAAGCCAAAGGCCAGGATAAAGCCACTTTTCAGCGCCTTGTAAAAGTCGGGATCGGTAAAAATAAACTCGAACGCCTCAAGGCTAAAAACCTTGGAGGGCGAAAAAAAAGGTGCGGAGAGAAAACTTTGAATCACGATAAATGACAGCGGCACATAGATAACCAGCGCGGTTATCACCACCACCAAGCCACGCGGCAGGCTCTGCCACTTTCTGCGCCATGTATTCATAATCTATCCCAATGGTTGTAAACATCGACCACCAAAGGGCGCGCGCCTCCCTGGCAGACGCGCGTCCGGAGCCTGTCCTAATTTATTTTGCCGCGGCGGTACGCCATTGCTTGATGTAGTCCAGCCGTTTGGCCGGCTGCAGGTACTCCAACAGGCTCTCGTCCACCGGAATAGGCTTCAGCGCGTTGCCAAGCATTTTGGTCATGCCGTCGATGTCGTTTTTGCCTTCAATGTCATTACGGATAGAGGGAATATCCGCCTGGTTGGCGAGAATGCTCTGGCCCTTTTCCGACAATACGTAGTTAAGCCAAAGTTTTGCCGCGTTGCTGTTGGCAGCCTCTTTGCTGATAAAGGACACGCGCGACAGCACCAGGGTGTAATCTTTCGGGTAAGCGATGCCCAGAGAAGGGTCAGTTTTGGCGCGGGCTTCGGCGTAGGAACCCAGAATGTTGAAACCAATCAGGTTTTCACCGGACGATACCCTTTCCATCATGGTACCGGTGGACGACTGCACGGCCAGACCGCCTTTGGCAACGTCAGCCAGCGTAGCAAAATAGTTCGGGTCGGCCTTGAAGTCCTGCACCGACAGCATGAAGCCCAACCCTGATTTTTCAATGTCATAGGTCGTGACTTTCTTTTTAAACTTGTCGGTTTGACTGGCGATCAGCTTTGCCAGCGCAGCGTGCGAGTCCGGCACATCCCCCTGCGGGATCAGCCGTTTGTTATAAATGAAGACCACCGGCTCATAGGTGGTGCCGTAGGCTCTCTCTTTCCAGACCGCCCACTTGGGCAGTTGGCCCTGTTCCGGCGAGGCGTATTCTTGCGCATAGTCGGTTGCCAGCTTCAGCGCGGTATCCATCGACGAACTCCACACCACGTCACCGCTGGTGCCACCCGCCGCCTGTTCGCTGATATAGCGGTTATACAGCTCGGTGCTGTTCATGTCGTTGTATTCGACCTTAACGCCCGGATACAGCGCTTCGAACCCCTGAATCAACGGTCCTGCGGCTTTGGTATCCGTGGTGGAATACACCACTACCTTGCCCTCTTTCTTCGCGCCATCCACAATTTTCTGATAGTCGGCTGGATAGCCTGCAGGGAACTCAGCGTAAGCAGGCACTGCACCCAGTACCGCCATCGCCACCACCGACGCGCCGATTCTTGTTAACATAATCAACTCCTGGTTACATTTAATAAACTAAAAATTAACATATAGTTAATAAGTGTTCTTAAGCAACGCCGTTGATTTTTTATCTTCGTATTTTGTGAGGTTGGGCGATTTTTGGGCAAGAAAAAGCCCGGCAAGATGCCCGGGCTCAGATTGATGACAAAGTCCTTTGCAGTTAAAAATTCCGATCTGGGGACGAATAAAAACAAAGGATTATGTCTTCAGATTTACCCCAAACAGCCGAAAACCACGTTTTTCGGCTGTTTGTCATTAGACTAAGCCCGGCAAGGTGCCGGGCCTGGGGTAATGCGACGCGAGATGCCTTATTTCAGCAGTGCCTGCGCCTTGGCCACCACGTTATCCACGGTGAAGCCGAACTCTTTGAACAGTTGCTCTGCCGGTGCCGACTCACCAAAGGTGGTCATGCCCACGATAGCGCCGTTCAGGCCCACGTACTTGTACCAGTAGTCCGCGATACCCGCTTCCACCGCCACGCGGGCAGTGACCGCCGCCGGCAGCACGGACTCACGGTAAGCCGCGTCCTGCTTGTCGAAGGCGTCGGTAGACGGCATCGAGACCACGCGCACCTTGGTGCCCGCCGCGCTCAGCTTGTCTGCCGCTTCCACGGTGATGCCCACTTCCGAACCGGTGGCAATCAGGATGACGTCCGGCGTACCGGCACAGTCCTTCAGCACGTAGCCGCCGCGGTAAACGTTGGCCAGCTGCTCCGCGGTACGCGGCTGCTGGGTCAGGTTCTGACGCGAGAAAATCAGCGTGGTCGGGCCGTCATTGCGCTCGATGCCGTACTGCCAGGCAATCGCCGATTCCACCTGGTCACACGGACGCCAGGTGCTCATGTTCGGGGTCACGCGCAGGCTGGCAATCTGCTCAACCGGCTGGTGCGTCGGGCCGTCTTCGCCCAGACCGATGGAGTCGTGGGTATAAACGAACACGTTGCGGATTTTCATCAGCGCCGCCATGCGCACCGCGTTACGGGCGTATTCCACGAACATCAGGAAGGTCGCGGAGTACGGCAGGAAGCCGCCGTGCAGCGCGATGCCGTTGGTGATGGCGGTCATGCCGAACTCGCGCACGCCGTAGTGGATGTAGTTACCCGCCGGATCAACGTTCAGCGCTTTCGAGCCGGACCACATGGTCAGGTTGCTTGGCGCCAGGTCAGCAGAGCCGCCGAGGAACTCAGGCAGCACCTTGCCGAAGGCTTCCAGCGCGTTCTGCGAGGCCTTGCGGCTGGCGATGTTGGCCGGGTTGGCCTGCAGCTGCTCGACGAAGGCTTTGGCGTCGGCTTTCCAGTTGGCCGGCAGTTCGCCGTTCATGCGGCGTTTGAACTCGGCCGCCAGTTCCGGGAAGGCCTTGGCGTAGGCGGCGAACTTGTCGTTCCAGGCCGCTTCTTTCGCCTTGCCGGCTTCTTTGGCGTCCCACTGGGCATAGATGTCCTGCGGGATTTCGAAGGCGGCGTATTTCCAGCCCAGGGCTTCGCGGGTGGCGGCCACTTCGGCGGCGCCCAGCGCAGCACCGTGCACGTCGTGGGTACCGGCCTTGTTCGGGGAGCCGAAACCAATCACGGTTTTGCACATCAGCAGGGACGGCTTGTCGGTGACCTTGCGGGCTTCTTCAATCGCGGCCTTGATGGCATCCGGGTTGTGGCCGTCCACGTGACGCACTACGTGCCAGCCGTAGGCTTCAAAGCGCTCGGCGGTGTTGTCGGTGAACCAGCCTTCCACGTGACCGTCGATGGAGATGCCGTTGTCATCGTAGAACGCGGTCAGTTTGCCGAGCTTGAGGGTACCGGCCAGGGAACAGACTTCGTGAGAGATGCCTTCCATCATGCAGCCGTCGCCCATAAAGGCGTAGGTGTGGTGGTCGACCACGTCATGGCCCGGGCGGTTGAACTGCGCAGCCAGGGTGCGTTCGGCAATGGCGAAGCCGACGGCGTTGGCGATGCCCTGGCCCAGTGGGCCGGTGGTGGTTTCCACACCAGGGGTGTAGCCGTATTCCGGGTGACCCGGGGTTTTGGAGTGCAGCTGGCGGAAGTTTTCCAGCTCGCTCATCGGCAGGTCGTAGCCGGTGAGGTGCAACAGGCTGTAAATCAGCATGGAGCCATGGCCGTTGGAGAGGACGAAGCGGTCACGGTCAGCCCAGTGCGGGTTGGTCGGGTTGTGGTTCAGGTAGTCACGCCACAGGACTTCGGCGATGTCCGCCATGCCCATAGGTGCACCCGGGTGGCCGGAATTTGCTTTTTGTACGGCGTCCATGCTGAGTGCGCGGATGGCGTTGGCAAGCTCTTTACGAGAGGACATGTTTTACTCCAGGTCGGATTAAAAAATCAGTCAAGTTTTCTATTTTCTCAGACTCCGCATTAAAACGGCAATCCCTAATACCAAATGAGAGCGAGTTCACAACTTATTAGCACAATTGGTCGGTTTTTCGGAATAACACTATTTTCCCGATTGTCGGCGTACACTAGTCTCAAGCGGCAAGATTTCCCTAAACTAAAATGACACGACCCCCTTGTTACTCTCACAGGAAAATGGCTTTATGAAGATCCGTACCTCTTTGATTGCATTAAGCATTGCCACTTTGGTAAGCGGCTGTCAAAACCTGAACACCGATACCCTGATGCAGTCTGGCGCGCAGGCGTTCCAGGCCGCGACGCTGAGCAATAACGACGTAAAAATCCTGAGTGATAAATCCTGCGCAGAGATGGACAGCAAGGCACAAATCGCGCCGGCCGACAGTACCTATGCCAAACGCCTGAACAAAATCGCGGCGGCGCTGGGAGATAATATCAACGGCACGCCGGCCAACTATAAGGTCTACGTCACAAAAGACGTGAATGCCTGGGCAATGGCCAACGGCTGTATCCGCGTTTACAGCGGGCTGATGGACATGATGACCGACAATGAAGTGGAAGGCGTGCTGGGCCACGAAATGGGCCACGTGGCGCTGGGCCATACCCGCAAAGCAATGCAGGTCGCTTACGGCACCGTGGCATTGCGTACCGCAGCGGCCTCGACCGGCGGCATCATAGGTTCGCTGTCGCAGTCACAGTTGGCGGATATGGGCGAGAAGCTGGTTAACGCTCAGTTCTCCCAAAAACAGGAAAGCGAAGCCGATGACTATTCGTTCGATCTGCTGAAACAACGCGGCATCGACCCGAACGGCCTGGTCACCAGCTTTGAAAAACTGGCTAAAATGGAGGCCGGCCGTCAGAGCAGCATGTTCGACGATCACCCCGCTTCCGAAGCGCGCGCACAGCATATTCGCGAGCGCATCGCAGCAGGCAAGTAAAACACAACGCCCGGCAGATGCCGGGCGTTTTTCATTTCATCAGTACAATGTCTTTTGCGGTGGCCCGGCGAAGGTTAGCGGCCCGATGCTGTTCATATCCACTTCCACCACCGACGGCCCCGGATAATTAATCGCTTCCGCCAGCACGCCGTTGAACTGCGCCGCGCTGTCCACTTTCCACGCCTTCAGCCCCATCGCCTCGGCAACCTGGGTAAATGCGGGAGTGTGCAGTTCGTTATAATACTGACGGCCGGCAAAATACTTGTCCTGAATGCCCCGCATCACGCCGTAGCCGCCGTCGTTCATGATCAGCAGGGTTATATTGGCCTGCTCCTGCGCCATGGTTGCCAGTTCGCCCAAGCCTAACGCCAGCCCCCCGTCCCCGACCAGCCCCACCACCTTGCGCTGCGGGTTGGCGATCGCCGTGCCAATCGCCATTGGCAGGCCCATTCCAATCGCTCCGGCCAGCGAGTGAATGTTGCAAAGCGGCGAAATGGCGCGGAACAAACGGCTGCCCCACACGCTGCCGGAAACGGTGATATCACGCACCAACAGACCGTCCTGCGGCAACGCAGCGGCGATGGCGTCGTTCAATTTTGCATACTCTCCCGACTGCTGGCGCAGCGCACTTTCCGCCTGCTGTATCGCCGTGGCTATCTCGGCATCCCACTCGGCATTCACTTTTTCACCCGGACTCAAACGAGCAGCCAGCGCGTTAAGCAAGGCGCCGCAGTCACCGTTGATTTGCTCGTCGGCCAGATAGTTGCGGTTGGCCGCCGCCGGATCGATATCAATTTGAACCAGCGGGCGCGGCAGCGGCAGCGTCCAGGTACGCGTCTCATTGCTGCGCAAGCGTGAACCGGCCACCAGCGTCAAATCACACTGCGTCAGGATCGCCTCAATGCTCGGTGAGTTATGGAACGCACGCAGGCTGCGCGGATGACTATCAGGCAGGATACCGCGCCCATGGGTGCTGGAGATCACCACCACGCCTGCATCCGCCAGTTTGCGTACCGCATCGGCGCAGGCCAGCGCACCGCCACCCAACCACAGCAATGGGCGTTTGGCCTGTTTCACCCGCTGATACAGGCGCTCAACCGCCTCGTCACTAGCCGCAGGCAGCGGCGCAGGCGCCACGGGCTGGCTCAGCACCGAACTGGAAACCAGGCTACTTTGAATATCGATCGGGATCTCGACCGCCACCGGGCCACAAGGCACCGTCTGCGCATCGAGGATAGCCCGTTGGATCACGGCCACCGCCTGTTCCGCTGAGTTGACCCGATATGCGCGTTTGGAGCAGGCGCGCAGGAAACCCAACTGATCGCGGGTCTCATGAATGAACCCGGCGTCGGCATCCAGATAGGCCTTCTCCACCTGGCCGGTAATGTGCAGCAACGGCGTGTTGGCATTCAGCGCTTCGATCATGGCACCGACCGCATTGCCGGCCCCCGCGCCCGTGCTGGTCAAGGCTACGCCCAGACCGGAGAAACGGCCGTGGGCATCGGCCATGGTGACCGCGCCCGCTTCGCCACGCGCCGGTACGAAACGGATGTTGCCACGTTGCCCTACCGCATCGGCAATCGGCAGATTATGAATCGAAATGATGCCGTACATCGCCGACACCTCGTACTGTTCCAGAGTCCGGGCTATCGCCTCACCAACCGTTATTTTATCGCTCATCATCTGCCTTCTTATTGTGTTCGTTGTAGGGGTTACGCACCGTCGCTCAAAGCTAATCGCTCCAGCGGTTCGCCTGATGGCTCAGCGCCAGGTAAAGGCTTTTCTGCTGCATATAGGCCTTGATGCCGTGCAGACCCTTTTCGCGGCCCAGACCGCTCTCTTTGAAACCGCCGAAAGGCGTAGAAATAGAGAATGTTTTGTAGGTGTTGATCCACACGGTGCCGGTTTCCAATTGTTCCGCCAGCGCCATCGCCCGCGGGAAATCCCGGCTCCAGATCCCGGCGGCCAACCCGTACACCGAATCGTTGGCTTGCTCGATCAACTGTTGCTCGTTATCGAACGGCAGCGCCACCAGTACCGGGCCAAAAATCTCTTCCTGGCAAGCGCGGGCACGGTTACTCAACCCTTCGATAATCGTTGGCAGGTAATAGCTGCCGCCGGCCAGCAGCGGATCGGCCGGCGCTTCGCCGCCTATCACCACCCGGCCGCCTTCTTGCTGCGCAAGAGCCACATAATCCGCCACGCTTTGGCGATGCTTGTCGTTAATCAGCGGGCCGAGATGCACGCCCGGCGTCAGCGGATTGCCGACCCGCAGCCCGGCCGCCAGTTCACTCAGGCGCGCCAGCAGCGGCTGGTATAGCGAGCGGTGCACAAACAGCCGCGAACCGGCAATGCAGGCCTGGCCGGCGGAGCTGAAAATGCCGTAGCAGATCCCGCGAGCCGCCTGTTCCAAATCGGCGTCCTCCAGCACGATGGTCGGTGACTTGCCGCCCAGCTCCAGCGAGGTAGGGATCAGCTTCTCGGCGGCGATATGCGCCAAATGGCGACCGGTATTGGTCCCCCCGGTAAAAGAAATCTTTTTCACTAACGGGTGACGCGCCAGTGCCTCGCCAATCACCGAGCCTTTGCCCGGCAACACGCTAAGCAGTCCGGCGGGCAGGCCTGCTTGCTCAAACAGTTCCGCCAGTTTTAGCGCCATCAGCGGTGTCGCTTCGGCCGGTTTGAGGATCACCGCATTGCCCGCCGCCAGTGCGGGGGCCACCTTTTGCATCTCACTGGCGATCGGCGAGTTCCACGGCGTAATGGCCGCGATCACGCCCAGCGGCTGATACTGGCTCAGCGTCATGATCTCCGCGCTGCGCTGGGTCGGCAGTTCGCCCTCCAGCACCTCGCAGGCAGCGGCAAAGTAGCGAGCCGTCGCCGCCGCGCTGGCCACCAGCCCACGGGTTTCCGCCAGGGGTTTGCCGTTGTCGCGGGTCTGCAGCTGCGCCAGCTCTTCCAGTTGCGCCATAATCAGGTTGCTGACGCGGTACAGAATGTTGGCTCGCTGATGCGGCACCAGCCCACGCCACTCGGGGGCCCGCCAGGCGCGTTCCGCCGCGGCTACCGCATCATTGACGTCTTCAATACTGGCGGCACGCAGCCGCGCATTCACGCTGCCGTCGGCCGGGAACTGCGAGGCCATTTCATCGCCACGCCCTTCGCACCAACGCCCAGCCACAAAAATCTTTAACCTTTCCATACTCGCTCCTGCCGTTCAGGCAATAAAACCACCGTCGATCAGACGGCGGCAGGCTTGTACCGCGCTCAGCGCCGCCAGGGTTGATGTCTTGGGATTGCTTGCCAGCGGGTTGCCGCTCAGCTCAATGTGAAACTCACCGAAGTTGCCGCACACCTGCAGCCGGTGGGTATTGCGTCGGGTCGCGGGATCGACCAGCAACCGCACCCGGGTGGCGTCCATTCCCAGGCCGTTGAGCGCAATGGTCGCCGCCACATTGGCGTTCGCCGGGAATAACCGCGCCGCCTCCCGCGCCGAGCCTTCGAAAAACACCTGCGCCTCGCTTACCGCATCGAGATCAATCAATTGCTCTGCCATACTGCCGCGCCAGCTGGCCGGACTTTTACACGCCTGATAAGTGACGCTGTCCAGACCGCCCTCACGTGCTGACGCCAAGCCGTCCATGCCCGCCACCGCACCGGACAGCACGATCACCTGGCCCCGATGCTGCCGACAGGCTTGCTGCAAACGCTGCTGCAACGCGGCATCCGCTAACGCGCCGGTAGAGATCACCGCTAAAGGCCAACCGCGCGTGACCACCGCCTCACCGAACTCCGCCACCGCCTGCTGGCTGGCGCACTCCAGCACCAGATCCGGTTTTTCAGCACAGTGGTCGGGGTGGGTCAACGCCTGCACCTGGCCACCAAAGGCGTTGGCAATCGCCGCATGATGAGCCGCACGCGCGACAATCCAGCCAACGCTCACCCCGTCCGGCAGGCGGGACAGCACCTCTGTGGCCATTGCGCCGTAACCAATCATCATGATCTTCTTCATCTTTTCAGCCTCTGCGGTTAAAGATGGCGGTTAAAGCCGCCGGAGACGTCCAGCGCGGCCCCGGTGGTAAAGGACGCCAGAGGCGAAGCCAGGAACAGCAGCGCCCGTGCCGGCTCCTGCGGTTTCCCCAGGCGTTTCATCGGGATGCCGCGTCGTTCGGCAATCGCCGCCGTCCACTGCTCCCAGCTTTGATCTTTATCGCTGCGCTCGTCGAAGCGGCGGCGCCACTGGCCGGACTCCACCATGCCCAACAGGATCGAGTTGACGCGAATGCCCTTGTCCACCAGCTCTTTCGACAGCGTCAGCGTCATGTTGAGCAGTGCCGCACGCGCCGCCGAGGTGGCGATCATGTGTTCTTCCGGCTGCAAGGCCAAAAGCGAATTCACACAGGTGATGGAAGCGATATCCGAACGCTCCAACGCTGGCAAAAATGCCTGCACCGGGTTAATCACGCCGAACAGCTTTAGCTCCGCCTCATGCAGCCAGGCGGTACGCGGCGTTTGATCAAAATGCGCGACGAACCCCTGGCCGGCGTTGTTGATCAACAAATCTACGCCGCCGAAGCGTGCAGTCACCTGGGCGGCAAACTGCGTTACCTGCGACTCATCCAGCACGTCGCAGCACAGTGCCAGGATCTCCGCCTGCGGAAACTCATGGCGCAGGCTGGCTTCGGCACCGGCCAGTTTGTCCGGATTGCGGCCGCAAAATGCCACCTTCGCGCCTTCCGCCAGCAGCAGACGCAGGGTTTCGAAACCGATGCCCGACGAACCGCCGGTGACCACCGCGACCCGTTTCTCAAGCTGAAAATTCATGGTTGAATTGCTCCCGTAAAATCCTGCAGATAGCGGTTAAATTGCCCCGACGCATCGAGATAGCTGGCATGCCCGGCCCCCTCAATCAGGCGCAGTGCCGCGTCCTGCTGTTGCGCCAGCACCGCCGCCGCTTCCGGTGGCGTGATCCGATCGCAGTCACCGCACCACACCTGCAACGGGCCGCGGTACTGCGCCAGATAGCGGCCGATATCGTCGTTGGCCAGCATCCAGGCGGCATTGAGAAAACCCTCGGGATCCAACTGCTGCATGCCGTTGCGTACCCAGGCAATATCTTGAGGATCCGCACCTTCACGCAGTAACGCCGCCGCCCGCTGCTCGCCGTAGCCCTGCGGCCCAAGCTGCTCAATCATCTGTTTTCTCTGGCTATAAACCTGTTGGCGTTTCTCCAGCGGTGCGTTGGCGTAGCCCTGCGCCGGATCCGCCAGCACCAGCCCACATAATCCGTCGGGATAACCGGCAGCATAGGCGCTACCGATCAAGGCGCCGAGCGAGTGGCCGACGATCAGCGGTTGCTCCAACTGCAAGTGCGCCACCAGCGCCGCCAGCGCGGCGGCGTAGGCGGCGGCATCCGGCTCGCTGACCGTCAGCGGCAGGCTGCCGCCGTAGCCTGGGGCGTCCCAGGCCAGCAAGCGATGACCGTCGGCCAGCCCCGAGTCATTGAACTGCTTGATCCACGAGGCCGAACCGGAACTGATGCCGTGCAGCAACACCACCGGGCGACCGTGACCCGCCTCGCGCCAGCTCAGGGTAAACTCCCCGCAGCGCGCCTGCTGACGTTGCGCCAGGCCGTTCATCAGTTGCGTTTCACTTTGGATAACGGGTGATCCGCCGGGTAGGTCGGGGTTTCCGGTTTGGCAGTGCCGAGCATCACGCACATCAATGCCTCTTCTTCGCCGTGGTTGAACAACCCACGGTAGACTCCGGCCGGCACCGAGATCAGATCGCGCTCTTTCAGCTTGGTTTCGTAATATTCGCTACCGTCCTGGATCATCAGCGTGATGCTGCCCTTCAGCATAAAGAACACCTCTTCCACGTCATCGTGCAGGTGCAACGGGCCCTCGCACTTCGAAGGCAGCACCATGGTGGAGAAGGTGAAGTTGCCTGCCGGAATGGTATTGGTATCGCTGGCTACCCCGGTGGCGCCGGTACCGATGTAGCGCATCTGCGCACGGCGGTATTTCGGGTCGTAATCGGCCTGGAACTTCAACGCGTTCCAGTCATATTTACGGCCTTCAAAGCGGGCGATACGCGATTCCACCCAATGCTCAATCGATTGATCCTGCGGCTTGACGCCGGCTTGCTTCTCAACCTGGGACATGTTGTAACTCCTCTGTTGAATCAAACGGTTAAATCAATACTTCTTCAGCAACGGCAGCAGAATGATGCAGCCGATCAGGGCCATCACCACCAGGAACAGCAAGCCGTTATCCATGTTGCCGGTGGCGGCGATCAGTGCCCCCATCAGCACCGGTGCCAGCGCACCGGCAAAATTGCCCAATCCGTTAAAAATACCGCCGGCGGTGGCGCTGACCTTGCTGCTGGTGGCTTTCGCCAGCAGGGCAAAGATGTTTGGCGCACCGGCCCCCCACATAAAGGTGCTGAAAGCCATGGCGGCGATCACGCTGTAAGTGCCCTGCAGTTGCAGCACCACGGCCAGCCCCAGCCCGGCGCCGCACAGCGAGACAAAACAGGCCAGCGCGCGACGATCCAGCTTGTCCGACAGCCAGGCGCCGACCACTTCGCCCAGCAGCATGGCGATAAACGGCAGCGATGACAGATAACCGGCGTGCTCCAGATGAATACCTTTGCCCTTGATCAGGTAGCTCGGCAGCCAGCCGTTCATGCCCCACAGGTAGGTCAGGAAGGCGATGTTAAACAGGCAGATCATCCAAAAATGTGGATTGCGCAGCAGTTCATGGCGATGCTGTTTACGTTCGGCAATAGCCGGTTTGGAAACGCTAGCCGCCGCGGGGCGTGACACGTTGAGATGACGCATGCCGAACAGCACCAGCAGCATCACCGGCAGCGTCAGGAACGCCATAAAGAAGAAGGTGGTCTGCCAGTCAAAGGTGTTAAGGATGTACAGCGTAACCGGGAAGCCGAGCGCGGCGCCCAATGGCGTACCCAGCAGCCACAACATGGTGGCGCGTGCCTGCAGGCGCTGCGGGAAGGCCTGGCGAATGATGGCGTAGGCCATTGGCAGCAGCGGACCTTCGGCAATGCCGAGCAAAATGCGCAGCGTCATCATGCTGTGATAAGAGCGTGTCATGCCCATCAGCACCATCAGTACGCCCCACACCACCATCATGCCAATCAGCACCTTGACCGGGTTCAAGCGGTCGCCAATTCCGCTCAGCAACATCGAAGAGATGCCGTAGGAGAACAAAAACGCGCTCATCAGCAACCCCAGCCGCGCCGGGTCAAAACTGATGCCCAGCGCCTGCTGGAATTCAGTATCGGAAAACAGTGCCGCGATGCTGATCTTGTCGAAAAACGCCAGCAGCACGCAGGCAAACAGCGCGATGGGCACCGACCAGCGCACTCGTTGCTGCGGATTTTCGGCAACAGCATCCCCCACCCGTTCAGCGCGGGCGTCAATCTCTTGCGTAGTCATGAAACGCTCCCGAGGTTACGGGCGTTATTTCAACGCCATCAAAGAAAACTCCGCATCCGCCAACTGCAGCGGTTCCAGCACGCGCCCACTGGCCAGCCAGCGTTTGCCCAACTTGATGGTACGAGCGTCGTTAAACGCCACCATTTGCACCAACTGACGATCGGCATTTAACGTAAAGAACACCTGCGATTGCGGCGTACGCCGCACCACATGGTGCACGCCACCGGTCGGCACGCCGAGGATCTGGATATTGGCATCGTATTGATCCGACCACAGCCAGGCCACGTCATCGTAAGGGGCGGCAAAGGCGTCCAGCATCGCGCAAGCGGTGCTGATCGCCTGATTCTGCGCATAGGCCCAGGACTGCAGGCACAGGCCCAGCGTCGGGTGACGCGCCACGTCGCCGGCGGCGAAAATCGCCGGGTGGCTGGTGCGCCCCTGGCCGTCAACCACGATCCCCACGTCAATCTTCAGCCCGGCACTGCGCGCCAGTTCCAGATTCAACTCGACGCCGATCCCCACCACCACCAGATCAAACGGCTGAGGATCGCTGACGCCGCTGCCGATCCAGGCGCTACCGTCACGATCTTCCAACTGAATGTCACCGCAGCCGCAGTGCAGGGTCACGCCCTGCTGTTGATGCAATTCCAGCAGCGCTTGGGAGACATCCGCGCCTACACTGCGCATGCACAGCGCCGGCTGGCGTTCAAAGACCGTCACGTCAGCACCGAGGCGCCGCGCCGAAGCGGCAATCTCCAGCCCAATCCAGCCACCACCGACGATCGCCAGTCGACGGCATCCTTGCAGCGCCTGACGCAGCTTCGCCGCATCATCCCAGGAACGCAGCGTCATCACCCGAGGGTGACTGGCCCAACGGGCGTCCGGCAGGCGCGGTCGGCCACCGGTGGCAATCAGCAGTTGATCAAACTGCAGCTGCCGACCGTCGCTGAGGCTGACGATTTGTTTTTTTGCATCAATGGATTCGGCACGTAACGGCCGGCACCAGTTGAGATTCAACCCGGCGACCACCTGTTCGCTGAACAGTCGGCTGAGCGGCGCTTCGCCGTCCAGCAACGCCGCCTTGGAAAGCGGCGGACGTTCATAAAAGTCATAGGGTTCGTCGCTGATCACCGTCAGTCGGCCCGCATAGCCACGATCGCGCAGCGTTTTCGCCGCCCAACCGCCAGCCTGGCCACCGCCGATAATGACGATCCCCGCCGCTTCTGGCTGGCTCATAGCGCCTCCGGTTTTTTCTGCTGGCGGCGCGTATCGTGGTCGATCCCCCCTTCCACCGCCCACTCGGTGAACGACACCAGCGAGTGTTCCAGCTCGCGCGGCTGCCAGTTTTCAGTCAGATAGTCATCGTTGGTGTAGTACTCAAACGCGCCGCCAGTCGGGCTGTTGACGTACCAGAAATAGGCTGAGGAAATCGGATGGCGACCGGGGCCGATAAAGGTGCTCCACTTCTCTTTGTTCATGGCGATACCGCCGCCGATCACCTCGTGGATGTCGCGCACGGTAAAAGCTACGTGATTCAGGCCACGTGGACGATTCGGCAATTTCAGCAGGAACAGGTTGTGATGCCCGCCGCGCGCCTGAGTGCGCAGGAACACTGCCCGATCGATATAGCGATCCGAGACCTGGAAGCCCAGTACCTCACGGTAGAAACGTTCGGTGGCGGCCAGATCTTCGACGAAAAACACCACGTGGCCAATATTGATCGGCTGTGCCTGTGCATATACCGGGCTGGGCTGATCGATGCGGCGCACATCACCCCATTGGTTGATTGGTGATACCGGTAAATCGACTTCGCGCTGTTGGCTGACGCTAAAGCGCAGCGTCATACCGTTCGGATCGATACACTCCAGCTCTTCCCCCACCTGACGGAAGCCCGGCATCTGCGCCAACAGCGGCTGCAAAGCGGCCAATTCCGCCGGGCTGCCCACGCCCCAGGTCATGCGGCGCAGAGTCGAACCGCCCTCAAAAGCCGCCGGCAAGGTCTCGCTCTGCAACGGATGCAGCACCACGCGCGCCCCACTCAGGGTGGTGAATTCACGTTGACGTTCGCCCCAGTGCTGTTGTGCCGCCTGCAGGCCGAAGTCCTGCATGAATTTTTCGCAGGTTGACAGATCTTCGACGCCAAATTCCAGTTTTTCGATTCCGATTACGCTCATTGTTGTGCCTCACGTTCTCGCTGAATGCGGTTTTCAGGCATGACAAACCCCGGCCCCTGTTTGCCATGAGCCTTATCCCTGCCTGATTCATTGGTAGGGGACGAATACAGTCGCCCCGATTAATGCGAACGCAGCTTGCAGCCCCCTACGAAAACAAGGGGTTGTCAGTTAGCCGACGTTAGCCTGCGGCGGCGCGCCCAGAAAGCCGGAGATTTTCTCTGCGGCGTCACGCACTTCCATACGCAGCCGTTCGCGATCTGCTTTTGGGATCTCATCGAACGGCACCATAATGCTGACCACTGCCTCGACCCGCTGCTCGCGGTTAAAGATTGGATAGACGATCGAAGAGATACCATGGCGGAAAAACGACTCGCCAATCACATAGCCGCGCGCCTTATCCTGCTGCACCATCTGCCACAGCGCTTCACGATCTGCCGGGGTCCCCGGACCGCTGCCCGGCAGTTGTTCCTGCGGATAAAGCTGGTCGAATTCGTCGCGGGTAGCGCTGGTCAGCAGCATGCGGCCCAGTGAGGTTTGGTGCACCGGCAGGCGGGTGCCGACGCTGACCTGATTGATTTGCGAACCGGCGGCGCTGACGCGGGCGATGTAGATCACGTCGCGCTCATCACGGATCGCCAGATGACTGCTGCACTGGCTGCGATCGCGCAGTTGCTCTATCACCGGCTGACCGGCCTGGGCAACGTCCAGAGAAGCGATATATTCAAAGCCGAGGCGCAGCACTTTGATACCCAGCGCAAAGGTGTTGGTCCGTGGGTTGCGCTCCAGAAAACCCAGATGCTCCAGAGTTTGCACCACGCGATAGGCGGTAGCCTTTGGCATGTCGACCAGGCGATGCAATTGGGCAAAAGTCATTTCCTTATGCTGCTCGCCAAACGCCAGCAACAGTTGTAACCCGCGATCCAGTCCTGGGATCAGATATTTACACGCTTGATCGTCCGCCATGTGCTGCTCCTGGCTAAAGGTTGATTAGTTAAAAACAAAGCCGCCGTTAACCGGCAACAGTTGGCCGGTCACGAAATTCGCCAACGGCGACAGCAGGTAGAGCACCGAGCCATTAACGTCGTCAGGGTGCTGTGCCCCGGCCAATGCACGCCCTTGTTCGTACAGTTGATGACGCTCGGCGGGCACGTATTCGGTGGCCTCTACCCGCGTCAGTCCCGGTGCGATTGCGTTCACGCAAATCCCCTGCGGACCCAGTTCACGCGCCATTGAGCGGGTCATGGAGATGATCGCTCCTTTGCTGGCCACGTAAGCCATCAGGCGCGGTGCGCCCCACAGTGCGGTATCCGAAGCCACGTTAACGATCTTGGCATGTGGGGTTTGCGCCAACAGGGGTACCGCTGCCTGACTCACCAGCCAGGTACCGCGTACGTTGACCTGCATCACCCGATCCCACAGATCGATATCGTATTCCATCATGGTTTTGCCACCGACGCCGGTAGCCAGCGCGGCGTTGTTCACCAACCCGTCGATCGCACCGCCTTCGGCAATGGCGTTGAATGCCGCGCTGATCGACGCCGGTTCGGCCAAATCGATCACCTGCGTTTCAACCTGTGCGCCCTGCTCGCGCAGGCTGGCGGCGCTGTCTGCCAGTTCATCCGCCAGAATATCGCACATCACCACTCTGGCACCGGCCTCGCTGATGGCTGCGGCGAAACTCCGCCCCAGCCCGCGCGCCGCGCCGGTCACCACAATACGTTTTCCCGTCAGCAAGCCGTTCACTGCGCCGCCTCCAGCTCACTGAGCTTCGCCAGTTGCTTCTGCGCTTCTTTTTGCATCATGCGGCGCAAGCGAGACAGCCCCACATCATGCTGATACAGATACTCGCGGCCACGCGCGTTCGGGGCCATATTTTCTAGCACGATACGATCCTGCTCCAGTACGTCCCAGTGCAGCGATTCCAGGCGGTTGCGATACATAAAGCGCCACATGTCACGCTGCCAGTCTTTCACCTTACGGATACGCCAGAAGAACACCCGGCAGTGATCCTTATCTTCCGGCACCACCATGCCGATGATCCAGAAGTGACCACCCGGCCCGAAGCGCTTTTTGTACGGGATCGACAAACGCATCCAGTAGGCGCCGCTGCTGCCAAACTCCACCCAGTCAAAGTTAACGCCGATCTGACCATTCTTCTTAAAGATGAAACCGTTGTCGGTCGGCTCCAGCGCCATGTCCGCCTTGCGATCCCCTTCCGCCATCGAGTGCGAGGACGAATGCAGGTAGGTGCCGTGCATCGGATCCATCACGTTTTCCAGCGCGTACTGGTAATTGCAGTCCCAACTGGCGGTGCACAGGAAGTTGCTGTAGGCAGCTTCGTCAGCCAGTTCCGGCGGGAAGGTTAATTCAGCCGGCTCTTCATCCGCCGTCACGCCGAAATAGAGGAACACCGCACCGTAGGCCTCTTTGGCTGGGTAAGAGCGCAGGCATTTCTGCCCCACCAGCGGACAACGATCGACCGCCGGCACGTCTTTGACCGTACCGTCGCCGCCCACTTCCACGCCGTGATACCAGCAGGCGATGCGATCGCCCAGGTTCCAGCCCATGGAAAGGCGCGCACCGCGATGCGGGCAGCGATCTTCCAGCGCATGGATCGCGCCGTCGCCGTCGCGCCACACCACAATCTGTTGCTCCAGCCGCGTAATGCCCACCGGGTTATTGCCGATTTCCCAACTGGCCAGCACCGGATACCACATGCCGCGCAGCCCCTGGTCGAGATAGTCCTGTAAGGTTTGTGCGGAGGATGTTGTGTTTGCTGTCATTGTCTTCTCCCGGATGCTGCTCAGAAACCGTTAACGTGAAGGAATTCGCGGAACGCCGTCTCATTCCACGGCTGGCCATTGCGATCGAACAGGCGACGCTGATTCAGGGCGCTAACGATCTGCTCCAGCTCTTCTGCACCCTGATCGAAGATCTCTTCCAGTGCCGTGACCAACGCGGTCTCGAAACCGTCGGGTACGCGAGCGCGGGTTTGCCAGATGACGTTCTGAAATTGGCCCGGCTGATGGATTTGGCCATTGCCGCCTTCGCGCGCCGGGATCACCTGTTGGGTGTCCGGCAGCCAGGGATTGAAATCGGTGATGTGCTGCATGATTACTCCTCCGCAATAAAGGTGATTTGGATTTGATTGTCGATCACCCGGGTGGCATAGGTTTGCAGATCGCGGCCGCCTGGCTCACGCAGGCATTGGCCGGTACGTACGTCGAACAATGCTTCGTGCAACGGGCATTCGACCTTGCCGTCATCAACAAACCCCTGGCTGAGCAAGGCATAGGCATGTGGGCAAACGTCTTCCAGCGCGTAATAGTTGCCGTCGATCAGATACACCCCGACCTCTTTCCCTTCCACGTTGGCGGAGAAAGGAAAATCTTCTTTCACCTGAGACACTTCACACACTTTCGTCCAGCTCATTGCTTTTGTCCTCTATCTGATTGTTTCATATATGAAACTCAGTTTCTTATTTAATACACTCACTATAAGTCTGGTGAAACTTTCGTCAAGAGAGCAAAGCGGCAATTGTTAATGGAAAGTTGTTTAAACATGACAAATGCGGGAAGGATCACGAAAAAATGCACCGATATGAAAAACTGATGAAATCTGTGCTTTCTATCACTAATTCATGGATAAAAAGACGTTGATCTGGCTGATGCAATGCGAGTAAAAGTGCTATCTCGCTGTCTGAAACACCCTTTTTGATAACAATAAATTTACATAAAAACGACTCAACCCTGCTTTTCACCACTGTGAAATCAGCGGGTTAGTTTACTGCTGTCTAAATTCGTTATTCGCCCACCAAAGGAGCGTACATGGAGCGCATTGTGCATCAACGTCAACGCTGGTTCGGGGTAGTGGCCCTGCTGTTTCTGATCGTCATCGCCTATGCCGATCGGGTCAATATTGCCGTGATGCTGGTCAACCCCGACTTCTTGCAACAATTTCAGCTCGACGGTAACCGTGCGCATCAGGGCATGCTGATGACGGTGTTTTTGCTCGGTTACGGGCTTTCCGCCATGCTGCTGACGCCCTTTCTGGAAACCCTGATGGGCTATCGCCGCGCGCTGACGCTCAGCATTGTGCTCTGGGCGCTACTGACTGCCGCCTCACCGCTGGCGGGGTCGTTATTGCTGCTGTTTGCGGTACGCGCACTGCTTGGCGTCAGCGAAGGGCCGCTGTTCTCATTGAAAACCATGTACATCGGCGATCACTTCGCCGCCGATGAGCGCGGTAAACCCAATGCCGTCAGCACATTGGGCGTTTCTCTGGGCCTGGTGATTGGCTTTCCACTGGTCAGTTTCCTGATGGCGCACTTCGGCTGGGCGGTCTCTTTCTATCTGCTGGCGCTGATCAACCTGCTGCTGGGGCTAGCGCTGGTGCGGTTGTTTATCCATCCGCGCTCGTTACCGCCGAGCGCCGTCGATCCTCAGCCGGTTCTTAGCCGTGTCTGGCACACCTTCGCCCTGGCCTGGCATACCCCGATGCTGGGTTGGATCATGCTGATCGAGATCGCGACCCTGAGCTACCTGTGGGGCTCCAGTTCCTGGCTGCCGGCTTACCTGACCGACGAGAAAGGATTCTCCATCAAACAGATGGGCTGGATGGCTTCGCTGCCGTTTATCGTCAGCATCGCCTCCAAATATCTCGGCGGCGTGCTGCTTGACCGCATTCGCCCCTATCAGGCACCGTTGATTTTCGCCTTTGGCGGTGCGGCAACTGCGTTGTGTATCTATGGCGTGATGCACAGTCATCAGCTCGGCTGGATTGCTTTCTTCCTGCTGGCGGCCAATGCCTGCTGGGGGGCTCAGGGGGCGGCGATCCCAACCCTGTTGCAACATTATGCGCAGCCGCAGGCGGTCGGCAGCGCCTACGGACTGATTAACGGCATCGGCAATATGTTCTCGGCGTTTGTGCCGATGATTATGGGCATGGTAATGGCTAGCCAGGGCAAGGTGTCTTCAGGATTTGCGGTGCTGATGGTGTCGCAGCTAGTAACGCTGTTGGCGGGCTGTGTGCTGTGTGGCCGGATGCGGATGACGCGAGAAGCCAGGCGGGCGTAAAGCAGTCGGGGCGCACATGCGCCCCGATCCGTATTTATGTTACCGGGCCTCAGCGTCCTTTCTTTTTACGACCCGGCTGAGCAAAGCGCTTGCGCGCAGGCGCGCTGTTGCTGGGTTTGTCGGCGCTTTTCGCCCCGCCGCCGGCCGGTTTTTTCACTGCCGGTTTGGCTTTCTTCGCCGGTTTGGCCTCCGAAGTGGAACCCTCTATCGACTTAAACAGTTCGACCAGTTCGTCGTCGGTTAAATCACGCCATTCACCCGGTGGCAAACCTGCCATGCTCACATTCATGATGCGAGTGCGTTCCAGCTTGGTGACCTCATAGCCGAAATGCTCGCACATGCGGCGAATTTGACGGTTCAGCCCCTGTACCAGCACGATGCGAAACACAAAGGGCGCTTCTTTCTTCACTTTGCATTTTTTCGTCACCGTACCCAGCATTGGCACGCCGGCACCCAAACCACGGATAAAGTCGTCGGTGACCGGTTTGTTGACCGTCACCCGGTATTCTTTTTCATGATCGTTGCCCGCACGCAGGATCTTGTTCACCAGATCGCCGTGATTGGTGAGGAAGATCAGCCCCTGCGAGTCTTTGTCCAAGCGTCCGATCGGGAAGATACGGGTGCTGTGGTTGACGAAATCGACGATATTGTCTTTCTCGCCCTCTTCGGTGGTACTGACGATCCCGACCGGCTTGTTCAGCGCGATAAAGATCAGGTTGTCTTCGTTACGAGGCTCAATCAGCTGACCGTTGACCTTGACGACGTCCCCTGGGAATACCTGATCGCCAAGCGTAACGCGCCTGCCATTGATAAAAACGTTGCCTTGTTCGATATAACGATCGGCGTCGCGGCGAGAGCAGATGCCGCTCTCGCTAATATATTTGTTAAGACGTGTGGAAGGCTTGGTCAGCATGTTTTCTCCATGAACTCTGGCCTCTGAAAGGCCAGAGTTTAAGCCAATACTGTTTAGGCCTGCTTTTTAGCCGCTTGCAGATACAGCATCTCCAGACCCAGGGTCGCCGCAGCCAGCGCGGTGATTTCGGACTGGTCATACGCCGGGGCGACTTCTACCACGTCCATACCGACGATGTTCAGCGACTGCATGCCGCGCACCAGTTTCAGTGCACGATCGGACGTCAACCCGCCGATGACCGGCGTACCGGTACCCGGTGCGAATGCCGGATCCAGGCAGTCGATGTCGAAGGTCAGATAAACCGGCATATCACCGACGATCTGTTTGATCTGAGCCAGCAGATCGTCAACGCTACGATCGTTAACCTGTGCCGCGTCCAGTACGGTGAAGCCGTTGTCATGGTCGAACTCGGTACGGATGCCGATCTGCACTGAGCGAGTTGGATCGATCAGGCCTTCGTTCGGCGCATGGAAGAACATGGTGCCGTGATCGTATTGGCTGCCGTTAGCATAGGTGTCGGTATGGGCATCAAAGTGCACCAGTGCCAGTTTGCCGAAATGTTTGGCGTGTGCACGCAACAACGGCAGAGTCACGAAGTGGTCGCCGCCGAAGGAGAGCATGCGCTTGCCGGCTTTCAGCAGTTTTTCCGCGTGCGCCTGCAGCTTGTCGCTCATGTCCTGAGCATCGCCGAAGTTGAACACCACGTCGCCGCAATCGACGACATTCAGACGATCGCGCAGGTCAAAGTTCCACGGCCAGCGATTGCCTTCCCAGGCCAGGTTGGTGGAAACCTGACGGATTGCCGCCGGACCGTGACGGCCACCGGCGCGGCCGGAGGTTGCCATGTCAAATGGAATGCCGGTGATGACCCACTCTGCATCGCTGTCGTAAGGCATAAAGTTCAGCGGAAAGCGCAGGAAACCAAAGGCATTGGACACTAAGGAATTATCGGGCTGATGGCCTAAGGTACTCATAGTAAACCCTCATATTTCAACGTTTCGCCTGTTGAAAAATCACACAGACGCTGACAAAAAAAAATCCCTCCCGCGTCGTTAGCCCGACGAGAAAGGGATCCATTCGAAATCTGTTTCAGTACTGCCTATGCAGCAGATTATCGCCGCATTTCACTCGCGCTTCAAGAGCGCGCATCATCATATCGGCTGCTCGTCGTTAGCCAGTATATACCCTGAATCCTACCGTCGTGTGACCCTTGCCGTCCGCCGAGGTTTGAACTTTGTGATTTTGATCCCTTTAGCTGGCAAGAAAAATATATAGGTTAATTATGCAACCTACTTTATTAAAAATAGATCAACAGAAATGTTAACAATTAATTTTTACACCTTTAGATAACACGAGATCAGTAAAGCCATGTTTAATATTATGCCTGTGCGCCAACGGCGAATAATTAAAAACAAAAAACTTTATATCACGCTAGAAACTCTCACTTTCTTATCAAGTATTCCGTTGGGTTATCTTTGTTCTAAATTTGACTCACTGAATGAAATATCCATAGAGGTAGTGCTTATCTATGTTCCCGTATCCATGATCGCCGTAGACTATTTTTATCAGCGCCTTGTGGGTGAACAAGCGCTGTGGTAGTAATGAACGCGCTTATCAGCATCTGTAGGGGGCGGTAGTGATTATAAAATTTCTCAAAATATTTTCGCTTTTCTTTCTTTGCTATGCGCTTGTCTTTCTGGTTAAAGGGGAAACCATTAGCACCGGCATAATGCTTAAAACGCTAGGTTACTCTTTCCTTATCGCATCAGGATATTTATTCGTTACCAGCCGCTGGTGGAAAAAACACGTCCTAAAATTGAAAGATGAGTAAATAAAATAGCCGGTCAGGCATCAGGGTATAAAAAAGGCCGGACATCCGTTGGATGCCCGGCCTTTCAGAAGCGCTCTACTTATTCATCTTCTAAATAAGTATAACCGTACAAACCGGCTTCGAACTCTTCCAGGAACTGCGCCTGCAGTTCGCTGTCCAGATCGGTTTCTTTCACCTGATCGCGGAACTTGGCCAACAGTGCGGTAGGGTCAAGCTGCACGTATTCCAGCATATCGGCAACGGTATCGCCTTCATCGGACAACTCGGTTTCTACCGTACCGTCAGGGAACACGAACACGTCAACCGAGGCGGTGTCGCCGAACAGGTTGTGCATGTTGCCGAGGATCTCCTGATAGGCGCCAACCATAAAGAAGCCCAGCGCCGGCGGGTTTTCCGGATCGTACGGCGGCATTGGCATGGTGGTCGCCACGCCGTCACCGTCGATGTAGTGATCGATGGTGCCATCCGAGTCACAGGTGATGTCCAGCAGCACCGCGCGGCCTTCCGGCGGCTTATCCAGGCCTTCCAGCGGCAGTACTGGGAACAGCTGATCGATACCCCAGGCGTCCGGCATCGACTGGAACAGCGAGAAGTTGACGTAGAACTTGTCCGCCATACGCTCTTGCAGTTCGTCGATGATTGGGCGGTGTGCACGGTTGCTCGGATCCAACTGCTGCTGGATCTTGTTGCAGATGTTCAGATACAGCTGCTCAGCCCAGGCACGCTTGGTCAGATCCAACATGCCGTGTGCATATTGAGTATGAACGTCGTGCAGATCCATTTGGCTGTCGTGCAGCCATTCACGCAGCGAGCGGCGATTTTCCGGCTCGTTCATTTCCTGCCAGGTTTCCCACATGCTTTCCAGCGCGCGTGGCGCGTCTTCAGCAGGCGGTAATGGTTCGCTGAATTCGTTGCGTTCAACGCCGATCACGTTGGATACCAGCACCGTATGATGCGCGGTCACTGCACGACCGGATTCGGTGATCACCGTCGGGTGCGGCAAACCGTGTTCATTACAGGCGTCGCCGATGCCCCAGATCACGTTGTTGGCGTATTCGTTCAGGCCGTAGTTCACCGAACAGTCGGACTGCGAACGGGTACCTTCATAATCTACGCCCAGACCGCCGCCCACGTCGAAGCACTGGATGTTCACGCCCAGCTTATGCAGTTCGACGTAGAAGCGCGCCGACTCACGTACGCCGGTGGCGATATCGCGAATATTGGCCAGCTGCGAACCCAGGTGGAAGTGCAGCAGTTGCAGGCTGTCGAGACGGCCCGCTTCACGCAGGGTTTCCACCAGCTTCAGTACCTGAATGGCTGCCAGACCGAACTTGGACTTTTCGCCGCCGCTCGACTGCCATTTACCGGAGCCTTGCGACGCCAGACGCGCACGCACGCCCAGGCGTGGTACCACGTTCAGCCGCTCGGCCTCTTCCAGCACCATGTTGATCTCGGACATCTTCTCGATCACCAGGTACACTTTGTGCCCCAGCTTTTCGCCGATCAGCGCCAGACGGATATATTCACGGTCTTTATAGCCGTTACACACGATCACCGAGCGGGTCATGCCAGCATGCGCCAGCACCGCCATCAGTTCGGCCTTGGAGCCGGCTTCCAGCCCCAGCGGTTCGCCGGAATTGACCAGAGATTCAATCACGCGGCGATGTTGGTTTACCTTGATCGGGTAAACCAGGAAATAGCCACCTTCATAGCCGAACGACTCACGCGCACGTTTGAACGCGGCATTGATCGAACGCAGACGGTGCTGCAGGATCTGCGGGAAGCAGAACAGTGCCGGTAGGCGTAAACCGTCGTTTTGACGCTGCTTCACCAGCTCGGCCAGATCGACACGTGCCTGCGGGACGTCCGGATCCGGGCACACGCTGATGTGGCCCAGTTCATTGACGTCATAATAATTGTTGCCCCAGTAGGCGACGTTATAAGTGCGCAGCATCTTGCTGGCATCACGATCATTCATGGCAACCTCCTGCATGGAGCGCAAAGATATAGATTCGCCCGTTGCTGACGGACGGTGAATCAAAAGATCATCAGACATTACTCGCCTCACATCGCGTACTGACGATACAGTCAGCCACTATCGCAGCTACAACCCGCGAGAACAACCCAACAAACCGCCCTTGCGGCAGCGAATAAAACTGCCGTTCGCGGTCAGCGATCGGTTTATTACTCATATAATTGTAAGACACCCTGTTCAAACCTCGTGAATCGGGTCAAGAAACATCCCACAGGAAGGCTGCAGGCTACCCTTGTTCAGTTCTTCAGACGACCGTTAACCGGCCCGAGAATCCTGAGTAGCGCCCAAGTGTTTATCACACCTGGAAGGTGGTGTAGAGACAAGACGGGAAATAGCAGAAGAATGTGCGCCAGAACGGCACTGCTGTTGAGAACCAACAACCGGTAGACAACGGATCATTAATCCAACCACCTCCACGCACGTCGCCCTCTATGAACGACTGAGCCTCTATTAATAGTGTAAGAACGTGACCGTTCTATGAAGCGGCGACGCCAAAGGTTGGCGTCTGCGGCTGACAATCAGACCACCCGTGGAGGCGTCACAGAAGTTTACAACTTCGTACCCCGCACTGTGCACCAAATGAGCCGCGCGCGCAGTTTATACCGATAACACGGGGAAAATGCAAAATGAAAATTTGTCGGAAACTGTTTCAAGCGATGAAAATGGCGCCGGAAGCTTTGCGCAAAAGAGCGAAAGGGCAAAAAAATACTGGCAATCCGGCTAAGGCCTGACCTAAAATAGACGTCCAGATGTTAATCCATCTATACTGGTTAACTGATAAACTGCTTAACGGCTTTGCCTGAGGGGCGTTGCAGGAAGCATCTCGCGCCATCAGCGGAAGACCCTTCGCTTTGATGCCGGATCTCCAGCGCTGTGCAGTAATTTCTAACCCGTCTTATGCAAGGTAAAGAACACCATGGCTAAACACCTATTCACGTCCGAATCCGTCTCCGAAGGACATCCTGATAAAATTGCTGACCAGATCTCCGATGCCGTTCTCGACGCCATCCTGGAACAAGATCCTAAAGCACGCGTAGCCTGCGAAACCTACGTGAAAACCGGCATGGTTCTGGTTGGCGGCGAAATCACCACCAGCGCCTGGGTAGATATCGAAGAGATCACCCGTAAAACCGTGCGCGAAATCGGCTATGTTCATTCGGATATGGGCTTCGACGCCAACTCTTGTGCCGTACTGAGCGCCATCGGCAAGCAATCCCCGGATATCAATCAGGGTGTTGACCGTACCGATCCTCTGGAACAGGGTGCTGGCGACCAGGGCCTGATGTTTGGCTATGCTACCAACGAAACCGAAGTGCTGATGCCTGCACCGGTGACCTACGCGCACCGTCTGGTGCAGCGCCAGTCCGAAGTCCGTAAAAACGGCACTCTGCCGTGGCTGCGTCCGGATGCGAAAAGCCAGGTCACCTTCCAATATGACGACGGCAAAATCGTCGGTATCGATGCGGTGGTACTGTCCACCCAGCATTCCGAAGATATCTCTCTGAAAGATCTGCAAGAAGCGGTGATGGAAGAGATCATCAAGCCGGTTCTGCCTGCAGAATGGCTGAGCGCCAGCACTAAATACCACATCAACCCGACCGGCCGTTTCGTTATCGGTGGCCCAATGGGCGACTGCGGCCTGACCGGACGTAAAATCATCGTTGATACCTACGGCGGCATGGCTCGTCACGGTGGCGGTGCGTTCTCCGGTAAGGATCCGTCCAAGGTTGACCGTTCAGCGGCTTACGCAGCGCGCTACGTGGCGAAAAACATCGTTGCCGCCGGCCTGGCTGACCGCTGTGAGATCCAGGTTTCCTACGCTATCGGCGTGGCGGAGCCAACCTCCATCATGGTGGAAACCTTCGGTACCGAGAAAGTCCCTACCGAACAGTTGACCCTGCTGGTACGCGAGTTCTTCGATCTGCGTCCATACGGCCTGATCCAGATGATGGATCTGCTGCAGCCGATCTACCGCGAAACTGCAGCTTACGGTCACTTCGGCCGCGAGCACTTCCCTTGGGAAGCGACCGACAAAGCAGAATTGCTGCGCGATGCTGCCGGCCTGAAATAAGCCTGCGTATCGAATGTGAAAACGGCAAGCCTTGGCTTGCCGTTTTTGTTTTTAGCGGATGGGTGCTCGTGGATCCACGCTCAAACAACCAACAGGCGGGAGCAATACTCCCGCCGTTGGGTTGCCTTACCTTTTGGATTCGTAAGCCAGAATGGCCGCAACTTCCGTGTTGCCCGATCGGATCCGCAGCTCACAAAGTTTGCTGCGTGTTATCCATGCCAGTGATATTACAGTGGCACAAATAACGACCAGTTTTAGGACACTCCCTTTGTTCGGCATCATGCCTCCTTCTCCTTGCCTCTCGGCGGGTAAGAAGCTAACCTAACGTTGTCTGGCGTTAGAGTTGGCCTCGGGTTGATGTATATCGACACGGGGCTTTTCTCTTTCTATCCCTTACGAATGCTCGGGACGAAAGATCCAGAGCACCCGCACGCAGTATATGCACCGCCCCTCAGATCTCAGCCCCCTTTCCACACTGAATACCCGTTCTGCGCAGCCGTACGCAAAGCTTTGCAATGGTATGAAAATACAAAAATAAAAAGCGCCAACAGTTGGCTGTTAGCGCTTAAGTGTACCCAGCAATTTTCTGGCTTTACTTGACTGTAATGATCTACTCATCCCAGACACTTTCATCGTGGATAAGAACACCGGAGATCGTCTAGTGTGAGGCAAGCTCACGGAAGAAAGCGGGGTTAGCCTGGATCGCCGCCAACACTTTTGCAGCCAGCCCGGTTGGGTTACGTCTTTTGGTTTCCCAGCTCTTAATGGTATCAACGCTGGTACCCAATACCTTTGCCATTTCGCTCTGAGAAACATTAAGCTGCGCCCTGATCGCCTTCACATCTGCGATATCATAACGCGTAACATTAGCAGGGGACTTACCCCCGTTCTTAATGGCGACAGCTTCTTCAAGAGACGTTTTCATATCGTCAAAAAAGCTCATGTCACACCTCATCTTTCAACAATTTCGTTAATTTCTTCAGCTCTGATTTTTCCATATCGGTCAGACTGTCTTTAATGCTTTTCGGATAGGCCATCACCAGATAGATCACCTCTTTGGTCGCCAGAAAGTAAATCACTCTGGCACTTCCCCTTTTTCCCTGGGGGCCTGTTGCCATCCTGACTTTCCGCAACCCGCCGGTTTTCTGTATCAAATCGCCTTTACCCGGTGATTCGATGAGTTCTTTCTGGAGTTCTTTTAGCTCGTCGTCCGTGGCTATTAGCTTGATCTGCCGCGTAAACATCGGGGTCTCAATAAATACTAGCGCATGACTCACTGGCACCCTCTCCATTTAAGGTACAAAGTACACCACGAAATGTACTATGTACACCAAGTTAACGTGAGTATGGGCACTCGAGATAGGATCCTGAGCCCCGCGCGCAGTATATGCACCGCCCCTCAGATCTCAGCCCCCTTTCCACACTGAATACCCGTTCTGCGCAGCCGTACGCAAAGCTTTGCAATGGTATGAAAATACGAAAAAATAAAGGCCCAGCGATGCTGAGCCTTGGAGGATAGAAACGGCAGGAACGACGTCGGTTACGAGGTTTGCTTACGCAGCAAATAAACGAAATACGGCGCCCCGATAAAGGTGGCCAACAGCCCGGCAGGGATCTGGTACGGGAACATCACCATGCGGCCACACCAGTCGGCAAACACCATCAGCAAGCCCCCCAACAGCGCGGCTATCACCATCTGCGGTAACGCACGGCGGAAGCCCAGCATACGTGCCATATGCGGCGCCATCAGGCCGATAAAGCTCAACGGCCCCACGGTCAACGTCGCCATCGCCGTCAGCGTAGCAGCCAGCAGCAGAATGACCACTCGCACCGGCGTCAGCGCAATCCCCACCGAACGGGCCGTGGCACTGCCCAAAGGCAGAATACTGAGCCAGCGGCGACACAATGGCGCCAACGCGATCAGCAGCGCAGCAATGGCCGCCGTACGTACCGCCTGTTCCGGCGTCACCGAGTAGGTGGAACCTGAAATCCAGGTCAGCAACCCGCCCATACGCGGATCGCCGCTCGCCAGCAGCAGGAAAATGGTGGTGGTAAAGGCCGTGCTAAGCGCAATACCGGCCAGCAGCATGCGTTCGGTGGAAAAACCACCGCGCCCGGCGGCAATCATAATCACCAATAGCGTCGCCGCTGCCCCCAGGCTGCCGGCCGGCAGCAGCCAGACAAAGGCATCCCCCGGCACGATAAACAGCATGACCACCACGCCAAAGGCCGCGCCGGAGCTGATACCCAGCACTTCCGGGCTGGCCATCGGGTTGCCGGTCAGCTTTTGGATCAAGGTCCCCGCCACCGCCAGCATCATGCCCGCAGCCAGCGCTGACAGCACGCGCGGCCAGCGCCACGGCATCAATGACTCCAGCTCTGCGCCCTGGCTCCAGTGCCAGCCTGTGGCGTTCTGACCAAACATTAATGCCACGGCAATGCCGGCCAGCAACACCGTCGCTGCCAGTGCTGCCCAACCCCACAGATGACCGCGTTCGGCAGGTACCCTGTCACCCAGGTTCATTGGTGGCGGCGTAGCGGCACTGCGCAACCGCGGCAACAACCACAGCAACAGCGGAGCACCAAACAGCGCCGTTGCCGCCCCGGTCGGGATCTCACGCCAGACCTGCGTCAACCAGATCATCACCTGGTCGGTCAACCACAGCAGCAGCGCCCCCAGCAACGGCGCCAGCATCATGCGATGCGCCAGGCGGCGCGCGCCCAGCATTTTTGCCATCAGCGGTGCAAACAGGCCAATAAAGCCAATGACGCCTACCGCATTCACCAACATCGCACTGAAAATTATCGCCACCGCCAGCGCGCAAAAACGCGCCATCGACAACCCTAAACCCAGATTGCGCGCAACGCCATCGTCCAGCCCCAGCAAGGTCAGCGGGCGCAACAGCAGCACAGCCAACACCCCGGCAATCAGCAGGCGCGGCAGGATAAACTGCGCGGTGCTCCAGTCCTGCTGGTTTAACGCACCGGTGCTCCACAGGAACAGACCCTGCAGTTGATCGTAATTGAACAGTGCCAGCAGACTGTTGACCGCCCCGCAATACAGCCCCAGCACCAGCCCGGCCAGGATCAGCGTCACCGGGGACATACGTTTGCCCCAGGCCACGCCGAACACCAGCCCACCGACCAGGATGGCGCCAGCCATTGCCGCCAGTTGCCGGGTCATCTCACCACCCGGCAACATCCACAAAGTGGCAATAGTCAGCCCAAGCTGCGCCCCAGCTGACACGCCGAGCGTCGCCGGTTCCGCCAGTGGATTACGCAGCACCTGCTGGAACAGTACGCCAACCAGCCCCAAGCCGGCACCGGCCAACAGAGACACCGACAGCCGTGGCAACAGGCTGTAGTGGAACAGCATTTGGCGCACATCGTCGATGTTCGGCGCGCTCAGCGCCTGTCCCCACAGTGCCCAGGGCAGCTGTTGCAGCAGATTGTAGATCGTCAGTCCGCCCGCCGCCGCCAACAGTAACAGCAGCAATGTCAGCGGTAATGCGCGAATGCGTGCGCTCATGAATAACTCTCCTGCACCTGCTCCAGCAGATGGCAAAAACGCATCGCTGACAGCGTCGCGCCGTAAAACCACACAGCCGGCACCTGACGCAATTGGTTCTGCCTGACAAACGGCAATGCCTGCCACAGTGGGGTAGAACTGACTTTTTCCATCATGGCCTGATTGCCGTGATCGAGATAAATCGCGCGCGCATTTTTTACCGCCGTCAGGCGCTCAATGCCCACCACCGCCGTACCCCAGAAATTGGTTTCCCCCTCCCAGGCATTTTGGATCCCAAGCTGATCCATCACCTCCTGGAACAGGCTTTTCTGGCCAATGACCAGCGCATGGCGCGTGTCCAGTAGGGAGAACAGCAGCAGCGGCTGTCGGGTGTAAGACTGCAGCCGCTGACGCGCATCCTGGATAAATCGGTCGAACTGGATCAGGTGCTGCTCTGCCCGTGCCTCAAGGCCCAGCCGCTGCGCCAGTTGCACTAACGACTTCCGGCCCACCGTCAGCGGTTTGCCGCTGCCGTCATTGAAGCCGAAGCTCATGGTCGGGCCGATAGGGGCCAGCTTTTGCGGCGTCGGCCCGTATCCCTGCGACAGCAGCAACAGCGAGGGGCGCAGCTGCTGCAGCAATTCCAGATTCGGCTCGGTGCGTTGACCGACGTCGATCACCGACGCCGGCATTTTCGGCTCTTCTACCCACAGGTTGTAGTTATGGATATCCGCGACGGCCAGCGGCGTGATCCCCAGCGCCAGCAGCAGCTCGACAGGCAACCACTCCAGCGCCACAATGCGCGAAAGATCGGGTGGCGTTGCCGCCGCCTGGCTCGGCAAGGAAAACAGCAGGGGCGACAGCGCCATGGCCGTCAGCAGGCGACGGCGAACGGCATCATGATGAAAATCAGAAGAATCAGGCATCAGTAGACAAAACTCACCGGCGCGCCGCCGCTTGGATGCGGCAGCGTACCCATAGGAATACCGTAGATTTGCTCCAGCACGTCACCCTGCATCAACTCCAGCGGGGTGCCCTGGGCAATCATCTCGCCGCCGCGCAACGCCACCAGATGGTCGCAGTAGCGTGCGGCCATATTGATGTCATGCAGCACCGCAATCACTGTCAGGCCACGCTCATGGCTCAAACGTTGGATCAAAGCCAGTACCTCAACCTGATGGGCAATATCCAGCGCCGAGGTCGGCTCGTCCAGCAACAGGCAGCGGCTGTCTTGCGCCACCATCATCGCCAGCCAGGCGCGTTGACGCTCGCCGCCGGACAGGCTGTCGACCAGGCGGTTGGCAAACGGCTTCAGCCCCACCAGCGCAATCGCCTCTTCCACCTGTTGGCGATCGTTAACACCAAAGCGGCCCAAGGCGCCGTGCCAGGGGTAGCGGCCAATCGCCACCAGTTCGCGCACCGTCATCCCTTCCGCGGCGGGTAATTGTTGAGGGAGATAAGCGACCTGACGTGCGAAGGCCTTGCTGTCCCATTGACTCAGCAGCTGCTGGTTAAGCCGCGCCGTACCGGCGGTTGGATTTTGGTGGCGACCGAGAATTTTCAGCAAGGTCGATTTGCCGGAGCCGTTGTGGCCGATCAGTCCGCAGACTTTCCCCACGGGAAAGGTCAACGACAAGGGTTGTAGCAGCACGCGGCCGGGAACGGCAAAGCTGGCGCTGTCCAGGGTAAAGGTGGCGTCGTGATTGAGGTGTTTATCCTGCATAGGTCCTACTCTGTCCGGGGCGACATGGCGCCGCCCCGGTAATCCGATTAGAAGCGGAAGGTTGCGGTGGCGACCACCTGGCGTTCAGCGCCCCAGTAGCAGCCATAGGTGGCAAAGCAGCTGGAGACGTATTCTTTATCAAACAGGTTGTTCACGTTGATGCCAATCGAGGAGCCTGGCAGATTGAAACGCGCCAAATCGTATTTTATCGCCGCATCTACAACCGTATAGTCCTTTACTTTAAAGGTGTTGGCTTCATCACCATAGCTGGAACCGACATAGCGAACGCCGGAGCCCAGGGTCAACCCGCTGAGTGCGGTTTCATGGAAGGTGTAATCCGCCCACACTGAAGCCATATGTTTTGGAATCGCCGCCGGGGTATTGCCCTGTTGCGTGGTGTCCTTGGTGTACTCGGCATCCGTGTAGGTATAAGACCCCAGCAGGTTGACGTTGGCCGTCAGTGCGGCTTTGCCTTCCAGCTCTACCCCGCGGGAACGGATCTCGCCCCCTTGTATGCTGGCGAATACATGGTCCGGATCCGCCACCTTATTGTTGGTTTTGGTCAGCTGATAAATCGCAATGCTGGCAGTAATTGGGCGATCTTTAGGTGCAAACTTCACCCCGGCTTCATACTGCTTGCCTTTGGAAGCGGCGAAGGTATTGCCACTAAAGTCAGTCCCTGAAGTGGGTTCAAAGGATTCACTGTAGCTGACATAGGGCGCAATGCCGTTTTCAAATACATAGTTCAAACCCGCGCGGCCGGTGAACTCGTTGTCCTTTTGCTTGGATACCGCGTTCTGGCTCAAACGATTGGTGCTGTTGGTGTCGCTCCAGTCATAACGCCCGCCCATGGTCAGCACCCAGTTATTCCACTCGGCCTGATCCTGTACGTAAAGCCCGGTCTGCTCTTGGCGGTTAACCTGACTGGCACCGCCGGTAATGGTATAGCTTTGATTGCCGTACTGCGGCGCCACCACATTAAGGCTAGAAGCACTGCCATACTGATAAACGACGTCGTTACGCATACGCATGTAGTCCACACCCATCAGCAAGGTGTGATCAACCGCTGCCGTCGCAAACTTTGCCTGCGCCTGAGTGTCCACTGCAAAACTCGACAAATGCTCTTTCGAGTTCATCACCCCACGCGTCAACTCTGCAGGATTGGTCGCGCTGATGCCCTGGCCATAGATAGAACGGTAGTCCACGTCCATCTTGGAATAACGCAGGTTTTGACGCAGGGTCCACACATCATCAAAGCCATGCTCAAAGGCGTATCCCACCATCTGTTGCTTACGCGAGATGTTGTTATAACCCGGCTCACCGTCGTTGAAACTGGTTGGCAACTTGCCGTTAATCCCATTTTGTACCGTCCCCTCTTTCGGCAGCCAGCCATAGAAGCCCACGCTTGGGTCATCCTGGAAACTGCTGAGGAATGTCAGTGACGTACGATCATCCGGCCGCCAGCTGAAAGAAGGTGCAATCGCATAGCGTTTGCTCTTCTCACCGATCTGCTGCTGATCTTCATCTCGCGCCAGACCGGTCAAGCGATAGGAATAAATGCCGTCATCATCCAATGCCCCGCCAAAGTCGAAGCCGGTCTGGAACAGATTGTCGGTACCCATTTTAAACTGAACTTCACGCAGGGTTTCCGTGGTCGGCCGCTTACTGACCAAGGCGACAACCCCGCCCGGGTTGCTCTTGCCATAAAGCACCGACGAAGGACCGCGCAACACTTCCGCACGTTCCAGGAAGTAAGGGTCAATTTGGTAAATGGAATAGTTATCGTCCTGCAGCTTCAGCCCATCCAGGTACATGTTGGTACCTACCGAACTGAAACCACGAATATTTACGGCATCATAAGCGGTAGAGGCGCCGCGGTTGCCCACCATCACGCCCGGCGTATAAGCCAGTGCGCCTTTTACCGTATCCGGCTGGCGCATATCCATCTCTTCACGCGTCACGACGGAAACCGACTGCGGAGTCTTTTCAATCGGCGTGTCGGTCTTGGTTCCGGTGGCACTGTGTTTGGCCGCGTAGGACCCTACCGGTCCCCAGGCGTTTTCCTGCTGCGATTGGCTGCTGCCCACCACGGTAAGGGTCTCTTCCTTGGTGGCGGACTTGGTATCGGCGGAAAATGCCGGCATAGCCAGCGTGCCAAGGGCGGCAGCGATAGTCATCGCTAACCCACTGACGTGAGAACGGCTCTGCTTGGCCGCGGAAGGAAGACGCTTGGTCGACATAGGTGGTTTCTCTGATGAATTATTTGATAACGAATGTAAACGATAATAATTATTATAATCGCGGCATTTTATGCAGAAGCTAAATTAAACTGCAAGTCGAATTCGGAGGGTAAATTGGTGTGCGATTAACCGCTTAGCCACATCAAGCAGGTGGAAATAAACTGCGCAGAGAAATAAAAAAGCCCGCAACGGGAAGTTACGGGCTTAATAATAAAGAAAAACTTTTCACCTGAGCGGTGACATGCAAGGTCGCTTACTTGCCGAACATGTCCTTGATCCAGCCGGCAACGCCGTCAGCATCTTTTTGTTCGCCCGCAGGCTGTTGCTGCTGCTCTTGTTGCTGCTGCTGAGCGGCCTGACTCGCCTGGCACAACCCCTGCGGATTATCGGTCCATACCGGAATGGTACGCCCACCGCCGCCACAGACGAAGTTACCGCTGCCGTCGATAGTCATCTGGTTGATACCTTCCGGCGGTTGCAGCATCAGCGGCAACGGCGTCTGGTTTTCCAGATAGCGGCGATACAGCGTCAGCGCACCGTTGGCACCGGTCAGCTTGGCTGGGCCGTTGTTATCGCGCCCTACCCAGGCGATAGCCACTTCTTTACCGTCGATACCGGCAAACCAGCTGTCGCGCAGGTCGTTGGTGGTACCGGTTTTCGCCGCCAGATTGTAGTTGGGGAATTTCACCGACAATGAGCGGGAAGTCCCGCGCGCTACGCCCTGCTGCATCGCATACAGCGTCAGGTAAGCCGCCTGTGCCGGTACCACGCGTTCCGCCTGCGGGAAGCTCTGGTACAGCACTGAGCCGTCTTCAGCAATCACCGAACGCACCGCAGATAGCGGAGCACGGTTACCGCCACCGGCAATGGTCTGGTATTCCTGCGCCACTTCCATCGGCGTCAGGCCAATCGCGCCGAGCAGCATCGAAGGCACCGGATTGATTTCAGCTTTCGGAATGCCCAAACGCTGCAGCGTTGCGCTGACCTGATCCAGGCCAACCGACATACCCAGGTTTACCGTCGGTACGTTGAGTGAAAAGGCAAGGCCATCCACCAGCATCACCTGCCCGCGGAACTTGCGGTCATAGTTGTTTGGCTGCCAGACGGTGCCGTTCGACAATTTCAGCGTCAGCGGCTGATCCGCCAGCCAGGTGTTCAGACGATATTTGTCCGGCTCAGACAGCGCAGTCAGGTACGTCGGCGGCTTGGCCAGTGAACCGACCAGGCGACGCGCCTGCATGGCACGGTTAAACCCGGCAAACTGCGGGTTGGCACCGCCGACCATGGCGCGAACTTCGCCGCTGAAACGATCGACAATCACCATCGCCGCTTCCAGATCCTGAACATGACGAGCCGCCTTCAAGGCCGGCACGCCGTCTTCAACCGCTTTTTCCGCCGCATCTTGCGACACCGGATCCAGCGTGGTGAAGATTTTCACCCCGGACAAGTCGTTAACCTTGTCACCCAGCTTGGCTTGCAGCTCCTGACGCACCATCTGCATAAACGCCGGCTGCGGTGTGATCACCCCACCTTTCGGCTGCACGCCCAGTGGACGAGCGCTAAGCATGTCGTACAGTTCACCGTCGATAACGCCCTGGTTCTGCAACAGTTTGAGCACCAGGTTACGACGTTCCAGCGCCAGCTTCGGGTTACGCCAAGGGTTATACAGCGACGCGCCCTTGACCATGCCCACCAGCAGCGCCTGCTGATCCAGGCTCAGTTCGTCCACCGGACGGCCGAAGTAGTACAGGCTGGCCAACGGGAAGCCGCGAATTTGATCGTTGCCGCTCTGGCCGAGATAAACCTCGTTCAGATACAGCTCAAGGATGCGATCCTTGCTGTAACGGTAATCCACCAACAACGCCATGTAGGCTTCGTTGGCCTTACGCCACAGCGAACGCTCGTTGGTCAGGAACAGGTTTTTTACCAACTGCTGCGTCAGGGTACTGCCGCCCTGCACCGCACGTCCGGCGGTCAGGTTAGCCAGCACCGCACGACCGATGGAGTAAGGGCTGATGCCGTCATGCTCATAGAAGTGACGGTCTTCGGTGGCAATCAGCGTATCCACCAGCAGGTCAGGGAAACCGGCGCGCGGCACGAACAGCCGCTGTTCGCCGTTCGGCGACTGCAACATGGTGATCAGACGCGGATCGAGACGGAAGAAGCCGAAGCTGCGCTGGTTTTCCATGTTCTCGATATTCGCGAGACGGTTGTTCTGGAAATTCAGACGCGCGTGGATCTGCCCTTCTTTGCCGTCCGGGAAATCAAACGGACGACGCAGCAACTCGATGCTGTTGGCCTGCACGGTAAACTCACCCGGGCGCGTCATGCGGCTTACCTGGCGGTATTGCATGCCCTCGAGTAAATTGACCATTTCTTTTTTGCTGTACGGCATGCCCGGTTCCAGGTTGACCATGCGGCCATAAACCGCCGCCGGCAACTGCCAGACCTTGCCGTCAATGCGGCTGCGGATCTGCGAATCCAGGTACACGCCGTAGATCGCCAACAGCACGGCAACCACCAGAATCAGTTTGATCAGCAGGCCGAGCCAACGGCGTTTTTTACGCGGCGGAGTCGCTTTTACCTTACGCGGCATGCGTTCTTCCTCGTCTTCATAATCATCATCCTGGTACTCGTCTTCCTCGTAATCATCGTAATCGTCATCTCGACGACGGCGCGGCGGCTTGCGCGACGCGGTGCGTGTTGGTTGTTTCCCTTTGCGCCCGATGGGCTCGCGGTCATCCCCAGCCATTGCTGTTGTTCTCCAGACTTGGCGGCACTGCCGGCCATTATGAGTCGCTTAATCTGTCGCGGCGCCAGACCGCTGAACAGAAGAAACATCTGAATTCTTCTTCTAAATAATTGGCGTTGCATCACAATAAAACCAACGGTTTTGTTGAACAGCGCTTGCGCTGGCCCCAACGGGGCGAGGCTCTGCCGAGCAACGCGATGAGAGAGCTTATCCCGATGAGCTTACTCTAGTAAGTGATTCGGGTAAGTGAACACAGCCAACACAGATGCGGCGTCAAATATGACGAGGCTACTGATATTTTTTCGTGCGCCGCGTCGGGGCGGTATTCGCCGGATCGTCCGGCCACACGTGTTTCGGGTAGCGCCCTTTCATCTCTTTTTGCACTTCCCGGTAAGCCCCCTGCCAGAACGCCGCCAGATCGCCGGTAATTTGCAACGGCCGGTGCGCCGGTGAGAGTAACTCAAGCACCACCGGGATGCGACCTTCGGCCAACATCGGGCTGCGCTGTTCACCGAACACTTCCTGTAAACGCACCGCCAGCGCCGGAGGTTTTCCGGCATCATAACGGATGGGCAAGCGGCTGCCGGTCGGCACAGTGTAATGAGTGGGTAGCGCATTATCCAGCCGCTGTTTTTGCTGCCAGTTCAGCAACCGCGCCAAAGCCTCGGCGATATTCACCTGTTTTAATCCGCGCATGTCCCGCACGCCACCGAGCGACGGCAATAACCACTGCTCCAGCGAGGCCAACAGCGACTCATCGTCGACCGGCGGCCAGGCGGCCTCCGGCAACCAGTTTTGCGCGCACTGCAAGCGCAGCCGCAGCTGTTCGGCGGCGGTATCCCAGTTGAGTACCGCTATGCCCTGAGCGCGAACCCAGTTAATCAATGCCTGCTGCAGCTCTTCGTCCGCCGGCTTGGCCAACGGTTGAGCACGCAGCGTCAGACGACCAATTTGCTGGCGTTTCCAGGCACGTAAAGTGCCCTTTTCTTCATCCCATTCCACCGCCGTTTGCTGGGAAACCATCGCCGGCAACTGCGCCGCCAGTGCATCAATTTCCACCGGCAACGCGAGCAGGATACGCGCATCGGGGCTGTTGTGCCCCTGTAGCAGGCTTGGCACGATAAGCCAGGGGGCACGTGACAATGCTTCATCCTGATTCATCGCCGCGCCCATGCCGTTGGCCAGCAGATAGCGGCCATCCTGCCCCCGTCGTTGGGCAATGCGATCGGTAAACGCCAATGCCAGCAGCCGCGGTGCCAGTTCGACATCAATCCGCCCCGCTTTCACCTGCAGACGGCGAGCTAGCTGTGTAGCGCGGCGCTGCCAATTTGGCTGCGGACGACTCAGCCAGTAGCCGATATCCATCTGCCCGCCGCGTGGGGGTTCCTCCAGCAACGCAGCCAAAGCAGCTGCCGTCGCCAACCCATCTGCCCCCAGTTCTGCGCCGTGGGTCAGCATCGCCGCCAAACGCGGCTCACAGCCCAGAACAGCCATTTGTCGGCCACGCGCCGTGAGCTTATCGGCGTCATCGGTGGCGCCAAGCTGCTGCAATAGCCTTTTTGCGGCGGCCAGCGCCGTTTCCGGCGGACGGTCGAGCCAGGTCAGTTGCCCGACGTCATGGCAACCCCATTGCAGCAGTTCCAGCCAAAAACCAGCGAGATCGCTTTGCAGGATTTCCGGCTCGGCGTGCTCTGCCGCCCGTTCAGCCTGTTCTTTGGCAAACAGATGCCAGCAGATGCCCGGTTCCAGACGCCCGGCACGGCCTGCGCGCTGGATCATCGACGCCTGGCTGATACGTTGAGTCACCAGCCGCGTCAGACCATTGCGCACGTCATAACGCGCAACGCGTTCCAAGCCACTGTCCACCACCAACCGAATGCCTTCGATGGTCAGACTGGTTTCGGCAATATTGGTCGCCAGCACCACTTTGCGGTGCCCGGTCGGCGCCGGTTGAATCGCCTTCTGCTGCTGCGCCAGCGGTAAAGCGCCGTACAGTGGGCACAGCTCGGTATCGGCCGCCACTTCACCGTTCAACCGCTCCAGCACCCGGTTGATTTCTGCCACGCCGGGCAGGAACAGCAGCAGCGACCCCATTTGCTCAGACAGCAGGCGCTTCACCGCCGTCGCCACGCCGTCCTCCAGCCGTTGGTGGCTGGCCAGGGGCTGATACTGGCGCTCTACCGGGAAGCTGCGCCCGGCAGACACCACCGCCGGTGCCTGTGGCAACAGCTGCGCCAAACGGGCATTATCCAGCGTCGCCGACATGATCAGCAGTTTCAGATCGTCGCGCAGCCCTTGTTGTACGTCCAGCAATAGCGCCAACGCCAAATCGGCCTGCAGGCTGCGCTCGTGGAATTCGTCGAGGATCACCAGCGAAACGCCCTGCAGCTCGGCATCCTGCTGCAGCATGCGGGTGAGAATGCCTTCGGTCACCACCAGCAGCTGGGTCTCCGGCCCGCTTTTGCTTTCGGCGCGCATGCGGTAGCCCACGGTCTGACCGGGTTCCTCCCCTAACTGCTGCGCCAACCGGTACGCCACGTTCTTCGCCGCCAACCGCCGGGGTTCGAGCATGATAATGCGGCCAGGCAATCCGGCTTTAGCCAGGATCTGCAATGGCAGCCAGGTCGATTTACCGGCACCGGTCGGCGCATGCAGCAGAACCTGCGGAGCGGATTGCAGCGCAGTGAGCAATTCATCAAGAACCGCGCTGACGGGCAGTGAAGACACAGAACTCTCCGTAGTGGTTAACATTAGACGGCGCACATTGTAGCATTAGACTCTGCGTTTCATTTACTTGCCGGGTATCTATGTCCAGTTCGCGCCGCCTGTTTTTCGCCCTGACCTTGCCTGATGCGCTGCAGCAGCAGGTGATCCGCTGGCGTGCCGATGCCTTTACGCCGGAAGCCGGTCGGCCGGTCGCGGCCGCCAATTTGCACCTGACGCTGGCCTTTCTCGGCGACGTCACGGCGCAGAAAGAAACGGCGTTGAAAAAACTGGCCGGTCGCATCAGTCAGCCCGGTTTCAGCATGGTGCTCGATGATCTCGGTCACTGGCCGCGTCCCGGCGTCGTTTGGCTTGGCACCCGGCGCGCACCACGTGGGCTGTTGCAACTGGCGGAATTGCTGCGCTCGCAGGCGGCGCGTAGCGGCTGCTACCAAAGCCCAATGCCGTTTCATCCGCATATCACCCTGCTGCGCTCCGCGACCCAGCCGGTCGCCATACCGCCCGCAACGCCGGGCTGGCACTTCAGCGTCAACGAATTCGCCTTATACCAGTCAGTTTTTGAAAACGGCCGCACGCGTTATCAGATGCTTGAACAATGGCCCTTAGCCCCTCAGGACACCCCATGATTTTTACGCCCCCCCTGCGCCATGCCACGCTGATTAAACGTTACAAACGCTTTCTGGCGGACGTCGTCACGCCAGAAGGGGAAACCTTCACGCTGCACTGCGCCAATACCGGGGCTATGACCGGCTGTGCGACTCCCGGCGACACTGTTTGGTACTCCACCTCGGATAATGCCAAACGCAAATACGCCCACAGCTGGGAACTGACGCATACCCAACAGGGGGATTGGATCTGCGTAAATACCCTGCGTGCCAATGGGCTGGTACGCGAGGCAATCGAACAGAATCTAATCAATGAATTATCCGGTTACAGTAAAATCAGCAGCGAAGTAAAATATGGCAGTGAAAATAGCCGTATCGATTTGTTATTACAGGCAGAAAATCGAGCCAACTGCTATATTGAAGTTAAGTCAGTCACATTACTGCAACAACAACGTGGTTACTTTCCTGATGCGGTAACGCTCAGAGGACAGAAACACTTGCGTGAGTTGCAAAGCGTGGTTGAAAGCGGGCAACGGGCGGTATTGTTCTTTGCTGTGTTACATAGCGGTATTGAGCAGGTCGCACCGGCACATCATATAGATGAGCGTTATGCGGCACTGTTGGCACAGGTTCAGCAGTTGGGCGTAGAAGTGGTTTGTTATGGGGCTAAATTATCACCTGACGGTATATCTCTCTGCGATAAGTTACCGTTTTTTATCGATTAGCGCTGACCGGGTACAAATAATCCGACTACCGGTTATCGCATCGCCAAATACGCCTTCCTTCACACCATTGTCAAGCAGGCGACAGGAATAATTGCCAACCTACTCCCCATCTGGTATTTATAGCGGCCTGTTTTTCCCCCGCATTGGGGATTCGATAGTGCGTGTGTATGTAGGAGAAGCAACATGCAAGAAGGGCAAACCCGTAAAACCTCGTCCTTGAGCATTCTCGCCATCGCTGGGGTGGAGCCGTACCAAGAGAAGCCGGGCGAAGAGTACATGAACGACGCCCAGTTGTCGCATTTCAAGCGCATTCTTGAAGCATGGCGCAACCAGCTCAGGGATGAAGTGGACCGTACTGTATCGCATATGCAGGATGAGGCAGCAAACTTCCCTGACCCGGCCGACCGTGCCACTCAGGAAGAAGAATTCAGCCTTGAACTGCGTAACCGCGATCGCGAACGCAAACTGATCAAAAAGATCGAGAAAACGCTGCGAAAAGTAGAAGACGAAGATTTCGGCTACTGCGAATCCTGCGGCGTGGAGATTGGCATTCGTCGCCTCGAAGCGCGTCCGACTGCCGATTTGTGCATCGACTGCAAGACTCTGGCCGAAATCCGCGAAAAGCAGATGGCCGGCTAATACAGTTGTTATCGCTGCGGCGTGCGCGTCAGTGTGCGCCGCACAGAGAAAAGGGAAAGTTTCCCCTCTGATATGCAAGAAAGACATTATGTGGGGCGCTTTGCCCCATCGCCTTCCGGGGATCTGCATTTCGGTTCGCTGATTGCCGCTCTGGGAAGCTACCTCCAGGCTCGTGCCCAACACGGGCAATGGCTGGTTCGCATTGAAGATATCGATCCCCCGCGCGAAGTCGCCGGTGCGGCCGATCGTATCTTATCCGCTCTGGAACACTATGGTCTCCACTGGGACGGCCAGGTCATCTATCAATCCCAACGTCACGAAGCTTACCGCGCCACTCTGGAACACCTGCATCAGCAGGGACTGAGCTATTTCTGCAACTGCACCCGCAGTCGTATCCAGCAGATTGGCGGTCTTTATGATGGTCATTGCCGTGCTTTGAATCTCGGCCCGCAGGGCGCCGCCATCCGTTTGCGCCAATCCAGCCCGGTTTATGCCTTTCACGATCGCCTGCAGGGTGAATTGCAGGCCGATCCGGCGTTGGCGCGGGAAGACTTTATTATCCGTCGACGCGATGGGCTGTTCGCATATAACCTGGCGGTGGTGGTTGATGACAATTTTCAGGGCGTGACCGAAATCGTGCGCGGCGCCGATCTGATCGAACCTACCGTGCGTCAGATTGCGTTGTACCGTCAGTTACAGGCGCCGGTGCCCGCCTATGTTCATCTGCCGTTGGCGCTGGGTGCCAACGGCATCAAATTGTCGAAGCAAAACCATGCGCCCGCGCTGCCCACAGGCGATCCGCGCCCGGTGCTGGTTGCCGCACTGAAGTTTCTGCGCCAACCGCTGCCGGAAAGCTGGCAAGATCTTGACCTGCCGTTATTATTGAGCTGGGCGATCGCACACTGGAAGCTGGATGATGTGCCGCGTCAGGAGGCTATTCCCCTGGACGAAAACACATCAGCATTCTCAAAAGAGCCATGGTGAGCTATGATTAGCCGCTATTTTTTGTTAGCGCCATTTTTTTCAGACACTATCGAGGTGTACCATTTTTACCCGAGTAGCCAATTTCTGCCGTAAGGTGCTAACCCGCGATGACAAGCTGCCGCGTGACGATGCGCCGGTCAGCGATACAAACGTAGTCCGCGAAGAAAGCGCGGTGGCTGCGAAGCCGTCTGCGCCGCAGCAACGTTCCGCCGATCGCGGCAGAGATACTCCTGCCCGCCGGCAGGCACCGCGTAAACGCCCACCTTTTCCTGCCGCAGAGGGAACCGGCCCAATGACCGTTATCCCCCGCGATCAGCATTCCATCTCACGTAAAGACATCAGTGAGAACGCGCTGAAGGTGCTGTACCGCCTGAATAAATCCGGCTTCGAAGCTTATCTGGTCGGCGGCGGTGTACGTGACCTGCTGCTGGGCAAAAAACCGAAAGATTTCGACATCACCACCAACGCCACGCCGGAGCAAGTGCGCAAGCTGTTCCGTAACTGCCGCCTGGTGGGCCGCCGTTTCCGTTTGGCGCACGTGATGTTCGGGCCGGAAATCATCGAGGTTGCCACCTTCCGTGGCCACCACGAACAGCAAACGCCGGATTCTGACAAAAACTCTTCCCAGCAGGCCCAAAACGGCATGCTGCTGCGCGACAACATCTTCGGTTCGATCGAAGAAGATGCTCAGCGTCGCGACTTCACCATCAACAGCCTGTATTACGGCGTGGCGGACTTCACCCTGCGTGATTACGTCGACGGCCTGCGCGACCTGAAGCAGGGCGTGATTCGTCTGATCGGCGATCCGGAAACCCGCTACCGCGAAGACCCGGTGCGCATGCTGCGTGCGGTGCGCTTTGCCGCCAAGCTGGACATGACCATCAGTGACGAAACCGCCGAGCCGATCCCGCGTCTGGCCTCGCTGCTGCATGAGATCCCACCGGCGCGCCTGTTTGAAGAGTCGCTGAAACTGCTGCAGGCAGGCTACGGTTACCCAACCTATCTGAAGCTGTGTGAATACCAGCTGTTCCAGCCGTTGTTCCCGCAGATCGCACGTCACTTCACCCCGACCCATGACACGCCAATGGAGCGTATTCTGGTTCAGGTGCTGAAGAACACCGACTACCGTCTGCAAAACGACATGCGCGTCAATCCGGCATTCCTGTTTGCTGCTATGCTTTGGTATCCGCTGCTGGAACATGCGCAGAAACTGGCGCAGGAAAGCGGTCTGGCGTACTACGACGCCTTCGCACTGGCCATGAATGACGTGCTGGACGAGCAATGCCGTTCATTGGCGATCCCGAAACGCATTACCACGCTGGTTCGCGATATCTGGCAGTTGCAGCTCCGTCTGTCTCGCCGCCAGGGCAAGCGCGCGCACAAGCTGATGGAACACCCGAAATTCCGCGCCGCTTACGATCTGCTGGCGCTGCGTGCCGAAGTGGAAGAAAACCAGGAGATGTTGCGTCTGACCGAATGGTGGGGCGAGTTCCAGGAAGCTACCCCGGCGCGCCAAAAGAACATGTTAAGTACCTTGGGTGACGATCCGGCGCCGCGCCGCACGCGTCAACGCCGCCCTCGCCGTCGGACGCCGCGTAAAGAAGGGGAATAATGATCCGCGTTTATATCGCGCTGGGCAGTAACCTGGCGCACCCGTTGCAACAGGTCAAGGCCGCACTGGAAGCGCTGGAGCATCTCCCGCGCACCCGGTTAATCCTTTGTTCTTCGTTTTACCGCACCAAGCCGCTGGGGCCGCAAAACCAGCCGGACTTTCTCAATGCGGTGGTGGCGCTGGATACCTTGCTGCCCGCGGAACAGCTGCTGGATCATACCCAGGCGATAGAACGCAATCAGGGCCGCGTGCGCAAAGATGAGCGCTGGGGCCCACGCACCCTCGATTTAGACATCATGCTGTACGGCGATCAGGTTATTCATACCGATCGCCTGACGGTGCCGCATTACGGCCTGAAAGAACGCGAGTTCATGCTCTACCCGCTGGCGGAAATCGCCCCTGACCTGATTTTCCCGGACGGCGAGTCGCTGACCAGTTGCCTGAAGCGCGTGCCGGAAAACGGCATGGAACTGTGGCATAAACCCAAGTAAACGTCAGCGTCGGGCGCAGTTCATATACGGCGCCCTTACAGCACCACCTGCGCGACAAATCCCCCTTCCGGCCGATTGGCAAAACTGATGCGCAGACCGTGCAAACTGGCGATACGCTGCACTATGGATAATCCCAGCCCGCTGCCGGTTTGTTCCTGCCCTGGTGGGCGATAAAAACGTTCCCCCAGCCTTGTCAGGTGTTCCTCCGTCACGCCCGGACCATCGTCTTCGACCCTTAGCACCCGCTCTGTCAGCTTCACCGTAACGGTGCCGCCTACCGGCGTGTAACGCACTGCGTTATCCACCAGATTGCGCACCAGCAGCGACAGCAGCAGCGTTTGTCCCTGTAACGGCGGGGGTGTGCCCTGCTGTTCATAGCGCAGCGTGACACCTGCAGCATGGGCATGACGATCCTGTTCGGCCAGGGTCATCGGCACCAGTTGCCCCCAGTCGACCGCTTCCAGTTCGGCCAGATCAGACAGTGAATCCAGCCGCGAAAGCGTCAGCAGCTGATCCACCAGCCGGGTCGCGCGATCGATACTCACCGTCAGGTTTTCCAGCGCATGCTCGCGCATCTGTTCGTCATCACCCGCCAGTTGCACCACTTCCGTCTGCACCCGCAGCGCCGCCAGCGGGCTGCGCAGCTCATGGGCCGCATCGGAGGTAAAGCGCCGCTCACGCACCAATAGCGCATTAATGCGGGCAAACAGCGCGTTAAGCGCATCCACCAATGGGCGCACTTCGGTAGGTACCTGGCGCGCGTCCAGCGGTGTGGCGTCATCCGGAGCGCGCTTGCGCAGTCCAGCGGCGACCGTGCGCAATGGCTTCAGTTCTCGCCCGACCATCAAGGCAATCAGCAGCATCAGGATCGGCAGCGTCACCAGCCAGGGCACCAGTTGCCCGGTCACCATGCCCAACGCCATATCGCGTCGATAGTCCCACTCCTGCCCCACGACGATGCGATAACGCCCGTCCGGGCTGGTCAGCCACAGCAGCCGCCAACTGTCGTCATCGCCTTTGCGTTCACCATCGGTAAAGCCTTCTCGCTCGCCATCAAACAGGAAATCCGCCCCGTTCTCGCCATCATTGAGCAACATCTTGCCGTTATGGTCGAAAATGGCGAACGCCAGCGCGTCGTCGTCCTGCTCGCCGCGTTTACCGTGATGCACCAGCTTCTTGGTTTTCGGCAGGCTGCGTGCATTTTCGTCGGCCAAAAGATCCCCCAGATTGGCGGTCGCCAGGCGTTTGGCGAACAACATCTGTTGGGTATCGAACACTTCGTTGATGTTGTTGCGCGTCATCATCCACGCCACCAAACTGGCGGAGCACCAGGTCAATAATGCCAGCAGGCTGAAGATCAGGATCAGCCGCAACCGCAGACTAAGATGTTTCACGGCACATCCCCCAGGGTATAACCCACGCCGTGAATGGTGCGGATAAAACTATTGCCCAACTTGCGTCGCAGGTGGTGAATATGCACTTCTACCGCGTTGCTGCTGACCTCATCGTCCCAGTTGTACAATTTTTCCTGGATCAGCGGCCGCGCCAGCACCCGCCCCTTGTTGTGCAAAAACAGTTCCAGCACCGCCAGCTCGCGCGGTGTCAGCGTGACCGGTTCACCGTTGCAGCTCACGCTGCGGGTGGCGGCGTCAAATACCACATTGCCATGCACCAGCTGCGGCATCAGTTGGCCGTGGCGACGACGGATCAACGCCTGCAGGCGAGCCGCAACTTCCGCCAGGGCAAAAGGTTTGCACAGGTAATCGTCAGCGCCGCTCTGCAGGCCGCTGACCCGCTGCTCCAACGCATCACGCGCGGTGAGGATCAGCACCGGCACGTCGTGGCCAGCCTGCCGCCACTGTCGCAGCAGATCCAAACCGTCGAGACCCGGCAGACTGAGATCGAGAATAACCGCGTCGTAAGGCGCGCTTTCCAGCGCGTTTTTCCCCACCAGACCATCGGTAAACCAGTCCAGATTAAAGCCAAGCTTGGTCAAACCGGCCTTGATGCCGTCGCCAATTAACTTGTCATCTTCTATCAGCAAAATTCGCATGTGCGTCCTTTTTTAGCCATTGCCACCCATTACACCACAAGGTTCTTAAGAAGCTCTTAAGCATGATGATCTGCGCTACCCACCCCGTTAGGGTTACAGTAGAATGACAGCACTTTTTTGCAGCCAGGGCCCTGCGCATACCGCTCGGCCCTATTCAGGAGACGTAGTGATGAAACCCACCACCGTGACCCATTTGCGCCAGTGGAAGCAGGAACAACGCAAGTTTGCTTCCCTCACCGCCTACGATGCCAGCTTTGCCAAACTGTTTGAAGAGCAAGGCGTTAAAGTGTTGCTGGTAGGCGACTCGCTGGGGATGACGCTGCAGGGCCACGACTCCACGCTGCCGGTCACCGTCGCCGACGTTGCCTATCATACTCGCGCCGTCCGCCGCGGCGCCCCAGCCTGTCTGTTGCTGGCCGATATGCCTTTTATGAGTTACGCCACGCCACAATCGGCCTGTGCCAATGCCGCCGAGCTGATGCAGGCCGGCGCTAACATGGTGAAGCTGGAAGGCGGCAGCTGGCTGTGCGAAACGGTGAAAATGCTGACCGAACGTGCCGTGCCGGTGTGCGGCCACCTTGGCCTGACACCGCAATCCGTTAACGTGTTTGGCGGCTACAAAGTGCAAGGCCGTGATGAGCTTGCCGCCAAGCAACTGCTGGAAGATGCCAAAAATCTGGAGCTGGCCGGCATGCAGCTACTGGTGCTGGAATGCGTGCCAACCGAATTGGCGCGTAAGATCACCGAAGAACTGACCATCCCGGTGATTGGCATCGGTGCCGGCAACGCCACCGATGGCCAAATCCTGGTGATGCACGACGCGTTCGGCATCACCGGCGGCCACACGCCTAAATTCGCTAAAAACTTCCTGGCGCAAAGCGGCGATATCCGCTCGGCGGTGCAACACTATATTCAGGACGTGGAGCAAGGAATTTACCCCGCTGAAGAGCACTCATTTAATTAACGGCATGGTTTAAATAGGCGTGATTGGCGCTGCCTGGTTGAGTGCGGCCAGCGCGCAGTTCCCGGAGCGTACACCTAGTACGTGAGGAGAACGAGCACTGCCCAATCGCAAACAGGCAAGCAAAATAGCCTATCAAGGAGTTATGGAATGGTAATTATCGAAACCCTGCCTCTGTTGCGTCAGCAGATCCGCCGCTGGCGTCAAGAGGGTAAACGCATCGCGCTGGTGCCGACCATGGGCAACCTGCACGAAGGCCATATGACGCTGGTCGATGAAGCACGTGCACGTGCCGATGTCGTGGTGGTCAGTATTTTTGTCAACCCAATGCAGTTCGAACGCCCTGACGATTTGGCGCGCTACCCGCGCACCCTGCAAGAGGACAGCGAGAAGCTGACCCGTCGCGGCGTAGAATTGGTGTTCGCACCCGCGCCGGCCGATATCTACCCTCAGGGGCTGGAGCAACAAACCTATGTCGACGTACCTGGCCTATCCTCCATATTGGAAGGGGCCAGCCGTCCGGGCCACTTCCGCGGCGTCGCGACCATTGTCAGCAAGCTGTTCAACCTGGTGCAGCCGGATCTGGCCTGTTTTGGCGAGAAGGATTATCAGCAACTGGCGTTGATCCGCAAAATGGTGGCGGACATGGGTTACGACATCGACATCGTCGGCGTGCCTACCGTACGCGCTAAGGATGGCCTGGCGCTCAGTTCACGCAACGGCTACCTGACTGCCGAAGAGCGTAAAATCGCCCCTCAACTCAGCAAAATCATGAATGCGCTGGCAGAACAGCTCAGCAACGGCGAACGGCATGTCGATGAGTTGCTGGAACACACCGCCTCTCAGTTGCGCAGCGCTGGTTTCACACCGGACGAACTGTTTATCCGTGACGCCGACAGCCTGCAACCGCTGGGCGTGGAAAGCCAACGTGCAGTGGTGCTGATGGCCGCCTGGCTGGGCAAGGCGCGCTTGATTGACAACCAGCAGGTTGATCTGACGCTGTAAGCTACTTTTTGTGCAGTCGTCACTGTAACAGCCCCTCTGAAAGTAGACATGGAGGGACTTATCGGTGACGATAAACGCCGGATGGATGTTCAACCTCAATCGCCTGTGAAGGCGGATACTCAGTTAGGTAAAGTTATGATACGTACTATGCTGCAAGGCAAGCTGCATCGGGTGAAAGTGACTCAGGCCGACTTGCACTATGAAGGCTCCTGCGCCATCGATCAGGACTTCCTGGAGGCCGCAGGCATTCTGGAATATGAAGCTATCGATATTTATAACGTTGATAACGGTCAGCGTTTCTCAACCTATGCCATCGCCGCCGAACGCGGCTCGCGCATTATTTCGGTCAACGGGGCGGCAGCGCGTTGCGCCTGCGTCGGCGACAAGCTGATCATCTGTTCTTACGTGCAGATGAGCGATGCCGATGCCCGTCAACACCATCCGAAAGTGGCCTACTTCGAAGGCGACAATAACCTGCAGCGCAAGGCGAAAGCCGTGCCGGTTCAGGTCGCCTAAAAGTCACAACGGGCGCCGTCGGCGCCCGTTTCTTCCTGATTACTGCACCACCAGCGTTCCCGGCTTGTTGGCGATTCTGTCCGCCATGGTCTGAATCGAGTCGGTGCGCAGAATGTACAACCGCTTCAGCGTATAGGGGTTGTCCCCCGGCTTCACTTTGCCCTGCACCGTGGTCACCGCCATATGGAAACCGGCATCCTTCGCCGCCTGTATCGCCCGTTGGTTATAGCCGCCAAACGGGTATGACACATACAGCACATGCGGATTAAACTGCGACAGCGCGCGGCGCGAGTGCTCAAAATCGAATTCTATGTTGTGCAGCGAACGGCTCAGCAGGATCGGCTGACGATTGCCGTCGGTACGATGCAGGAAATGCGTATGCGACTGCACGTCGAACACGTCCTGGATCTGCTTCAGTTCGGAAATGCTCATAAACTGCAGCGAATCAGGATTCCACTTTTGCGGGTGGCGCTTGATGCGTGAGGAAATAATAAACGCCGTGGCGCGGAAGCCGTAATTCTTCAATACCGGGTAAGCGTAACGGTAGACCGATTTCAGCCCGTCATCAAACGTCAGCACCACGGCCTTGCCGGGCAGGTTGATCTGGTTGTTCAGATAGGCTTCCAACTGATACAGGGAAATCGTGTCGTAGCCCGCCTGCTTCAGGTAGGTCATCTGATTGCTGAACGCCACGTCGGAAGTGGTGGTCGAGGTATGGCGGAAACGCTTGTTCTCTTCGTTTTTCAGCAGGTGATGGTAGGTCAGCACCGGAATACCGGTGTCGATCTCGCAGTCCAGCTCACTGACATAACCCAGACGATCGCCAATGTTGATCTCATACCAGGTATTGTTGAGCCGATCCTTCAGCTTGCCGATAATCGGGTAGCGCAGATTCTCTTCCAGCACGCCAAACACATCACTAGTGTTATCCGCATCGGTATAGACGTTGATCGCCTTTTGAGTGATCAGGTTCTGGTTGGTCAGCGGCTTATTCAGTTCGCCAAGATCGTCCTTCACCTTGCGCGATTTTTTAAGATCGCGCACATCGTCTTTATCGATAAACCCGGTGCCGTGACCGAATTTGAACTCGTAATACTCCGCATCCGCCGGGAACACCTGAATCAGTTGCCCCTGCTTCACTTCGCCAACCGGAATAACGTGTTCGCCAATCAGCGAATAAACCTCGCTGTCGCGCTGCGCTTCCATATATTCGGATTTAACGGCGCTGTCTTCCGACAACAAACTTGCCAGGCCGGCCGGGGAAGCAAACGACAACAGGATGCCGAGTACTCCAGCCGCTATCTTGTGTGTAGACCGCATGGTTATATTCTACTTACGAGTACGTAATACCCGTCGTATTTCAGACCGCAGCGTTGTTACCTGCACTCGATCATCTCATGATTTACCTGAGGATGAGTGAGCTGGCCGCCTGGCTGCAACTTGAAATTCATAGGGTATATAACAAAATGGAGAAAATGTGGAGCGTCAGCATAGCACGATTTGAACAGCGGGGAGAAAGGGGTTATTCGAGCAATTTTATTGATTTACGGGATGCTTGCCGCAGATTGATAAACGCGTCCCCGTACGTCTGCCCGGGGACGCCATACTATTAGGTGCGCAAACCGCGGCCGCGCTCGATCAGGAACCAGACCAGCAGATAGAACACCGCGATAAACGCCACCAACACTGCCATGGTGAACGCCAACGGTACATCGCTGATACCCAGGAAACCGTAGCGGAAACCGCTGATCATGTAGACGATCGGGTTCAGCTTGGACACCGCTTGCCAGAACGGCGGCAGCAGCGTCAGCGAGTAGAATACCCCGCCCAGGTAGGTCAACGGCGTCAGCACGAAGGTGGGGATCAGGCTGATATCGTCAAAGGTGGTGGCAAACACCGCGTTGATCAGGCCCGCCAACGAGAACAAGATCGCCGTCAGTAGCAGCGTGACCACAATCACCCACCAGGCATGCACCTGCAGCGGCACAAAGAACAGCGAGATCACGGTCACCAACACGCCGACGCAGATACCCCGCGCCACACCGCCGCCGACGTAACCGGCAATCACCACGTGCGTCGGCACAGGAGCCACCAGCAGTTCTTCGATATTGCGCTGGAATTTGGCGCTGAAGAACGACGAGGCCACGTTGGCGTACGAGTTGGTGATCACCGCCATCATGATCAGGCCGGGAACGATAAACTGCATGTAATCGAAACCGTGCATTTCGCCGATACGTGAACCAATCAGGTTGCCGAAGATGATGAAATACAGCGTCATGGTGATCACCGGCGGCACCAGGGTCTGGATCCAGATACGGGCAAATCGGTTGATCTCTTTAGCCCAAATGCTCTGCAAAGCCACCCAATACAAACGCGTCATGCTTTTTCTCCATTACCGTTAACCAGGGTGACAAACAGCTCTTCCAGCCGGTTGGCCTTGTTACGCATGCTCAGGACCTGGACGCCCTGTGCGCTGAGCTGGGTAAACAGGCCGTTCAGGCCCTGCTCGCGCATCACTTCCACCTCCAGCGTCGAGGTGTCCGTCAGGCGATGACGGTAGCCATCCAGCTTCGGCAGCGGGCTTTTCGCCGCCAGATCGAGGATAAAGGTTTCGGACTTCAGCTTGGCCAGCAGGCCTTTCATCGAGGTGTTCTCCACCAGATCACCGTTCTGGATAATGCCGATATTGCGGCACAGCATTTCTGCTTCTTCCAGATAGTGAGTGGTGAGAATAATGGTGGTGCCCTGGGCGTTAAGCTCTTTCAGGAAGCCCCACATCGAGCGACGCAGCTCGATATCCACCCCGGCAGTCGGTTCATCGAGGATCAGCAGTTTTGGCTGATGCATCAAGGCCCGGGCGATCATCAAGCGGCGCTTCATGCCGCCGGACAACATGCGAGCGCGTTCTTCGCGCTTGCCCCACAAATCCAGCTGAGTCAGGTATTTTTCCGCACGAGCCAAGGCCTCGCGGCGGGTCACGCCATAGTAGCCCGCCTGATTGACCACAATCTGCATCACGGTTTCGAACGGGTTAAAGTTGAACTCCTGCGGTACCAGCCCGAGCTGACGCTTGGCGTTAACGATGTCTTTGTCGATGTCGTAGCCGAACACCCGTACGCTGCCGGAGGTTTTGTTAACCAACGAACTGATGATGCCGATGGTCGTGGATTTTCCGGCGCCGTTCGGCCCCAGCAGGGCATAGAAATCCCCCGCTTCGACATTGAGATCGATCCCGCGCAACGCCTTGACGCCACCGGCGTAAGTCTTGGTTAACTGCGCTAATTCCAGTGCATAATTCATAAGTTAAAAAGTACCTTGTGACGATGAGTATGCTGCTGCGTTTTTGTAATGAAGATGATCTTATCATCAGCAGCGTTTTCACTGAGGCAAATCCGTGCGGTATATTCAGGTTCCATCCCGCCATATTGAATAAAAAGTGGCCGAATATCGCCCGGCGCCACTGTTCCGATATCCAAATTGTGACGCTTGTCCTATATTACCCCAACGCAATCTGTTCGTTACAGGCCTATAACCGCCATGAAAGAGATCGAAAAGCTTATCGCCAATAACCACACCTGGTCAGCTAACATCAGCAAGGAAGACCCAAACTTTTTTGAACGCTTAGCACAGGCGCAAAAGCCCCGTTTTTTATGGATAGGTTGTTCTGATAGCCGCGTACCGGCGGAAAGACTGACCGGATTGGAGCCGGGTGAGCTGTTTGTTCACCGTAACGTGGCGAACCTGGTGATCCATACCGATTTAAACTGCCTGTCGGTGGTGCAATACGCCGTCGACGTGTTGGAAGTCGAGCATATTATTATCTGCGGTCACCTGGGCTGCGGCGGCGTGGAAGCGGCGGTCGAGAACCCGGAACTGGGGCTGATCAATAACTGGCTGCTGCACATTCGCGACCTGTGGTACAAACACAGCTCACTGCTGGGTGAACTGGAACCGGAACAACGTCTCGACGTGCTGTGTGAAATCAACGTTATTGAGCAGGTCTACAACCTGGGCCATTCCACCATCATGCAATCAGCATGGAAACGCGGCCAGAAAGTGATGATTCACGGTTGGGTGTACGGGATCCAGGACGGCCGCCTGCGCGATTTGGAAGTGGCTGCGACCAGCCGCGAAAGCCTGGAAATGGGCTATCGCAAAGCCATGGCCACGCTGCAACAGGATAAAGGCATCTAAAGCTCATAGGGCGCGGCATGCCGCGCCCACAGCAGTTTACTCGTCCAGCAATACCACTTTGCCGACGTACGGCAAATGGCGGTAGCGCTGAGCGTAGTCAATGCCGTAACCCACCACGAATTCGTCCGGGATTGAGAAACCGACGTACTCAACCGGCACTTCCACTTCACGGCGTTCAGGCTTGTCCAACAGGGTGCAAATCGCCAAGGATTTCGGCCCACGCAGCGCCAGAATTTCACGCACTTTGTTCAGCGTATTGCCGGAGTCGATGATGTCTTCCACGATCAGCACGTCTTTGCCGCGGATATCTTCATCCAAATCCTTAAGGATTTTCACGTCGCGAGTCGTGGACATGCCGCTGCCGTAGCTGGAAGCGGTCATAAAGTCGACCTCATGCGGCACTTCGATGGTGCGACACAGGTCAGCCATGAACATGAAGGAGCCGCGCAGCAGCCCGACCAGCACCATATCACTGCCGCTGTCGCGGTAATGTTCGGTGATCTGGCGGCCAAGTTCGGCAATACGGGTCTTAACTTCCTGCTCGGAAATCATTACGTCTACAGTGTGTTTCATAGTTTTCAGGTCAGTTGCCGGAAGAAGGGCGCAGAGTTTAGCATAGCCTGAAGCCGGTGGCGACGCGAGTGCGCCGCCACTTGAAAGACAACAAGGAGATCAGTCAGCTACCGTAAAGCCCATCATCATGCCGGTATCTTCGTGTTCCAGCAGATGACAGTGAGCCATATAGGCGTGATCGCTATTGGCCAGGTGATCGAAGCGCACCAACACTTCACTACGCCAACCCTCTACGCGCACCGTATCTTTCCAGCCGCTGCGATGGGCCGCCGGCGGTTTACCGTTTTCCGACAGGATGCGGAATTGGGTGCCGTGAATATGGAACGGGTGCAGCATCATGTCGCCTTCGCCGGAAAGGGTCCACTTTTCGTACTTGCCGCGTTTGACTTCAAACATCGGCTTGGTCATGTCGAAGGCCTTACCGTTGATCATATTGCCATGGCTGAAATCGAACGGCTTCGCGCCGTGATCCATGCCTTTCATATTGCCGTGGTCCATGCCCTTCATACTGCCGTGATCCATACCCTTCATGCTGCCGTGATCCATCCCTTGCATACCGGACATATCACCGCTGTCGCCTTTGCCCATGCCACCGTGATCCATACTCATGCCGGCCATGGACTGATGGCCATAGCGATCCATCAGCGCCTGCATACCCAGCTTATCCAACTGCGGGTTCATCATCAGCTGCAGCCAACGCTCCTGAATGCCGGTCACCGCAGGCAGCGCTGGCAGTTTCACCAGGCTGTCCGGCATCGTCTTGATGCCCTGCGCCAGCGAAGGCTGGATATGCAATACCGGCAGCGGCTGGTCGAACGGTGCCAGCGTCATGCCCATCTGTTTGACCGGCAGCGTGACGATATCGAAAGCTTTGCCGTCAGAGGCATCCACCAGCACTTCGAAACGTTCGCCCATCAGCATCGGCAATTCGGTTAATTTGACCGGCTCGGCCAAAAAACCGCCGTCGCTGGCAATCACATAGAGTGGACGGTTATCGCTGGCGGCCAGATTCAGCGAGCGTGCATTACAGCCATTGAGGAAACGCAGACGCAGCCAGCCGCGAGGGGCCACGTGGCGGGGATACTGAGCACCGTTGGTGAACATACGGTCGCCGAACCAACCAACGGCAGCACTCATCACGTCCAGTTGGTATTCAATCTGCGCGTCCTTGCCCAGCCGCTTGTCCTGCAGGATCACCGGAATATCATCCTGCCCCCAGGTTTTCGGCAGCGGCAGCTTACTGCTTTCGTCATCTTCGAGCAGCACCAGCCCGGCCAAGCCCTTCATCACCTGCTGACCGGTCTTGCCGTGGGTGTGCGGATGGAACCAGCAGGTAGCTGCAGGCTGCTCGATAGTGAACTGCACCCTGCGCGTTGCGCCTGGCTGAATCAGCGCCTGCGGTCCACCGTCTACGTCACCGGGGATTTCCAGACCGTGCCAGTGAACGGTACTGGCTTCCGGCAACGCATTGCGGATATCCACCGTGACCGATTTGCCACGCTGGAGGCGCACCGCCGGCCCCAGCAACGCGCCATTAAAACCCCAGGTTTGGGTCGCCTTGCCCGGCAGCCAGTTCACCTCACCGGTTTGCAGCGCCAGAGCAATGTTCCCTTGTGCGTCCGGCATCAGCAGTGGCGGGATCGGTAACGCCGGCAATTCAGCCGCCCACGCGCCCCGGCTCCACAACGGTAAAGCGCTTGCCGCGCCCAGCGCAGCGGTCAGTTTGATAAAATCACGGCGTAACATCGCTGACTCCCTTTTCTCAGTGATCTAACTCATCTAAACGTCAGCCTAAACCCTCCCCTTAGCGGAAGGTCAAGCCTTTGCTGCCGGTTATGCTACCTGTGAGTAATAAAATTTGGTGCCTTTACAGGCAAGTGTGATAACGTCTGTAGACAACAAACAGGTCTATTTTCATGATGAAAAAAACAAGTTTACTGGTGCTGTTGCTCACCATGCTGGGGTTCTCCAACGCCAGTCTGGCGCTGAATGAGTCCGAAGCGGAAGATCTGGCCGATCTGACGGCAGTGTTTATTTATTTGAAAAACGATTGCGGCTACAACGACTTGCCCAATGCGCAAATCAAACGCGCCATCGTTTATTTCGCGCAGCAAAACCGTTGGGATCTGACCAACTATAATAGTTTTAATATGAAGGCTCTGGGTGAAGACAGCTATCGCGATCTCAGTGGTATCGCCATTCCTACCCCGAACAAATGCAAATCTCTGGCACGCGACTCGCTAAGCCTGCTGGCCTACGCTAACTAATCCCCCGCCTTCCGCTATCTCTGTTTGAAATTCAGCCGTGCATCACCAGGCAGAGTTAGCTATGATGTTGCGCCAATTTTTCATGGCTGTTATTACGGAGTTCCCGCACATGACCCAGAAAGAAATTTGGTATGAAACACTGCATGCCAACTTCGGCCAGTACTTCTCGGTAGAGAACGTGCTGTATCGTGAGAAGACCGAGCATCAGGATTTGGTGATTTTTGAAAACCCGGTTCTGGGGCGCGTTATGGCGCTCGACGGCGTGGTGCAAACCACCGAGCGCGATGAGTTCATCTATCACGAGATGATGACCCACATACCGCTGCTGGCTCACGGCCAGGCGAAGAAAATCCTGATCATCGGCGGTGGCGACGGTGCTATGCTGCGCGAAGTCAGCCGTCATCAGGGCGTTGAACAAATCACCATGGTCGAGATCGACGCCGGCGTGGTGGAATTCTGCCGCCAATACCTGCCTAATCACAATGCCGGTGCTTACGACGATCCACGCTTTAAGCTGGTGATCGACGACGGCGTCAACTTTGTTAATCAGACCGATGAAAAATTCGATGTGATTATCTCCGACTGCACCGATCCTATCGGCCCCGGCGAAAGCCTGTTCACCTCGGCATTCTACGAAGGCTGCGCACGCTGCCTGAACGAGGGCGGCATTTTTGTTGCGCAGAACGGCGTGTGCTTCCTGCAGCAAGACGAAGCGGTCAATAGCCACACCAAGCTGAGCCAATACTTCAAGGACGTCAGTTTCTACCAGGCGGCGATCCCGACTTACTACGGCGGCATTATGACCTTCGCCTGGGCCAGCCAAAACCCGGCACTGCGTCAGCTCGACTTGTCAACGCTGCAACATCGCTTTCATCAAAGCGGCTTAAACTGTCGTTATTATAACCCGGCAATTCACGCGGGCAGCTTTGCACTGCCGCAGTATTTGCTCGACGCACTGAACGTTTCACGTTAAGCGAGAAGATAAAGGAGGTGAACCAAATTGCATAAGCTAAAACTGCACGGCTTCAACAACCTGACCAAAAGCCTGAGTTTTTGTATTTACGATATTTGTTACGCCAAAACCGCGGACGACCGCGCTGGCTATATCGCCTACATTGACGAACAATACAACGCCAACCGCCTGACCGAGATCCTCAGCGAGACCTGCTCGATCATTGGCGCCAATATTCTCAACATCGCACGTCAGGACTACGAGCCTCAGGGCGCCAGCGTCACCATTCTGGTCAGCGAAGAGCCGGTCGACCCGGACGATGTCGATACTTCAGAACACCCGGGCCCACTGTCAAAGACGGTAGTCGCACATCTGGACAAGAGCCACATCTGCGTTCATACCTATCCGGAGAGCCATCCGGAAGGCGGTCTTTGCACCTTCCGCGCCGATATCGAAGTGTCCACCTGCGGCGTGATTTCACCGCTTAAAGCGTTGAATTATCTGATCCACCAGTTGGAATCTGACATCGTCACCATGGATTACCGCGTGCGCGGTTTTACCCGCGACGTAAACGGTTTGAAGCATTACATCGATCATGAGATCAACTCGATCCAGAACTTTATGTCTGATGATATGAAGGCGCTGTACCACATGATGGACGTGAATGTTTATCAGGAAAACATCTTCCATACCAAGATGTTGCTGAAGGATTTCGATCTGAAGCACTACCTGTTTAACGCCAAACCGGACGCGCTGAGCGAAGCCGAGCGTAAAGAGATTACCGATCTGCTGTGGAAAGAGATGCAGGAAATCTATTACGGCCGCAATATTCCGCATCTGTAATCTGTATCGGGCGCGGCACGCCGCGCCCTTACGTTCAGTATTTCAGCATAAAAGAACGGTAGGCCTTCAATACCTGCAAAAAGTCTTCGACGCCGCAGAATGAGAGGCTTTCTTCGTCATAGTAATTCATCCCCTCCTCCATCTCGTCGCCCTCGAACTCCAGCAGGTTAGCGCGGATCATCACTTCCTCCCCGTCCATCAGCAACGTGTATTCATGACCTTCCAGCTGCCATTGACGCTCGCTGCCCTTCACTTGCGCCGCACCGGCTTCGATGCGATCGAGCAGGTTGAAGTCGCCTTTGAGTTCTTCGTTGATCCAGTGGCCAATCGCCTCATGCCCCATCGAAAATCTGACCACCACCTGACCGGTAACGTCACGCAGAAATTCGTAATCCATAGCACGCCCTCCTGAGCCCTTTCTCTTAGTGTAAACATTAATTCATGACTAACTCAGTGAGCGCTCGCAAAGTTGGCAACTGAGAAAAATAAAACGGGAGGCCAAGGCCTCCCGTTAAACAGTTGCGCAATATAGCGACTTAAACAGCGGTTTGGAAGATCACGCCGTCGGCTTTTTCCGTGTACTGACCCAGTTGGTCAAAGTTCAGATAACGGTAGGTATCCGCCGCTGACTTATCGACCTGTGCCATGTACGTCTGGTACTCGTCCGGCGTTGGCAGACGACCCAGCAGCGAAGCCACCGCCGCCAGTTCTGCAGAAGCCAGATACACGTTGGCACCGGTCCCCAGACGATTCGGGAAGTTACGGGTCGAGGTGGAAACCACCGTCGCACCGTCGGCCACGCGCGCCTGGTTACCCATGCACAGTGAACAACCTGGGATCTCGATACGTGCACCGCTCTTGCCGAATACGCTGTAGTAGCCTTCTTCGGTCAACTGAGCCGCATCCATCTTGGTTGGCGGAGCCACCCATAGACGGGTCGGCAACTGGCCTTTGTGCTGATCCAGCAGCTTGCCGGCCGCGCGGAAGTGGCCGATGTTGGTCATGCAGGAACCGATAAACACTTCATCGATCTTGCTGTTGGCCACGTCGGACAGCAGACGCGCGTCATCCGGATCGTTTGGTGCACACAGGATTGGCTGAGTGATCTCTGCCAGATCGATGTCGATCACCGCAGCGTATTCTGCATCCGCATCGCCTTCCAGCAGTTGCGGATCCGCCAACCATTTTTGCATGCCCTGAATACGACGCTCCAGGGTACGACGGTCGCCGTAGCCTTCGGAGATCATCCACTTGAGCAGCACGATGTTAGAGTTCAGATACTCTTCAATCGGTGCCTTATCCAGCTTGATGGTACAGCCGGCAGCGGAACGTTCGGCCGAAGCGTCAGTCAGTTCGAATGCCTGCTCGACTTTCAGATCCGGCAAGCCTTCGATCTCCAGAATGCGGCCGGAGAAGATGTTCTTCTTGCCCTTCTTCTCTACGGTCAGCAGGCCCTGCTGGATGGCGTAGTAAGGGATAGCGTGTACCAGGTCACGCAGAGTAATGCCAGGCTGCATCTTGCCTTTGAAGCGCACCAGGACAGACTCTGGCATATCCAGCGGCATCACGCCGGTAGCGGCGGCAAAGGCAACCAGGCCGGAACCCGCCGGGAAGGAGATACCGATTGGGAAACGGGTGTGGGAGTCACCGCCGGTGCCTACGGTATCCGGCAGCAACATACGGTTCAGCCAGGAGTGAATAACGCCATCACCCGGACGCAGCGACACGCCGCCACGGTTCATGATGAAGTCCGGCAGCGTGTGGTGGGTCGTCACGTCAACCGGTTTCGGGTACGCAGCGGTGTGACAGAACGACTGCATCACCAGATCGGCGGAGAAGCCCAGGCAAGCCAGATCTTTCAGCTCGTCACGGGTCATCGGGCCGGTAGTGTCCTGTGAACCGACAGAGGTCATCTTGGGCTCGCAGTATTCGCCCGGGCGCACGCCGGCAACGCCACAGGCGCGGCCAACCATTTTCTGCGCCAGGGAGAAGCCTTTGCTGCTGACAGCCACTTCTTTGGCAATGCGGAACACGTCGCTGTGCGGCAGGCCCAGCGCTTCACGCGCTTTGGTAGTCAGGCCACGACCGATGATCAGCGGAATACGGCCACCGGCACGCACTTCGTCGAGCAGTACGTCGGTCTTCAGTTCGAAGTTGGCAATCAGCTCATCGGTTTCGTGGTTGCGCACTTCCCCCTTGTACGGGTAAATGTCGATCACGTCGCCCATGTTCAGGTCATTGACGTCCACTTCAATCGGCAATGCACCGGCATCTTCCATGGTGTTGAAGAAGATAGGCGCGATTTTACCGCCCAGCACTACACCACCACCGCGCTTGTTAGGCACGTAAGGGATATCGTCGCCCATAAACCACAGCACCGAGTTGGTGGCGGATTTACGAGAAGAACCGGTGCCGACAACGTCACCGACGTAAGCCAGCGGGAAACCTTTCTTGTTCAGCAGTTCGATTTGCTTGATAGGCCCAACGCTGCCCGGCTGATCCGGCACTATGCCTTCACGTTCGTTTTTCAGCATCGCCAGGGCGTGCAGTGGGATATCCGGGCGTGACCAGGCATCCGGTGCCGGCGACAGGTCATCGGTGTTGGTTTCACCGGTGACTTTGAATACGGTAACGGTGATTTTTTCCGCCAGTTGCGGACGAGACAGATACCACTCGGCATCGGCCCAGGACTGCATAATCTGCTTGGCGTGCGGGTTACCCGCTTTGGCTTTTTCTTCCACGTCGTAGAAGTTGTCGAACATCAGCAGCGTATGGGACAGCGCTTTGGCGGCAATCGCAGCCAATTTTTCGTTATCCAGCGCGTCGATCAGCGGATGAATGTTATAGCCACCTTGCATGGTGCCTAACAGCTCTACGGCTTTCTCGGGGGTAATCAGGGGGGAGGTCGCTTCGCCTTTGGCGATGGCTGCCAAGAAACCGGCTTTTACATAGGCGGCTTCGTCGACGCCCGGTGGCACACGGTTAATCAGCAGGTCTAACAGGAATTCTTCTTCGCCTTTTGGCGGATTCTTTAATGATTCAACCAGCGCTGCCATTTGGGTGGCGTCTAACGGCTTAGGGACGATGCCCTCTGCAGCACGCTCGGCTACGTGCTTACGGTATTCTTCTAGCACGACATTCTCCTCGCTCTCATTGTCATTTATTGTGCCTGGCGTTCTCTATTCAAACCGGGTTTAGCGCACGGTGTTGATGCCATTGATCCTGACGGGGCACTGCTGTCGATGTCCTGGACTGTAAGTACAGTGCCCGGTTCCGCTCAGCCAGCATATCAGGATTTGAATTGGTTGTTAATTCGTTCACATAAAAGCAACATTAAATCTTTGCTGAATCGTTGAGCGCAGTGTAATCGGCTGCGACACAGGCCCGACGGGGCTACAGAGAGGTTCCGTTCCCAACATACATCAGCCTAACGAGAACAACATAATACCCACTCACTTACAATGGCTACTGGTCGCGAATAGTAAAATTTGAGAGCGGAAGGCACAAAAAAACCGCCATTAAGGCGGTTCTGTTGTTCCGTTCGGTGTTAGCAGGCACCTCACGGATTTCTTACATCGTTAAGAACGATACAAGCGCCACAAAGCAGGGACATTGTGCGCAACGATGATTAAAAAATCAACAAAAAGAATGTCTGAAAATTCATTTCAACGTAATATTTAGCCGGGTCTGTTCTGCCGGTTTAGCAGTCGGTCATCGGGCTTGAGAACAGTGCTGCAACAACTGCGATACAGGCGCCACAAAGCGCTTGTTCCGCCGGGATTTTTCCGGTGAAGTCGCGGTGGTCGTGGTTCCACAAGGATCGCGCAATGAAAGGGAGTTCCATGTTTATCCTGCTCATTGTACTGGGATCGGCGTTTGGCGTGAGCAAAGGCGGTTGGTCGGTTAACGGCAACAGCCTCACGTTGAACGTGATATTCCAGAACAAGTAAGCTACTGGCCGCTCATCGAGCGGCCTTTTACCTGGATGCCGCGCATAAAAAAACGGCCCCTTTTCAGGAGCCGCTTATTCACCTTTCAAACCAGCAGAATTACTTCTTCTTGGCTTTCGGGTTAGGCAGATCGGTGATGCTGCCTTCAAAGATCTCTGCCGCCAAGCCTACGGATTCGTGCAGGGTTGGGTGAGCATGGATAGTCAGCGCGATGTCTTCTGCGTCGCAACCCATCTCGATAGCCAGACCGATTTCACCCAACAGCTCGCCACCGTTGGTGCCGACAATCGCGCCACCGATGATACGGTGAGTTTCTTTGTCGAAAATCAGTTTGGTCATGCCGTCTGCGCAGTCGGAAGCGATAGCACGGCCAGAAGCTGCCCACGGGAAGGTGGAAGTTTCGTAGCTGATGCCTTTTTCTTTCGCTTCTTTCTCGGTCAGACCCACCCAGGCAACTTCCGGCTCGGTGTAAGCGATCGATGGGATCACTTTCGGGTCGAAGTAGTGCTTCATGCCGGCAATAACTTCAGCGGCAACGTGGCCTTCATGCACGCCTTTGTGCGCCAGCATCGGTTGACCGACGATGTCGCCGATAGCGAAGATGTGCGGCACGTTGGTACGCAGCTGTTTGTCGACGTTGATGAAGCCACGCTCGTCAACTTCCACACCGGCTTTACCCGCTTCCAGCAGCTTACCGTTCGGCACGCGGCCGATAGCCACCAGCACCGCGTCATAACGCTGTGGTTCTGCAGGCGCTTTTTTGCCTTCCATAGTGACATAGATACCGTCTTCTTTGGCTTCTACCGCGGTCACTTTGGTTTCCAGCATCAGGTTGAACTGCTTGCTGATACGCTTGGTGAAGACTTTCACCACGTCTTTGTCAGCCGCCGGGATCACTTGGTCAAACATTTCGACAACGTCGATCTGTGAACCCAGCGCATGGTATACGGTGCCCATTTCCAGGCCGATGATACCGCCGCCCATAACCAGCAGACGCTCTGGGACAGTTTTCAGTTCCAGTGCATCGGTAGAGTCCCACACGCGTGGATCTTCATGAGGAATGAATGGCAGTTGGATCGGACGAGAACCTGCAGCGATGATGGCATTGTCGAAGTTGATGGTGGTTGGACCATTTTCGCCTTCAACAACCAGGGTGTTAGCGCCGGTGAACTTGCCCAGGCCGTTAACCACTTTCACTTTACGGCCTTTAGCCATGCCAGCCAGACCGCCGGTCAGCTGATTGATGACTTTTTCTTTCCAGACGCGCACTTTGTCGATGTCAGTTTTCGGCTCGCCGAAAACGATGCCGTGCTCGGCCAGCGCCTTGGCTTCTTCGATCACTTTGGCTACGTGCAGCAGTGCTTTGGAAGGGATACATCCCACGTTCAGGCAAACACCGCCCAGCGTGGAATAACGTTCAACCAGAACGGTTTCAAGACCTAAGTCAGCGCAACGAAAGGCAGCAGAGTAACCTGCCGGGCCCGCCCCAAGTACCACGACCTGAGTTTTAATTTCAGTACTCATCATGACCTCTTAATTGATTGTCCGGCGGGTCAGACGTCATTTTTATTGCTAATCGATCTCATAACGCCCTTCATCCACCGGGACGCTTACACCGCGAGCAGTTTACAGAATTGTTAATAATCTGCAAAGCGTGTTCGAGTGACCCGTGTCTCAACAATTTTGTCGAGTCGTGCAAAAACCGACAAAACTGCTACAGAAGCGATAAGGGCGCAGCATGCTGCGCCCTTTTTTCATTACATCACCATACGGCGGATATCAGCCAGCATGTTGTTGATGATGGTAATAAAGCGCGCACCATCTGCACCATCGATAACACGGTGGTCGAAGGAGAGCGACATTGGCATCATCAGGCGCGGCACGAACTCTTTACCGTTCCAGACTGGCTCCATAGCAGACTTGGAGACACCCAGGATAGCCACTTCCGGCGCGTTCACTATCGGCGCGAAGTGAGTTGTCCCGATACCGCCCAGGCTGGAGATGGTGAAACAGCCACCCTGCATTTCGCCGGCGGTCAGTTTACCGTCACGCGCTTTTTTGGAGATAGCCATCAGCTCACGGGACAGTTCGGTGATGCTCTTCTTGTTCACATCTTTGAATACCGGAACCACCAGGCCGTTTGGCGTATCAACCGCAACACCGACGTTGATGTACTTTTTCAGCGTCAGCTTCTGACCATCTTCGGACAGAGAGCTATTGAAACGCGGCATCTGCTCCAGAGCGGCAGCAACGGCTTTCATGATGAACACCACCGGGGTGAACTTCACATCCAGCTTACGCTTGGCCGCTTCTTCGTTCTGTTGCTTGCGGAAAGCTTCCAGATCGGTGATGTCGGTTTTGTCGAAGTGAGTCACGTGCGGGATCATCACCCAGTTACGGCTCAGGTTGGCACCCGAGATTTTCTGGATGCGGCCCAGTTCAACTTCTTCGATCTCACCGAACTTGCTGAAGTCCACTTTCGGCCATGGCAGCATGCCTGGCAGACCGCCACCGACAGCAGCAGCTGGCGCCGCTTCTGCACGTTTGACCGCGTCTTTCACGTAAGTCTGAACGTCTTCGCGCAGGATGCGGCCTTTACGACCGGTGCCTTTCACTTTCGCCAGGTTTACACCGAACTCACGCGCCAGGCGGCGGATGACCGGGGTGGCATGCACATAAGCGTCGTTCTCGGCGAACTCACCTTTGGCAGCTGGAGCAGCCTGTTTGGCTGGTGCCGCGCTGGCAGCCGGTGCCGGCGCTGCTTCTGCTTTTTGAGCAGGAGCAGCCGCTGGTGCAGCGCCTTCAACTTCGAACACCATGATCAGGGAGCCGGTTTTCACTTTATCGCCGGCGCTGATTTTGATTTCTTTCACGGTACCTGCGAACGGTGCCGGCACTTCCATAGAAGCCTTGTCACCTTCAACGGTGATCAGTGACTGCTCAGCGGCAACTTTGTCGCCCACTTTCACCATCACTTCGGTCACTTCTACTTCATCGCCACCGATATCCGGTACGGCAACGTCTTTGGCCGCAGAGGCAGCCGGTGCCGCTGGAGCAGCAGGCGTTTCAGCCGCAGCCGGAGCGGCAGCAGAAGCTGCGCCAGCCACTTCGAATACCATGATCAGAGAACCGGTGGTGACTTTGTCGCCAGTGCCGATTTTGATCTCTTTCACGGTGCCTGCGAACGGTGCAGGGACTTCCATGGAAGCCTTGTCGCCTTCAACGGTGATCAGGGACTGCTCGGCTTCCACCTTGTCGCCCACTTTCACCAGGATCTCGGTCACTTCCACTTCGTCGGCACCGATGTCCGGTACGGCAACGTCTTTGGCAGCCGCGGCAGCCGGAGCAGCAGGTGCCGCAGCCGGTTTTTCTTCAGCCTTGGCAGCAGGTGCGGCCTGAGCCGCCCCTTCCGCTTCAAAGATCATCAGCAGTTTGCCGGTTTCGGTTTTATCACCGACGGCAACTTTGATCTCTTTAACCACACCCGCCTGCGGGGAAGGGACTTCCATGGAAGCTTTGTCACCTTCAACGGTGATCAGCGATTGTTCAGCTTCAACTTTATCGCCCACTTTCACCAGAATCTCGGTGATTTCCACTTCGTCTGCACCGATGTCCGGTACTTTGATTTCGATAGACATTTCTTCTGTACCTCTTATGCCAGACGCGGGTTAACTTTTTCTGGGTTGATGTCGAATTTCTTAATCGCATCAGCTACCACAGAAGCTTCGATTTCACCGCGTTTAGCCAGTTCACCCAGTGCAGCAACCACAACGTAAGAAGCGTCAACTTCAAAGTGGTGGCGCAGGTTTTCGCGGCTGTCTGAACGACCGAAGCCGTCAGTACCCAGTACGCGATAGTCGCTGGCTGGAACGTAAGTACGAACCTGTTCTGCAAACAGCTTCATGTAGTCGGTAGACGCAACCGCCGGCGCATCGTTCATCACCTGAGCAATGTACGGTACACGTGGAGTTTCGGTTGGGTGCAGCATGTTCCAACGCTCGCAGTCCTGGCCATCACGCGCCAGTTCAGTGAAGGAAGTCACGCTGTAGATGTCAGAACCCACGCCGTAATCGTCTGCCAGGATCTTCGCCGCTTCACGTACGTGACGCAGGATAGAACCTGAACCCAGCAACTGAACCTTGCCTTTGCTGCCTGCCAGAGTGTCCAGCTTGTAGATACCTTTGCGGATACCTTCTTCTGCGCCCTGCGGCATGGCCGGCATGTGGTAGTTTTCGTTCAGCGTGGTGATGTAGTAGTAGACGTTTTCTTGCGCGTCGCCGTACATGCGGACCAGACCGTCATGCATGATCACTGCCACTTCGTATGCATAAGCTGGATCGTAAGAGATACAGTTAGGGATAGTCAGAGACTGAATGTGGCTGTGGCCGTCTTCGTGCTGCAGACCTTCACCGTTCAGGGTGGTACGGCCTGAAGTACCGCCGATCAGGAAGCCGCGCGCCTGTTGGTCGCCTGCTGCCCAGCACAGGTCACCGATACGCTGGAAACCGAACATCGAGTAGTAGATGTAGAACGGAATCATCGGCAGATCGTTGGTGCTGTAGGAAGTCGCTGCGGCCAGCCATGAAGATGCTGCGCCCAGTTCGTTGATGCCTTCCTGCAGGATCTGACCTTTTTCGTCTTCTTTGTAGTAAGCAACCTGCTCACGGTCCTGCGGGGTATATTGCTGACCGTTCGGGCTGTAGATACCGATCTGACGGAACAGACCTTCCATACCGAAGGTACGCGCTTCGTCAGCGATGATTGGAACCAGACGATCTTTGATCGACTTGTTCTTCAGCATCACGTTCAGGGCACGCACGAAGGCGATGGTGGTGGAGATTTCTTTGTTCTGCTCTTCCAGCAGTGAGCTGAAGTCTTCCAGAGCCGGCATTTCCAGCTTCTGGGTGAAGGCTGGCAGACGGGTCGGTACATAACCTTTCAGCGCCTGACGGCGTTCGTGCAGGTATTTGTACTCTTCAGAGTCTTTCTCGAAGGTGATGTACGGCAGTTTTTCGATGTCGGCATCGGCAACTGGCACATTGAAACGATCGCGGAAGTGGTGAACCCCTTCCATGTTCATTTTCTTCACCTGGTGAGCGATGTTTTTACCTTCCGCGGTTTCACCCATGCCGTAACCTTTAATGGTATGGGCCAGGATAACGGTTGGTTTGCCTTGGGTGTCCTGCGCTTTTTTCAGTGCAGCGAAGACTTTCTTCGGATCGTGACCACCGCGGTTCAGCGCCCAGATTTCGTCGTCGGTCATGTCTTTGACCAGGGCGGCGGTTTCCGGGAAGCGGCCGAAGAAGTGCTCACGTACGTAAGCGCCGTCTTTGGATTTGAAGGTCTGGTAGTCGCCGTCCAGGGTTTCGTTCATCAGCTGGATCAGCTTGCCGCTGGTGTCTTTACGCAGCAGTTCGTCCCAACGACCGCCCCAAATCACTTTCAGTACCTGCCAGCCTGCGCCGGAGAAGATACCTTCCAGTTCATTGATGATCTTGCCGTTACCGGTGACTGGGCCGTCCAGACGTTGCAGGTTACAGTTGATGACGAACACCAGGTTGTCCAGTTTCTCACGGGTGGCGATAGTGATCGCACCTTTGGATTCCGGCTCATCCATCTCACCGTCGCCCAGGAAGGCGTAAACGGTTTGAGCAGAGGTGTTCTTCAGGCCACGGTGTTCCAGATATTTCAGGAACTTCGCCTGGTAGATGGCGCTGATTGGGCCCAGGCCCATGGAAACGGTTGGGAACTGCCAGAATTCAGGCATCAGTTTAGGATGCGGGTAAGAAGACAGGCCTTTACCGTGAACTTCCTGACGGAAGTTGTTCATTTGGTCTTCGGTCAAGCGGCCTTCAAGGAAGGCACGTGCGTAAACGCCCGGAGAGATGTGGCCCTGGAAGTAAACCAGATCGCCGCCGTCTTGCTCGTTGCGTGCACGGAAGAAGTGGTTGAAGCAGACTTCATAGAAGGTCGCGGAAGATTGGAAGGAAGCCATGTGGCCGCCCAGGTCCAGATCTTTCTTGGAAGCGCGCAGCACGGTCATTACCGCGTTCCAGCGGATAGCGCTGCGGATACGACGCTCAAGATCCAGGTTACCAGGGTAAGCAGGTTCGTCTTCCACCGCGATGGTGTTGACGTAGTTGTGAGCCGCAGCACCGGCTGCAACGCTAACACCGCCTTTACGGGCTTCACCCAATACCTGATCAATCAGAAACTGAGCTCGCTCAACACCCTCTTCACGGATGACCGATTCGATCGCCTGCAGCCAGTCGCGGGTTTCGATCGGATCCACGTCATTGTTTAAACGTTCTGACATGGTGGTATTCCTTATCTGTCTAATGGTTTGTTTTGGAGCCTGTCTTCCTGTGTTCTGAGGCAAAACACACGAAGACAGGCCCATCAGTTTAGTTGCCGCTTAAATGCTTAACTAAGCACTTCGAACGAAAGCTCCGCAGGCTGGTGTGCCCTGAAGAGAACGCTCTTAATCCTTGCGTTGCTGGAGACGCCGTAGCGATCTCTCGCGCCGAGTATGCTCCCGGCTGAGATCCAGCAAGATTTCCTCGATAAACGCCAAATGGCGGTGCGAGGCTTCACGGGCCTTTTCCGGCTCGCGTGCCACAATCGCCTCAAAAATTCCGGCGCGGTGGCTGCTCACCTTTGCCAACATCTCACGGCGCGAGTAGAGCAATTCAAAGTTCTGACGTACGTTCTGTTCCAGCATCGGCCCCATGCAGCGTAGCAGGTGAAGTAACACAACGTTGTGGGCAGCTTCGGTCACGGCGATTTGATACTGCATGACCGCGTCGGCTTCGGCGTCGAGATCGCCGCTTTCCTGGGCCTGCTGGATCACAATGTGGCAATCGCGGATGCGCGCCAGATCTTCGTCGGTGCCGCGCAACGCCGCGTAATAGGCAGCAATGCCTTCGAGGGCATGACGGGTTTCCAACAGATCGAATTGTGATTCAGGGTGGTCGGCCAACAGTTCAGCCAGAGGATCGCTGAAGCTCTGCCACAGATTAGTTTGCACAAAGGTACCACCGCCCTGACGGCGCAGGAGCAGCCCTTTGGCTTCCAGGCGCTGGATGGCCTCTCTCAGAGAAGGACGGGAAACATCAAATTGTTTCGCCAGCTCGCGCTCCGGTGGCAGTTTTTCGCCTGGACGCAGTGTTCCCTCGAGGATCAGGTGTTCGAGCTGCTGCTCGATAACATCTGACAACTTGGGTTGGCGGATTTTGCTGTAGGCCATGGGTGAATTCTTCTCTGCGAATGGCGCGGAGTCAATTGGTAATACCAATTTCAAAAACGTGACGGTAAAGTAACAAAGTATTCACCTCCTGTCCATATGGGCCTTGATCGAAATCAGGTTACCCGCACATTTTAACACCTCAATACCAGAGCTGCTGCAAACCGCTAACGCACGCTTGGTAATACCATTTACGAGGTAGGTTTTTGATTTAACTTTTGCGAAACCTGCCGTCAGGCAGACTGAAGCATCAAAGGCAGGATTTTATTGCATGTTTATTAAGCTTTAACGAATAGCTATTTGCAGCGCATAAGGTGCGCTCAACCGGTCAATATTTCGCCGAACCAAAGCGACCAGCGCTAAATTATTTTTGCGCATTATGTGATTTGCTGCTTATTTCATGCACTGAATCCCCCCTGCCGTCACACAACCCGCATTTTGTTTCCTAAACTGCTGAAATCTTAATCACTCACCCTATAAAGCAGGTGCAAACTGACGCGCATAACATTATTCTTTGCCAAACGGTAGCGGCTCCGTGGAATTAATAGATATAACGCCGTAAATAAAATAAAACACACATCGTAACCACTGCTTTACAGCATGTGAGTAATTCTGCAACGACAGAGGGTTTCATTGATGGATGGTCAACAGCATGGCGACCAGCTGAAGCGCGGCCTGAAAAACCGCCATATTCAGCTTATTGCTCTAGGGGGCGCTATTGGTACCGGGCTATTTCTCGGGATAGCGCAAACAATAAAAATGGCCGGTCCTTCGGTCATTCTCGGCTATGCCATTGGCGGCTTTATCGCATTTCTGATCATGCGCCAGCTGGGTGAAATGGTAGTGGAAGAGCCGGTTGCCGGTTCGTTTAGCCACTTCGCCTATAAATACTGGGGCAATTTTGCCGGCTTTGCTTCCGGCTGGAACTACTGGGTGCTGTATGTATTGGTGGCGATGGCGGAACTGACCGCGGTCGGTATCTATGTGCAGTACTGGTGGCCGGAGATCCCAACCTGGGTATCGGCGGCGGTCTTCTTCCTGGCCATCAACGCCATCAACCTGGCGAATGTTAAGGTCTACGGCGAGATGGAATTCTGGTTTGCCATCATCAAAGTCGTGGCGATTATCGGCATGATCGTGTTCGGTGCCTACCTGCTGTTCAGCGGCCTGGGCGGCCCGGAAGCCACCGTAACCAACTTGTGGGCACAGGGCGGGTTCTTCCCGAACGGCATCATGGGGCTGGTAATGGCAATGGCGGTGATCATGTTCTCGTTTGGTGGACTCGAGCTGGTGGGTATTACCGCCGCGGAGGCCGACAACCCGCAGAAAAGCATTCCCAAAGCCACCAACCAGGTGATCTACCGCATCCTGCTGTTCTATATCGGCTCACTGACCATTTTGCTGTCGCTGTACCCTTGGGGCAAAGTGGTGGAAGGCGGCAGCCCGTTCGTGCTGATCTTCCACGCGCTGAACAGCAACCTGGTAGCAACCGTGCTGAACATCGTGGTGTTGACCGCCGCCCTGTCTGTGTACAACAGCTGCGTTTACTGCAACAGCCGCATGCTGTACGGCCTGGCGAAGCAAGGCAACGGTCCGAAGAGCCTGCTGAAGGTGGACGGCCGCGGCGTACCGGTTATCGCTATCGCCGTCTCCGCAACGGCCACGGCGTTCTGCGTGCTGATTAACTACCTGATCCCCGGTCGCGCATTCGAATTGCTGATGGCGCTGGTGGTCTCGGCGCTGGTGATCAACTGGGCGATGATCAGCCTGGCGCACCTGAAGTTCCGCGCAGCCAAGAACCGCGAAGGCGTAGAGCCGAAGTTCAAGGCCTTCTGGTATCCGTTCAGCAACTACCTGTGCCTGGTGTTTATGGCCGGTATCCTGGTGATCATGTATCTGACGCCGGGCATTCAAATCTCGGTGTTGCTGATCCCGGTTTGGGTGGCAATTTTGGCCATTGGCTATATCGTCAAGCAACGTAGCCAGCGTGCAATGAGCGCAACCAGCCGCAGCTAGTTCACGCCAAAAACAAAATGGCCCGCAGTGTAAAACTGCGGGCCATTTTTTTAGCCTGACTTAGGCTATTTCTTGCGCAGGACCTTCACCTGCTCGGCGGTGATATCCGCCGGCAAGCCCCCCCAGGTTACGCGCAGATAGTTCACCAGCTCCGCCACTTGCGCATCGTCCAGACGTTCGCCAAAGGCCGGCATGCTCTGCATACTTTCGCCGTTGGGGAATTGCTGCGCCGGTAAACCGTCCAGCACCGAGACAATCAGATTCTTGGCATCCGGTTGGCGCAGCGTGGCGTTATCGCGCATCGCCACCGCTACGTGCGGTTTGCCCTCACCTTCCCGTGCATGGCAGCCGGAGCACTGATCCAGATAGCTGATACGCCCGGTATCGCTGCCCTGGCCGATTTTAATCGGCACTGCGGCCGGCGGCTGTTCACCCATCAGATAGGTCGCCAGTGCTTGATGGTCTTCCGGCGTCAGATGACGGGTGCTGAGATCCACCACCATGTGCATCTCACTGAACGCAGATCCCTGAGTTGCCATCCCGGTTGCCAGGAAACGGTTGAGGTCATCCGGCGTCCAGCCGCGCTGGGCCAATCCGTGCGGCGTGATGTCCGGTGCCATAAAGCGCCCCAAATCGCCCCCCTGCATCGGCTTGCCAAGATTCATCTGCCCCAGCATGCCGCGTGGCGTATGGCATTCTCCGCAGTGACCCAGCGTATCCGCCAGGTAACGGCCGCGTTGCCACTGCGCCGAATTGCCTTGTGAACTGGCTGGCAACGGCGCCTGGCTGCGGAACAGCAGGTTCCAACCGATCAGCGCCATGCGTTGATTAAACGGGAACGGCATGTCGTTTTCAGGAATGGCAACGTCCACCGCCGGTCGGGTCATCAGATAGGCGTAGATATCATCGGCATCCTGGCGTGAAATACCTTTATACGAAGTATAAGGCATCGCCGGGTACAGATGACGCCCGCCCGGTGCCACACCCTGAGTCAGCGCCAGGAAGAAATCGTCTTTGGTCCAGCGGCCAATGCCATGATCGGCCGAAGGCGTCAGGTTACTGCCATAGATAGTGCCGAACGGCGTCTCCAGCGGATAGCCCCCGGCCAAGGGCGCGCCGCCGCTGGCGGTATGGCAGGCGGCGCAGTCGGCGGCCTGCGCCAGATAGCGACCGCGGGCAACCTGTTCCGTGCTGGCGGTTACCTGCTGCACCGGGCCATCGTAACGGCGGTTTTCACGCCACCACAGCACGGCGATGACGATGATGACCACCAGCAGGATCAACAGTGCGAGACGTTTTTTCATTGCGCCGTCTCCTTCAGCAGGCCCGGGGTTTTGAGCACCACGTCACGAACCGCTTCATAGTAACGAACATAGCCGGTACAGCGGCAGATATGGCTGTCCAGCGCCTGTTCAATGGCGCTTTCCAGTTGCTCACGGGCAATGGGTTCACGCTTGAGTTTTTCCACAAAAATGGTGGCGGCGTTGACAAAGCCCGGCGTGCAGTAGCCGCACTGGAAGCTGTAATGCTCCAGAAACGCCTGCTGGATAGGTGACAACTCCACCACTTCGCCCTGCGCATCCACCTTGGCATGCCCCTCTACGGTGCGGACTTTTTTGCCGCTAAAGAAGTGCGCGCCGGTGATACAGGTACGCACCTCTTCGCTGGTACCGCTTGGGTGATCGACAATTGCTACGCAGGCGTGGCAGATACCCTGCCCGCAGCCAAGACGCGAGCCGGTCAGGTCGAGATACTCGTGCAGGAAATCGATCATCATCAGCCCTTCAGGTACGTCGATCGGGCCGTATTGCTTATCGTTGATGGTCAGGGAAATCGGTTGGGTTTTGATGCTCATTGTAATACCTCACGAATATTTTCTGCACGAACGGGCAAATCACGGAAACGGTGGCCAGTGGCGTCGGCGATGGCGTTGACCAGGGCAGCGACCACCGGGATCATCACCACTTCGGCCATGCCTTTGGGCGGATCGGTTTCCGACAGCGCGGGCAGGATGTCATCGGTCTGTTTCCAGACCGCCACATCGCTGGCGCGTGGCAGGTGGTAGCGGTTAAAGTTCCAGGTACCGTTACCGGGCCCGTCTTCGTACAGCGGTAAATATTCGTGCAGTGCATGACCAATTCCCATCGCCAACCCGCCCTGCAACTGGCCGGAAACCAGTTCCGGCACAATCAGGTTGCCGCACTCCATGATCGAATGGTGATTCAGCAGTTCTACCTGGCCGGTGGCGATATCCACCGCCACTTCCGCAAGGGTTCCGACGGCACTGTAATAGGTCACCGCCGCGTTATTGCGTTGAGTCGGGGGATAATAGACCTGATTACGTGGCAGCGTTTTGAACTCGCCACCGGCGTTGCGCACAGCCAGGCCATCAATCGGCAGGCGTTCGCTATTGCCGCTCAGGGTAAAGTCCGCTTCCGCCCACTGCCAGCGGTTGAATACGTGCACCGCCGCGCCTGCGATCCCGCCCATCTGGTAAAGTTGTTTTGCCAGCCGCTCCAGGCTCAACACCTCCATACCGGCAGCGGTCAATCCCCCCTCCACCCAACGCGCATCCTCTCGGCGCACCACTAAAGGTGCCGCCTGGCCGCCACCGGGGCCGGATTGCCAAATGGCCATCGCTGCCGGCCACAGGCCATGATCGAATATCAGCCGCGCCGCTTCGCGCGTACTGTGCGAGAAGTAATACGCCGAGTTGCTGGCGCTGGAAGGTGAGCAGTAGCTTGGCGTCCAGGCCGGATTGGTTTGCAACCGATCCTGATCGGCCTGCGACATAACGTAAGGATCGCCACTGGTAACCATCGGCAGCACTGACCAGTCGGTCACCGAGAAGTGAGCCTCATCTGCCGGTTTGCCCAGCCACTGTGCGCACAACACCGATTGTGAGGTCGACATGCCGGTGCCCATCTCGGCACCGCTGTGATACAGCATAATGCGCCCGTCTTCTCCCAGTTCGACGCGGGCGAATGAAGTTTCGGCACCGGTACCGAAGTCTTTTTGCACGCAGCCAAAGCCTACGCCATAGCGTTTGCCCGGATGCTGGCTTTCAAACTCCGCCTTGCGCTTGGCGCGTTGCAGCCACATCTCATGCTTCGCCGCCTTCTCCAGCACTTCATCGGCGCGAATAGCCCCGGCAGGAATGGCCCCCTGCGTATTTTTCATGCCGGATTTCAGTACGTTGCGCAAACGGAATTCAATCGGGTCAATCTTCAGTTCGGCAGCCAGCTCATCGACCATCATTTCGGTGGCGGCCATGCTTTGCAGCGTGCCGTAACCTCGAGCCGACCCTGCGTCGATAGCGCGCGAAGCCAGCCCCACCGCAGACAAATCGCTTTTCGGGAAGTAATAAATCGACTGCGCCGCGGTCGCCGCCACCATCACCACCGAAGGCGTAAAGTTGCTGCGGCCACCGCCGTCTGCCGTCATCTCACCATGGAATGACTGCAGCACGCCGGTTTGGCGGTTTACCGCAATGCGGTAATTCATGTCGAAGGCATGGCGTTTCAGCGCAGTCTGGAACTGTTCGAAACGGTCGTTGGCCAGCCGAACCGGGTGCCCGTCACCGTACATCGCCGCCACCGCGCCGTAATACGGGAAGTTAAAGTGATCTTTCGAACCGTAACCGACGGTGTAGCATGGGTGCAGAATCAGCTGTTTAACTGGCGGATTGCGTTTTGCCAGCATGCGCGGCATTTCATCGGCCACTTCCTGCGGCGATTGAGTCGGCACCACCAGATGCAACGTTTGCGTCTCGGCATCGAACCAGCCGTTGGCGTTGTCCGGCTCCAGCGCGGAGGTGTCGACGGACTGCGTGGTATAGCGGCGTGACATCACCAGCCACTCATCCGGCGGCGTTTTCAACTCATCGGCAATCATGCCGGCGTAATACATGCCTTCCTGATCCAGCTTGCCGCCTTCGCGTCCTTCCGGCCAGACCGGCAGGTGTTTCTTCATCGAAATCGGGAAAATCGGAGTATCCTTCAGGCTGGAAAAACGGTCGTCATCGAACGGCTTGTCTCCCCCCACCCGCACATAGCGGAAAGTGCCCCAAGGGTCGCGCTGCAGCGGACCGGTTTGCGCCCCGTATTTAATCGTGCCTTCGCGGAATTTCAGCTTGTCTTTGGCAAAGCGGAAACGGGCAAAATCGTGATAAATCAGGATTGCCACCGCTTGGCCCAGGTAAGCCGGGGTTTTGCCAATCGGCAGCAGCATGTCGTCGCCGTAAAATGCCGGGAAGGCCAAACCGTCGCGCGCCAAATCCTCGGCGGTTACCAGCCGATCGGGCTGCAGGTCGTCGCCCAGCAATGAGAGATCGATACCTTCGAACAGCTTGTCTGCTTGAGTGACGCGCAAAATAAAGGCGTGCGCCTGCTGCTGCGGCCAGTGCGGCATATCCACCGCGCGAATATCACGGGCAAAGACCTTCTGCCCCATGACCTTGGCACGGCCATCGATACGAAAACGTATACGTTTCTCGTGGGCATCCCAGTTCGGGGACTGGAGGATCTTCTGCTCAAACAGCGCGGCATAGGCACGGCTGTACAGGGGCGCGAGGTACACGGAGACCCCCGCTATCACGGCGCTTTTGATAAAGCGACGCCGCGACGGGTTGAAATTGCTCATAAAAAGTCCTTTGCATCTTTATTGTAGTTTTGTGTTCAGCGGTGGTGTTGCGCAAACGCTGACGACCTTGCCGTAGACGTCATAAGCATATGCTTATAACCAAAATTATGTGATGATTAACATGCGATTTTCAATAAAAACACATCTCAACAACACATATTTTTAGTAAGGTAATTAGAAGTTGCGCAAATTCGGGCGGATAAGATGACAACAGGCATAGTGATCGCCGCTGCCGGACGTGGAGAACGCTTCTCTCAAGCCGGTGGCGCAGGCAATAAATTAAATGCCGAGTTTGCGGATGCCACAGGCCGCCAACGCTCGCTGTTTGAACAGACGCTGCGTCAAGCGTTGGCTTCCGGCCTGCCCCTATGGGTGGTCACCCGGCCAGACAACCGCCAGGTTCAACAGATTTGCGCCGCCTATCAGGTTCCGGTCACGCTGCTGGCCAGCGTCGGCCTTGGCGATTCCATTGCCGCCGGCGTTAACGCCACGCCGCACTGGCAAGGCTGGTTGGTTCATTTGGCGGATATGCCGTTCGTTACCCCGGCGGTTTTCCAGCAGGTAGCCAGCGCGTTGCAGCACCACGCCATTGTCCGTCCCCGTTTTGAACAACAGCCGGGTCACCCGGTTGGGTTTTCCGCTCTATTGCGCAAACAACTGAGCCAATTACGTGGCGATAATGGTGCACGCGATCTGCTTAAAGAGCAGGCGGTACACTGGCTTAATCTTGATCAACCCACTGTCGTGCAGGATATAGATCTTCCGTCGCAGCTACCGGTCAGCGAGTAACTCATCTATGCAACATCTCGATATCACCGTGGTCAGCCAGGCGATAAACTGGCTGAAACAACAACCGGTGTGGCTGTGCACCGTGCTGAGCACTTACGGCTCCTCACCGCGATCGCCGGGGGCGCTGTTGGCCGCCACGCAGGACGGGCATTATTGCGGCTCGCTGTCCGGAGGATGCGTGGAAGAAGACTTTCTGCGGCGCCTGGCGGCCGGGGAGTATCAGGCTGCCAGCCAGGTCATTCGTTACGGTGAGGGCGGTCTGGAGCCCAACGTGGCGCTGCCCTGCGGCGGCGTGCTGGAGGTGCTGATTGAGTATTTACCGGCGGGCGACGAGAGCATCGATTACCTGACAACCCTCGCCGGCGCGTTAAACGGACACCATGCGCTGGTCAAACGCCTCACTTTGCCGGATGCCTGCGGCAGCCTGACGTTGACCGATTTCGCCAGTGCGACCCAGGTGGAACGCCGCGGCCCGCAAATTACCCTGCATATTGCCGCAGCCCCGCGTTTGCTGATCGCCGGTCTTTCCAGCGTGGCATTGTACTGCGCCGATTTCGCCAGTTCGCTGGGGTTTGAAGTGTTGGTGTGCGAGAACCGTCCGGAGGCGCTGGAAAATTTCGCCCCGCAGCTGAGATCCAACGTGACGCTACTGCGTCAGTTTCCTGCCAAGTTTATTGAAGACGGCGGCTGTCACGCCAATACCGCGATTGTCGCGCTGACGCACGATCCCCGCATGGACGATCTGACGCTAATGGAAGCTATCCATACCCCGGCGTTTTATATCGGCGCCATGGGATCGTTGCGCAACAGCGCGCGTCGTCGCCAACGCCTGCAGCAGATTGCCGAATTCAGCCCACAAGAGCTGGAGCGAATTCATGCCCCGATTGGCTTACCGCTCGGCAGCAAGACCCCGGCTGAAATCGCGCTGGCGGTGATGGCAGATATCGTGCAGCAAAAGAACCGCTCTGCCACCCCGCTCAGTCAAGGGGAGTCACCGGCACCAGGTGTTGGAGCTCAAGATGCAGCTCCTCCCGCTCATTTAGCGAATAGTTGAACATCGTCAGGTCAGGCCCTTCCCGGCGAGCCAGGCCAAGTTGCGGCAAGACCTGAGTGTACATCTGCACAATATGATCGTTCAGGGCCACCGGCTTGCCGGCATAGCAAAAACGACAAAAATCACCGGAGATATCCGGCAGCGCTTCAAGCCCGGCACCGTCACTGACCGGGCAGTCTGCCGCAACACCCAGGGTATAATCCACCCGCACTCGTTCCCCATCCGGCACAAACTGGGCCAGCGAATAGGTCAATGCCGGGCGCTCACCCAGCAGAGCATAGAACGTCTCTTTGATTTTGCTGCGGATGGGAAGGTGCGACTTATCCAGATCGGTAATGTCCAGATGGTAAGGGTAACTCTTCCCTCGGATAGCATACTGCCCCTTGGCGACCTTGACGCGATCGACCTTGATATCCCCCGGCTGATTCACCGACAGCGAGCGAACCAGATGGCTGAAGTCCTGTTTACGCGCATGGCGATAAACACTGGGAGATTCGGCAAAGTGCTTTTTGAAGCAGCGAGAAAAGGTTTGTTGGTTATCGAATTGATATTCAATAGAAATATCAAGAATGCTTTTTTGCGTATAACGCAAGGCGAAAGCGGCGAGGTACAAGCGGCGCGCGCGAATATAGGAAGCCAGCGACAAACTGGTCTGCTTTTTGAACATTCGCTGCAGATACCATTTCGAGTAGCCTGATTTGGCAGAAACGATATCCAATGACAAGGGATTGGTTAGGTTGTCTTCAATCCAGACCAGCAATTCCCTGATATGACTTTCCTGCGTTTCCATGAGTTTGCCGAACCTTCTGTTCCAAATATGCCTTTATGCGCGTATTAGTGCTTTGCGCGTAGGGTATACAGGTTAAAACATCGCGTCCAGCGGGCTACAGTAATTTACACAGGGGTTGATAAAACCTGAAATTTGCCGCCCCACTGCGGGCGGCAAATCCTTTCGGCGGTTACTTCACGCAGCGAGAACACTGGCCAGACTGGATCTTCTGGAAGAAGTCATTGCCTTTATCATCCACCAGAATAAACGCCGGGAAATCTTCCACTTCGATTTTCCAGATCGCTTCCATACCCAGTTCCGGGTATTCGACGCAGGTCAGGCTCTTGATGCTCTGCTGCGCCAGTACCGCCGCCGGGCCACCGATGCTGCCGAGGTAGAAGCCGCCGTGCTTGTGGCAGGCGTCGGTCACCTGCTGGCTGCGGTTACCTTTCGCCAGCATGATCATGCTGCCGCCATGAGACTGCAGCAGGTCGACGTAAGAATCCATGCGCCCGGCAGTGGTTGGCCCCAGTGAACCGGAAGCGTAGCCGTCCGGCGTTTTGGCCGGGCCTGCGTAATAAATCGGATGATCCTTAACGTATTGCGGCAGACCTTCCCCTCTGTCCAGGCGCTCTTTCAGCTTGGCATGTGCAATGTCGCGACCCACGATGATGGTACCGCTCAAGGACAGGCGGGTGGATACCGGGTATTGCGACAGCTGCTTGAGGATCTCGGCCATCGGGCGGTTAAGGTCAATCTTGATTGCCTCGCCCTCACCGGCCTGACGCAGCTCCTGCGGGATGAATTTGCCAGGATTATGCTCCAGCTTCTCTAGCCAGATGCCGTCACGGTTGATCTTGCCTTTAATGTTACGGTCAGCGGAGCAGGAAACCCCCATTCCGACCGGGCAGGATGCGCCATGGCGCGGCAGACGCACCACGCGAACGTCATGCGCAAAGTATTTACCGCCAAACTGCGCGCCCAATCCCAGGTTCTGCGCTTCTTTCAGCAACTCTTCTTCCAGCGCCACGTCGCGGAATGCCTGACCGTGCTCATTGCCTTCGGTCGGCAGACCGTCATAGTACTTGGTCGAGGCCAGTTTTACGGTTTTCAGGGTTGCTTCCGCCGAGGTGCCGCCGATAACGAACGCCACGTGGTACGGCGGGCAAGCCGCGGTGCCCAGCGTACGCATTTTCTCGACCAGATAATCCTTCAGCTTGCCCGGAGACAGCAGCGCTTTGGTTTCCTGATAAAGGTAGGTTTTGTTGGCAGAACCGCCGCCTTTAGCAATACACAGGAATTTGTATTCTTCGCCGTCGACGCTGTAGAGGTCGATCTGCGCCGGCAGGTTGCTGCCGGTGTTGACCTCTTTATACATATCCAGCGCGGCGTTTTGCGAATAGCGCAGGTTGTCTTCGATAAAGGTGTTGTACACCCCGCGTGACAACGCTTCTTCGTCGCCGCCACCGGTCCAGACGCGCTGGCCCTTTTTACCGACGATAATGGCGGTACCGGTGTCCTGACAGGTCGGCAAAATACCTTTAGCGGCGATTTCTGAGTTACGCAAAAATTGCAGCGCAACGTATTTGTCGTTTTCGCTGGCGTCCGGATCCTTGAGAATATCGGCAACCTGCTGCTGGTGCGCCGGGCGCAGCATAAATGAGGCGTCATGAAACGCGTGCTGGGCAAGGAGGGTTAACGCTTCAGGGGCTACTTTCAGAACTTCCTGGCCTTCAAATTCGCTCACGGAAACGTGATCGCGGCTTAACAGATAGTATTCGGTATCGTCTTTCTTCAGCGGGAACGGATCTTGATAATGGAACGGTTTATTCGACATTGATCTCTCACTTGCAACATCAGCTGCGTTAAATTCACACTTACTCAGCCAGCTCGGGGCAGGCCGCGTCAAAAAACTTCCCACACCTTACGTATTTTTAATCAGTCGGTTATTGCGCTAAATCGCATAATAACCCCTGCGTTAGAAAGGTATTTTCTCGGGATGCTTTTCAATCTTTTCTGTGAGCGCTGCGGGTACAGACTCAGCATGTACGGTTTATTATCCCGCAGTTAACACATTGATTACAATCCATCAGCGTCGATCGGGTTATCAATGCAATGAAAAACCGGCCCGGCAGGCGGGATGAGAATTAGTTTTTCGTCTTATTGCCAGCCGTCGCGCCATTGCTTAAGCTAGCCGCAATGAACAAAGTAAGAATCCCCATAGCGCTGCAACAGGCGGTGATGCGCTGCCTGCGTGAAAAACTGCTGCTGGCGCGTCAGCATTTTTCCGTCGAGTTTCCGGAACCCAAAGTCGTTTACCAGCAACGCGGAACCAGTGCGGGCACCGCCTGGCTGCAAGCCTGGGAAATTCGGCTGAATCCGGTTTTGCTGATGGAAAACCAACAGCCGTTTATCGACGAAGTGGTGCCGCACGAACTGGCGCACCTGTTAGTCTTCCGCCAGTTTGGCCGCGTGGCCCCACATGGACGCGAATGGCGCTGGATGATGGAAAGCGTGTTGCAGGTACCGGCCAGCCGCACCCACCAGTTTGAAATTGCCTCGGTGCAAAGCAAAACCTTCCCCTACCACTGTCGTTGCCAACAACATCAGCTCACCGTACGTCGGCATAATCGGGTGCTTCGCGGAGAAAGCGAATACCGCTGCCGTCAGTGCGGCGAAAAATTGAAATTTATCGCCGGTGAGCCTGTTTAAGCGAAAAATCCAACCTCTGCTCCCTACGTCCCAAGTTACAGCCAGACTCCGGCGCTGGCTTGAAAAGCCACGGGGTTAACGCCCGTCGTTTGCCACTGCCGTTGACTTCCGCTACCCTGCCTGCCTTTCCAATTTTGAGCAGTTTTGGAATATGCTTAGCAAAATTTTGTTTACGGTTATTTTCACCACCGGCGCCGCACAGGCGCACGGCATCAATAATTTTTATCAGGCCAAGGCAGCAGCGGCCAAAATCAACCAGGACGCGCCCGGTTCTTTCTACTGCGGCTGCGAGATCACCTGGCAGGGCAAGAAAGGCATCCCAGATTTAAACAGTTGTGGCTATCAACCACGCAAAAACGCCCAACGCGCACAGCGTATCGAATGGGAACATGTGGTACCGGCCTGGCAGTTCGGCCACCAATTGCAGTGCTGGCAACAGGGTGGCCGCAAAAACTGCACCAAAGACGCGAGCTATCGCCAAATCGAAACTGACCTGCACAACCTGCAGCCGGCGATTGGCGAAGTGAACGGCGATCGCAATAATTTCATGTACAGCCAATGGAAAGGCGGCGAAGGTCAGTATGGCCAGTGCCCAATGAAAGTGGACTTTAAAAATAAGCAGGCCGAACCGCCCGCACGCGCTCGCGGTGCGATCGCCCGCACCTATTTTTATATGCGCGATCGCTATCAACTGCGGCTTTCCCGCCAACAGACCCAGCTTTTCGAGGTGTGGAACCGTCAGTATCCGGTCAACCAGTGGGAATGCCTGCGGGAGGCACGCATCGCTAAGGTACAGGGCAACCATAACCTCTATATTCAACAGGCTTGCCAGCAACGAAAGGGCTAAATCCCCTTCGTACTTAAAACTGCAGCGGTGTTGACTGCGTGAGCGCCCCCGAATCACTTACTTAAGTAAGCTCATCGGGATGCACTCACTTGCCGCCTTGCTGCAGCTTCAATTACTTTGGGTATATACTCTTTTTTTTCAAGCTGCAGCACTGATGACTGCATATTAGTCAGGATCGAATATTCAATGCGTATACCCCGTATTTATCACCCGCAGCCGTTAATCGACCATGCAGAAATCGCACTGAGCGAAGACGCCGCCAACCACATCGGGCGTGTACTGCGAATGAGCGCCGGCCAGGCACTGCAGCTCTTCGACGGCAGCAACCAGGTATTTGACGCCGAGATCACCCAGGTCGACAAAAAAAACGTGCTGGTGCGGCTAGCCGCCGGCCAACCGGAAGACCGTGAATCGCCACTCAATCTGCATCTGGGCCAGGTGATTTCTCGCGGTGAGAAGATGGAATTCACCATTCAGAAATCCATCGAGCTCGGGGTCAATGTCATTACTCCGCTGTTTTCCGAGCGCTGCGGTGTGAAGTTGGACGGCGAGCGTCTGGCGAAAAAAATCCAGCAATGGCAGAAGATCGCCATCGCCGCCTGCGAACAATGTGGCCGCAACCGTATTCCGGAAATTCGCGAGGCGATGAAACTGGAAGACTGGTGCGCCGAGCAAGATGGCAGCCTGAAACTCAACCTGCACCCACGCGCCAACCACAGTATCAATACCCTGCCGCTGCCGGTGGAACATGTCCGCCTGCTGATTGGGCCGGAAGGCGGTTTATCCGCCGACGAAATTGCGATGACCACAGGCCACGGATTTACTGATATCCTGCTTGGGCCACGCGTTCTGCGTACAGAAACCACAGCGCTCACCGCAATTACCGCTTTGCAGGTACGTTTCGGCGATCTGGGTTAAAGGAGAAAAGATGATTAAGCTCGGCATCGTGATGGACCCTATCGCCTCCATCAACATCAAAAAAGACACCAGCTTCGCCATGCTGCTCGAAGCGCAGCGCCGTGGCTGGGAACTGCACTACATGGAGATGGACGATCTCTATCTGCACGCCGGTGACGGCCGCGCCCGCACTCGCCTGCTGAGCGTGAAGGAAGATAAAGAGAGCTGGTTCAGCTTTGGCAGCGAGCAGGATCTGGCGCTGCATGATCTGGACGTGATCCTGATGCGTAAAGATCCCCCTTTCGATACTGAATACATCTACGCGACCTATATTCTGGAACGCGCAGAGGTCAAAGGCACGCTGGTAGTTAACAAGCCGCAGAGCCTGCGTGACTGCAACGAAAAGCTGTTTACCGCCTGGTTCCCGGAACTGACGCCGGACACCCTGGTCAGCCGCAGCGCGGCGCACATCCGCAAATTCCACCAGCAGCACGGCGACATTATTCTCAAACCGCTGGACGGCATGGGCGGCGCGTCTATCTTCCGCGTGAAGCAGGACGACCCTAACCTGTCGGTGATTATCGAAACCCTGACCGAGCACGGTAGCCGTTTCTGCATGGCGCAGAACTTCTTGCCGGCAATCAAGGAGGGCGATAAGCGCATTCTGGTGGTTGACGGTGAGCCAGTACCTTACTGCCTGGCGCGCATCCCGGCGCAGGGCGAGACCCGTGGCAACCTGGCGGCCGGCGGCCGTGGTGAAGCGCGTCCACTGAGCGAAAGCGACTGGAAAATTGCGCGTGCGGTAGCCCCGACGCTGAAAGAAAAAGGGCTGATCTTTGTGGGCCTGGACGTGATTGGCGATCGCCTGACTGAAATCAACGTCACCAGCCCGACCTGCGCGCGTGAAATAGAAGCGGCCTTCCCGGTTTCCATCACCGGTATGCTTATGGATGCAATCGAGAAGCGTCTGGCAGCGAAGTAATCGAAATGCGGGTGACTTGCGTCGCCCGCCTTCCCGACCTCCCTGAATGACGCTGTCAGCCCGCGTCAACCGAGTCGCGGCTTGAAAGGCGATGGGGATAGCCGCATACTGGCGGCTGTTTAACTTCTCACCAATCAAATACCTTAAATAACACCATGAATTTACAACACCATTTTCTTATCGCTATGCCATCACTTCAGGATCCTCGCTTCAAACGCTCGGTGATTTATGTCTGCGAGCACAATGAAGACGGCGCCATGGGCCTGGTGATCAATAAACCGGTGGAACAGTTCACGGTGGAAACAGTGCTGAGCAAACTGAAGATCATGCCACAGGCGCGCGATCCGGCCATCAGTCTGGATAAACCGGTGTTTGCCGGCGGCCCGCTGGCTGACGATCGCGGTTTTATCCTGCATACGCCGTGCAAAGGCTTCGGCTCCAGTATCCAGATCTCGCCGGATACCATGATCACCACCTCGAAAGACGTACTGGAAACCTTGGGCACGCCGGAACAGCCGGAGGACGTACTGGTCGCGCTCGGCTATGCCGGCTGGGAAAAAGGCCAACTCGAACAGGAAGTGTTGGAAAACGCCTGGCTGACCATCGAAGCCGACACCGACATTCTGTTCCATACGCCGATCGCCAGCCGCTGGCGCGAGGCCGCCAATCGCCTTGGCATTGATATCCGCAGCATTGCCAACCACGCAGGACACGCCTGATGACCAACCGCACCATTATCGCCTTCGACTTCGGCACCAAAAGCATCGGCGCGGCCATTGGCCAGGAGCTAACCGGCAGCGCCCGTGCGCTGGCGGCTTTCAAAGCGCAGGACGGTTCACCGGACTGGCAGAAGATCGAGAAGTTGCTGAAAGAGTGGCAACCGGATCTGGTGGTAGTCGGTTTGCCGCTGAACATGGACGGCACCGAACAGCCGGTCACCGAGCAAGCGCGCAAGTTCGCCAACCGCCTGCACGGCCGCTTTGGCGTGCAGATCGCGCTGCATGATGAGCGTCTCAGTACCGTCGAAGCCCGCGCCAACCTGTTTGATCGCGGCGGCTTCCGCGCCCTGGACAAGGGCAGCGTGGATTCCGCCTCGGCGGTGGTAATCCTGGAAAGCTGGTTTGAACGGCAATTGGGTTAATCCCTTGGCAAAGTCCCCTCCGCGCCGCCCAGTAATCCCGCACAGATCCGCTGTTGCAGACCTTGCTCAAAGGTCTGCATGCCGGACTGCCCACCGGTTTGCAGCACGCTGGCAAGCTGATGGGTTTTGCTCTCGCGGATCATGCTGCTGACCGCCGCCGTCGCCGTCAGCACCTCAAAAATCGCCACCCTGCCGCCCCCGGGCCGACTCAACAGTTTCTGTGCAATCACCGCCTGCAGGCTACCGGCCAACTGTGCACGCACATAGGGCTTTTCTTCCGCCGGGAAAACATCCACCAGCCGATCGACCGCCTGCGTCGCGCTACGGGTATGCAGCGTCGCCAGTACCAGATGGCCGGTTTCCGCAGCGGTAAGCGCCAGCCTGATGGTTGTGGTGTCACGCAGCTCCCCCAGCAAGATGACGTCTGGATCTTCACGCAGGGCAGCACGTAATGCGTCGTCAAAGCTGTGGCTGTCGCGGCCCAATTCGCGCTGCTGAATTAAAGAGTGTCGACTGCGGTGAATAAATTCGATCGGATCCTCCAGCGTAAGGATATGCCGCCGCTGGTGCTGATTGATGTCGTCAATCATTGCCGCCAAGGTGGTGGATTTACCGCTGCCGGTCGCGCCGGTCACCAAAATCAGGCCATCTTCCCTGCGCACCAGGGCCGGAATGATGTCTGGTGCTGCCAACGCCGCCAGCGTCGGGCACTCGCCGGCAATCAGCCTCAAGGCAAGCGAAACCCCGAGGCTTTGCAGAAAGAAATTGGCGCGCAGCCGAATATCGCCCGCAAGCGTCAGCGCCAGATCAAGCTGCCCCTGCTGTTGCAATTGCTGCCGTTGCTGGGGTTGCAGCAGCGCGTTGCACAAGCGATGCATCTTGGTCTCGGTCAGTTTTTCCGCACCTGCCAGCGGCTGTAATTCGCCATCGATGCGCAACATCGGCTGATGCCCCGTACAAAGGTGCAGATCGGAAGCATTATGCTTTACACTAAGGGCCACGAATTCACCGATATCCATATCAATCTCCTGGGTCAATGATGAGCACTATCCAACAGAATCTGCAGGATGTCAGAAACCGCATTGCCGCGGCCGCTCAAGGCTGCGCTCGCGCTCCAGAAGAAGTGACGCTGCTTGCAGTGAGTAAAACCAAACCTGTGGCGGCGATCGCAGAAGCTATCGCGGCAGGCCAGCGAACCTTCGGGGAAAACTATGTACAGGAAGGCGTGGATAAGGTTCAGCATTTTGCCGCGCTGCCGGAAGGAGCAACGCTGGATTGGCACTTTATCGGCCCTTTGCAATCCAATAAGAGCCGGCTGGTGGCAGAGCACTTTGCCTGGTGCCATACCGTCGATCGGCTGCGTATCGCCCAGCGGTTAAGCGACCAGCGCCCGGCAGACATGCCGCCGCTTAACGTTCTGATCCAAATAAATATCAGCGATGAACAGAGTAAATCTGGCATTGTACTGGCTGAACTGCCGGCGCTGGCAGAAGCGGTTGTCGCCTTGCCGAACGTTCGTTTACGCGGGCTGATGGCGATTCCGGCTCCGCAAGAAGACTACCAGAGCCAATTGGCGGTATTCCGCCAGATGCACGACGCCTTCCTGGCGCTGCAACAGCATTATCCACAGGTGGACACGCTGTCGATGGGCATGACCGATGACATGACGGCGGCCATTGCCGCAGGCAGCACTCTGGTTCGTATCGGTACCGCCATTTTTGGCGCGCGAGATTATTCGCAGTCCTGACACACTGACGAGGAATTTTAATGCAACACCGTAAGATTACCTTCATTGGCGCCGGCAACATGGCCCGCGCAATCATCGCCGGCCTGGTGGCGGGCGGTTACCCGGCCAAATCCATCAGCGTCTGCGCGCCTTCGGCTAAAAACCGCGATGCGCTGGCTGCCGACTACGGCATCGTTAGCAGCGGCGATAACCTTGCCTGCGCACGCGAGGCCGACGTCATCGTACTGGCGGTGAAGCCACAGATGATGGCAGATGTCTGCCAGCCGTTGCGCGATCAGATCGATTTCAGCGGCAAACTGGTGCTGTCGATCGCCGCAGGCATTCAGGTCAGCCGTTTTTACCAGCTGCTGGCCGACAATCTGAATATCGTACGCATTATGCCAAACACGCCATCGCTGGTGGGTAAAGGCATGAGTGGCCTGTATGCGCCGCAGCAGGTCAGCCAACAGGATCGTGACTACACCAGTGATTTGATGGCGTCAGTTGGCAAGGTATGTTGGGTGGATGACGAAAACGGCATCAACAGCGTGATCGCCGCTGCGGGCAGTGCCCCGGCCTATTTCTTCCTGTTTATGGAAGCCATGCAGCAGGAAGCCGAACGTATGGGCTTCGACAGCCAGACGGCCCGTGCGCTGGTGCAACAAGCGGCTTCCGGCGCCGCTGCGCTGGTGGAAGCCAACCCGGAGACGCCGTTGTCGACCTTGCGTGAGCAGGTAACGTCCAAAGGCGGCACCACCGCCGAGGCGCTGCGGGTATTCAACGAGCAACAACTGCCGGCAACCGTGGCCAAAGCCATGCAGGCAGCAGTTTCCCGTGCGCAGGAAATGGAAAAATCATTTTAAATAATCGAGAGTTAAGGAGAAGGACGACTTCATGCTAACGCTGACTTTTTTGGTCAAAACCGTTATTGATCTTTACGTCATGGTACTGCTGCTGCGCATCTGGATGCAGTGGACACGCGCTGACTTTTACAACCCATTCGCGCAGTTTATCGTGAAGATCACCCAGCCGGTGATTGGCCCGCTGCGCCGTATTATCCCGTCAATGGGACCTATTGACAGCGCATCCCTGCTGTTGGCTTTCCTGCTGATGACCATCAAGTACCCGCTGTTGCTGCTCATTCAGGGCGGCGCGATGTCACTCAGCCCGTATAACCTGCTGTTTGGCTTGATCTCTCTGGTGAAGTCGGCCGGTTATCTGATCTTCTGGGTGATGATTATCCGCGCGCTGATGAGCTGGATAAGTCAGGGCCGCAGCCCGATTGATCAGTTGATGTATCAACTGACCGAACCTTTGATGGCGCCAATCCGCCGTATTCTTCCGGCAATGGGCGGCATTGATTTTTCAGCGATGGTAGTGATCCTGATCCTGTATCTGATCAACTACCTGGGTATGGATCTGTTCGGTGAGATCTGGTTCCTGCTGTGAGTGCAGTCACCCCCGTGCTGGACGGGCTGGCAATCAGGCTATATATTCAGCCGAAAGCCAGCCGCGACCAGATTGTCGGTTTGCATGGCGACGAACTTAAAGTCGCCATTACCGCCCCGCCGGTAGACGGCCAGGCCAACGCTCATCTGATCAAGTTTCTTGCCAAGCAGTTCAAAGTGGCGAAAAGCAACGTCACCATAGAGAAAGGCGAGCTGGGGCGGCATAAACAGTTACGCATCGTTAATCCGCAACAGATCCCCGCCGTGGTCGCGGCGCTAATCGAATAAATTTCAAGGTAGTCATCATGCAAAAAGTCGTTCTTGCCACCGGTAACCCGGGTAAAGTGCGCGAACTCGCCGACCTGTTGGCCGATTTCGGGCTGAATGTGGTCGCACAAACCGAATTGGGCGTGGAGTCCGCCGAGGAAACCGGCCTGACGTTTATCGAAAATGCCATTCTGAAAGCCCGCCATGCGGCGCAAATCACCGGTCTGCCGGCGATCGCCGACGACTCGGGTCTGGCGGTTGATGCACTGGGCGGCGCGCCAGGCATCTATTCTGCACGTTACGCGGGTGTAGACGCCTCTGACCAGCAAAACCTCGACAAGCTGCTGGTTGCGCTGAAAGACGTGCCCAAGGGCAGCCGTGGCGCACAGTTCCACTGCGTGCTGGTGTATATGCGCCACGCGGAAGATCCGACGCCGCTGGTGTTCCACGGCAGCTGGGCCGGTGAAATCACCGATGCCGCCGCCGGTGAAGGCGGTTTTGGCTATGATCCTATCTTCTACGTTCCGGAGCTGGGCCGCACCGCTGCCGAGCTGAGCCGTGACGAAAAGCGCGCCGTATCACACCGAGGTAAAGCCCTGAAGCTGATGCTGGAAGCGATGCGCAATGCTTAAGTTGCCCCCGCTGAGTTTGTACATTCACATTCCGTGGTGCGTGCAGAAATGCCCGTACTGCGACTTCAACTCGCATGCGTTGAAGGGCGAAGTGCCGCATCAGGAATACGTCGATCACCTGCTGGCGGATCTGGATGCCGATCTGCCGCTGGTCAGTGGTCGCGAAATCAGCACCATTTTTATCGGCGGCGGCACCCCCAGCCTGTTGAGTGCCGAAGCGATGCAATCGCTGCTGGACGGCGTGCGGGCACGCATTCCGGTGATTGACGGCGCCGAGATCACCATGGAGGCCAACCCGGGTACCGTAGAAGCCGATCGCTTCAGCGGCTATCAGCGCGCCGGTGTGAACCGCATTTCTATCGGCGTGCAGAGCTTCAGCGCCGAGAAATTGACTCGTCTGGGTCGCATTCACGGTCCGGAAGAGGCCAAACGCGCAGCACACCTGGCTACCGGCCTGGGTTTGCGCAGTTTTAACCTGGATCTGATGCACGGCCTGCCGGACCAGTCGCTGGAAGAGGCGCTGGACGATCTGCGCCAGGCCATTGCCCTCAATCCACCGCATCTGTCGTGGTATCAACTGACTATCGAGCCCAATACGCTTTTCAGTTCACGCCCGCCGGTGCTACCGGACGACGACGCGCTGTGGGACATTTTCGAGCGGGGCCATGAATTGCTGAGCGCCGCCGGCTATCAGCAGTATGAAACTTCGGCCTACGCCAAACCGGGCTATCAGTGCCAACATAACCTCAACTACTGGCGCTTTGGCGACTATCTGGGGATTGGCTGCGGCGCGCACGGCAAGTTAACCTTCAGCGACGGCCGCATTCTGCGTACCGCGAAAACCAAGCATCCGCGTGGTTTTATGCAGGGCAAGTATATGGACAAGCAGCATGAGGTGACGGCGGCTGACCGGCCGTTCGAATTCTTTATGAACCGCTTCCGCCTGCTGGAAGCCGCACCGCGTGCTGAATTCGTCAACTATACCGGGCTGGATGAAAGCGCGATCCGTGCAGCGCTGGACGAAGCGCTGGCGAAAGGTTATCTGGTAGAAACGCCGGAGTATTGGCAGATCACCGAGAAAGGCAAACTGTTCCTTAATTCGCTACTGGAGTTGTTCCTGGCGGATGAATGAAAAAAAGCGCTGAGTTTTCAGCGCTTTTTTTAAACGTCAGGCAGCATGGTGGGGACGATGAGTAATATCCCCTCTACCCTTTAGCAAGCCTTCAACAGAAATATCTTCATCCAACGCATCCCAATGGATCCCACGGGCACTCAGCTCATAGCGGGCGCGCTCTTGGTCCGTTGCATTCAGCAATCGAGGAAACCAGGCGAGTGGCACGCCGATAATTCTGGCATCGTTCAACTCAACCCACATCGTTGTCTCATCGAAGTTTACGTTTTTAGCTGAAATACTCATCCCAGGCCTCCAAAAATAACCCCTTATGGACTCCAACAACTTCGGTTAATTCTTTTAATACTCTGGCATTAAACCCATCATTGCGGGCTACCCGCACCTCTGGTATCAGCCAAAACTTGGCTTCTGCCACGGCATCTCTGACATGAATATGAGCCGGTTCCAACGGCTCTCCTTCATTCGAATAAAAAAAGAATTTATAACCTTTATAACGGAATATCACTGGCATCAATGCAAAATCCTTTTAGCCATTGATTATAGTTTAGCCAGTCTGTCAGATGTTAGTTAGAAGGTCAAAACCGACCACCAGCCAGATTACTTCAATGCATTAAGCAAATCTTTGCGCTGGGTTTCCAGACCGGTAACGCGGTTGCACACGTCGTGGCCGAAGTTCTGGAAATCCTGCTCCTGGTTATTCCATTCGTTCTGAATCGCCTTCTGCAGGCCGCCCAGATTGCCCATGATCGCCTGCAGCGGGTTGCCGCCGCTATTAGCTGCCTGCTTGACGCCCATCTCATTCAGGCTGTCCTGCAATACGCCGCCCATGCTCTGCTGGACGATATTGCGGCCATCCTGCTCAACCTGATCAATCGCCTTGTGATGGAAGGTCAGGCCGTCGCTGCGGTGCTCAATGATACGGTTCATCTGTTGCTTAAGCTGACCGTTCAACGTGGTCAGGCGGTTACGCACGTTGCTGTCGCTGCCCAACTCTTTGACGATCACCTTGTCCAACGCCACCCGCGCTTTTTCCAGATGTTGCTGAGCGCCGTTGTCGATCCACGGCAACTCTTTGCGCAATGCGCTCTGGTAACTGAAGGCCTTCTGGCGCTGGCTGTCTGTCAGGCTCAACGCCTGGCCATTGCGGGTTACATCGCCATCCGGTGAAATCTGCAGATTGCCGCTGGCCCCGGTCACCTGTACGTTCTGCGGGCTGATAATCACGTCATCCTGGGGTTTAACGCTGCACTGATACTCGGCATGGGCCTGTGAAGCAGTCAACAGCAGTAAGGCTAACCCGGTTTTCTTTAACATATATTCTCCTGACGCCCTTCCGTGGTGGGGCTAAAAAATCGAACGGCTAATCCGTTGAGACAACAGTTCCAGCGCCGCAGTTCCCGCCAATGAGTTACCGGAAGCATCCAGTTCCGGCGACCAGACGGCGATCGACAGCTCGTCGGGGACGATAGCGACAATACCGCCACCCACGCCGGACTTGCCCGGCATGCCCACGCGATAGGCAAATTCCCCCGCGCCGTCGTACATGCCGCTGGTCATCATCAGCGCATTAATCTGGCGTGCCTGCAGGGGGCTTATCACCTCGCGTCCGCTAAGATCACGACCGTGATTGGCCAGATAAACAAAGCTGCGAGCCAGCTCCACGCAGCTCATTCGCAGCGCGCAGTAGTGGAAATAGGTTTGCAGCACGGTAAGCACGTCGTTTTCGAAATTGCCGAACGACTTCATCAGGTAGGCTATCGCCGCATTGCGATCGGAGTGTTCGAACTCGGAACGGGCCACCCGCGAATCATAGGCCAGGTCATCTTCACCGGCCAGTTGACGCACCACTTCCAGCATTCGCTGCTTGGGCGCGCTGAGCCGGGTTTGCAGCATGTCGCACACCACCAGCGCACCGGGGTTGATAAACGGATTGCGCGGTTTGCCCTGCTCCATCTCCAGCTGCAACAGCGAGTTGAACGGCAGACCGGAAGGCTCCTTGCCAACCCGGCGCCAGATCTCCGCCTCCTGGTAGCGCGTCAGCGCCAGCGTCAGGCTCAACACCTTGGAGATCGACTGAATAGAGAAACGCTCGTCGGCGTTACCGGCCTGGAACATTTCGCCGTCGACGGTGCAAACGGCGATCGCCAGACGATCGGCCGCCACTTCCGCCAGCGCCGGTATATAGTCCGCCACCTTGCCCTGGCCAATCAGCGGGCGCACCTGTTGCAGGATCTCATCCAGCAACGCGTTATCCAATGTTGTTACCACCGCGGTCACACTCCGGACAAAATAAAGGTGCCGTAAAGGCACCTTAAATCAATAGATTCAGCGCGACGCCAGGCCGCGCTTATCAGGCAGGAAAATCAGTCCCACCAGATATCGAACAGATCGCTGACCTTAACGTCGGTCAGTTTACGCGCTTCCAGCCATTTTTTGACCAGTTCGCGTTGCTCGTCAGTGCAGTGACCGATGGTCTGCAGACAGATCAAGCCTTCCCACTGCAGGTAGCCGCTACCGTCAAAGGCCATGCCGTTCGGCTCAATCACTTCGTCGATAAAAGCGTCCAGCGTGCTGTCGATATCTTCAACCGCGGTGCCTTCGGCAAAGCGCCATGCAACGGAGAAGCCCAGCTCCTGAAACTCTTCAATGTGTAACTTTTTACGTAAACGACGACTGCGGTTCTTAGCCATTATTCTTTCCTCTCAAACATCAAGTCCCAAACGCCATGTCCCAGACGCTGGCCGCGTAATTCAAATTTTGTCAGTGGGCGTGAATCCGGACGCGGCACATAATCATTATCGCTGGAAAGATTGCGATAGCCTGAGATCCCGTTCATAACCTCTAACATATGTTCTGCATAAGGCTGCCAGTCGGTGGCCATGTGGAAGACGCCGCCGACTTTCAGTTTGCGACGCACCAATTCAACAAACGGCGTCTGTACGATGCGGCGTTTGTTGTGGCGCGCTTTGTGCCACGGATCGGGGAAAAACAGCTGAACCATGTCCAGCGAGCCGTCCGGGATCATATTCTCCAGCACCTCAACCGCGTCGTGACACATTACGCGCAGGTTGCTCAGTTCCGCTTCGGTAGCGTCGGCCAGGCAGGCACCCACGCCCGGCGAATGGACTTCTATCCCCAAGAAATTCTGCTGCGGGTTATTGCCCGCCATGGTCACCAGCGAGGCGCCCATGCCAAAACCGATCTCCAGCACGGTCGGCGCGTCGCGCCCGAACAGTGCGGCGATATCGACAGGTTCAGCCTGATACTCCACGCCCATCACCGGCCAATAGTTGTCCAACGCGTGCTGTTGGCCTTTGGTCAACCGCCCCTGGCGGCGGACAAAACTGCGGATACGGCGCATCGCGCGGCCGTTCTCATCAAATTCCGGGGAGATGACGTCATTAATCATAGTGCTTTCTGTCTGTTTGGCTGCCAATTAGGGAAACGCGCATTATGCAAAGATACATTGGTTTAGCAAGTGTTCATCTAATGTACCTGCCGTGCGACGTCGGAAAGTTCCGGTTTACAGCATCATGACTCTATGCTGCAATCGCGCTTCATTTTCTGCCGGATATCGAATCAGCTTATGATGCAAGCACAGCAGTTCGCACAGGTGGTGCTTGACTGGTACCAGCGTTACGGCCGTAAGACCCTGCCGTGGCAGCTTGATAAGACCGCCTATCAAGTATGGCTCTCTGAGGTCATGTTGCAACAAACTCAGGTTGCCACCGTGATCCCTTACTTCCAGCGCTTTATGGCACGTTTTCCCAACGTGCGTGCGCTGGCTGAAGCGCCGCTGGACGAAGTGCTGCACCTGTGGACCGGCCTGGGCTACTACGCCCGTGCGCGCAATCTGCATAAGGCGGCGCAGGCTATTGTCGCACAGCACGGCGGTGAGTTCCCGACAACCTTTGAAGAAATCCACGCCCTGCCCGGTATTGGCCGTTCAACGGCAGGCGCAGTGCTGTCGCTGGCGCTCGGCCAACACTACCCAATCCTCGACGGCAACGTAAAACGCGTCCTGGCCCGCTGCTATGCCGTCGAAGGCTGGCCGGGCAAGAAAGAAGTAGAAAACCGACTGTGGGAAATCAGCGAAAACGTTACCCCGGCCAAGGGCGTTGGCCAGTTCAATCAGGCGATGATGGATCTGGGGGCGATGGTCTGCACCCGCACCAAGCCGAAATGCGAACTGTGCCCACTCAGCCTCGGCTGCATCGCCTATGCCCACCACAGTTGGGCAAAATACCCGGGTAAAAAGCCCAAGCAGACCCTGCCGGAAAAAACCGCCTACTTTTTATTGCTGCAGCACGGCGAACGCGCCTGGCTGGAGCAGCGCCCCGCCGTCGGTCTGTGGGGCGGTCTGTTCTGCTTCCCGCAGTTCAGCGAACGTGAAGAGATGGAACTCTGGTTGCAACAGCGCGGTCTGAAAAACAATCGCCGGGAGCAACTGACCGCATTTCGTCATACTTTCAGTCATTTCCATCTTGATATCGTGCCAATATGGCTGGAAATGGACGCCGTAGGCAGCAGCATGGATGAGGGCGCCGGTCTCTGGTATAACTTAGCGCAGCCGCCATCGGTCGGGCTGGCCGCACCGGTTGACCGCCTGTTGCAACAGTTGGCAAAACAGTCCCCGCGCCGACAGGGTTTATAGCCTAAATAATTCGAGTTGCAGGAAGGCGGCAACTGAGCGAGTCCCGATGAGCTTACTGAGGTAAGTGATTCGGGTGAGAAAAGGCAGCCAACACACCTGCAGCTCAAAGTATGACGGGTTTATTGGCAATAGCGCCATTGATGAGGAATTAGCATGAGCAGAACCATTTTTTGTACCTTCCTGCAGCGTGACGCCGAAGGGCAGGACTTCCAGCTTTATCCAGGGGAAGTCGGCAAACGCATCTATAACGAGATCTCGAAAGAAGCCTGGGCAGAATGGATGAAAAAACAAACCATGCTGATCAACGAGAAAAAACTGAACATGATGAACGTTGACGACCGCAAATTGCTGGAAGCGGAAATGATCAAATTCCTGTTCGAAGGGCATGACGTCCATATCGAAGGCTATACGCCACCAAGCGAATAATGCTGTTGGGGCCAGGCGCTGGCCCTTCCAATACTTCTCGTATACGGCTTTAAGATGAAGAAAATTTTAGCTTTGCTAGTGATAGCGCCCCTGCTGATATCCTGTTCCGGCAAAAAAAGCACTGAAGTCAACGAAGCCTGGGTCAAAGACACCAACGGCTTCGAAATCCTGATGGGTCAGTTCGCCCACAACATCGAGAATATCTGGGGTCTGAACGAAGTTCTGATCGCCGGGCCGAAAGATTACGTTAAATACACCGACCAGTATCAAACCCGTAGCCACATCAACTTTGATTCTGGTGCCATCACTATTGAAACCATCGCCACCACCGATCCTGCCGCTCACCTGCGCCAGGCGATTATCAGCACCTTGCTGATGGGGGACGACCCGGGTTCTATCGATCTCTATTCCGACGTCAACGATATCCAGATCAGTAAAGAGCCGTTCCTGTACGGCCAGGTACTGGATAACAAAGGTGCGCCGATCCGTTGGGAATGGCGTGCGGCGCACTTCGCCGACTATCTGTTGCAGACCAAGCTGCAAAAACGAACCTCCGGCCTGCACGTGATTTACTCGGTCACTATTCAGCTGGTGCCAAACCACCTGGACAAACGTGCCCACAAATACCTGCCGATGGTTCGCAAGGCGTCGGAGAAATACGGCGTGGAAGAGTCGCTGATCCTGGCGATCATGCAGACCGAATCGAGCTTTAACCCCTATGCGGTGAGCGGTTCAGATGCGTTGGGCCTGATGCAGGTGGTGCAGCACACTGCCGGTAAGGATGTGTTCCAGATGCGTGGGAAATGGGGCAAACCCAGCCGCAGTTACCTGTTCGACCCGGAAAACAACATCGATACCGGTACGGCTTATCTGGCCATTTTGCAGAATAACTATTTGGGAGGGATTCAAAACCCGACCTCACGCCGCTACGCGGTTATCACTGCCTATAACGGCGGCGCCGGCAGCGTGCTGCGTGTGTTCTCTAGCGACAGGACCCGTGCGGTGAGCATCATCAACGGCATGCAGCCGGGCGACGTCTATCAGACGCTGACCACCAAGCATCCGGCCGGCGAATCTCGCCGTTACCTGGTGAAGGTGAACAACGCCCAGAAGAGTTACCGCAGAAGATAATTTGCGGTGGCGTTATCAATAATAAGGGCCGGTGCAAACCGGCCCTTATTTTCTATTGCTTGATCATATAGCCGAAAATGCGTTTCCAGCCGTGATCCTTTTTCTCGATATAAACGCCCTGCAACTCCGGGGAGAAGCCCGGCAGCCGGTTGATGCCCTCTTCCAGCGCCATGAAATAACGCTGTACCGCCCCGCCCCAGACTTCGCCCGGCACTACGCATAGCACGCCCGGTGGGTAAGGCAACGCGCCCTCTGCCGCAATGCGCCCTTCGGCCTGCCCGATCGGCACCAGTTCAACGTTGTCACGGATAAACTCCACGTTGGCGTCCTGTGGGTTCATCATCACCTGCGGGAAATGACGCTGACGGAACATCTCTTTTTGCAGCTGCTTAACGTCGAAGCTGACGTATAAATCGTGCATCTCCTGGCACAGCTGGCGCAGGGTATAGCCGCGATAACGCTGCTCGTTCTTGCGATATACCGTTGGCAGCACCTGGCTCAGCGGCGCGTCCTCTTCCACGTAACGTTCGAACTGCACCAGCATATCCACCAGTTGTTGCATCTTGGCCGGGTTTTCCGCCGGCGTCAGCAGGAACAGGATCGAGTTAAGATCGCACTTCTCCGGCACGATACCGTTCTCGCGCAGGAAATTGGCCAGAATGGTGGCCGGCACGCCAAACTCGGTGTATTGGCCGGTGGCGGCATCAATACCCGGCGTGGTCAGCAGCAGTTTGCACGGATCGACCAAATACTGGTCCTGCGCATAGCCTTCAAAACCGTGCCATTTCTCATCCGGCACAAAATTGAAGAAGCGGGCGTCGTTGGCGATCAAATCGGTGTCGTAATCCTGCCAGTTCTTGCCCGCGATCTGCAGGGGGACAAACGGCCTGAGCTGCGAACAGCGTTCCAGCAGTTGCTTGCGCGTCTCGATGCCAAGCTTCACGCAGTCCATCCACATACGGCGACCGGCGGCCCCGGCATGCATCTTGGCGTTGACGTCCAGCGCCGCAAACAGCGGATAGAACGGGCTGGTAGAGGCGTGCAGCATGAAAGCGTTGTTCAGGTGCTTGTGGTTGCAGTGACGCTTCTGGCCCTTGATATGGTCGTCTTTCTTGTGGATCTGCGAGGTTTGCGAGAAGCCGGCCTGCTGTTTGTGTACCGACTGGGTAACAAAGATGCCCGGGTCAAGCTCGTCCAGCTCCAACAGCAGCGGTGAACACTCTTTCAGCATCGGGATAAACCCTTCGTAACCCACCCAGGCTGAGTCAAACAGGATGTAGTCGCACAGGTGGCCGATGGTGTCGATCACCTGACGCGCATTATAAATAGTGCCGTCGTAGGTGCCGAGCTGAATGATTGCCAGGCGGAAAGGACGCGCTGCCTCGGCTTTCTCCGGCGCTACCTGACGAATTTGTTCGCGCAGATAACGCTCGTCAAAGCAGCGGGAATCGATACCGCCGATAAAGCCAAACGGGTTGCGCGCGGTTTCCAGATACACCGGCGTCGCTCCGGCCTGGATCAACGCACCATGATGGTTAGACTTATGGTTGTTACGGTCGAACAGCACCAGATCGCCACGGGTCAGCAGCGCGTTGGTTACCACCTTGTTGGCGGCCGAGGTGCCGTTGAGCACAAAATAGGTTTTATCAGCGTTGAACACCCGTGCCGCATGCTTTTGGGCGTCCTTGGCCGAGCCTTCGTGGATCAGCAAATCGCCCAATTTGACGTCGGCGTTGCACATGTCGGAACGAAAAAGCGTTTCACCGTAAAACTCGAAAAACTTGCGGCCCGCCGGATGCTTGCGGAAAAACTCCCCGCCCTGATGCCCCGGACAGGCAAAGGTCGAGTTCTCCATTTCCACATAGGTTTTCAAGGTTTTGAAAAACGGCGGCAGCAGCGCCTGCTCGTAAGCATCCGCCGCGGCTTCCAACTGCGCCATATAAAACGCCTTACTGGCACCGTCCAGCGCGAAAACACCGCTGATAAACGGCAGGTAGTCCGGCGAGAGATGCTCATCTCCGGCCACCGCCACAAAGGTCGGGATCTCGAACCCGGTGGCTTTAAGCTGTGCCAGGATGCCGGCGTTGACGTCATCAACCGACACGACCAATGCCGCAACGTCGGTATAATCCGTCTGCTCGACGCGGACAATCTGGCGCAGCGTTTCAATGGCGGCGACCAGGCTGGCGCTGGTGGCTATCTTCAATTCTTTCATAGTGCTAACTCTCAAACGGTTAAGGATGAGGCTGTGCCACAAGGCACGGTGATGAGATAACAAAGGTTATCCCGGCAACTTGATGTCCGGGGTGGCAGCATAGAGCGCATGCGTGACCGGCTGACTCTCTTAAGATTATCAGGCCACTATCGGGAACTGGTATCGGCAGCGTCCGATAGACATCAGTAAAATCAGAGCCACAGCTCTATTTTTAATAATGCCTAACAGCGAGCATGAAGTTGCCTTACCGCATGCTGGGCTGGGCGTTTATGGAGGACGACGTTCGGGAAAGATCGCGGCGGAGTAGCGGCATCATCAGATGTCTGGTGCGCAGTAGCGCTTGAGTAGCCATACCAGTCATGCCTGCAACCCTCTGACTTAAATGAGCGGAAACGCCGTTAGGGGACGTAGAGTGCTAAAATTTGCGCAATGATTGCATGTTTTTTTATGAGGTTCAAGTAACTATTATGTCGATTAATTACATAATAATTTAAGCATAACCCATTGTTATAAAACATATAAAAACAAACACCAGAAAAACAAAAACGGTATAAATACACGGATTCTTTGCATATTTATCACATCAGCCCTCCTCCAGGCCCCACGAACCTTACCCGCCACTGCATGAAAATAGAGCAACCGATCGGCTTTGTGACAGAAAGCGATTGACGATATCCGGCCAATAGGGTTAAATGCGCCCCGTTGCCCGGATAGCTCAGTCGGTAGAGCAGGGGATTGAAAATCCCCGTGTCCTTGGTTCGATTCCGAGTCCGGGCACCACTAATTCTGCATCAAAGCACGCTGGTTAGAGGTACACCCTTTAACGGGCGGAACAAAGGAACTGGCAGGTTGATATCGCAGTGTTTTCCGAATTTGCACACTCGATATTAATAACTAGGTTCCTCTTAAAAAGGATGCTTGTGTTAGCGCACAAGCGTCCTTTTCTCGATCACTGTTGATTTTTACAGCTTGTTAAAGTTATGTCAAGACGAGTCTGCCCTCACCTTCACGCGCTGGTATCACATCCATATACAGTGACAACTCATTCTCTAACGCCTGCCCGGTAATCTTTAAATCCAGTTCGACATATTCCATTGTTGTGCTGACGCTCCGATGCCCAAGCAAACCTTTAACCATTGCCAAATTACGATCGGGTGACTTCATCATTTCAGTCGCCAGGGTATGTCTGAATCGATGTGGACTCACCTTAAAACCACACTCTTTCGTCAGCCTGGTGAAGAATGAGCGAACAGGTTGAATTGCAGGCTCTGCGTCAACCTCACCTAATGGATTCAAGAATCTCGCCACATCGAACAGATAATCTGCCGGTTCGGCCCCCTGTACTATCGCGCGGTCAACAAGTATTCGCATCCGTTCCCGGACAAAGCTCACGATAGGAACTAACCACTCTCGATGCGTTTTACTGCCTTCTTTACACAGCAACATCGAGTTTGCCTCCAGATCTACATCCATTAGCCGTACATGTAATAATTGGTTTTGACGCATCCCCGTCGAACGCAACACGTCGATGACTGTCCGCCAATACCACACAGGAAAGAGCGCACAAGGACGACATTTACCTACCCGTAACTTTTCTCGTTCTTCAAATTGTTCTAACACCAGATTCACTCTAACCAGCTGGTCACGGTTCAGTATCTTTTTACGTTTGCTACCCGGCGGTACTTGCGTTTCATTTAGCGGATTTTCCACTACGTTGAGCCATTTTTTCTTTATTCCCTGGTTGTAAATCGCACGTAAATGGCGAGCTTTGTTATTCCACGTACTTGTTGTTAAACCCCTTCCCAACATGTCCCTACGCCACAAAATCAGCTCTCGGTTCGTGACTTCATCCGGTAACGTGTCATACCCAATAAATTTCCTGAAAACAGCAACCACTCTGCGATAGCTCTTCTCAGTTTCCGGACGTAACGCCTTTGAAAAAAAATACTCTTCGAGCAAGGTGTCCCAATCCATAACACGCGATTTATGCATGATATCTCCCTAGTTTAAATAGAGGTCTTGCGAACATGATGTGGTCACAAGACACGATTAATCCCTATCAAGGGATCACCAGTACCGGACTATCGTCCGGCAGGTTTTTCCCCCGATAGAGCAAACTTGCTTTAACGAGGTAACCTTTGGTTCGTTTAAACGCCCCTGTGCGCTCTGATGTTTCATACAGGTGTGCAAAATAGAATCGTTTACCCTTGACCCGACGATGTTTCTCCAGACGTTCAAAATCCTCCTGAAGGACTTCTCGTCGAGAGCCATCCAGACCAGCCTGTTTCAGGTACAAATAAAAAATTCCAGGTACGGTGATAAAGACAAAACCAGAAACAAGATGAACTCGAGCGTCTACGGAGTTGATGAGGATCTCATTAGAATCGAGTCCTTCAGCTAACCAACGCCAAAAGACTTCTCCGGGAGTTATGCGCCCATCGCCTTCAATGCCCGGCTTTTGCGATTGCGAGGGAGCGAAGTCAGTAGTTTGAGGGGCACAAAATTCAGGTGTTGAATCTGCCGCGTCGGCAGCGATATCATCGAAGGCGTCTGACTCCCGGTTTATTTCGACAGCCTCAACTACCTGAGCCACTTCAGCTGTAAGCGCAGGGTTATCGGCAGGCATAGGGCCTTCATCTTCGTGAGGGGCGTCCCCGAACTCCTGTTCTGTCTGATTCACCGGAGCAGACACCTCAACCGCCATTAATGACAACAGGGTCTGCATGTCCTTCTCGATACCGACCACCGTTTCAGGCGCCAGGCCCCTCTCAGCCAAAGGTTTATCGTTTACCGGCATATCTAGAGCCGAGCTCAGTAATCCCGCCGTTGCTGACTCTTCAGTCAGATTTAATATCTCTGCCGGCAGTTGATCCTCAACAAGCGGAGGGTTGGTGCTACTGACTGCACTTTGCAAATCAATTACGGGTACTGAAGAGGTAATGTTTTCGGTAGTTGGCGCCACCGACGGTAAGACTACTGTCAATTTGTCGGAGATGGATGCCGGAGAGGATGCTATGGACAGGCTATCGCCGCGCGCCAGCTTGGCCGCCTCCTGGATAATGTCGTCTATCACAGGTAAACCGCTGGGCTGTCGGGAAGCGATAGTCATCAATGAGTGTGTAGCCGCTGGCAGTGTTGATAGCCAGTCGATGACCTCTGCGGGCAGCAGCCGTACAGCAATCATCGAACTTTGACTTGTCGCCAATGTCGTGGCTGATGGGGACGTCCTGAATCGAAAACGGTAGGGTTCACTCGGCACTGTCAAACCAGGTAACCAGGCGCGGCCACTCTGGAACTCCCCCTGCAGCTGGCTCAACTGCGGTAGGTAGTGCCAAAGCGCAGCGTAAAACACCACGACATTCCACTGCACATTCTGGGCCGATTGTTCTTCCGGTGCTGCTCCGGGAGGTAGCATGTGCCCTTTGGCCAGACGCACCGCATAGGTCGTCGTCTTCAAGGTGACATCAACCAACCCCCCTTCCCTGGCATACTCGCCCTGAGGTGTAGCTGGCAACACCTGTATTAACGTCATGAGTTGCTTCAATGGCTGCAGATAGAATTGTTCATAGAGATCTTTGGGAAGTGCACAATTTTCCCATAACTGCTGTAAACACTGCTTACGAGATACAGTGCTCAACAGCTGTGCTGCTGACGCGGGCATATAGTAACCAGCAGGACCCCGTGAGCCTGAAGTGCTTCCCGTTGGCTTTGCCGGTATATCCCGGGTCCCGACAAACAGCTCTTTGATGGCCTTCAGCATGCCAGGCCTCCAGCGATAACATCACCCGCGAACCGCTCCAGTGTGGGCGCTTTATCGGTGTCGGCAAAAGCCTTTACTACCAGTTTGCTTCCAGACCAATCGATGGTGGAGGCCTGTTCAGGTGTATCAGAATAAGGCATTAGCAGCACTCCGTTGAATCATGACCGGCGCTATGCTGCCCAGATCAATACGGTACGCACCACAGGAAAATCTTTTCGCAACAGAAAAGGTTTTCGCTAGGCTGTCAAACATGCTGCTTGTGTCTGGTAAAAAGATCCTATGGAAGGTAAGTTGAAGCAGTAGCTCGCTAAAAAATATCAGGGCTATATTTTTTTAATTTTTATAGGAATGGTAAATTTACCATTACGTCACATTATCTTATTAAGCAGAAAACATGCAAACCTAGGAAATACGAACGAATATACGGCACACACGTCGGAAGCATGGGCTTTGCAACACCGATATCAAAAAAGTAGACATCTATATACCTGTACAGATATCAACCCTCAATTTATTATCATCGATTCATTTTTTCCTTGGAGAATACATTACCTCATGCATTACAATCCTTCTAAAACTAAGTGTTGATAGGTTCCCTGGCGTTACATATTTTCAACGCGCTGGCCGTCATTTAAATAAATCCGGCCGTAATAATATCAGAAGCTATTATGATGCTTATTTATAGTTTTTTAATTAACAACGCGTTGGAGTAGAATAATATTAATTTTGTTAACGTGTCAAAACGAAGGATTTAAGATCCTATGAGAAGTCATAGGATAAAACCAATAAACTCACGATAACTATTTGAAAAAAATCTGAAAAGGAAATGTATCCTGATACCCTAGCTTAATGCACTCATCTATAAGCTGAACACTTGAAGTCACATTGAACTTGACTTTCAGGCTTCTCATGCAATAGTCATAATTAGCAAGTTTAATATTCAAAAGCTCTGATATTTGCTTTCTTTTCAATCCTTTTAAAAGGAAGAACAGTAACTTAGCCTCATTGGCACTTAGTTTTACATCTTTGTATGATGATATTTTCAACACTTTTGACACACCGGTAACATTATGAAAATCAACATGACCATTCATAATAATAGCTGTTGCCGTGGTCCCAGCAGGAAATCCATTCTTGTCATATATAACTTGTTTAGAAGTATGTAAAAAGGCATGAACGACTCCTGGAAGGGGTTCAAGAACATTGTAAACCTCACCTGCAAGGATCGCTTTCTCATGATCCCTATAAATATCACCTCTTTCAGCCCATGGCATGTCTGAGTCATCAAGCGTCGGCAACCTATATGGATCTACGCCAGAGAACCGACTAAACAACAAGTTAGATGCAACAAAGCGGTGATTGAGATCTTTAACAAGAGTAATACCAGCACAAGCAGGTATTACGGGATTGTTCAGATAATACTCAATGGTTGGGGCATTCTTCTCATCCAAAGGTGAAAACTGTCTACTGTCTATCTTGGTCATGGAAGTCCTCCCATGGACTTTCGGTCTTTCACTGTAAAACGAAAGCACAATCCTTCACTTTCACTCTATAAGTAACATATTTCTGCAACCTAAAAACCCTCTCGTTTTACGAATATAATGTAACAATACCTTTCATTATTATTTTACGTATTAAAACTGCGCTCCATTATAACTACAGTGCAACTAAAAATAGGATATTTTATTTCCGTTTCCTGAATGCCAATCTATACTGGGGTAGGTATTTTACAGTCCATGGAGATTCAGGATGTCTAAGAAACAAACCGTCATAATTACTGGTGCGCTTAGCGGCATTGGCGAAGAATGTGCCCGTACGTTCAGCCAAGTGGGATATAATGTAGTAATTTCAGGACGTAATGAGCAAAGAGGTCGGGAATTAGAAACCGAACTACGTCAAATCAATCCTGAGATTCACTTCTTTTTAGTCGATATCGTATTTGAGAATCAGGTTTCTGAATTAATTAAGTACACGCAACAAGTTTTTGGGACAATTGATGTATTTCTTAATGTTGCAGGTACAGAGGGGCAACCTATTTCGCATGACAAAACCACAGTCGAAGACTTCCGCCATGTATTTGATACCAATGTGCTGGGAACCCAGCTTGTGATGAAACATGTTCTACCAGTGATGAGTAAACAGGGGTCAGGCAGCTTGATTAATTTCTCATCGCAAGCCGGGCAAGTCGGTATTCCTGGCGGCAGCGTCTATTCAGCAAGTAAACATGCAGTTAACGGGTTAACACGCTCCGCCGCACTTGAAGTTGCCGCTGACGGGGTACGGGTTAACGCCATTGCACCAGGGCCAGTAGCAACAGCAATGTTTGACCGGTTTGTGGGGAACGATCCGATAGCGAAGGAAAATTTTCTCAGTAAAATGCCTACCGGTCGTATTGTTACAACCGCGGAGATCGCGGCAACGGCACTTTTCCTGGCTTCGGATAATGCCCGTTCTATCATTGGCCAAATTATCACGGTTGACGGTGGTTATTCTGTAGGTTAATACCCGAAGAAACCCACTGAATGAAGCTGCCGATGTTATAACAAAGGTCTCTGAAATGAGACCTTTCTGTTATCTATCGATTTAATAAGCCAATGTTAATAACACGTTTTCCAACCAATTCATCGGGGTACATATCACCAAACGATGTCCACTCATTAAAGCATTTCCCAGCACGATTTATCCACCCGCAGTGGGGGAACTCCCCCACTGGAAAAAAAGGCCACCGAATATCTGTGGCCATAGGTTAATGCGTTAACAAAAGTCGGTGATTAGCTGGCGGCTGCATTAGGTGACAACGGCACAGAATCCTTGTCAGCGTAGGTCAGGTGGATCACCTCACCGACCTCGACCTCAGCCGCTATTCGTCCGCCGTCGACATGCTCGCCGCGGTCGTAGCGATCGTAACCACTGCGTTTCGCATCGGGCATAGTCCAGGTATGTTCCACTTGGCAACTGAACAGATCCGACACTGTCCCGATAACCTCGCCGGCTGGCGGGTACCACGGGGAATCAAAGTGAACAGTCAACGTGTTGATGCCATCCCGGACACAACCGACATTCTGGCCTGATGGCCATTCGACGCCGTACTGTCGACCATAGAGCTCGGCCGTGGTCGGCACATCACGTAACAGTGCGCCTGAACCATTCAGCTCGGTAGCCAGGCGCGTCGGGATCAGCATTAGCATATCGCACGGTGCGGTATACTCAGGCATCATGCCCAAACGCTCCCAACAGCTGCCGGCATCGATGTCAGGGCTCACTCCCACCAGGCCGAACCAGTCCGCATACTGGCGAGACAGCACATCCGCCATACGCTCCTTCGCGACGTTGGGGATGTTCTCCCATTTTACGGCATCAATACACGACTGGCGATATAGACGCTCAATCAAGCGAATGCTCTCAGCCGTTAACGGGACATCCGCCTTCAGCAACCCGAACCAGTGTTCAAAGGCCAGGTTCTGAGGTGATGCGATACCCGGATACGTTAATAAGCCCGGATAGGGCACGTAAACACCGGGTTTTGTCGTGGCCGGCTTCAGTATGCCGCCGCACCCTGCCAGGAACAGTCTGCAGCTCTGTTGAATAGCATGACGGTAGTCAGGCACAACATGGCCATTCACCCATTGCTGCAGCTCGTCGACAAACACGGATTGTCCGGTAACAACTAAACAATTTTTGCACCAGTTCGACATGATAGTTCTCCTCTTCTTACAAGAAAAAAGAGGAAGCTTTCCCCATTGGGGGGAAAGTCTCCCCCGTTGGGTTAGGTGTTAAATCATGATGGTCAGGACAATGGTAATGCCCTGCCGTTAGAGTTCATGCTCACCGATCACGCCCAGTTCTTCCTCCTGGCGCAGATAGGGCGATGATGGGGTAAATGGATGGGAGCCCAGGCGTACCAGGTGGTATTTATCCACCAGGTTGTTGATAGCCTCAAACGGCCGCACACCCACTTCCTGCAAAGCCATCACGCACTCTGCTTCACACAGATCGGTATCGTTTAACGTCAGACCAAAGTATTTGGCCAGTAGCCTGCCGGCAATGGTCTGCCAATAGCACTGTTCAATCGTTATCACCTAACTCCTCATGCCGCAACGGCAGGATCTGTTATCACCGGTACCACCAGGGGCTTCAGCAGAAACTCTGAAGCCTCACGAGCCTGTTTGGCCGCCCGAAACAGCGCGCGCTTATCCTCACGTAATACCCTGAGCCAATGCTCGAGGTAGCTGTCGTGCTGAACGTCGCCAAAGACGCCAAGCTGTGCGCACATAAAGGCACTGCCCAGCTCCGCCACCAGTTCTTCGAACGCGTATACCGGGTCACCGAACGCCCGGGAGGAAGACGTGATCCCCTCCCGGTTGAGCCGTGTTGCATGACCGGTGCTGTGCACCAGTTCATGCAATAACGTCGACCAGTAATCCGCCTCGGTACGAAATTGCTGAACCTGCGGCAAGACAATCTGGTCACGGATCGGGGAGTAAAATGCCCTGTCCTGGTAAACCTGCTCGAACCGAACACCACAGGCGTCCACGAGGGCACTGACCTGAGCCTGCGTTTTCGCATCGACCAACGCCCCCACCTCTTCCGGCTCCTCTGCCGGCGTAATGCCGACAACGGTTTCCGGGAGGCTGTCGCATTGGGCAACGTTAAACAAGTACAGCGGTTTCAGCATGGGTATTCGCGTTTTCAGCGGGTTCCCCTCTTCGTCAAACAGCTGCCGGCCATCAGCATCCTCCACCTGCTTATCCCAGGGTTTGAATACCACGGCCAGGGTCGCGGTTTCGCCAGCACGCACATGGCCACCGACGGCTTCCGCCTGCTTGTAGGTGAGCCAGCGATTGGAGTGAAAGCCCCTTTCTTCTGCGGCTATCCACAACAGCAGCACATTCACACCGCTGTAGTGGTAACCGGTCGTGCCGTTCTGCGGCATGATGGCCGTCGACGCGCCGCGGGCCTTGTCGGTCCGCCAGGGCTTGCGCCAGGGCAACGTTCCCGTCTCGATAGCGGCAATGATTTTGTCCGTCACCTGCTGATACAGGTCGGGACGTTCTCGACGGGCTTTTGCCGGCCGACGTGATGATGTTTTTTTCATGGAGTGCTCCTCGTAAAAAAGGCGCATTCCTCCCCTGGTGGCGAAGAATACGCCCCAGGGGACAGAAAAATGGTTAGAAAGCGGGGTAACGCAGCGCCCCTTTCGGATTAACGGTGTCAACACGCTGTTTCAGCCGTTCGAACATGGCCAGATAGTCTTCCCGATCGGCGGGCTTTGCCCGCTTGCAATCGGTTTGGCAGGTCGTGGCCAGCAGGTTGATGGCCCGCTCACGCCAGCTTTTAAACTCATCCTGGCTGACACAGACCGAGTAATGGACCTCGGCCAGCTGCAGCATGCGGGCGGTCATACAACGGAAGTCGGCGACACCAACCCAGTTAACCGCAGCGACGTGCATATAGACCGTCTCGGGTAACAGGTGTATCCAGAGTTCATGCCCTTGCGACAGTATTCGTTCGATACAACTATCGGTCAGCGCCAGCTCCTCGCCAAAGTCATCGCCGCCGACAAGCTGCCGGGACGTCTCATACCAGGCATCATCCTTTTGGGGATGGCATCCGTCGGCATACGCCAGGTGTTTAATACGCCCTGTGGCGTCTCGCTCACCCACAGCCGGCATCAGATAAACGCCGTCGTCTTTGGCCAACACCAGCGCACACTGATTGGCACGGATTTCAGCGACGACAGCACGCAGTTCTGCAGGGTCAAAATGCAACATGGTAAGTCTCCTGTGTTCCGGAGACGGACTTCCCTGGAAGGGGAAGGCCCCTCCAGGGAAAATAAGTTAAATCGTTGAAGTCCTGTTGTACTCAACAAGACCGACAGTGCGTACTACATGGGTGTGAGCAGGTTCACTTGCTCCTGTTCAATCTCTGCGTCATTACACCCTTCATCAAAGCAGCGTTTCCATACTGCCGGATCGAGATCGGTCCCGAGTGTGTGCAATGCGTTGATAAGCGGCTCGCAGGCTGAACTGTCGAAACGTCCCCCATACCAGGCAAAACCAAAACGGTAGGCGGCATTAACTATCCCACATTGGTTAAGCGAGTAGGCTTCCCCCTCGCCCTTTTCATTACCCGTATCGAGACGCATCAGCGCGCGTACGGCCAAAAAATGCCCTTCCAGGTTCGCCAGATCGCACAAATCCTGAGTAAGTGACTGAGGCGCTGTTGTTAAAAAGGCTACGTTCATGTTCACGATAAATCCTCCGGAAATAATGAAGGGGGATCTATCCCCGAACGGGAATAAATCCCCGTCAGGGTGTGTTACTGCCTATCGCTTACGCCGCCGGCGCGCATACCAGGTGTTTTACACCGTAATAGTAACGATGACGCAGACAGACAAACTGCTTTGCAAGCTGTTCAGCTGCACGCAGCGCTGCGACCTGAGAGGGGAAGAGGGTCGTAAAGCATTTATAGTCGTAGGAAAAATCCCCTTTGTGATAACCGTTACGCGAAACGACAGTCGCTCCCCAGCCGCCGGAAGTCATTGGGTAAATAACGGCTTTACAGCTGACATTGCCTGTTTCGTTGGTGAACCACTCGGTCTCAAAGAGGTCCTCCGCACCTGGCTGGCTCCGTTGTATTCGGTGCCAAAACGTGCGCAGACGGTCTATGAGTTGGAGTTCTGGCTGATAAGGCCACAGTGAAAGTACAGACATGGTGTTTCTCCTGTAAAAAAGGGAAACACCGATCCCAGGGGAAAGGTATTTCCCTGGGGAACTGATTGCTGAAAGCGCAATCAGACGATGGTTAAAGATGTGAGTTCAACAAATACTGCTTTGCTCCAGATCTACCCTGGCTTCTATGTCATTGCCGTAAGCATCGTCATAACCACTTTGCCAACCACACTGCCACAGTTCCGGGTCGAGTTGGTTGCCCAGCTTAATCGCTTGCCGCAAACCCATTCGCAGGAGCCGCTGATTCACACGGTCATAAAATTGACGGTGCCCCAACGCATGTGCTGCCCAGAACACAGTTCGATCGATAGCCAGTTTGTCCTCAGAACTCCGTATACTCTGGATATTCCGAGCCGCCTGTTCGAGGTCGACAAGGATACGTTGCAAAAGCAATGCATCCTCTTCCAGTCTGGCCAAGCTTACTCCGACACTCACATGGGGAAGAAGCTGTTCAGTCTGGTGTTTCACAAATGAAACAACAACACAGAGGAGGTTCGTTCTGTTCATGGTGTCAGTCCTGATAGAAAGACGAATAACACCAGCCCTAACGGGATAGGTTTTCCGTCAGGATAATTGTAGAGATTGGGAACTGTGCCCGGAAGTGAAATGCTGAAGGAACCTTCATCACCGTAAAGTGATCTCCGTTCTCAAAGGCTAAACGGAGTTACCGCCACATGGGCTTCCTCTTTCAGGCTACGAGGCTATTGGCAGTCACCCGAAGGCGTTTCTCACAGACCGCTGAAACTTTGGTTGGCACTCACCCGAAGGCGCTTCTCACAGAGTGCTGAAGCATTAGCTGGTTGTCCGAAGACAACAAGTAAGCCTGTTCATCTTCGAATCAAAAGAGAGCTATGTCAACCACAGGAGACTTAAAATGCTGCTAGTTACTTTCCCCCCGCACAGCTTCCGGAACAACTACGCGGTGCACATATTGTATGCCAGCATTCCGCTCAAGATGCGGCAGTCACTGGTGGGACATTAGTCGATCAGCTCCACGGAAATGTATACGCAGGTGTTTGCGCTGAATGTGGCGGCACGGCACCGGATGCAGCTCTCGATGCCGGAAACGGTGGCAATGCTTAAAGGCTGGGGCTGAATGGTCGATAGGTGAAAACAGGCAGGCCGGTCAAATGACCGGCCTTTTTTCCCCTGGTGTTTTCTGGCGTACTGCATTGTAGTGTCTCTGATGTTTAGTAACTCTAAACAAATATGATGTTAAGTGATGCTAAACATGTTGTCAATCCTTTCTACGACGGCAGACCATGGTTCCCCAACGACTGAAAAGCGCCCGCCAACGGGCCGGACTGACACAGGAGAAACTGGGCGTACTGGCGGGTATTGATGAAGCCACCGCCCGTTCGCGGATCTCCCAGTATGAAAGTGGCACCTATACGCCGACCTTTACAACAATGTGCGCGCTGGCACGTGTTCTTGATGTACCTGAGTGTTATTTTTATATATTGGATGATGTTTTTTCAGAAAAAGTTCTTCGTTTACATCAAGAGTCATTGGAATAATTTATGGGGTTTTATCAATCATGGGTAATTCCAATTCTACCCACACCCACATTACTAACCCCCACCGGCAGTGGGTGGTTTATTAATCTTTTACTTACTGTTCGTAGAGAGCTAAAAATGACGATTTTAGAGGTCGCAGCCCTGTGAGTGCTGCGACCGTATTAATTATTCAATATCACCTTTGAAATACACTTGTTTGATATAACGCCCCCGTCCATCACCATGCCCCAAATCCATCGATACGAGAGCTTCAGCCTCTTCTCTACTCATTCCAGTATTCACATGATGTTTAACAGCATCGCGTGAATAAGCGTAACGCAAACTATGAGGTGCATCTTTTCCTGTCATTCCGGCCTCACGGGCAACATTCCGATATCGTTCTATTGCTGTATGTAATGAAGGCTTGTCAATTAACTTTCCGTTGTGGTCATCACAATATTTGATCGCCACATCTAAAACAGACAATACCTTCTCGCGATTAAAAATGGTCGTATCACGAGAGCGACCTCCTTTCGTGCCAAAAACAACCCGAACACAATCATTTCCGTTAATTAAAGCCTGTCGCCATGTTTTTAATGACTTTGCTGACTGAACAGTTTCCTCCGTCCGTAAACCTAAATAACGTGATAACTGAATGCCTAAGGCTACCCCCATATCTTTTTTCAAGGTGTGATTTATGATGGCCATTAATTTCTCATCCGAAATAGGTGCTTTTGTCCCATCACGGTTAGCACCTGAAATCCCTAAAGCCTGGTTGCTCAATTTATCATGATTAGGATCTGCAAGTTTATTCCGGCCAGCAACTGACATGATTGAACGCACAGCAGACATCTCGTTTTGCAATGTGCGGAGCGATATATTCTCAGCCTGCCGACTATGAATGTATTTTTCGATATGCGTCGTTTTGATGTGTTTAACATCCCGAATTTGGATATTTAATTTCGCAAGACGTTCAGAAAAACGTTCCGCTATTCTCGAACGGTCAGCGACGGTTTTAAAACTCCCTCGTCCCTGCCGAGCGATCGTAACCAGCTGCTTGCTGAGTTTTGACATAACTGTTCCTCCCACGGGATACACACCCCTCTGCTTTCCACAAAGCAGACGGATCTGTATCCCGATAATTTCAACCCCGACGACACGGTTACTTTTGCGCTTCCTGCGTCTCGACTGGTATCTGTGCATCGGGGCGGCGAAATGTTGAGTTATTTCGAGGCTCCCCAGGTCTCTGACCTGTTCGCGGCTTTCGCCGGCCTGACGTTAGTCAGTCTGCCTCCACACACTACTGTTCGTAGTGTCGCCATCGATACCGAGTCGATTTCCTCCTTTTAAATAGTGAAACGTTCAAAACGGTGTTTTCCGTTGTAATTACGTTGAAGTGAATGAGTGTTTAAAACCGCACTGACACGGACTACATGTTGGTCAGATGGTAGTAAAACGTTGAAAGCCACGTCGTGCGTGGGTTGAGACGTTATGCGCTACGCGCGTCACTTGGTAGTGTCTTCGCCACTTCACAAGTGACGCGCGCTCCTCTGCTCCCAATGAGACTCACGCAAGCAGCCAAATGTACCCATTGGCTTTATACGTTCGTTCAAAGGTTGCATCGTTAGCAACACGTCGTAAAAGATAAAAGAATCAAAATGTTGAAGCGTAAACCTCGCCTTGGCGAGCTTTATAGCTGAAAGACGTAATATATACGTTTTGGTGAAAGGAACCGTACCTGGGCTGGCGCAGTTGAGTCGTTAGTAAACCTTCATCACTGTCGTGATCTCCGTTCTCAAAGGGTAAACGGAGGTACCGCCACATGGGCATCCTCTTCCAGGCTACGAGGATATTGTGACCACCCGAAGGCGTTTCTCACAGGTCACTTGAAACATTGGATGGCACTCACCCGAAGGCGCCTCTCACAGAGTGCTGAGACATTGGATGGTCGTCCAAGGACGACGGTACAGCCCAGATAGAGTAAGCGATCCTCACGAATCCCGTCAATCCTTCTGCCCTAACATATATGTTTTTCAAGCACACTTGCGTTACCTTACAATATACTAAGATATAGTAGATCCTGAGCCCGTCCAATTCATAGAAGAGATCGAAACATGGAAGATATAAATCCGGCATCAAATAAAAATGAGAAAAATATCAAATACGAACTAAAAGACTTAGCCGACATATCAAGTAATTTAGTTAGCATAATAACGTTTTCATCAATAATATATGGTGCGTTACTATTACTATCTTTTTCGGCAAGCTATAACATTGACTTCATAGATTTGATATCCACCAAGCTATTAATCAGCATTGGTGCAATCAGTGCAATAATAATCACTTTTATTGCTGGAATGGTAGCGTTCCTCTTATATGTCAATAACGGAGCAGGAAGTGCCACACGAACCTACTACATATACCTAACCTCACAGCGGTGGGTGTACAAAAACCCTAAAAAATCCATAACCCTATTAAACCTGATGATTTGCCTCTGGCCATTAATCTTAATAAAAACAAGTAACATCTTAATATCAATAGGATATCCTGCTGTTGTATCTTTTGTATGGTTTATCATATTCAACGTAGTAAGCAAATCACATACCCATAGAAAAATCCCAGGAGTAAATAACAAACATGCCAACGTACTTCCTAAAGTCTGGCTATGCTTACTCCCATCAGTCGAAGTGCTTATTATATTAATCACAACGGCAATCTTGTCCGGCGTATTTACAAAAGAGTTTAAAGAAGCCAGTGACAATATGTTTTTCGCTATAATTTTTGCAATTCACTTTATTAGCAAAATACCTTTAATACCCGCATCAAGAAAATCAAGAGGACTAATCTACCAAACAATTATGCTTATTATAATTGCTGAGTCAATAATCATGCTTTCCTTACCATTCTCTGATAGCATAGTTAAAAGAACAGCAGACATTGTAGGCATTACCGCAAAAAATAAATGTTTTTTAAAAAAAGACATTATTAATATTGGCATCCCTTCCACTTACATAGACAAGGAACACTCAAATTTCGAGTATGTTAAATTGAATATTGTCACTAAAGTTGATGACGTATTTTATTTATCAAATACCCCTGACAACACGGAGCCAAGAAAAGCCACTGTAAGAATCAAAGGTATAAACCCAATCGAAGTGGAGTGCCCAATAATAAATAATAAATAATAAATAATAAATAACCATCCACCCTTTCCATTACATTGAAAGGGTGAGCCAATTCAATTGGCTCCTTAAAAATAAACGAGCACTAACCTAAAAAACAACATTCGGTTATCGATAACGCCAGAGCGTCCATTTCAATTTATCACTTTACTTTGAGCACGTCCGTTCCCCTAGTTGTCCGGCATGGCGATAAATGCTCTCGACACATCTTCCAATCTGCATTAACGCACTAAACTCCCTGACTAGAAAACCATAATTTCTCTTTTCCTGAGTAATTTATGCTATCCAATAACTCCATTAGTTGGTCGATATTATGCTGCGGCTGATATCCATCAAATAAATTCAGCAGGGATAACCTATCGCTGTGAAAGTCAGTCAATACAACCTCAGCTCGGTAATAGCGATGCCCCCTTACCCATTGAAGCAATCTTTAATAACAGCTGCCACCTGCATAGGCTGCCGCGCATTTATTTTGCTCAGCGGCTGCACAACGGGCATTTCTGGCCTGACAATGCAAATAATTATTATTATCAAAACAGGCCTAACGGTAAGCCTATCGACTATTTTTATATTATTTAAGGAGTTAAGTCATGTCAGATAACATTATAGTGACAGCGCCCGCTGTTGCTGGTTCTTCCGGCGGTGAATTAAGCCTGACGCATGAGGGATTTCCTGGCCCATTCCCGAATTTCAATACGCTGTTATCCATCTATGGCGCCAAACTGCAAAACGGTACCGTATTGAGTGAAATGCTTGCATCGGTTAACAAAACCCTCGTTGACCGTCGATCGGACGCAGAAACTATGCAGGAGGTGTTACGGTTCATGAAAACCTGTGTTTATACCGACAACTGTGTTGCCAACAACCCCGGGATCTCCCACCTTGAATTAACCAAAGCTTACTACGACACGGCTAAGCGCAATAATTATCAGCTGAGTAATGCCGGTAACAAATTGTCGACCAGCCAATTCTCGGTTGTCGCGGCGTTGAATAATTTCTTGTGGGGGAACGGCCGCGAGATGTATATCGAGATTGGCGAATTTGGCGATCGCCTGAATCCCAAGAATATGACCGGATTTGCGGAGAAGGCTGCGATGTTTGGTGCACCTGGCCAACACAATTTCCAGATGCGTTTCAATTACAACACTGCGCAGAGCAATGACTTGTTTGGTCAACCTGGGCTCATCTTGGGGAATGTGACGCTTAACACGGAAGGGACGTTTACCCGTAACACCTCAGGCTCCTGGGAGTACACCGGCGTTGTTCGTGGTTTCCCTGACACCTATGACTTCAACAAGAGCACGCATCGTGACAGTGTGGCAGAGGGCTTGACCACCGTTGGCCGTTTCCTGCAAGAGTCGTTTAACGGCACACCGTATATGATCAACATTAACGGTGAACTTCACGTTCACTTCACAGGCCAATAGTATAACTACGGAGGGGAAACTCTCCGTTTTGAGTTATTGGTGAAGGACTGCCCCGTCTATCATGGCGGTAAACGTATAAGCGGGAACCGCCCAAAATATTATCTCGTTTGTCTCTTATCAGGTCAGCAGCCTGGTATGAGCATGAAATCAAAGAGAATGTAAGCATGCGAAGACTCGTGAAATGGACGTTAATTGCGATCGTAATCCTGGCCCTGCTGCTCACTGCCGTTTATGGCTTTTTTATCGGCTACCGATATTGGACGATGACGTACAGTGATCCGGCAAAAAAACAGGCATGCCTTGCCTACTCTAGAGAAAAAGTGGCCACGGTGATCCTGAACGACAGGTTAGCGCCCAAAGACGAAATAACGGTATTCACCCAGGCCGAAGCGTTGTCTCATCTGCAAGGGATTGATTTACCCTTGTCCGACATCGAACGCAATGGCGAGGTGTGGATGGCTCCCTTCCAACAAGATGCTCGTCATTATATCGGGATACTGGATTGTAAGGCGCTGACGGTTGAATACAGCGCCGTGCCAACAGGGCAGCGCGGATAGGCACTCCTGCAGCTGAGTCTCACAGAACCGGCATCAATCAATGCCAAGCAGGATCAACAGCTAAACGCCCGTTAACGGATAACTATCCCCCCGAAATGGAGCTTCATCATTATAGAGGCGTCTTCTCAGTAACGGGCATAACCGTCCAAACTTTGCCTTTCATATCGTCGATACGGTAAGTGGACAATGTCCCTAAATACCGCCGATCACCCCAGGCCCAAGGTGATGAACGTTAGTGAATGCCCTTGCAGGTTTTTGAATGCCTGATATTGGCTGACGCATAGGCAATCTGGTCCTTGTCCGACACCATACGGCCATTTTTCAATTTCAGATTTAGGCGATTTACCCTAGCACTTGGCTTTGAGAGCCTTACCCTCATCGTCCGAGGCTACCAGTGCGGTGCTGGCTGGAAAATGCACCACCACCTGTTGTTCAGGATAAACCTAAGCGATAATCGACGTGAAAACTACTTGCATGCCACAAGATCGGCCATTTGATCTTTATCCGGCAGGCCGACGATCTGTTGAAGCGTGTTGGCGTGGTTCAGATAATAAATTGCCGGTGTGCCGTTGGCGCCCAGATCGTCCATCAATTTCTGGTTGTACTGGATCTGGGAAAAAATCGGCTGTGGTGTTTTCTCTAGAAGCGCCGGCTTACTTTTACCGCCAGACAGCTCGAAATCCTGCCAGGCCTTCGCAGGATTATCAGCAGACAACATCGCCGCCGCATAACGACCACTGTCAGGCTGCATGACACCAACCAACTGGGTTTTCATGGCGATTTTATTGTCTTTGATATAGGGCTGAACTTCCTGCCTGAATTTTTTACAGTAAGGGCAGAAGGGATCGGCAAACACGACAATTTGGCAATTTGCCTTATCACTTCCCTCCATGATACCTGGAGCTTTTAAGAGTGTTTGCCACATTTTCCTGCCGGCAGGGATGTAAATCTCGTCCTTTATGATTTTTTCGCTCAGATTATTTCCGTTCTCATCGTACATATAACCTGATATGGCATGTTTTTTATCGGGGGTCAGATAAATTGTCACCCCCGTTCCCTGATATTTTCCCAACCAGCCCTGAACCCCACCGGGAGCCGTGAAGGGTTTGATTATTTCTATACCTTGTTTTTCCAATTGCTTGACCGGTGCGGGAAGCGCTGCGGGCGTTGCTGCCTGAACCTGCGAGCCGAAAAGCGCAGCAGATAACGCGAGGATGTATTTGTTCATTCTTATCTCCATATAATACGTACTCATTACGGGCCGTTGTTTAACAAACCTTCGGCCCTCCCGTCACATGCTAAATGGCACTACTCACCATTATCTCATCGTGACAAATTCTTCTGCCGCAGTTGGGTGAATTGCCACGGTATTGTCGAAGTCTCTCTTCGTTGCTCCCATTTTCAGCGCAACGGCAAAGCCTTGCAGTATTTCATCCATGCCTAAACCGATACCGTGGATACCGATGATTTTCTCTTCCGTCCCCACACATACCAGCTTCATGCGGGATGGCTGGCGATGACGCGTCACGGCGGTGTACATGGCGGTAAAAGATGACTGATAAACTTTCACCTGATCATCACCATATTCCTCGCGCGCCTGGGGTTCAGTCAGGCCAACGGTACCTATTGTCGGGTGGCTAAAGACGACTGTGGGAATATTGTTGTAATCCAGATACTCATCCGGCTTGTTGTTAAACAAGCGTTCTGAAAGGCGACGGCCCGCAGCAACAGCTGCCGGTGTTAACTCAACCGCACCGGTATTATCACCCACCGCGTAAACACCCGGCACGTTGGTATTTTGATATTTATCAACTTTGACGTACCCCTTTTCATCGAGTTCAACACCCGCCATCTCAACGTTCAACTTGTCATTGGCTGGCTCGCGGCCAATCGCCCAGATCAAACAGTCAACCGTTTGTTCACGACCATCTTCCAGCTTCAGTGTCAGGCTGCCGTCCTGGTTTTTGACCACTGCAGTGGGGATCGCTTGGGTGTGCAACGTTGGGCCTTCGTCGTTCATGACTTCAACCAGTGTTTCTGTGAGCAACGGGTCAAAACTGCGCAAAGGCCCATGCTTACGTACGAACAAATGGGTTTTTGACCCCAATGCATTGAGAACACCTGCCAGTTCAACAGCAATGTAGCCTGCACCAACAACTGCAGTGCGCTGCGGTAGCGCCTCAAGCGCAAAAAAACCATCTGAATCAATTCCGTATTCCGCCCCCGGAATAGAGGGATGGCTAGGGCGACCACCGGTGGCTATCAATATATGGTCAGCGGTAATCGTTTCCCCGTTGACCTCCACCGTATGCCCGTCCACAAACCGGGCAAAACCTTTGATGACATCTACCTTGTTTTTACCCAACACATTTTCGTATGAAGTATGAATACGATCGATGTAGGCACTGCGGTTTTTTAGCAAGGTAGCCCAGTCGAGGCGGTTTAATGTGGTATCGAAGCCATAGTCTGGGCCATAAAGATGAATGGCCTCTGCGATTTGCGCAGCGTGCCACATTATTTTTTTCGGTACACACCCCACATTGACGCAAGTCCCGCCCAACTCCCGGGCTTCTATCAAAGCGCATTTCTGCCCATACATCGCCGCACGGTTGATTGAGGCGATACCACCGCTACCACCACCAATCGCTATATAGTCATAGTGTTTCGTCATTTTGTTCTCCAGGCAGCATCGCTGCGGTCATCGTTCAGGTAGCATCGCTAGAACTGGCACTCAATGCCTTGCTTATGCGGTTGAGTCCCTCAGCAAGCATAGCGCGTGGACAAGCCAGATTAAGGCGGATGTGCCCGTCGCCGTTACTGACAAACATTTGCCCCCCTTCAAGCAATACACCCGCATGTCTGGCAAAAAAGAGGGTTACCTCTTCCTGATTACTGACATCTACCAGACGAGAGATATCAATCCAGGCAAGATAAGTCCCTTCCGGAATGATAAAACGGGCCAGCGGATGATATGTCCCCAGGTAGTCCTGCAGAAAACGGAAGTTCTCGTCAATGTAGTGCCTGACCTGAGTCAACCACTCATCGCACTCGGACCAGGCGGCCTTGTTAGCCACCAGGCTCAGCGGAGAGATAAAATCATCATGCAGGCGAAGCCATTCGGCTCTCACTGAGGCATCAGGGATCATGATGTTTGCCAGCAGGTTACCCGCCAGGTTGAACGTTTTGCTGGTCGACATGCAGGTGATAATTTTATGATTTTCAGGAAAAATTGACGCGGCGGGAATATGCGTGACGCCCGAGCGGGATAAATCACAGTGGATTTCATCAGAAATAACCCACACATCATGTTTAAGGCATAACGCTATCATTTTCTGCAACTCATCACGTCGCCAAACTCGCCCGGTGGGATTATGCGGGTTACAGAGAAAGAAGGCTTTAACTCGCTGCTGGTCATCGCTCAGGGCTTGTTCCATTGCCTCAAAATCTACCGCCCAGTGGCCTTCGTTATTTCTAAGCGGGCAATCGACGACGCGACGACCGCTATAGTCTCCGGCTTTTTTAAACGGTGCGTAAGAAGGGGTCAGGATGAGGATGCTGTCTTCTTCGTGGGTCAGTAACGGCACCAATCGGTTAAGCGCAGGGATAATACCCGGGGAGAAAACAATGCTTTCTTCCTGAAACCGGTATCCGTAATTCCTTTCACACCAGGCCCCAAAAATCTCATAGTAATCCCTGTCATAAATGCGGGTGTAGCCAAGAATTTTTTTATCTAACCGGGAACGTATGGCTTCAAGCACCGGCTCGGGGGTGGAAAAAGCCATGTCTGCTACCCAGAGGTTTATAAAACCATTGGCCGGTACTTCCGGCACGGGGCCTTCATGGGCACCAAACATATATTCACGCCAGCCGTCGACGGTTAAGCTGTCTGTCCCTGCCCTGTCCACTGCTTCATCAAAATCGTATTTCATAGAGGTTACCCGATTAGTTTATCCAAAGAGGTCACAGCGTCACTGATTTTTCTAACGATTAGATATTCCATTGCTTTAAAACCTAAAAAACCAATTTGTAGAGTGATCAAGTCATGACTGGCACGTTGATATCAGTGCCGTATTTTCTGACCCGGTGCCTTGATCACCAACAGAATGCCCGCAAGGACTGCCAGCGTTGAAAATGCCATTCTGAGGCTCAGTGACTCGCCCAAAAATGTTACGCCTCCCAGCATCGCCAGACAGGGCACACTCAACTGAACCGTACTGGCTGCAACAGACTCAAGACGAGGTAAAAGTGAATACCACAGCACATAGGCTCCGGCAGAAGCACCCGCACCAGAGAGCACTGCCAGGAGAATTCCGAAACTGTCAAAGTGCGCTCCCTGGCTAATGAACGGCGACAACACCAGGGCAAAAGGCACAGCAAGGATGAAATTTGCCGCAGTGACCTGCGCAGCATCAGGAGAGCGCTTTCCGCAAAGGGTATAAGCCGCCCAGGCAAGGCCTGAAAGTGCCATCAGAACAGCACTGCCCAGGGGGGGCGCTTTGGCACCAGGTAAGAGAAGAGCAGCCATGCCGGCTACAGCCAGCCCAAGCCCCGTTGCTCTGGAAAACGACAGCCTTTCCCCATGGAAAAGGCCATGGGCCACCATCGCCAGTTGCACAACGCCAAACAAGAGCAAAGCACCTGTGCCTGTATCCAAATGAATATAGGCAAGGGAGAAACACAGGGCGTAGGCCATAAGAAAGAACCCGCTTTTCAAGCTCCAGACGCCCTGCTTTTTCCCCTCACGTCTCAACAACAGTGGTAACAAGACCACCGCCCCGCTCATCAGGCGAAGGTCACTGAACGTCACCGGATCAATATGTTCGCCTTTCAACGCAACCCGACAGAGCACAGAATTGGCTGCAAATGCCATCATTGCTATCACTATCTTGAATCCAATAGATCGCCCCATCAGCGTTACGCCTCAAAATTAACAAATTACGTGATAATCTATCAATTAGTAGGTAGAATGGCAATATCTACTTATGGCAGCCAGACACTGAAATGGTACGCCTCTTCAGGTCATGCCTGACCATTGGTCTTTATGATTGCCAGGTTTATGTGCAGCCGTATACCCTTTACTAACAAAGGAGAACACATGCAAGATTTCAAAGTACTGCTCGAAGCAGCATCGGATTACAACGAATTTGTTGGCAGCGGAGCAGAAGAAGACCGCAACGCATTGCGGCATTTTGAGGGGCTTGCCAACGAGGCATTACCTGACGATGTCATTAGTAAGCTCTCGCAACTTCCGGGTTCGAACAGCATTCTGGTAGCTGCTGAAATGTGGTGCCCCGACTGCCATAAAAACTTGCCCGTTATCCATGCCATTGCCGCGTCAGCGCCGGCAATACGTCTGGGTATTATCACCCGCGACAAGGCTAAAGCCGTTTTTAAAGCACACTTTGGTGTCGATAAAGTCAAAATTCCATTTGCGGTGGTACTGGATGAGAATGCGACTCCGCTGGGGCAGTTTATTGAACGACCTAAAACCGCTATCGGCAAGAATGGGGAAGTGACTGAGAGTTACAAAAACGGTGAACTTCTGGCCGATACCGCCCGTGAAGTGACCTCAATTTTTCTTCAGGAGTGATGGTCTCTCAGGAAGATAAAGCAGGTAGCCTACCTCTCCCTGGAACATATACTTATGGGTGAAAAACAACGCAGTACACTTGCGGGTTTAAACAAGATTTTAAAAAGTGTTTTTTAACCGTGCCCGGTAACTCTGAACAATATCCATACCGGTTTGAGGCTGAACACCTAGCGCCTCGCAGTACCAGATGAACTCAACAACATCCAGGCGCCGTTCTCCCACTTCAACTTTTTGCACGAAGCTGTGAGGACGACCTATACGTTCCCCCATTTCACGCATGGATATACCCTGGTCTTCACGAATTTCTCGAAGCCAGTTAAGAAGCGCCTGCATTTCTGGAGAGTGGATGCTTTTTGTCACTCGTACCTTTTACAGGTACTTTACCACCGTACCCAAAACAGGTACGATAGCTACGTAAAAGTAATAGCTTTTGATGCTCAACAAAGTAGCAAATCTCAACTCTAGGCCAGAGAGCCTGAAGTTGAGCAACACCAGGAAATAATAATAATCAAAAATATAATTAAGAACTTTAGCCCTGAATATCACCAGGGCTTTTTTTTAAGTAAGCAAACAAAACACGTTATACAAATTCGTATATTCCGGCCAACATAGGAACCAACGCTACTCTTGCCAACCCGACGACTTTAACTTACTAACGCCTTAACGATCCCTATTATCGAAATGAAGTGCAATTCCTCACAGCTTATGCCTCCCACACAAGCCATGTTTTTAAAAACCACTTCTAACTAGAGATAAGCAGAACTCCAGGCAACGATAATGCCAGCGACGTATTCCGCATCCTGAGGATGAGTCAGAAGATGATCCGCTTTCCCCAAGGAGATAAAGCTTTTGGGGTGTCTGGCGGCTTTAAAAATTTTCTCTGCCTGTTCAATGAGTACGGTATCATCATTGGGAGCATGAAAAATCAATAGCGGCTTATTCATGGTAAATACCTTTTCCGCTATTTTATGTTCCTGAATGTTATCCAGCATTTGCTTTTTGATCGTGAATACCCTGCCCGCAAGCTCTACCGGGAAAGCGCCATGATTCCTGATATCTTCGATATTGTCTTTGAACAACCGCTGTACATGCGTCAATTCGCCCGGCGAACCGATGGTTACGACCGCTCTGGCCTCAGGCACTTTGGCTGCAATAGAGAGGATTGCCGAACCGCCAAGGCTGTGACCAATCAGCAGCGAAGGAGCCTCGTATTCCCGACGAAGATAATCGACCGCGCACAGCAGATCGGAAATATTCGAGGAAAAATTGGTATTGGAAAAATCACCTTCACTGTTGCCTAACCCAGTGAAATCAAAGCGAAGCACCGCGATTGAATTTTCTGTCAGTTTCTTCGCAATGCGTGCAGCACCTTTCAGATCTTTCCCACAGGTAAAGCAGTGCGCTAACAGTGCAAAGGCTTTTGGGTTTTCAGGCAACTCAAGCAACCCGGCAAGTTCTTCACCTTCTGCATTTTTAAAGGTAAATTTTAATTTTTTCATTATGTTAATTTTCAGTATTATTGATTCAGTAGGCAGAGAACCCGTAAGCTTCAATGATTAACGGCGTCTTTTCTGCATGGTTTGGACTGCTCGTATCCTTGAAGATCAGCCCTTGTAAGTAAGACCTGTGAGTGCTGGCCACTGCCCCATAAAGGTGGCAATAATCTCTTCCAGTTCCGCCAACGTGGCACCTTCTCGGGCACGTACGGACATTCCCTGCAAAAGACAGGATAGATACCGGGCGATAGCAGAGACATCAACATCAGCTGGTAACTCTTGCCGCTGCTGGCGCACTTGCAAATACGTTTCAAGTATAGCTTCCTGCGTGTGATGTTGTTTACGCAACATCTTTGCTACATCAGTTGATGAAGCAGCCAGCACCATTGAATTACAGATGACAAAGCACCCCGCAGGTTTACTCTTGTCGGTAAAACTGCGTGCCGTTGAACGCAAGTAGACTTCAATACCTTGGGAGACAGAATACTCTGACTGATCCAGCGCACCTTTTCTAAGATCCTCGAAAACCTCCAGATAGCGATCCATCGCCGCGCGAAAGAGGCCTTCTTTATTACCGAACTCAGCATATAACGTAGGTGCTTTAGCACCTGTGGCATCAACCAGATGCGACAAAGATGTCCCTTCATAGCCGTATGCCCAAAATTGCATCATCGCCTTGTCCAGTACCCGCTCCCGATTGAATATTTTCGGTCTGCCACGCGCACTTTTTGCGGGCTTCTCCGATATGGCTTGCATAAGTTTCTCCTCAGCCATGTATGTTTTTATTAAATTAACAATCATTAATAAAACATGCAATAACTATCTAAAAAATCCGTAAAAAGAAGAGCACCTCCATAAACCAGACCCTACTTGCAAAATACTGAGGAAAGACTCGCCCACCATAAAAATCAATAAAATGCAATAAATACAATTAGATAAACATTTTATTAATGATCATTAAAAAAACATGTTGACGGCAGCACTGCATGAGCCTATCATTTAATTATCGATCGTTAATTAAATAACGTCGCAACCCTATCGTAGTTACATGAATTGAGAGAAACATCATGAAAAATGTAAAAAATGTTCTGCTTGCCGCCACTTTCGCCTCTATGAGCTTCAGCGTGTTTGCTGCTGACCAAGTCAACAGCGCGCCAGTGAATAAAGAAAAAGTGGGCGTCGTTTCAGCCAGCAATGCAGGTACTCTGTCTACTCTGGAAGCCCAGTTGAAGGAAAAAGCAGAGGCTGCCGGTGCAGAAGCATTTCTGATCACTTCGGTTTCTGGCTCAAACAAACTTCATGGTACTGCTGTTATTTACAAATAAGGCCACCCAACGCTTTTTATTATTGGAACCTTATTATCAGGCCGCCTTCTTGAGGCGGCCTGATTTTTAATTTTCAGGTAATAGTTTCCTACCAAACTGATCCTGCAAGCGGGATGCTTACACGCCAAACACCAACACCTTGCACTTTCCCTCTTTTCAGCTAAAAGCTACTTTCACCACCATAAAGGCTCGCTGATAACCCCCGTCCGCTCTATGTATTACTGGGCATTGTGCTTATTGCGTTACTGCTGTCTTTCACAGCCTTTAGAACCGACCGCAGGATTACTTGTCCACTTGAAGTCATACCGATTTTTATTATCGCGTCAGTGCTGTAGATCACCGCAAAACGCTATCCGCAGCCTCCTATACTCTATTATTCACTGATTTTCATCGGCTACATTTCCCTTATCGTCGGCGGGATGTACTCGTATACCAAAGTGCCCCTCGGGTTTGAAGTGCAGGAGTGGTTTAATCTCAGCCACAACCCCTACGACAAACCCAGCCACCTGTTCCAGGGCTTAGTCCCGGTGCTGGCGGCGCAGAAAGTATTGATTCGCAGCGGTTACATCAACGGCCGCAAAATGCTGGTTTTCCTGGTGTGACGTATCGTGCCAGCAATCAGCGCGTTCTATGAGTTGATTGAATGGTGGGTGGAACTGATTCTCGGCCAGGGTGCCCCATGTGATACTCAATCCGATATGCTGCGCGCTCTGCTGAGCTCGATGATCTCAGTGTTTATTCTCGCCCCCTGGCATTCGTGGCAACTTGGAAAGTTATGAAGCTAGCCCACCGCAAGGTGTTTTTACTTCTAGCGAGCTACACCGGCCCCCCTTCCCCCAACCATTTATCCCATGCTGGCGAAGAGGAAATCCTCTCAACGATAAAGTCGATAAAACTTCGTATCTTGGGGTCCTGGTGATATCCGGGATGATAAAGCGCATACAAACTGTATTCATGCTGTTTGACTTCATGGTCCAGCAGTACCGGCAACAGCTCGCCCCGCGCAATATAGTCACCAAGCAAATAGGTCGGCAAGCTGACAATCCCCTGATGTTGCAGAGCAGCGTTCAGTAGCCCCAGCGTGCTGTTAACCTCGATAATGTTATTAACTTTCAATGCCCTGACCTGATGTTGTTCATCGATGTAATACCAGTTATCCGAAACGTTCGGGTTAATTAAACAATCGTGCTGTTCCAGATCGGCTAGCAACTTAGGAATACCACGCCGTTCGAAATAGATTTTGCTGCCACAGTACACCCAGTTGATTTTACATACTTCCCGGATGGCAAAATTGTTTGGCGGGCGAGCAGTAATGCGCAAGGCGATATCAAAATTCTCCTCATTCAAATTCACGTTCTGATCGTTAAGATCGACGGACAAGCGCACATCCGGGTACAGCGCCCGGAACTCGCTGTACAGCCGCATCAGATGCGACACACCAAAAGCAATGGAGCAGGTAATTTTTAGCTGTCCCTGCGGGTGTTGGTGAAAACTGGAGGTGTTGATTAACGAATCATCAAGATCGCCCAGCAGCCGCTGCGCACGGCTCAATAAGTATTTACCCGGTTCGGTCAGGATCAGGGTTCGGGTGGTTCTTTTTAACAGCACGATCCCGAGACTCTCTTCCAGTTGCGAAATACTGCGGCTCACTGAAGACGGCGTCAGATTCAGTTTTTGCGCGGCAACAGAGAAACTATTGCATTCAACAACTTTGATGAAAATTTCCAGTTGACGGAAGATCGCATGGTTATCAATTTTTGCTTTAAATGGCATAAAAAGCTTGTTCATCAACGCCCCTCACCAGAATGAATCAACCATACCCCAGCATAATGCGACTTACCCAAACAGCGATACTCATCAACTTTTGCAGTTTACGCACAAGTCTTATTAATACTTAGCACCGCCGACCTCTTTTCGTTTCGCTTGACATTACATACCATGTTCTTGCACTCAGAAGGTTATTTATCTTAATAATTATTACCGTCGTTACCATCATGCACCACTATTATTTTAATAAGTTACGACAGGAAAACATTATGAATAACATTTATCACTCTCTACCAGGCTACGAAAAATTTAATGAATCCGTTCCGTTTACTAAATATGACGCGGGATGGGTGGTTCTGTGTATTGGCATGGCAATTGGTTCCGGCATTGTTTTTATGCCAGTGCAAATTGGCATAAAGGGTATATGGGTACTTATCGCCTCGGTTATTATTGCCTACCCCGCTATTTACTTATTGCAGAGCTTATATTTAAAAACGCTATCAGAAAGTGAAGATTGTGAAGGTTATGTTAATATCATTACCCAGTACCTTGGTAAAAACTGGGGATTCTGGCTGGGGACAGCCTATTTTTTAATGTTACTGCACGGAATGTTCTCTTATTCACTGGCCGTCACCTTCGACAGCGCTTCGTATATTCAGACCTTTGGGTTAACAACAGATTTGCTGTCAGACTCCGTCTGGTACGGGCTGGTTATCCTGATCGTACTGGTGAGTATCGCCTCGCAGGGTGAACGCCTGTTATTCAAGGTGTCCGGGCCAATGGTCTGTGTGAAATTCGGTATTATTGTCGCGCTGGGTCTGGTAATGGTGCCACACTGGAATGTTAATAATATTAGCGCGTTTCCGCCGATGGGGCCATTTTTTCGCGATGTATTCTTAACGCTACCATTTACCCTATTTTCCATTCTGTTTGTGCAAATTCTCAGCCCAATGAATATCGCTTACCGTAAAGTGGAGGCAGACAGACGTATTGCGACCTACCGCGCCATTCGCGCTAACAGGATAGCGTATATTATACTGGCAGTAGCGGTTTTATTTTTTGCCTTTTCATTCACTTTTGCAATCAGTCATGACCAGGCCGTATCAGCATACGAGCAAAACATCTCAGCACTGGCAATTGCCGCGCAGGTTATTCCTGGCTCCGCGGTAAAAATAATGAGTGCGCTATTGAATATCTTTGCAATATTAACGGCATTCCTCGGAATATATCTGGGATTCCATGAAGCAATTAAAGGGATTGTGATAAATATTATTAGCCGTTTTATACCTGAAGAAAAAATAAACCAGAAAGTATTGCATATCGCCATTAGCGCAATTGTTGTGCTTGGGTTGTGGGCATGGATTTCAACTCGATTTTCGATCCTGTTTTTTATGCAACTCGGTAGCCCACTGTTCGGGTTAGTCTCTTGTCTGATCCCCTGCTATTTAGTCTACAAAGTAAAAACGCTGCATCAGTTTAAAGGTCCGGGCGTGTGGTTCATCACCTTTTTTGGCATCTTGCTGTGCCTGGCTCCTTTCTTTAAATTTTTCGAATAACACGGTCAACATGACGCTGGTTGAAGAGGTATCTAATGAGTAAAGAAACAAATTCTAATTTCAGTATCGGTACGCGCATTACCCAAATAGGCAGAAACCCGGCAGAGCAAAAAGGTTTCGTGAACAGCGCAGTGTTTCGCGGTTCGACGGTAATTTTCCCCACCGTTAGCGATATCGAAAACGACCGTGCTGAATTCAATTACGGTACTATGGGTACACCAACTATAGCCAATCTGGAAAATGCATGGAGCGAACTGGCAGGTGCAGTAGGAACTGTGCTCTCACCATCCGGCCTTGGTGCTATCGCCCTGGCGCTGCTTACCACGGTAAAAGCGGGTGACCATTTGCTGATGCCAGACAGCGTCTACAAACCCACGCGTTTGTTCTGTGCGAGCTTGCTGGCCAAAATGGGCATCGAAACCCAGTATTACGATCCGCTGATCGGCGCGGGCATTGAGACTTTATTTCGCCCGAATACCAGCACGTTGTTCCTGGAGTCACCCGGATCGCAGAGTTTTGAGATCCAGGACGTACCCGCTATGACAGCACTGGCGAAAGTACGCGGTATCGCCACCATCATTGATAATACCTGGGCGACGCCGGTTTTTTTTCGTGCCCACGAGCACGGCTGCGATTTATCAGTTGAAGCAGGGACCAAATACCTCGGCGGCCATTCCGATCTGCTGATGGGGGTCGTCTCCGCTAACGAAACCTGGTGGCCTGAACTACGTAAAACCTATGACCTGATGGCAATGTTACCTGGTGCGGAAGACTGTTTCCTGGCGCTGCGCGGAATGCGCACTATGTACTTGCGCCTCAAAGAAGCGGAGAAACGTGGGCTGGAAATGGCGCAGTGGCTGCAATCCCGACCGGAAGTGTTGAAAGTACTGCATCCGGCCTTCCCGGACTGCCCCGGTCATGAGATCTGGAAGCGCGACTTTACCGGGTCCTCCGGCCTGTTCTCCATTATTCTGCAACCGGAATATGGCAAAGCCAGCGTCGATCACATGCTCGATAACATGTCGATTTTCGCCATGGGCTATTCCTGGGGCGGTTTCGAGAGCCTGATAATTCCGTTCAACTGTGCGGAATACCGTACAGTGACGACGTGGCAGCCTGGCGGTAGGGCACTGCGCCTGCAAATCGGGCTGGAAGATATGGATGACCTGAAAGCCGATCTGGTCGCCGGGTTGGGGCGGTTAAAAATGTTCGCCTAAACGATGGTCGTGTATTCAATATGATGACACTCATTCAGTGGCGACTGGGAAGGCAAATGTAAAAAAGCCGCCTGTCATAAGGCGGCTTGGCAAGGGTACGAAAAACTTATCTGCGAACGGCCATGATACCGGCATCGACATCCCAGATTGCGCCAGTCACCCAAGAGGCTTTGTCGGACAACAGGAAGAAGATGGTATTGGCCACATCCTCCGGCGTGCCGACACGCCCCAGCGGATGGAAAGCGTTCAGCGATTGCATCGCGCCGGCAATGTCTTCTTTCGCCATAAAGCCTTCATAAATCGGGGTATGCACGATCCCTGGCGAAACGGCGTTCACGCGGATACCCGCACTGGCCAGCTCAATAGCCAGGTTGCGCGTAAACGCGTGCAGGCCAGCTTTGGCCATGGAATACGCGGAAGCCGGTGAGTCGCCGAGTGCGGCTTGCGCCCCAATAGAGCCCACGTTAACAATTGCCCCTTCACGGCCGTCGGCCAGCATATTCTTCACCACGTCCTGCGTGATGAAGAAGGTTGCCCGGTTCAGTGTCAGGTACATGTCGTAATCCGCTTCCTGATGCTCGGTAAAGCCTTTCGGCATGAAAATCCCGGCCGCGTTGACCATCAGGCTGATATCGCGATGATTGGCATTGATCTCCTGACGAATGGCGTTCATACCCTCTTCGGTCATCAGGTTTGCCGCAATCACGGACACGGAACCCAGTGGGCTCAGCTCTTTCTGAACCGCTTCTGCCTTGTCTTTTTTATTGCCCGTCAGTACCACGCTGCCGCCGGCTTTCAGCACCATACGCGCCGTTTCCAGACCCATGCCGCTGGTGCCACCCACGACAAGCAGTTTTTTGCCTTTAAAGTAATCGCTCATTTTGAACTCCGTTATTTGCAGGGTAGATTTGCCGGCAAGCCATACCGCCGGTCCGTTCAGATTTCAGATGCTGCAACCGTCAGCGCCGCAGGTCTGGCCGTCGGTTTTTGCCAATTCAGCCGCTTTTTCTTCCCAGACTTGCTTCAGCGCGTTCAGAAAGTTGTCCGCAGATTGCGCGCCGCTGATGGCATATTTTTCATTGAGCAGGAACAGCGGGACACCGCTGACCCCGATCGACCGGGCATGGGCTTCATCTTCGGTCACCGATGCACGGAAATCCTCATTAGCAAGGGCGCTTTCAGCGTCGGCTCTGGGCATGCCCACTTCGGTAGCTAACGCAATGAGCTCCTGCGGATCGAAAATGGAACGCCCCTCAGTAACACTAGCCCGATAAAACCGTTCTGCCATAGCATCGCCCATATTGGCGTGACGTGCAGCCGCGAGCAGCGTGTGAGCATCTTCGGTATCGCCAAAGAGCATGGTGTCAAAGTTATACTGGAGCCCTTCAGCCTTCCCGGCCGTGCCCACCTGATTCATCATCAGTTCCGCCCCATGTTCCCCGCCAAACTTCTTGTAAAGGGCTTTGCGGAACGGCACGGCAGGCCGGTCGCCGGAAATACGGAAACTGTGGTGGCGGACTACGACCTGTTCCTTATGCTCAAAGGCGGTAAGGCCCTTTTCGAAACGTTTTTTGGCGATCCAGCACCATGGGCAGACCAGATCTGACCAAATATCTATCGTAATAATCGGCTTAAGGGCTTGCATATTGGCTCCTGAATACCTCATTAATGTCCGCTTTCGGTTTGCGGCGCCCCTGCATGCGGGCACCGCGAATACCGACAGCGGCGTGGTGTTAGTTGACTTCCCAGGCGGGATAATCGGTATAGCCTTTTTCCGGCGAACCCGTCACGCCGTAATACGTCGTGCGATCGCTTTCAGCCAGCGGCCAGCCGTTCTGCATTCTTTCGACCAGATCAGGGTTGGCGATGTACGGCACGCCAAACGCGACAAGATCCAGTTCATCGGCCTCAAGTGCAGTTTCGGCAATCTCGCGGGTGAAGCCGCCAGCGGCAATAACAGTGCCCCCCAGGGTTTTACGGAACGCGGATTTGAAACCGTCAGGAACCGGTGCCTTGGTGTAAACAGGCTGATAGTAAAGGTGTACATAAGCCAGCTCACGCTGGCCGAGGGCCGCAGCGATACTTGCCCAAATCTCCGCTTCACCTTCATAAGGCGCCAGGTCGTAAATCCGCCCGAACGGTGAAATGCGTAAGCCCACCTTATTGCTGCCAATGGCCGCAGAAATGGCATCAACGGTTTCCAGCAGGAACCGTTGACGGTTTTCTACGGAACCGCCGTATTCGTCCGTACGATTGTTCAACTCGCTGCTAAGGAACTGGTCGAAAATGAAGCCGTTCGCCGCCATGATTTCCACGCCATCAAACCCGGCTTCCATTGCCAGACGCGCTGAATGAACAAAGTCAGCGGTAACGCGTCGGACTTCTGCGGTTTCCAGCGCACGCGGCTGGCTTGGAACGACAGGCCCCGGTTCGCCAGACTCGGTCAGTGCAAAGACGGTGGTGTTAACCGCTTGTACGGTACCGGCGGAAACTGGCGCGATGTTGCCCGGCTGAATTGAGATATGAGACATCCGGCCCACATGCCACAACTGAGCAAAAATACGGCCGCCCTTCGCATGTACCGCATCGGTCACTTTGCGCCAGCCCTGAACGTGTGCAGCGTTGTAGATCCCCGGGGTATACAGATAACCGCGCCCTTCTTCAGAAACAGGCATGCCTTCGGTGATAAGCAGCCCCGCAGAGGCGCGCTGGGCGTAGTAAAGTGCAACGACGTCATCCGGCACGTCGTTCATGGTGCGGGTGCGGGTCATGGGGGCCATGACCACGCGGTTTTTTAACTGCATGCCGGACAGATTGTAGGGGGTGAACAACTTACTCATCGTGTACCTCGCAAGGCGAAAGAGAGAAAAGCCCCGCTGGGGCCGGAGTTATGCTCAGAAAGCAAAGAAACTGTCTGTCAGTTCCTGATGCCGGTTGAGCGTATGGCTGCACTATACCTATCTACTAGTTGATTGGTCAATAGGTAAAAGAACAAATCATGCTATCCTTTTGTCACCGGACACGGACACAGGGAATGCTGCGCAAGGTGAGCTGCCGTCGGCGAGATGGCCGCCATCCTGTGAAATCAGGGAATTACAAATATCATTATTGGGCGTTATGGAGCTAAGACTGGCCGATTCAGGGCGGCGCGGGATCTTTCTCTCCCCTTATCATTGGGATGTTAATCACCCCGATGGAGAAGAGTAAATGTCCAGACTTCACCTTACTGTTATCAGTACATTATGCCTGGCGTTGTCGAGCCAGGTGGCTTTTGCGGCTGGTTTTACGCTGACAAGCCATGAGCTTGAAAAAAATCATTTCCCCGCGGCTCAGACCCTGAGTTCACCTTATGGATTTGGGTGCAGTGGTGGAAACCTTGCCCCCTCTTTTAACTGGAGCGGCGCGCCGGTAGGAACGCAAAGCTTCGCTCTCAAAATTTATGATAGGGATGCGCCGACAGGTCTGGGTTGGATCCACTGGCAGGTGGTGAATATTCCCTCATCACTTCACTCGTTGCCGACCGGGATAACGGCGGATAACAAAAATCTCCCGCAAGGGGCTCTTCAGACCCGAACTGATTTCGGTATCCCGGGTTATGGCGGCCCTTGCCCGCCGAAGGGCGAAAAGCACCGTTATGAGATCACGCTGACGGCACTTCGTGTCGACAAACTGCCGGGAATAACGGCGGACTCGACGCCTGCCCTGGTCGGCTTTATAACAAAAGCGAACTCACTGGGCGAAGCGCATCTGCAGATTACGCAGGGCCGCTAACCGCAGCCTGGTTGCCGATAGCCTGGCAGGAAACCCGGACCAGGCTGGGGCTGAACCCGAAGCGGGTTCGAAATCGGGCAGCAAATTTAGACGGATTTTCATAGCCGACTTCCAGGGAGATGCGGGTGACAGAAAGGTCGGTCACCTGCAAAAGTGTCAGGGCGCGACACATACGGATGTCAGTCACCAGATGGGTAAATGACGTATTTTCGGCATGCAGATGGCGTCTCAGGGTGGTTACCGACATACCCAATTCAGCCGCTACCTGCGCAGCATTCCAGTCTTGTGATATGTCTGCTGCAACGAGTTTGCGGATTTTTATCGCCAGCCCGGTATGTTGTTTCAGCGCGAAGAAAATGCGGTATTCATCCAGCCAACTCAACATCTCTTCCATACGCCTGGCCACGATACTTTCAGGTATGTTTTCAGTATCTGTAATGGCCTCTGCGGTGTGATGAAAGGCCTGGCGAAAACTGTTGCCTGGCTCCGCCATTTTATTTGCTTCGTGTATGCTCATACGTGGCACATGCATGAGGCAGTAGTTTTGGACGAAATCGGAACAAAAACTCAGCCATGATGCTTCATACGTACCCGTTAAAGGTGATGGTGTATTGATGATATCAAAAGAGTGCCCCTCACCGATGACCACCGCGTCACCCGCTTCCAGCGTTATCTCCTTTTGCGCCCAGCGGATTATTTTCCTGCCATGCCGGACCAGGATAATTGTGGGTTCATCAACAGTGATATGACGCATCATCAGGGGCTGCGTATGCAGCACATGCGCTGTACTGCCCACATTGATACGACTGGATAGTGTTCTTTCCATCATCGCCTTCCGAAAAGGAATAGGCCTGCCCTGTAGGCTGCCCCTTTATGAATAGGCTTGCTTTTTTATAAAGTAATCCCAATTTTACAATACGTCAGTTTTCTCATTGAGATGGAGTGAAATATCATAATCCTCAGCACGCCTTCCACATAACGTGACGCTTAGCCATTGATAGAACATGGCATTGTCTTCGCTTAAGTACCTTTCTATCGATGATAGCTTTTTATGTTAATTAAATCTACCAACTGGTAGGTAGAATCACTACCAAGTGACATCCTGCAGGAGTGAATGATGCGTGAATTAACCCTTTACAATGAAGATAATTTTAGAGAAATCGAGAGGCATGAAGGAGTTGCTGTGGTGCGCTTCTCTGCCCCCTGGTGCCCACCTTGCCAGATGAGCGAAGACATTTTCAACCATTTTGCCGAGCAGATTGAAAGCGATGTCAAAGTCGGCAAAGTGAATGTGGATCTGGCACCGGTGCTGACCACCAAATATGAAATTTGGGGCCTGCCGTCCGTACTGATGTTCAAGGATGGGCAGTTGGTCCAGCGTATACCGGGTGTTAAATCGGCAGGGTTTTATCAGCAAGTATTGTCAGAGCTGAAAAAAGGGCAGTAATGCCCTTTTATCTATGTTTAAAAAAGTCTCTTAGCGGTCTGATGCCTCATCGGCAAGCGGTTACCCCTCTTTCAGAGTGATAACCGCTTTGTTATAAAATAACCGACCAGTCTGCTTAGCGTTATTTATTGCGTTGGAAGGCCGGCATCAACGCTTTGTTATGTTCGATCACTTCATCCAATGCATTTTCAAGCAGTTGGCCGCTTTTGACCAAGGGATTAATAACCAAAGCGCGCCATGCCGTATACCGATTACCACTGATGGCTGCCTCAATGGTCAATTGCTCAAAGCTTTTCATCAGTTGAATCAGACGAAGTACATCTTCCGGGAAAGGTTCGACATTCAGTGGTATAGGTCCTGAACGGGTGATCATTGAACTGACCTCAACCGCACAGTCATCCGGCAGGCCCGCAATCGCACCATCGTTTCGCGTATTGACATGCATGATGATGCGTTTGTCGTTATATATTGCGCTCATCAATTCACATGCCGCATCCGAATAGTACTGCCCTCCCCGACCTTCCAGCGCTTTCGGTTTCTCGGCGAGTTCCGGGTTTCGATAAATTTCGAATAGTTCTCTTTCGAGCTCCTTTACGATCTCACCACGAGTCCCTTCCCCTTGTGCTTCGCCAAGCTCCTGTCGGTACATGTCGTCGCTCATGTAGTAATAACGCAGGTAGGGGCAAGGTATCATTCCCATATTCGCCAACAACCGATCCGGCCATTTGAAAGGAGGAATATTTTTAGGCACCAACGGATCATTCCCCTCTGAAATCAGCTCAATAACCTGAGGCAGCTTATCCTTACCTTCATGATAAATATGACGCGCAAATATGAAGTGATTAAGTCCCGCGACCTGCATGATAAATTCATTGATGTCACTGACACCTAAAGCACTGGCAATACCTTTTTGCATGATAACAGGCACATTGCACAGCCCTACGGTTTTGACTTTGCTGTATTTCAGTATCGCTTCAGTGACCATTCCCGACGGGTTGGTAAAGTTCAGCAACCAGGCATCCGGGCACAGTTGTTCCATTTCTTTCGCTATAGCCAATGCAATCGGGATAGTGCGGCATGCATTGGCAAACCCACCCAGTCCATTGGTTTCCTGACCGATCATGTCGTATTTCAGCGATATCCTTTCGTCGCTGATCCGTGCTTCCAGGCAGCCGGCCCTGAACTGAGAACAAACAAAATCGGCACCGAGCAGTGCTTCTGTGCGGTCAAGGGTTTCATAAACCGGTATATCCAGCCCATTTTTTTCCAGCATCCGTCGGGTGAGGCCCGCAATGATCGCCATTTTTTCACGGCCATCCTCAATATCAACCAGCCATAACTCGCGGATCGGAAATTCATTTTGACGCTTGATAATGCCTTCCATCAGTTCAGGTGTGTAGCTTGAACCTGCTCCAATAACCACTAACTTAAGACCCTTCATTAGATATTCCCCTCATCGTTGTTGTCAGGACGTCTGTTGGGCCAATTAAAGAGGACAAGGGGCTTAGTGGACAAACGATCAATTCCGGGGTATGCATTACTGTAAATAATGCATAAGAAAATTAAGAAGGAAAATGATGAATGCTCGCTCAACAGAACATACTGGCACTATTGCATACGTTTGAAACGGCAGCACTGCATATGAGCTTTACCAAGGCAGCAACTACTCTCAATCTGACGCAAGGGGCCGTTAGCCAACGCATTCGTTCTCTTGAATCCATGCTCGGATTCAGACTGTTTATCAGAATGACCAGAAAGCTTCAGTTGACCGATGAAGGGGAGCGTTTACTTGGCGTACTCGCGTTTTCACTTAAACGCATCAGTGATGAAATAGAAGATATTCGCGTGCAGGGGCTGAGAGGAACCTTGTCTGTCGGCCTTCCACCTACCTTCGCTTTTCTCTGGCTGATGCCGCGCTTACCGGTATTTACCGAACGGTGGCCGGGGCTGAATATCAATTTCAGAGTGAGAGCCGGTCTGGTAGATTTTAATCTTGAACGGGTAGATGTCGCTATCTACTACAGTAATCTGAAATACCCCGATCTCTACTGCGAACGGTTATCTGAAGAGACGCTGGTTCCCGTCTGTATTCCATCTACTGCACAAAAAATCAGGCAAGCAAACCATTGGTTAGCTGAAGTCCCATTCATTCATACGTCTGAATCCGTTGACTCCCAGAATGTTTTTTCCGAATGGCGAGAATGGTGCAGGGAGTCTGGCAAAAACCTGCCTGTTGAAGATAATTTTTTGAGCTTCAACAATTGTCAGATGTCGATTGAAGCGGCACTCAATGGCGGCGGTATCATCATGGGCAGAAAACGACTCATTCGACATTACCTCGATGAGGGCCGACTGGTTGCCCCTTTTGAAATAGAAATACCCGCCGGGCGAGGATATGACCTCATTATGCCACGAGAAAACCTTAACCGACCGGGCGTTCAGGCTTTAGCCGAATGGGTAAGAAATGTGTTTAACGAGAAATAAAGTCTGTTTTCGTTCTGATAAGGGCCAATGTAAGCCATATCAGACCTAATGCCAGAGAGCATGATGAAAATGTCTGTCAGAAGTGAAAAAAGGGCAGTCATGCCCTTTTATATTTTCAGCGCGATAACTATTACGCTTTCAGTTGCTTAATCGCATCCAGCGTACGTGCTGAATAGACAACGGCAGCGCCTGCATTCAGGTTGATCGCCACACCCAGGGCTTCAGCAATTTCTTCTTCTGTGGCGCCAGCTTTAACGGCAGCTTCGGCATGGACGGCGATGCAACCATCACAGCGAGTCGTCACCGCACAAGCCAGTGCAATCAGTTCACGCACTTTCGCACCCAAGAGGTTGGTCTTATTGCCGGCGTTGCCCAAAGCCATGACGCCTTTTAGCGTTTCCGGGGTCAACTTACCCAGATCACCAACACGTTGCATCACTTCTGAGCGGTATTCATTCCAATCTAACATGGGGTCATCTCCAGAATTATTTTCTTTTAACAATCATTAGGATCTGTTCAAGCGTATCGTTGAAAAGCTCAGGCTTATTAATCGCCCGGGAAACAACGCTAGCGCCTTCGCATAAATTCAAAATAAGCAGCGCCATCTTTGATGGCGATAGGTCGGCTGTCAGCTCCCCTGCATCAACGCCACGGCTGACAATCTTGGTCAGCCAGGCAATCTGCATGTCGAAATATTCGGTCGCCTGAACTCTGATATTCGGTGGCAGATTGGCCATTTCCGAAGACAAAGCACTACACAACGGCATACGCGACGTGCGATAGCTTTCGATGAAAAGCTCCACATAGGCGATAAGCATCTGCGCGACCGTATTCTCTGTCGCTTCAATCTGTTCAAACCGATGTTTGGTTTCAGCATAGGCATGAATCACCACCTGCTCGCCCAAAGTATCTTTGGTTGGGAAATGATGATGAATACTTGCCTTGGTGATACCAATGCTTTTCGACAAATCGGCATAGCTGAATGCAGAGTAACCCCGTTCGCGCATCAGATGGTCCGCTTCATTCAGAAGCCTTTCTCGTGTCATGACTGACATATAATCCTCACAATTATAATCTACTAGTTGGTAGATATTATCTGCGCCGGTTGTTCCCTGCAAGGGGACATCAGTTCACAACAGCGATTTAACCTTCTTCTGATAACGCGTTTTTGTCGGGGTTAATAGCCATCAGGCAGTAGGGAAATGACAGTGTTCAGGCATTTCCCTCTCTGAGGTTTACCTACACCAACCGGGTATCAATACTGACCGGGTTCGCCAACGTATCATGGATCGGCGAGCTTTCTGGCAGTGCACGAACCATTTCTTCAAGCTGTTCACGGCTGGCAGTCGGACTGGAGAGCTTAACGCCAACACGGATCGCTTTCGCCCCGTTGCGAACTTTTTCGTCAAGACCCAGGAAACCGTTCAGATTAATGTCGAAGTTCAGGTCAAGTTCAATACCATCAAGCTCAATGCCCTTTTCTGCCGCCATCACGGTCAGAGTCGCAGTATAACAGCCGGCAAGTGCCTGCAAAATGTACTCAGCTGGGCCCATACCGCTATCAGTGCCCGATAAATCAGCAGGTTCATCGCCAACATTAGCAAATTTTCCGGAGCGACTGGTATCAACCTGGCCGTTCTGGATAGTCGCATGAGTTTCCACACGGACGGATACCCCACCGTTGGATTTACTCTTCATGTTAAAGGTGAGATTGCCCAGCTCTGGCTGCTGGCGAATAGCTTCTCGTGTACCGCGAATAACATTAGCGTCAGCAAAAGGTTTTTTTGAACTAGTCATGTCAACTCCTGAAGATGTAGTGTGATTTCAAATGTAGGGTTCGTACAAGCCACAACCAACCTACTAGATGGTAGATTACTCCATGATTGGAATGTTGTCTACCACTATTGGGATGGACTTCTGAAAACATAACAAATAAAAAAAGCAACAAATTGAATTATAATGATTTTATAATTGAAATGAGAGTTAAAATACATCTGCCGTAACCTTAATATGTATGCTACAAGCATTGTTTATCTCTTCATCTTGATACAACGATTGCCCACCTCGCCCAGTGTTTGGCTAGCCACTCGATACCACACGCCGTCGTCTACCTTTGTTCGCAGTTTTGCCAGACATACAACGCCAGTACGTAACAGTCGTTGGTGAAGCCTTACAGTTCCTTCGCCAGTGCCGGGTTATTGATCCGGTAGTATTGGACCTCAAATCGCACAAACCTAAAATTGTTAAATACGTCAAAAATGAGAGCTTCGTTGCGTTCCTGAAGCACAGTTGTTGACGATTACTTTGGCATGGGTATTGTTTAAATCAATCATATGAGCAAAGTATAATAATCATATGAGCAAAAATATTTAGTGATTATCTTCCCCTAAGTTGTTCTTTTGCTCAAATGCCGTTGTCAGCTCAAAATTTTGTCGAAACAGTTTAGGGGAAATTGAATGAAACGGGACCTTGTTGCAGGTATAGATTCCTCCACCCAGTCTTGTACCGTCATGCTGCGTAGTCTTGAAAATGGCAAGGTGATCGCACAGGCTCGTAAGTTGCACCCACTGACCACGCCGCCGTGTAGCGAGCAGGATCCGCAAGCCTGGTGGGATGCATTAGTCTCCGCGCTCACTGAATTAAAACAATGGTGGCCACGTATTGCAGGTCTGGCTGTCGGTGGCCAGGGGCACGGCCTCGTCATGCTTGATAATCACGATCGCCCGCTGCGTCCTGCGAAGCTGTGGAATGACACGGAGTCTGCACCGCAGGCGCGTGAATTGTGCGAGAAGATTGCTCCGGAAGAATGGGCACGCCTGACAGGTTCCGTTCCGGGGCCAGCAATGACCATTTCTAAACTGGCCTGGACAGAACAAAATTATCCGGGGCTGCTGGAAAAAGCCCACCGCATCATGCTGCCGTTTGATTATCTGGTTTACCGTCTGAGCGGTAGCTTTGTGTGCGAGCGCGGCGGGGCATCCGGTACGGGTTACTTCAACCCCTTCACCAATAGCTGGGAACCACAGCTGGCTGCGGTGGTTAACAGTCAAATTGACTGGATTTCCCGCTGGCCCACTATCATCCCGTCGCATCAACCTGCAGGCGTGGTGAAGTTGATGCCTGAGCTGGAGGAACTGGCGGGTGCAATCGTGGGTGTCGGGACCGGCGATAACATGTCTGCCGCATTGGGTATGAACCTGAAAACCGGTGATACCGGTATCTCTATCGGGACCAGCGGTACGTTATATGGCATCACCAGGAAAGGGATTACCGACAGCACCGGTACCATCAACGGTTATGCCGATGCGGCCGATCGCTTTATCCCCATGATTACTACACTGAACTCCGCCAAAGTCACCGATACATTTCGCAAAATGCTGCGCGTTACCCCTGACGAATTCGACGAGCTCGCGCTGAGTTCGCCACCCGGCGCCAACGGTCTTCAGCTTGTTCCGTGGCTGGACGGCGAGCGCACCCCCAACCTTCCTGACGCCACGGGACACATGCGCGGATTACGCACCACCACAACGATGCAGGATATGGCTCGCGCCACCGTGGAAGGCGTACTGTGCGGCCTGCTGGCGGGCGGTCTGGTACTAAAACAACATGGCTTCACTGACGACGGTCGCATTATTGTCACCGGCGGCGGCGCAAAGTCACGAGCCTATCGTCAGATTCTGGCTGACCTGACGGGCAAGCCCGTTTGGATTTCTCCGGTGGGTGAAACGGCAGCCGCGGGTGCAGCCATTCAGGCTGCCGCTGCCGTGCTGGGATGCACAAATATTGAAATGGCCGATCGCTGGAGTGTGCCGCTTGAGAAAGTGGCCGAGCCACAACAAGATGCGCGCCATGTCCTGGACGCTTACGTTACCTATGCCAATGCATTATCAGGAGAGCTGCAATGAGTTCAATAACTACCCCTGCAAAAATCAAACCGCCTAAGCAGCCGCTCAAAGTCCCTGCAGAAGCGGGTATCGCCGTTGTTTTCTTACTGGTCATGCTGGGCGGGTTTATCGCCACGCCTAACTTCCTGACTGTTTCGAACATGATGGTGTTGCTTCTGAACGGCGCGGTCATCGGCTTCCTTTGCCTGGGACAATCCTTTGTCCTGCTGACCGGGGGTATCGACCTCTCCTGCGGCTCCATCGTGGCGATGACCTGCGTGGTTGCGGCTTTGCTGATGGAGAAATTTGGCATTCCGTGGCAGCTTGCCGTACCCATCGTTTTGGCGGTGGGTGCGCTGAGTGGGCTGGTAAATGGTCTGATAATCGAACGCACCGGCGTGCCGCCATTCATTGTCACTTTTGCGATGATGGGGGTTGCGGCATCCATACCACAAATTATCACCGGCGCCGAATCGATACGCGTGACGCAAATTGGTTACAGCCTCATCGGTCAGTCAAAACCGATGGGTATTCCGTTCCCTGTCATAGCGCTGCTGCTGGCCATTGTTATTGGTGTCATCTTCCTGCGCCGCACCATCACCGGGACTCACATCTATGCGGTAGGCGGTAACGCAGATGCTGCACGCTTATCGGGGATCAGCATTCCACGCATCACCCTGTTGGTGTATGCAATTTCCGGGCTTTGTGCGGCATGCGGCGGCCTGATTTATGGATCGCGTCTGATGACAGGCTATCCGACGGCGGGCCGTGGTGACGAACTGTTCTTCTCAATAGCGGGTGCGGTGGTAGGTGGCGTCAGTCTGTTTGGCGGCACTGGCAGCCTTATCGGCGCGATGATTGGCGCCATGCTTATTGCCTCAATATCGAATCTAATGAACGTGCTGAACGTCAGTGCCTACTGGCAGCCGCTGGTCATCGGCCTGATCATCCTGTTCGGCGTCACCTTCGATACCTTACGTACCTCAAAAAAAATCGTGATCCCCTGGCTCAAAGTCAGGAAGTCACGCAAAACACAACAATAACGCTTCTTAAACCCTGACCTACGTATATCCAGGAGATAAACATGAAACTCCGTACCACAATCACCGCAGGTGCAGCGATAGTCGCACTGTCCTGCATGCTCGCCGGCTGTAACCGTGAGGATACTGAAAGCACCGTGGGTGCCGGCAAAAAAACATTGGGCGTTACGCTGCCGAACCTCACCAACCCTTATTACGTTGCCATGAAAAAAAGCTTTGAAGACAATGCAGCGGCACAGGGCTTGAACGTAAAAATTTCGATTGCTGATAATGACGACGCCAAGCAACTTTCGCAGGTGCAGAACTTCATTGAACAGAAGGTGGATGCGGTCGCAGTGAACTGCGTCTCCTCAGGTCCGTGCGTGTCGATCATAAACCAGCTTAATCAGGCAAAAATTCCGGCGTTTGCCATCAACATCCTTCCGGATACCGAGGGGATGAAGCAGCAAAACGTCACGCTGGTTCAAGGTGTTCAGACCGATCAGCGTGAAGGCGGCAAGCTCATTGGCCAGCAGCTGTTGAAAGACATTGGTGAAAATGGCACTGCGACAGTGGGTATCGTGGGAGAACCAACATCCATTGCCGCAAATGCACGTGATGAAGGCTTCAAGGAAGCCGTGGCATCCAACAAAAACATTAAGTTCGTCGCGCTGGTCAATGGCAAAGTAGAAGAAACAACCTCCCTGAAAGTCACCACTGAAATGCTGCAGGGCAGGCCAGAAATTAACGTCGTGTACTCAGATACCGAACCTTCCGCGCTCGGGTCACTGGCGGCAATCCAGCAACTGGGGGTCAGTGACAAAGTGAAGCTGTATGCGTTTGTGGATAAAGAAGGCGTCAAAGCCGTTCAGAACAACAGCATATTGAAAGCCGGTGCGATTCAGGAGCCGGTTAAACTGGCTCAGTTGCTGGTTGAAAATGCCAGGAAGAGTCTGAACGGTGAACAGGTTCCAGCCATGATCAACAACCCACCGCTGCTGGTCACCAAAGACAACGCAGCATCGGTAATGGGTTCAGCATACTGACTTAAGTGAAAGGCGAAGAATGATGAATTATGTGGCGAAGCAGGTCAAAATCGGTTTTTCGGGTGTGCAGGTTCTCCACGGTGTGGATTTCAGCGTAAAGCCTGGCGAGATCCACGGCCTCTTTGGCCATAATGGAGCGGGTAAATCAACGCTACTGAAAATCCTGGCGGGCGTTAACACGCAGGATAGCGGAGAGCTGATGATCGGCGAAACACCGGTGCACCTTGCTTCGCCACGGGATGCACTCAACAAAGGTATTGCTTGTGTGTATCAGGAACTCCGTCTCATTCCCGGCATGAGCGTCTGGCAAAACCTTTTTCTCGGACGTGAATGTCGTAAAGGCAGTGGCTTTATAGATGATGCAAGTATGATCGCGCATACCGAGAAAGTACTAAATGATTACCATCTGAGTTTCAGCGCTACCGCGCTGGTCAAAAATCTGTCACATCCTGAAAAGCAGATGCTGGAAGTGGTTTCTAACCTTGATCGCGACGCCCGTTTTCTTTTCCTCGATGAACCGACGACCGCGCTGGAAGGTGCGCAGGCAGAAGAACTGCTGCAGGCAGTACAACGTATCGCACGCGAAAAGCAGATTGGCGTAGTACTGGTCTCTCATAAATTAGACGAAGTGTTGGGTGTTTGTGATGAAGCAACCGTCATGTGCGGCGGCCGAGTGATTTATAACGAAGGCAAAAAGACGCTGAGCAAAAGCGCCATCATTGACGCTATTGTGGGCGATGCAAATGCTTATCAGGCGCCGTCTAACAGCCGTAGTCTGATCCGCGGCGCGATGGGCAAACCCTGGCTCTCGGTCACAAACCTGCAGACTGATCGCCTGAAAGGCATCAACCTTGAGGCATATCGCGGGGAAATTTTGGGTATATACGGGCTGGCTGGCGCAGGCCGAACGCGCTTGTGCCAGACGCTGTTTGGGTTGGAAACCGTTACCGGTGGTGACATCCGGCTGGGTCACAAAGAATACCATCCTTCTTCACCGGCAAAAGCCATTGATAAGGGGATTGCTTACCTGACAGAAGAACGTAAAAAAGATGGCTTCATTCCTCAGATGTCGAGCTATGCCAACGCCATGCTGCCGGTTCTGAAAAAATTCCGTTCTGGCGGATTTGTCAGTCACAGCGCTGCGCGGCAGGCCGCCGCTGAGTTGCTGAGCAAGATGAATACGCTGGGAACGCTGAGCGGACCGATTAAATCGCTTTCCGGAGGCAATCAGCAAAAAGTTCTGCTCGCCAGGGTCATTGCGCAAAACGCCAATCTGGTATTGCTGGATGAGCCGACCAAAGGCGTCGACATTGGGGCAAAAGCGGATATTTATCGCATCATTCATCAGTTGGCAGATAAAGGCTGCTGCGTCATCGTGGTATCGAGTGAGGAAGAGGAATTGCTGGACGTGGCAGATACCATTACGGTGTTCCGACAGGGTAAATGCGATGGTGTGATCATTCCTGCACGCGACCTTAAACCCGCAGATCTTCGCAAAGCCGCATGGGAGCATGCTGAAGCCCAGGCTTAGGGCACTCATTCCGAACAGAACGCATCCAACGGCCAGCTAAGCTGGCCGTTTTTGTTTCAGCATTTGATTAACGTTATAGTTGCCCTCCTGCAGAAGACCCAAACAAATTGCATCAAGTGAGTTACCCCGCATACAGGCTCTGAGCGCTGGCGCAAAATGAGTGGAAAAATTGTGCAATCTGTCATTGGTATATTTGCAACAGGGCAGATATTAAGTTGTGCAAAGTGGCTATACGGCATAGCGCAGAAGGGGCAAGAGAAATGGCAGACTTTTACATCTCGGGTATACGCAGAGACAATGCAGGGCAACACATTCAGTACGTTAAAATCATCAAAGCCGGTAATGGGGAGAAGGACGCATCAATTAACTCGCGTCAGTTTGTCGCTGAGTTGATAAATGCCGGTAAGACAAGCTTTAAAACAATTACCTACGTGAATGACAAGTGGGTTTATGGGGCAATGGTTCATGTTATTGATGGGATTTATCTCACGACTGATCCTAATGATACCAAACGCGATAACCTGGGTAATTTGCCCACTTTTTAATGATGCGATGTTATAAGCGAATGAGCGCTTCCAGCGAAGCGCTCAGTGTCATTACTCAAAATCAGCGTGTCGTTTAAACATGGTTTCACTGGTTTCACGCAGTTGGTCCATGAGTTCCAGCACGATGGCATCGTAGGTGATAAAGCAGAGTTGCTCGAAAGAGGAACCCATTGGCTGCGAAAACTGGCCCAGAGTGCGATCGTTTTCAGTTTTGACCGTTCCCGATAATACCAGCACGCAGTTGGCCAACTGGCCAATCGCAGAGTCTTTCTTCATGGTGACCAGCGCCACGTCGACACCACACTCAACGGCTTTCTGCGCAAGGCTCTTGAGACTGCCTGTTTCGCCACTGCCTGAACCAATAATTAACAAATCACCCGCTTTTGTATGAGGTGATGAAATTTCCCCGACTACGCTGACCGAGAAGCCTAAATGCAATAAACGGTTAGCGAACGCGCGGATGGCAATACCGCTGCGCCCTGCACCTTGCAGGAAAATATGCTTCGCATTACGGATCTTCCCGATAAAATGCTGTGCCTGATCATTGTCGATATTGAGCGCGTTTTGTTCTAGTTCCCTGAGAATACTGACAGTGTTTTCTTGAACACCCATTTTCTTTTCCTCCGGTCAGGCAATTGTACGGCCACCATCCATGAGGATCGTCTGTCCCTGGATGTAAGAATTTGACTTATCAGCAAGGAAAATGGCCAGGTTTGCGACATCATCGATTGTGCCCAGACGACGGACCGGAATTTTCTCCAGTACTGCGTCTAAATCTGCCTGCGTCGGGTAATTAACACGCATCATTTCGCCGGTGTCGATAAGACGCGGCGCGATAGCGTTGACGTTAACACCTTTTGGACCCAACTCCTTCGCCAGACCACGAATAAGGCCTTCCCCCCCCGCTTTACTGGCTGGATAGCTCACCCCCCCGCCGGTACCTGACAGCGCAGAACCGGAGGAGATGTAAACGATTGAACCCTGGTTAGTTAAGAAGTCATCGTAGAATGCTTTGACCGTATTGAATAAACCCGTCAGGTTGATTGAGAGTGTTTTGTTCCACTCTTCGAAAGTAATATCTTTGAGTTTATTAGCAAAAGCGACACCTGCGTTCAAAACCAGAATGTCGATACGGCCATAAGCCTCGATAACTTTTCTGCGCACTTCAACCAGCGCCTGCGGATCAGAGACGTCTGTTTTGACAAAGAGCGATTTAACATTGCCAAAGGTCAGTTCTTCCGCAGTTTTGATGCCATTAGCCTCGTTATAATCGACAATGACGGTATGCGCACCGCGTTCGGCGAATTGTTTTGCAATTCCTTTACCAATCCCATGCGCACCACCGGTAATTAGCGCAACTTTACCTTCAAAATGACTCATCGGTTGTTCTCCTGAATCTTTGTACTTAACGTGAGAGAAATCCCCCACGTCTGCGGTCTACATAATGATTACGCGCTCAATTAAGAGCGCGTGAATGTATGTTGGATACTTAATGCATGACAGACTTTAATGCTTGATAGCTTGCTTTAGGGTTGTCATTAAATAATGCGCCACCGACAACAATTAAATCAGCACCCGCCTCCTGTACTTTTTTCGCTATTTCCAGATTAACGCCACCGTCGACTTCAATTTTAATGTGCCGGCCAGCAATCATTTCTCTGGTTTTCCTGATTTTCTCCAGGCTTTTCTCGATGAAAGTCTGCCCGGGTTGCCCCGGGTTAATGGTCATAATCAGGATGTAATCAATATCGTCCAACAAATATTCCAGAACACTTTCAGGCGTACCCGGATTGATGACCACACCGGCTTTTCGCCCGGCCTTTTTTATTTTCTGTAAAATAAAATGCACATGCGGCGTTGATTCATAATGCACTGAGATCATTTCTGCGCCGGTATTAATAACATCATCAATATGTCTTTCAGGATTAGCCAGCATCATGTGTACGTCGAAAGTCATTTTGCTGGCTTTTTTCATTGCAGAAATTTGATTCGGCCCAAAGGCAATATTATTTACAAAGGTTCCATCCATTAAATCAACATGCAATATTTCAGTGTTCTCCTCTTCTAAAAAACGGAGCTCATCTTGCAGACTTAAGATATTCGCGCCAAAAATTGATGGTAAAATCTGTGCCATGGTAAGCAAACCTCATTTTTAAAATCAATGGAATACAGTGCTCAACCAATACGTCAATACTTCCCACGGGCCGGTCAGTACAAAGTCAGTACCCTGCCCCTGCAAGCCGACGCCTGCGCCATGCAGGAATTGGGTTGCACCCGGAGCCACATATCCTCCTAAATACATCACGACAATACTGAACAGTAAGGTTGAAATAATTGAGCGGATGACGTTTCCGTTGCTGGCCATTACGGTCATGGTTGTCATATAGATGATTGACATCAGAACGCCGATGGGGAAAATCATGATCCCCGGTAAAATCAGTGCGCAAAGCATGGTCAACGGAATGGTGATAACGGTGACGGTGATGGTCGCTGGGTCGCCCAGTGCTAGGGCACAGTCCATACCGATGTTCAGTTCGGCGTCTTTACCCATCTGCTTTTGCATAATCTCTTTGGCACTTTTCCCAATTGGAGACAGTCCTTCCATCAGGACACCCACCACTTTAGGCAGGAGCACCATTACCGCAGCCACCCCCATTGCCATCGGGACAATAGTGGTCACAGGCTGTTTCGTCAGCAGTCCAAGCAGACAACCTACAATGACACCGATGATAGCGGGTTCACCAAACACACCCAGACGTTTCTGTACGCTCTCCAAATCAACGTCGAGCTTGTTCAGTCCGGGGATCAGGTCGATAATTTTATTGACCAGCAGTGCAAAAGGTAATGTCCAGCCTATGTGGATCATGGTGGTACAGGTCGTCCCTTCCAGGCCATAATATTTCTGCCAACGGGGAGCAATTAAATCGCCAATAAACAGAGCGATAACGCTAAGTGCGACTGCCACGCCAAAACCGATAAAGAAGCTGTCAAACACGAAATAGGCCAGCGCGCCGGGAACCAGGAAGTGCATATAATTCCAGATATCAACGTTCAGCGTTTTGGTTAATTTAAGACGAACAAGTAGCAAATTAAGAATAATACCCACTGGAACAACTAAAGCGGCAAAGGGTGCCACCCATGCGGCCGCTCCCACCGCAGGCCATCCAATATCAGCCACAGTGAATCCGCTTCCCAGTTTTGAATAGTAGGCAATTGCCGGCTGCAGGGATGTACTCAACAGATTAACAACCAAACCTAAACCAATGAAACCGATACCCACGGTGATACCAGACTTAATGGCAGCACCGACTTTCATGCGGAAAACCAAACCCAAAATGAAGATGACAAGTGGTAGGATTGCCGTTGCCCCCATGCTTGTTATCGTTAGCATTATGTTTTTTAACATGTCCATCTTGTCATCCCCTGTGTTTTCTTATTAGTTTTTAGCCAGCTCTGTTAATAAATCCCCTAGTTTTTTTCGTAACACGGCTTCATTAATCCCGGTGATAAACCCGGCCACACTCATATGCGGTTTTCCGATATCACCTTTGTAGTTATTCGTGGTTAAAATCACATCAGCACTCTGTAATTCAGAAGGAAGTTCTGACATGCTGCATTTATTTATTTTGAACTGAGTAATACCATATTCTGTACACACGGATTTCACTTCATCAGCAGCGATAGTTGACGTTGCGACACCGCTCCCGCAGGCTACGAGGATATTAATCATCATTATGCTCCTGAACTCTTATTGCATGACGGTAGAAATAAAAAGTGCCTGCGCTTTCTCGGAAGGAAGCTCAAGTAAATTTTGATAAAAGTCTTCCATTTGAAGATTACTAAAAAGGGCCTTCAGCAGTTGCAACTGATTAGCCGGATCGGTAACGACCAAATTGATAATGAGTTTGACCCACAATTTATCGTCGCCATCAGCCTGATCAACCTGAACCGGTTCAGGTAAGCGAATAATATAAATCGACGGGCTGTTGGCCTGGTTGCTATCGCAATGTGGGATCGCCACAGAATAACCATCAAGCAAAATACCGGTTGGATACATGACTTCGCGTTCGCGCAGTGCTGCCAGATAGGTCTTTTTCACTATCCCTTCTGAATACAGCTTTTCATGGATGTGCTGCAGCACCTCATCGTAATTTTTGAATGCTGCACCATCTGCAACATTAATAGCGACTGTACTCACCTTTTCACCTCGCTTTATTGCTCATTAGAGCAAACATAATTGATCATATGAGCAGTTATAGCATACCAATTTTCCGCGCAAACAGAAAACATGCAAAAGTTATAAGCTGATCACAAAATAAATGCATAAGTGCACACATATAATTGCTCATATGAGCAATATCGAGTAATTCATCTTTTAGAACAATCAAGTCAACCGGAGAGGGGAAGTAAAATTTTTATTATAAATCAGACGGATAATAGATTTTTTGAAGGTTTATATATGCGAACTGACCTATGTCAGAGGATTTGGCCATGCTCTGATCTAAGTCATGAGGGTTTACAGAATGACTGATAGCAGTGCCTAATGCATGCCTGAGAGGAAGGTGATCAAGGGCGCGGGCTACGCCCCTGTTGCTGATGTTCCGGGATCTATTTCAATCAGGAATTGACAAGCTTCACCGCAGTATCGAAGTCAGTGATTAACACATCTAAAAGGCCTGACTTCAGGGAAGCGACGATGCCTTCATACTTCTGTTCTCCCCCCGCCACACCAATCACGGTTTTCGTGTTACGCAATTGTTCGGTTGAAATACCAAACCCAAGACGGCTCATCGGGCTATCAAGGATCTCGCCTTTACTGTTAACGAGAGTAATGCAGACATCCGCAGCGATATCTTTCTCAAACAGATTTTTTTGCCACGACTCGGGAAAAATATCACACAAACTGGATGAGCCCGTTTTCCAGGCGCCAATACCGGTGATGACAACATCCAGCTGAGAATAATATTGTTGGGTATCCACCACAGCCGGATCACTGGCCAGTTTTTGGGCCAGGCTTTCATCATCCACCCACATCGGCACATACATAGGATGAGCCTTGCCCTGAGAGATAGTCGACAGTCTGTGGATAAGGTCGATCGGGCCCTGGCTAAATTCAATGCCGGGATGAACGCCAGATAGCTGAACAACATCTAATGCCGGCAAGCTGGTGAGTTGACTCACTGTGCTGGATAAAACGCGTCCCCATGCAATACCAACCTTCATTCCCTCAGCGAGATTATTGTTGAGATAACTTGCAGTGATACCACCCAGCTTCTCATTCAGTTCTTCCTGATTGGACCAGGATTCGGACACGGAAAGCACGATTGCCTTCTGCAGACCATACTTTCCGCAGAGATTAAGTGCGATCTCTTCGTCAAGCAGTTGCTGCTTTGGAAAGAGAAACTTCACATACTCTTCCTTAATTGCCTCATCGATAAGACGCGCCGCTTTAAATCTCGAAATCTCGAGTTCTTCAGCAATCTCAGTTTTGGTCTTCATCTCAACAAAGTAACGTCGGACGACGAGAGAATAGATATAGCGGGGATCGTAACCTGACCAGCGGCTGTTTTTTATACGTTTAGGCATAGAGCATTCCATCTTCATCCAAAGACAATATCAGCTGAGTTAAACTGTTACCCCTGCAATTTACTCATAAGAGTACACTTTTACCTGCTCTTTTGACATGAGCAAATGAGTTTTATCTTTTGGCTGAGTGGACTGACCCTGTTCTGTTTTGAAGTAAAACAAGAGGGGCTATGTGTCAGGTCTTTCCCTCTCTCCAAACTGACACTATCTTTCTGTAAGTGCCGTCATATTCAAAGAGCGCTACAACATGCCGGTGATCCTGGAACATGTCGAAGTGGAGCAACCAGCGCATTTGCGAGCATACCTCAGAGAGCGGTTGGCTGCATCATCGTGCTCAGAAAGACAAACTTGGGCGACTGTCGCCTACAGAGCCCAGCAAATAGCCACTGGTTGTTATCTAGGCTATAGTGGCGGAAAGGCCTAACAAGATATAGGGTGGCATTATGAGCCAAACTCGAAAGCAGCAAGCCTACCAACGGGGTATTCGGATAGCACGTATGTGGAAGCGTCTTAAAGGCACGATTTTGAGATGGGATACATTCTGTGTGTCTAAAGCTCGTAAGCACAAGCTTCCTGGCTGGATTGGGCATGTACCCATTGCTGTTGCGTTTCTAGGTTCAGCCGCCGCCGCCCTGTTTGGTGGCATCATCATTGCAGGCAGCCTGCTTTTCATTTGGGCTATAGCTATCATTCTTCAGAATGTAAACACCTCTAATGAGAATGTATTTGATGATGATAGGGGTTCTGGGCCATCAATCAGGCATGGTAATGACGGGTACGGCTACTACACTAGTTCTGATGACCTCACTTCAGAGCGATTAGACTGAGCAAAAACAAGAGTTAGGGGGAGCATTTTTGCAGCTTCCCCCGTACCCATAGATATTATAATTTTACCGATTTTTTAAGCGTATTAACTGCATCACCACCAGTCTCTTGAGCTTTAGAAACGCCAGTTCTTAGTGCGCTACCAACGGCTTGACCGACACTAATCCCTGCCCATGATAATGCCCCAAGCCACACAGCAGGCAGCACCAAGAACATACACCCCATCACCAAATTCATAATGAGGTCATCAGAACTGTTCTGAAAACCGGCCACGTTCCATCGGCTATGTGTATCCGAGCCGTATAGCGCTTCCAGCAGCCAGCTGTCCAGCCAGCGCGCCAGCTCCCACCAGAAGGTCAAAAAGTTCAGCGCGAACACCACGAACGTCACGGTGATCACCGTCTTATACTCGTAGGCTGCGAATGCCAGGATAAGTGGCACCATGATGTACACCGCCATCAACAGTACCGCCTGCACCATCGGCAATGCCTGACGCATCGCATCAAATGCCGGATACGCCGCCAGGCTCCCCAGTGCGGTCCCGCCCATCGAGGCAATACGGTTAACCGAGTTGTCCAGGGTGAAGTCAGCGTTGCCGCCATAGCCGGCATACGCCCGTCCACCCTGAGATACCGTCAGGTTATCCGGGCTGACCAGACGACGCACCACCGCTTCTTTATAGTCCGAGTCAGATTGTCCCATCATCTTCAGCGCGGCGGACATCCGCAGCATCACGCCCGGGTCGACCTGCTTCACTACCCTGGCCTCCAGGCCCGTATCGCCGGCTGACCACCACTCGCTGCAGGTCGGGTACCCACCCCGTCCGGTGTTTGGCCGACCGCTGTCCCGCCCTTCATTCCACGGGAAACTGGCGCGCGGCGTTTTCGACTGCAGGTTGTTGTAGTAGCCGCCGTTCAGGAAGGTTTTCGACCCCAACCACTCGATATCACGCAGCGTGGCCTTGTCCGTCGTCTGCCCCTGGTCGCGGTTCTGCCAGGTATACAGCGCCAGCGCGTAGCAGTCGTTGGTGAAGTCCTGCAGCTCCTTCGCCAGCGCCGGGTTGTTGACCCGACTGTGCTGGACCTCAAAGCGGACCTGCCGCAGATCCGGCCGGCACGGAATGGTGGCCACGGCCGCCGACGTGATCCCCTTCGACAGCTTATGCACTACCAACCACCACACCGGCACCTTCGCCGTTTGGCCGTTCATACTCGACATGATATTGGCGTACCCGGTTTCATCCGGTTTTTTGGGTGTCCAGGTACCGCAGGTTGCCGCCCGACTGCTGTCATATTTGATGGTATCCAGGCTGACATTCATCAGCGGCAGGCAGCAGGCAAGCATCACGAAGAACGCACCATAAAGCAGGTTCTCGATGCGCGGCAGGGACAGCATCCCTTTGTTGCCCTCATCCTCACCTTCCTCCCGGACCTTCAGCCAGATGGCCGCTACCTTGAACAGCAGCGGCAGCACAAACAGCCCCGTACTGACCAGCAGCTCCCACAGGCCGTTGTTAATCAGCCAGCCGAGCAGCGTCAGGAAATACTCCAGATAGCTGTTGGTCATCATAAGGTCAGCCCTCCGCCAAAGAGGCTGTATTCACACGCCAGGGCAAATACCGCGCAGGCGATGGCCATGCGTTTGAGCGGTTGCCGGTATTCTGGTTTGCACCCCGGCGCATGCCAGATCTTCCAGAATCCCCAGGTCAGCATAGCGTATAGCGCCAGACGCCAGCTCAGCCAGCCATAACGGGTGCTGTGCACCCAGTCACGCAGCGCGACACTCTCTCCTGGGTGATTGACACCCCAGTGGGCCATGCCCAGCGCCACTATCATCGCAATCACAAGCATGCCCAGCATCTGCAGGGCACGCTTTGCCCGGTGACCGAGCCGGCCGCCCCTGCGGGGCGACAAGCCTTGTTTCTCTGTTCCAGTCATTAATGCATCCCCCACGGTTACTGGTCGCTTTCCGGTACGGCCAGCTGGTTAAACTTGGTATCCGGGCTGTCAACCGACTGACGCTGCGGGTTGGTTTCCGCGCGGTTGTTCTCGCGATCGATAATGGTCAGTACCGCGTTACGGGAAATCTCGCGCTTCATTTCCATTTCATTCTTCAGCGCAGTGATCTCACGATCCAGCGCCTCGATACGACGATCCCCCTCTTCCATCGCCACTTTCTGTGCGGAGGCATTGGGCTCGGACATCCCGGTAGTGATCATGCGACGCATAATGAAGGCCGTTTCAATGGTATCCGCCATCGCCAGTTCGCTGGCCAGACGGCCGACCAGAGCAGCATTATCCGGGTCACGCTGCAGCGCCTTGATAACCCCGGCGGTCACCGCCAGGCTGCCCGTTTTGAGCTTGGCCAGGTTGCCCGTGGTGGGTTTCTCTGCCCCGTTGACCAGTTTGGCCAACTGCTCGTTATTTGCTTTTGTCGCCTCTTCCAGCATCGGCGCAAAACCGGTGCCGGCCACGGTACTGCCGGGCTGTTCGCTCCCTTCTCCACTGGTACATTGCGCCGCATCTTTACAGGTACGCAGTGAGGTATCGCCCAGCACCTTCACTACTGCTGCTGCCGCTTCTTCGCTACTGGCATATTTGGCACAGGCGCCGCCAGTGCAGTTGCTGCCAGACACGCTGGAGGTACTGGTGACGGGCAGCGCATTCATCATGTTGTAGCCGGCGGCCGCCAGGTCGTGCGTCGGTTTGATGGCCGGCTGACCGGAGCCACCTCGCTTCTGACCGCCGATCCAGGTCTGCCCCGATTGCCCGGTCACCTTCTCCGTCGCGTTCATTGAACGCACCGCATCCGCGTCCCCGTTATTGACCAGACTCTTGGCTTCCTCCATCGCTGCCGCCTGGCTCCAGCCGCCGGTATCCGCCATGTCCATCATGCGCTTCGAGAGGTTCTGACAGTTCAGCTGCGCTTTATCGAACGCGACGCCGCCCTGTAGCACCCCGTTGGTCAGCATTTCATACAGTCCCGGGTTGGCACGCTGGATAGCCATCGCCGGCAGGCTGGCCACCGCGCCGGTGGCGCCCTGGATAACGCTGCCCATCAGGTTCTTGAAGCCGTCGGTGACACCATTAAGCTGATTACCGATCGTCGTTTTCAGATCGAAGTTGCCGCACATCAAATCCGAGCTCCAGCCCAGGTTCATGCCCAGGCGTTGCATGTTGCCGCGTGTCGCCGGCTGTGAGATCACCGAGCCACCGCCCAGGGAATAAAACAGCTTGTCCGAGACCGCGCCGCTGGCGCTCTTCCCGTAACCGATATTGCTGTCATTCACCTGGGGCAACGAAATGCCAAACAAAGTACCGTTATCATCATTGTCGTCAGCGTGCGCGTTCATGCCGACCAGCATCAGACTGCTGACAACCCACAGAGACAGCAGGCTGCGCCGGCCTCGGAAAGTGCGTTTATTCATCGTGTTATTCATCGTTCATGCCTCAAAAGTCCGTGCTGGAGAGGAAACGCTGCCCGCGGCGCTGGCAGCAGCTGTAGGGTTGCCACAGGGCAAAGGCAGCGTTCGCATCCGCTGCCGGCGGATGGTCGCCGTCCGGGAACACGGCGCAAGACTGGCTGAGCTGCGGCGCCAGACGTTGCCACTTGTGGTTGTTGGTACCGGTGTTCTCCGTCACCGCGCCTGGAGGCCAGTACCCCTCAGAGCGCTGGCCCATCAGGGGTTGATAGACGTGGGGCTGGCCAGAACGGGTGATGATGTCCGCCACTCGCTGCGCCACCAGGGCACCGGCCTTGTCGTCATCGACCTGGGTCACAAACCCCGAGCGGGGATAGACATTGCCCCACATATTCGCGGCCGCCTGACTGCCAACCTCACGCATCCCCGGCACCAATGCCTCCGGGTAGAGGGATTCGGGAATACCGGTACGCCATGCCAGGCTGTCCAGCGTGCTGAGGAAATACGGCACAAAGGGGGTCGCCGCGCTGCGGCACGAATAGCCGGCAATGCTGCCGCCAATCAGGGACGTTGCCGGATGACCAATGGCATCGGCATACTTGAAGTGGAGGTTGGTTTTACGTTCCCCGGGGGTTTTCAGCTCGTTATTGCCGCCGCCGGCAGACACGCCACTCAGTGCGCTGGTGATACTGCTTTCCAGCCCGCCGGCAGCCTGACTTACCATCGACATTTCACTCCAGGGATTACTCCCCTGCGAGTTGTACGTCGACACCACGGCTTCCGGGATAAAGTGGGTGACTTTGACGGAGGTCCGCACCTTGCAGCCAAACGGCGTGCACAACAGCCAATAACAAATTCCGCTGACGCGCCAGCTGATGCAGACCTGCGATACCGCACTCGCGACAATCTGCGCGCTGTTGAGCGCAGCGTTCGCTGCCGGCACGCTGGCCGCGGACAACATCATGGCCACACTGAGGGATTTGAGGGTAAGGCGGGGTTGCTCCGGGGGCATCCCATGCAAAGGGGTTCGCTGCATATCACTGCCTCCCTTGTGACTGGGTGCGCAGCGCCATAGCCTGGGCGACATCAGCCGTGCCATACACCACGTCCCTACCGTCAAACACGACGGCCGGTACTTTTGTCACGCCCAGTTCCCAGGCGCGCACCACCGCACGGTAGACCGTGGCCAGTTCCTGTTCATGAGCCTGCCATTGCGGTGACTGCAGCACGGCTTTAGCCTGGCGCTCGGCTTCATCCGGGTTCGACGACAGCTCTCCAAACGTCTGCGCCTGCAGCTGTTCAGGACCGTCAAGATAAATAACGGATACCGAGGCATCGACGTTACTCGGGGGATGGTGAGAATCGGTATAAAGTACCGTGCCGGCAAACACCGATACCGGCATCAGCAGAGGAAATAACGTCAGCAACATGCTGATTTTCATGGCCTGAACTCCTGCATGGATTGAATCCACATAGGGTGCTACGGGCAGCTCAGAAAGGCAGCAAAGAAGTCTTTATTGGATTATGATAATTTTAGTCGTTGATACTGCAACCGATCTAGATCATCACTTTCGTCATCTGCATTAGTCGCGGCTTGAAGTTGTTCTTGGTGGCATAAAAAACCGGTCTGATACGGCTGGTTTTTGGGGACAAGCAGCATTGTCGATAGTTAATATTTTACATATTCGCTAATATTCGGAACAACCATGTCAAAGCTAAGTTCAGATGTCCGTTGCCAGCAAACTTGAAATGCCCATACCAAAGATGGATTTTCGATTATTAGTATAGTTTTAAACAAAAGCCTGAGAAAAAATGCATTATCTTTGAATTGTTACCAACAAAACAAGAAGATAAATCCGAGTGTAAAGTCACCAAAGCAATCTGTCCTCACATGTTTATTTGTTTCATATCCAGGAGCGATGCGAGAATAGAGATATACAAACCTCTATTTGATGCGAGTGTTTCGTATAGATAGTCTATAATTATGTTTCCTAGAAAACCGTTAACAAGGCATTATGAACTTCCATCTCAGTTCATTATAAGTGCTTGAGGTAATTATGAAAAAAGATCGTGACGATGAGAAAAAAAGCCGCAACGTTCCGGTAATTGAGCATCTCCCCTTATTGCGAGTCTCGTGGCACCTGGAAAAATTAGGATACTTTGTTATATTTACCGTGGTATTTTTAGCGTTACTTGGTTTTTTTTCAAATGGTATATTAAGCGATAAAGAGAAATTTAATGAAAGTAAAACGCTAAAAATAAATTATGAAAAATTTGTGAGAAACGGCACCCAAACAGAACTGAAAATAAGAATGAAAAACGACGAAAATAAATATATCACAGTCATTATTTCTGATCAGCTTGACAATTTTTATATGATTGAAAGTGTTGTACCACAATCATTACAAGTCAGTCACCAAGATAATAATCTATACTTTACCAGTCCGAAGAATGCAAGTCAGCAGTGGCATACTTTTACCTTTATTTTACGCTCAAAAGAATGGGGGGAATTTCAAGCCAGGATAACAGGAGCGGATGGTAAGCCTGTCACAATCAATCAGTGGATCTATCCATAAGGAGGTTCAGATGGACATAGTTATCCGTACCGCAGCCATCTACTTTGCGTTATACATCGTATTAAAGATTGCCGGTAATCGCACGTTATTAAGGATGACATCCTTTGATTTCATTTTACTTCTTATCGTCAGTGAGGCTACACAGCAGGCTATGTTGCCAGATGATTTATCCGTCACGTCAGCAATTATTGCCATTGTTACGCTGTTTTGTATTGATATCATTTTTTCTTTGATAAAAAATAACATCCCTCTTGCGGATAAAATTTTCGATGGTTCCCCTATTATCCTGATTGAATATGGAAGGTTACTGTCCTGGCGTATGAAAAAAGTGCATTTAACTCAGGACGATATTATGGAGATAGCCAGAACCAAGCAAGGGATAGAGTGTATAAGTCAGATTAAATTTGCCATAATGGAAAAAAATGGTGACATTTCAATTATAAAGAATCCCAGCAAGGATTGATGATAACGCAATAGTGTTATTGCATAAATGTAATTAGGAATATTCCTAATGTCATTGTACCATCACCACAATTATGCGGAATCTTATTTTATAGTCTATAATTATAAATTGAACACACACCTGTGTTCATTACATAGAATAACACCGAATTTTATACAGGAGTGACACTATGTCAATTAAGACGTTAAACGATCTTTTTATCCATGCACTTTCCGACGTTTATAGTGCTGAAAAACAACTGACCAAAGCATTACCCAAATTAGCTCGAGCTGCCGATCAGGAAGATCTGGTTAATGCTTTTAAGACTCACCTGGAAGAAACACAAGGTCAGATCGAACGGCTGGATGAACTGGTCGAAAACACCCCGGACGTTCGGATCAAACGAGTTAAATGTTTGGCTATGGAAGGTCTGGTTGAGGAAGGCCAGGAAGTCATCGACAGTATTGTCCCCGGACCAGTGCGAGATGCCGGGTTGATAGCTGCTGCGCAAAAAGTTGAGCATTATGAAATTGCCACGTATGGCACGTTGTGCGCTTTAGCCGAAAAGTTAGGCTACACAACAGCTAAAAAACTGTTGGGTGAAACGTTAGAAGAAGAAAAAAGTACCGATAAAAAACTCACGCTGATTGCTGAGAAAAAAGTAAATACGCAGGCAGCGTAACGGTATACCTTGGGCGTCATTTTTTGGCCGGATTACACCGGCCTTTTTTAACTTCGTTAACGAGGTAACCCATGTTTGACAAAAAGAGTAAGTCGACGAGAAATTCAGCTTCAAAAAGTGGATTCAAGGGCTTGAGACCTTATCAAGGTTATGTCCTTGCTTTGATTATCCTTATCATTCTTATTTTTTACAGTATTATGTATTGGTAATGGCTTTCAATAAATAAATCATGTTATTCGGCGGTTTGTGCTAGATACTGCCCACGAGTTCCCGCCACAAACGGGACATATAAATACATCACATGTATCAATATGCAAGGTATAACTGCATTTTATACATGAATAAATATCTGAGCTTGCGATTTTATTACACGTTTTTATCATTGAGGTGGGAAGTATCGAGAGGCCAGGTTTTACCTCCTCATCACTGAAAAAGTAAACGCTAAGATTGCCATCAATTTCTAACAATGCCAGTTTAACTTGACCAAAATGTTCCACGCCTTTCTCCCTGAGTTCCATGACGAACTCTTCATAAGCAAAACTTTGTTTTGATGCATTATCGAAATGTAACTGTCCTTTTTTTATCAAAACAATCGGTTTTCCCTCAAGACGAAACTGTAAGTAGGTTTTTTTGTTAATTAAATACGTAAAGACACGATAAAGCCCGACGATAATGACAAAAGTAACTATTACGGGTAACAAGGGAGAGTCTTGATTTAATGCTACATCACCAGCAGCAGAGCCCAAAGTGAGGATGATAACGATTTCAAAAAGGGTCATCTGCTTAACGCCCCGACGTCCAATAAGACGCAGGAAGATATAAACTATAAAGAAAGTAAAGGCCGAACGAAATGCTACCTCCAGGAGATAAGAGAATGGATATGAGTTAATTAAAATTCGATCTATGTCGAAAACTTGCATTGTGAATCCACCAAATAAAAGAGTTTTCTCATCAGAAGGTAGGAATGGCCTGAGAATAATTTCTCAGGCCATGGGTAAAGTGTTAGCCATTCACAATTATGCCACCATTGATATGCAAGGTTTGACCTGTCATATACGACGAATCATTACATGCCAGATAAACATAGGCAGCAGCCAGTTCGCAAGGTTGCCCCGGCCGTTTCATCGGCGTGTCCTTGCCGAATGCCGCGACTTTTTCAGCGCTGAACGTAGAGGGGATCAACGGTGTCCAGATAGGACCAGGCGCCACGGCGTTAACCCGAATTTTCCGTTCACTGAGTTTAATGGCCAAAGAACGTGTAAAGGCAGCGATTGCCCCTTTAGTTGAGGAGTAATCGATCAAGGCCGGGTTACCGTGATAAGCGGTAACCGATGAAGTGTTGATGATGGCCCCCTCCGCCGGCAAATGTTCCAGTGCTGCCAGCGACAGCGCGACCATGCTGAAAAAATTGGTTTGGAAAGTCTTTTCCAATTGTCGTTCGGTGATCATCTCCGGTTCTTCGACCGGATGTTGTTCCCCAGCGTTGTTCACCAAAATATCCAGGCGGCCGAAAGTTTCCAGGGTTTTATTCATGATTTCACGAACAAAAGCGTTATCTCCGATGTCCCCCCTCAGCAACAGGACCTCCCCGCCGTATTTCTCCGCATTTTTTTGCGTCTCTTTAGCGTCATGATCCTCGTCGAGGTAAACGACCACGACTTTTGCGCCTTCCTTGACAAACGCCAGAGTAACGGCACGCCCGATACCGCTATCGCCGCCAGTGACAATCGCCACTTTGCCGGTGAGTTTCCCGCCGGGCCGATAAAGCGGATCGTCGTATTTAGGTGCGGGGGTCATGTCACTTTCCAGGCCAGGTTGTCGATCCTGATGTTGCGCTGGTTGTTGCGTCTGTTCCATGTTTCCTCCGTTTAAATATCAAAGGTACATTCATTACCGAATATAGGTTTACTGTTGATACGGAATATCAGCACCGCTTTGCTCTTGCTCGGTTTTCAGCATGATGACATTGCGTTGCCGATCGAATTTCTCCACCTGACAACGTACTTTTTCGCCATTGACGTCGAAAACGATCTCTTCCCATTCGCCAAGCGCTTGCAAAGTCTTGCTGAGTTCAGGCTCCCGATCGCAATATATCAGGATGCTGCTTTTGCAACTGCCGTCCATGGGATGAGGTGGCGGTATCAGTTCGGCTCCTTTCACCACATTGTTCTGGTACTTCACTATGTCAGCCATGATCATTCCTCTGTCTAACGCAATGAGTTGAACGCATGAACTAAAACATTCTCCTGAATGAGAGACATTGCAGGAAAAGACGACATTATTTTTTATTTAAATATGCCAGGGTGATAGTCGGCATATTTTCCATCAGCCAGTCGGCCATCATCTGTTCCTGCTGCAGAATACCTTCCAGCACATGTTGTGTTTCGGCATCCCCTACTCGCCCGGCGGCCGCTATCAGCGTTTTATAGGAAGCGATTTCCATGTGTTCAAATACATAAGCACTGATTACGCCCTTAACAATTTCATCTTCGACAAACATACCGCTTAAGCTTTGCCCCAGGGCAACGGCTTTACCGGCAAAGTCTTTTATACCGGAGGTTGAGGCGTCTAATCTTTTTATGCACGCCTTGAGCTGCACTTGCTGCTGTCTGGTCTCTTCCAGGTGCTGTATTATTCGCGTTTGCAATTGCGGATAATCTTCTGTGCGATCCTTCATCCCATTCAGCATGGTTTCCGCTTGTTCTTCCATGGCATGCGCGTCGCGCAGCCAGTCAATAAAGTGCTCTCTGAAGTCGCTCATATTTTACTCCTCTTCTGTTAGTGTCAGGTCTTTTCGAAAATACCTTTTCCCTACATTGATGATGACGGTGACCGCTCCCTACTCCCGGGGGACAACGCATCCCCCTGATAGCGAAACTCGATAGTGGCCCTATGCCGGTACGGCCGCAACTTTCTCACTTCGGCTCCAAATACGGTGGCCGGCCAGGGCTTCGATAAAACGCTCCATCATTTCGCCTTTCACCGTTGGCGATTCGATAATCCCTTCCTCGGCGGCGGATTCGTTCTGCCACAGTTTTTTTAAACGACTCGCATCGCCGCTGAGCCCAATGACCTTCAGGTGTTTGTACGCTTCCAGCAGGTAGTGCTTCGCTTCACCGCTGTCTAATAAGGCCTCAGCTACCCCGCCCGGCACGATGACGGCATCAAGCGTTATTGATGGCGTGCCGGCGAAGGTCGCGTCAACCGGGATCGTCGAACCATCGTTTGCCGTTATTCGGCCCTGGGTTTGTGCCAGCAATTTGGCATGAACGCCGCGCTTTTTTAGATCCTTCAATATCGTCAATACATCTGTCGACATAACCTTATCCGCCAGCAGAATCGCGACAATGCGACCTTTGACGCTCCCCCCCGGCAAAGCGTACAGGCTAAGACTTGCATCGCGCTCCAGTCCGTTAACCGGTTTGGGCGGCAAGGTATTCAATACCTCGGCAGACAAGGTGATACCCAGGTTGGCGGCAACCTGGCCGGCCAGGGTGGTATCGATATGCGCCAGTTGTTCCACCACCCGTTCGCGAATATAGGGGCGCGCCACTTTACCGAGTTCGAAAGAGAAGGCGTCCACGATATGCTGTTGTTCGACCGGCGTTTGGCTCAACCAAAACAGCCTTGGATGGGCGTAATGCTCGAGGAAAGACTCGCTTCTTTCGCGGATTTTATGGGCATCCACGCGCTCTGCGTAGCTGGAGAAACCACCACCGCTGGCCGCTGCAGGCGTCTCTCTGGGCCAATTATTGTTGAGCGAGTTGGGGCTATAGTTGGCCGGATTGGTATCTATCTCGACGCGGTGCATGCCGTCACGCTGCAGGTTGTGATAAGGGCAGGTTGGGCGGTTGATGGGGATTTCATGGAAGTTCGGGCCGCCCAGACGACTGATTTGCGTATCCGTGTAGGAAAACAGCCGCCCCTGTAAGAGTGGATCGTTGGTGAAATCGATACCGGGGACGATATGCCCCGGATGAAAGGCCACCTGCTCGGTTTCGGCAAAGAAATTATCCGGATTGCGATTGAGCACCAGTTTCCCGACCAGTTGCACGGGCACCAATTCTTCGGGAATGAGCTTCGTCGGATCCAATAAATCAAAATCGAATTTGAACTCGTCTTCTTCCGGTATCAATTGCAGACCGAGCTGATATTCCGGGTAATCTCCAGCCTCTATCGCTTCCCAGAGATCCCGGCGATGGAAATCTGCGTCTTTACCCGCCAGTTTCTGCGCCTCGTCCCAGAGCAGAGAGGCTTTTCCTGCAACCGGCTTCCAATGAAAACGCACAAAGGTGGCTTTACCTTGGGCATTGATCAACCGAAACGTATGTATGCCGAAGCCTTCCATCGTTCGATAGCTGCGTGGGATCCCACGGTCAGACATCGCCCAAATGACGTTGTGCAAGGTTTCCGGCTGAAGGGAAACATAATCCCAAAAACTGTCGTGGGCGCTAGCCCCCTGCGGTATCTCGTTGTGTGGTTCCGGTTTTACCGCATGGACAAAATCAGGAAATTTGATCGCATCCTGAATGAAAAATACCGGGGTATTGTTGCCGACGAGATCGAAAATGCCTTCGTCGGTGTAAAATTTGGTGGCCCAGCCGCGAATGTCACGTACCGTATCGGCGGAGCCACGTGAACCTTGCACGGTCGAGAAACGCACGAACACCGGCGTCTGTTGGCCCTCGTGTTGCAAAAAGTCTGCTTTCGTGACCGAAGCCAGGCTCTTATACAGCTCAAAGTAGCCGTGTGCTGCCGAACCGCGGGCATGAACGATGCGTTCCGGTATGCGCTCATGGTCGAAATGCGTAATTTTCTCACGCATGATGAAGTCTTCTAGTAACGTTGGCCCTCGTACGCCCATTTTTAATGAGTTTTGATCATCGGACACCTTAGTACCTTGGTTGGTAGTAAGGGGGTCGTTATTGCCACTTTTGCGATAATGTTCCAACTGTTGGAGCTTTTCACTTTGTGCACCGGTTTCCTTCATATTACCGGGCCCTGTGGGTTGTTTTCCCGGTGAGGTCGGTTCTCTGGCTGGCAAATGAGAGTTGTCCGACGGCGCAGTATCTTGGAGATGCAGGCTTTGCTTTGCTGACATCGAACCCGAGCCTGGGAATGTCTCTTTTTCGAGGGGGTGCTTAGAAGATTTATTTTTACCAATCATCTATATAACCTCAGATAATAGCAAGTTGGTAACATGCCAAGTAATAAAGCGTAAGTTTAAAGAGTAGACCATATGATATATACCAACAACAATGATTATATTTTTTTGTTTTTATTGAACATTTCCTCCATTTAATCGGGCATGGTTTGTGAGGTTTACTTATAGGACTACCACCAATACTTTAGTTTTTCCTTTTTAATTTAACTGGATGCATTCGTATGATAATTATTTAATTTTTGTTGTTAACCACAGGTTACCTATGTATTTCAAGATGTGTTCAATGGTTTTTTTATATTAAAGAACTGGGTTTTTTCTGGTAAATAAAATCATAGAGTCTACAGTTTTAATTGTAAGGTTTGAATTTCATTAATATAGTGAGATAAATATCCTTACTTCTTTATTGTTTTTATTAACTTATTATGTGAGGAGGATATCATGGCCGAACATCGTGGCGGTTCTGGTAATTTTGCAGAAGATAAAGAGCGTGCTTCCGAAGCAGGAAAGAAAGGCGGTAAAGAAAGTGGGGGGAATTTTAAGAATGACCCCGAGCGCGCCTCCGAAGCCGGAAAAAAGGGCGGGCAACATAGTCATGACAATGATTAGCTCTCTGAAAAAGGGTAAATATTGTCAATAACCATGTAGCACCTAAGGCCGATTCAAAATGAATCGGCCGACAGGAGGATTTATTATGCTTAACCTATTGAAACTGTTAACTATCGCTGGACCTGATAGTTTTATCGCACCGCGACATGAAAAAAATCATGCTAAAAGTGGAGGGGGTAGAGAGACAACCCATATCGATGATAATGGGAATGCATTTATTAACGTTGATGATGAAGAATTCCAGCGTGTATTCGCCCGTCATATACAAGCTCTGAGCCGTTATTAGCAATGGGAACGACTATCTTTATGGTTCTGTTGGTGTGTGGTTACTGGTATGCCACTCGAGATGGTAAGTCACGCCTTCGATTAAAAAGAACATCTGGCTGGGAAGTCTACTTCCTGGTTGCTCTCTATGGGAGTGCTTTTGTTTTTCAGGGGTTTAATCTCGTTATACTTATTTGGTTGCTTTTATTTATTATTTCTTCGATTTTAAATCAATTTTCTAGCATTGATGAGATTATCGGGAAACTGAGCTTACACAGCGATTTTATGAATTTGACATTCTTTCATTTTCAGGTTCCCTTGTTAACCATGCTGTTATTCTCTTTGTTACTGTGCATTTTTCATACTACCATTTCGCCAAAAAAAACTTGAGCAATACTACCCGGGTACATTTATATCAAGAGTTCACCAAGGCGGATGGGGTTGGCAATATGCTTTATAATAGCATGGAAATGAATGAAATAATTTCCATTACGTTGATTTCAGGACGACGTTATATTGGTCTGATTTACGCCGCCATCAATGAAAGTACCTCACATGGCAGTTTGATTTTGCTGCCTTTGTTGCAAGGGCGTGATGGGCCAGGGATATTGGGTTTCACCGTGGAAAGAAATTATTGTCATTTATATAAAAAATGGAGATTAATAAAGAGGGTATGCAAAGCAATAATATACTAAAGCTTAGGTTAGTGATAATGAGCCATCAAGTTGAAAGTGTCGAGTATTTTTCTTTAAGTGAATATTAACTGAGGGGGCTTCCTTGTTGGTTATTTTAGTATGCCACCTCTACTTTTTAGCCTTTTCATTTCATTTATGAGGTTAGTATATGTTAGATCTACCTTTTACCACATCACCGACAAACAGCATTGGCGTGGAACTTGAATTGCAATTAATTGATTTAGTAAGTAACGAACTGTCTGATAAAGCTATGGAAATCATCGGTCTATATAATGATGCGCGTCATGTAAAAAAAGAATTAACGCTGTCCACTATTGAACTTAACTCGTCTGTTCACGCCACACCTTTTACCCTGTATGAAGAATTGAATGTCATTGCACGTAAGCTGGCAGATATCGCCGCCTGCAAAAATTGTGGGGTATGTGGTGGCGGACGGCATTTCAGTAGTAACTGGAAAGATCAGACAATCACGCCCACGGACCGCTATCAAGAAGTGCATCATCACTTGGGATTCCTTGCAAAATTATCCTGTGTTTTTGGACAGCATATTCATATCGGTGTGCAAAGTGGCGATGATGCCATTTACCTCAGTCATGCGTTAATTCCTTATCTGCCGCATTTTATCGCACTGAGTGCGTCCTCGCCTTATTATCAATCAGTAGATACCTTTTTCGCCAGTTCGCGTTTCAGTGCCCTAAATTCATTTCATACTTTTGGTTATATAGAACATGACATTACCACCTGGCGTGACTTTATAGAATATGTTGAGGCAGGGGTCAATCTGGAGGTTATACAGTGCCTTAAAGATATCTACTGGGAAATACGACCCAAGCCGGAGTTTGGTACTATTGAAATACGCGTTTGCGATACCCCATTAACACTTTTTCATGCTGCCATGCTGGGCGGTTATGCGCAGTTACTGGTAAAATATTTATTAAAAAGAAAGAAACCGATTGCGAAAGTATATGATTCTGTAACGCATTCAAACACATTTAACGCTCAGCGTTACGGTTTTACGGCAGACTACATAGATACGTCCAGCAACGCCAAGATCAAATTAAATGTGCATATTCAGCAAACGATTGAGACTTTAAAAAAATTAGCAGATGATAATGATATCAGGGTATTACGTTATATGGAGGCCTACCTTAAGCAAGGCATTAACGACTCAGAACAATTGCGTAGAATGGCACATGCCGGGATGAGTGAATCAAGCATCATCAAAACAATGATGAACTTACTCGTGCCTGCTGAACATCTGTCTTATACCGACATTCATCCATTCAGGAGGCTCACTCATGAAACTATACGAAGTATTGGTGGGTAAATATTCACTCTACATGGTGGCGGAAAATGAGGCACACGCTCGACAACAATTGGCATCCATGGCAACTAAGTGTTTTAAACGTTTGGCCGAGCCTCAGATCACCGGGTCGGTACTTTGTGAAGCGCAGATGATTAGTCTGGAGGAACATTGCCATTAAACCGGCATCACGCTTCTTTGCGAGCACGTGTATGAAGGTGACTCATTCAAGTGATGCAGCTTGCCACGGCACCATATTATGAAGGCAAAACTGTCATTCATTGCGTAGGGTTTTGCCTTCATAGCCCATTATTGTTAGTCCCGACCTGTCAATTTTCGCGATTGTAATACAGGGGCCACTGTTATCCCATGGATGATGACACTCGTAACGACCAAAGTTATCGCGATGTTAATCATTTCAGCACTGGCGCTACCATGGAGTCCATGTACATAGGCATACGCAATATAATTAATACTGCCAATACCTTTGATGCCAAACCAGCCGAGTAAAACACGCCGTGTGCGGGGGAGTTGTGTGCAAAAAGTCATGCAATACACGGTTACGGGACGAACAAGTAAAAAAAGAATTAATCCCAAATAAATACCACGAGGATCCCAATGTTGAGACAGGGTAATGCCCAGCATTATAACGATGGCGGCAGCGAAAAGTCGCTCTAGGGTACTACCAAAAGATATTGCGTCACCGACAACTAACCCGACAGACTTGACGGGCCCGTTGCTTTCGAGGTTATGCCGCGTATTTGGATTGACTAACTCTTCGGCTGGCGGTGTTCTTTCATCACCTTTACTTTCATCGCGAGGATTCTGGGAAATAATATTTTTTTCTGCACGCCGAAGGCCCACTCCTGCGGCGAAAGCGGAAAGAAAACCTGAAGCGTCAATATATTGCGCTACAGCATAGCTTAACGCAATCAAGGACAGCGCGATGAGATCGTTAGGGGCAATGTCTTGATAAATATGCCGCATGCGTGTCGCCAACATACCAATGCCCAATCCCAAAAGGTACCCCACGATTAAACCGGCACTTAGTGCCCATAACACATGAATCAACCCCCATTTTGGAAAAAATGTCCATGACATCAATTCTTGGGGGTTGCCATATAAAAGCAAAGCTAACATCAAGAAAGGCAAGGCGGAGCCATCATTGAGGCCAGCCTCAACGGAAAGGGTTGAGCGCAATGAATCATCATCACGAGCATTATTCACTGTTATCAGGCTGGCAAGAACGGGATCGGTAGGGGCAACAATTGCGCCAAATGCTAGCGAGATTACCCAGGGAAGCCCAGCAAGGTAATGAGCGACTATCGCCATTGAAAACACAGTCATCACCATCGCTGGAAAGGCCAACAATCCACCTATTCGCCAAGGCTGGGCCGTCAACGATTGCCGAAGCTTTAAGCCGGTAATGAACAACGATGCGGCCATAGCGATATCTGTAATTCGTCTAACCCATTCGGCATGAATAACGATGTCTATCCGTATGACATCGGCTATCCAGGGTCCACAGAGGATGCCTGTGAGTAAATATAAACTGAATGAAGTAACTGGCCCGCGTCGGAACCATGCGGAAGCCAATGACATACTGAGGAATAGTGCTCCTGCTGCTGCGATCCAACCCAAAAATTGCATATGCGCTCCTTTTAATATAGCAAGCCCTGTTCAGTGCCAGGGGAAGTTATGATTTTTTCATCAATGACATAATTGATATTCAATTAACGTAATGACAATGGACTATAATTAAAGCATAGCGCTTAACTTGGAGAGAAAACCATGCGTCACGAATTAGTTGTTATTGCAGAGCGTTTGAGTGTAGTACTGAAGGAAAGAGAGTGGCGACTGGCTACGGCAGAATCTTGTACCGGTGGGCTGGTCAGCATGGCACTTTGCGCGTGCAAAGATAGCGGCGACTTTTACACCAGTGGTTTTGTAACCTATACAAATAGAGCGAAGCAAAAAATATTATCTGTGCGAGAAGAAACTTTAGATACTTATACCGCTGTTAGCCAAAATACAGTTTGCGAAATGGCATTGGGTGCACTCACAGTGGCAGAAGAAGACGTAAGTTTATCCATCAGCGGCTATGCGGGCCCTGAAGGGGGACCTGATGGAACGCCGGTCGGTACCGTCTGGTTCGCTTGGGCGATTTTGGGTAATATTATCGAAACCAAATCAAAGCAGTTTTCCGGAAATGACGAAGATATTATTTATCAGGCGGCATATTATGCGTTGGAGAGACTGACCTTTTTGATAAAAAATTCACCCCCTTCAAATGTATGAACGACTGGTTCTAATTTATGCTGTTTTCACCTTTTGTTCAGCAGTTTCATCGGTTCTCGCCGCAGTGTATCCCGCAAAGTGACCCACAGTATTTGCGTAAATGTTGATAATAATGCCCCAGAGTATACTGCTTTTCCACCAAATAGCAGAAGGCACTAAGAAAGCCCGCAGAAATTACATTAAAAGTTGTGCTTTTCTGATAGCTCTAGAGGCCAGTTATTTCATAACACTTACCTTTTATAGAATCAACTTAATGATAGTCTATGGGTGAGTTTTTATGTGAAATTTAGTGTTAATATATTAAAGAGTGCAATAATATGTAACACCACCAATGATGATTAGCAATGCAAGTTTATATCAAGTGGTTTCTTTGCAATGCTGTTAATATCTCGTTTAAATGCAGTTCCTACGGAATGAGTGATAATTATAAAAGGTTTTTTCCTAAAAAAAATCAAAGCACAATCATGAGTTATTCTATCTTCATTGAGTTTCCTTTCGGTTCATTAACATAGAAATTATAATGGCTGTTCGGGTTTTTGTTATGCTAAAAATGAGAAATAACAACCATGTTTTTGATGTAAAAAAACCAATGAATGGCCATTAGGAATATTCCTATATTTTGCATAATTTGTTAAGTTTGTCCTAAACTATTAATGTCGTATAGCGACAAGCTAGTGTCTCTTGTTACCCATGTCATGGCCCATGGACTAGGGCCCCCTAACGTAAGGCGCTAGCGGCGACATATCCCGATTTCCCTCTTGCATTGCAAGTCCGGCTAATAAGTCGGTTTTTTTTTCTCTATGACCGGGCTTCAATCGCCGATTTCATTCCACCAAAGTTTTAAGTCAAAATTAAGTGTGAGTCTATCGAATGGTGCCGTGCATTCCGGAGGCCTGAACTGGTTGACCAGAAAAAAGGCCATACGTAACAATGAAACCTAGCAATTTGATCCTCCCCGGTACACCCACGTAGCGTGCAAATGCATCAAGTTCAGGGCAAACCGCTTTCCGGTCGGAACAACATCGTTTAAAGATAGCATTGCCTCACCTCGTTGAACTCATAGCATATGTCGGACAATCATATGCTGAACATCAGAACCAAAGGCATCGCCTATGCCGCCACCCGCCCCTCTTTTTCAGAGGGCTGTATACGTTTTTAAATTGTATGACTCCACAAAAACCGGCCAGTTGGCCGGTCACAGAGTAATAGCCGTTCAAACTAATTAACCCGGAGCCGTTCGCACAGCTCGCTCAGATGAAGCAACAGATACACCACATCGGCCGCGTCCGGTACGGTGACATACCAGCGCGGGTGATCGTACTCCTCCGGCAGGGGCCATAGCGTACTACCAGTCACCGTGATCAGCACATCGATGCAGCGCCCCAGCCGGCCCTCAAGATGCAACGCCACGCTGGTACGGCTCCCGATGCGATGCGGGTGGGCGGTCAGTGTGACCGGTCCCCATAGCCGATCGCGGATAGCCACACAGAACGTCTCAAGCGCCAGCGCATCCGTTTCGCTCAGAGTGGCCACACCCTGCGGAGGGAGGGTAAACAACGACGGTTCACGACAGACCTGGCCGTGCGGTCGTACAACAGGTTCCGGGTATTTCAGGGTCATCATGCAGCCCGATCCTCCCCGTTCGCCGCCAGGCCGCGCAGGCGGTCAAGCTTTTGCGCCACCTTGCGGGCCGCTTCGAGCTCGCTGCAACCAAACTCCTGCATCAGTGCGCGGCGCTCGGCCTTCTCTTCTTTCTCGGTCATCCCCAGCGCCAGATACAGGCTTGGCGGTACCGCACGGAACAGCGCCTCGAGTTTTTTCGACAGCACCACGCCTTCGGTATAGCACCCGGACAGCTTGCTGGCTGACAGCAGCACTGCCTTTTGCTCCTCGGTCAGCGCCTTGAAACGGGCAATATCGTTGACCTCCTCCGGCGGCATCGTCAGACAGACCCACCACTCCGCCATGTTCAGCATCTTCTCGGCAATGTCCGGGAAGTCCTTCAGGTTCTGTGTCGCCAGCCACAGCCAGGCGCCGAGCTTGCGCCACATTTTGACGATTTTGGTCATATAGGGTGCCAACAGCGGGTTCACCGTCACGATATGCGCTTCATCCACCGCAAACACAATGTCCCGCTCCGAGTATTGGTCTCGTTCGGCAATGTTGTTGATGGTGTTGGTCAGGCTCACCATCGTCAGCGCCATCTGCGCCTCATACCCCTCACGCGCCAGATGTCCCAGGTCAATAAGGGTGACATCCGCTTCTGGCCACAGGCTACCCTCGCGGTTAAACAGCTCCGCCTCGAAGCTGCCGGCCTGGGTAAACATCCCGAGCGACTCGGCCATTTCAGCCGCCTTGGCCCGGCGCTGCTCATTACGGATATCACTCCCTTCGTCTTTCGATAGGGTGTACAGCGCCTTCTGCAGGTCTGCCGGCAACATCTGCCGCCCTTCGTCGTAGGTCTGACGCGCCGCCATCAACAAGGCTTCACGGATCATCGCCCGGTCGGCACGCTTCAACTCGTGCTCTTCCTTCGCATCACCGCCGGTGATCATCATGCGCGCCGAGATTTCCATTTCACCCAGGTAATCGCGCTTGTCATCATCGTCGTCGCCATCGGCATCGATGTCCGGCAGGTCATTTTCATCCAGAGCCAACGTCGTTAATGCATCTTCGACCAGCTTGTGCGCATAGGAGAACGGCGGCAGCGAGACACCACTGCCCGGCTTGATGCTCACCTTGTTGACGCTGAGCCCCTGGCTCTCGAAGTAATCGGCCAGCAACCCAAACGAGTTACCCGCTTCTGCGATAAACAACCGCGGCCGGTGTATCGCCATCAACTGGGATAAGGTTGCACACAGCGTCGCCGATTTCCCCGCGCCGGTCGGGCCAAAATACAGCATGTGTGCATTTTGGCTGCGGTCATGCTTGTTAAGCGGGTCAACCGTCAGCGTATCCCCGCCACGATTGAAGAAACTCATACCGGGATTACCGGTTCCGGTCTCACGGCCGGTCACCGGCAACAACCCTGCCAGATGCTGCACCCAGGTCAGGCGTGTATACCAGTGTTTCTTGTCGGTCTCCGGGTTAAAACACATCGGTAACGCCCGCAGGTAGGTATTGAGCGGCGCCACATCAAACTCCGGCCGTATCGGCTGCAGGCCGGCGCCCAGCAGCACGTTGGTCAGATCGACACGTTTGTCGTCTAATCAGTCAATATCTGGATCAGATGGGGTCTTTGTCGTCTTCGTAGTCATTTTTTAGATGCTACAACATGTTGCCAGACGTCGTCTTCATTCCTATGTGATTCCCGCAGGGGTA
>NZ_JBCPSR010000049.1:0-457 GCF_051129805.1 Serratia sp. Je.1.23.a | reverse complement strand
CTTTTGCATCAACAAATGTGCCATCTTTTTCCGTTTGAAAATTTTTAATTAATGAGCTACTTTTTAATGTTACAATTGCTTTTTTCTTACCGTTTTCTACTTTTAATACTCCTGGATTTACCATGTAAGTATTCATCTTAGATTCTTCATCTGTTTGATCTTTTAACACTTTAAATGGAATGCTGTACGCACCATCTGTAATTGTGTTAGAATTTGGTTGTTGATCTGGGTCAGGCTTTTGGTCGGGCTTCTGACTTGGATCCGGTTTTTCATTTGGATCTGGCTTATTAGCTGGGTCCTCTTTTTCATTTGGTTGTTCCACATGAATTGGTGTAATACTATTTTGATCAAATGCAATAAGAACGTCGTACTCATGATGATAATTTAAAAAATCAATATCTACTTTTACTTTTGCATTTAATACCTTCTCTACATCTTCTACATCAAATTCTACTAC
>NZ_JBCPSR010000048.1:0-458 GCF_051129805.1 Serratia sp. Je.1.23.a | reverse complement strand
TTCCTCACGTAATAAACGATTTTCTTGTTTATTATGCGCGCCCATTTCTTCCGCTTCTTTTAACTCTTTTTCAATTGCTGGAATTTTCCCGTGACGAAGTTCGGCTGCTTTATTTAAATCGTAATTGCCTTCTGCTTCTTCTAATTCACGACGCAGACGTTCTAAATGTTCACGTAAGTCACGAACTTTGTGAATGTCTTCTTTTTCTTTCTCCCACTTTGCTCTCATACCACTTGCAACTTCTTTTAAATCCGATAATTCATGTTGCAATGTTTTTAGACGTTCTTGGCTACCACGATCCGTTTCTTTTCCAAGAGCCGCTTCTTCAATTTCCAGCTGCATAATGCGGCGCGTTACTTCATCTAATTCTGTTGGCATAGAATCGATTTCTGTACGAATTGTTGCACACGCTTCATCAACAAGGTCAATTGCTTTATCAGGTAAGAATCGATCTGAAA
>NZ_JBCPSR010000047.1:0-459 GCF_051129805.1 Serratia sp. Je.1.23.a | reverse complement strand
AGTTAAATCAGTGCGAACAATTTTACCTTTCGCATCGATGATGTTAAACACTGCATCAGAAAGTTTTGTATCTGAATTTATATCATCCACTTTTATTAATTCTACAGCACCCTCAGTTAAGCTATTTGTAGCAGTAACTTGGAGCTTTTCTTTTTGGCTTTTCTTAATTGTAAACTTAATAGGTGTACTATCTAATTTATAGTGTTTAGGAGCTTTCGTTTCAACAAACTGATAGTCCCCAGGACGTAAATCAGAAACAGAAATTTTTCCGTGTACATCTGTTGTAAGCTCAGTACGAATGTCTTTACCATTCATATCAGTAATTTTAAATACCGCATCTTTAAGAGCAGTACCATCTACATCATCCACTTTAGAAAGTTCCACAGCGCCTTTCGTTAAGCTATTTGTAGCTGTAACGGAGATAGGATCAGCTTGGCTCTTTGTAATTGTGAATGGAAT
>NZ_JBCPSR010000046.1:0-462 GCF_051129805.1 Serratia sp. Je.1.23.a | reverse complement strand
CAGTAGCAATGGTCGGAGACGGTATAAATGATGCACCTGCACTAGCTACTGCTAGCATTGGTGTCGCAATGGGAGAAGGAACAGATGTAGCTTTAGAAACTGCGGATGTTGTACTGATGAAGAACGAACTATCTCGTCTTTCCCAAGCAATTCGTTTATCAAAACGAATGAACCGTATTGTGAAGCAAAACGTAATCTTTTCGCTAGCCGTTATTGCCATGCTAATTTGTTCAAACTTCTTGCAATTTTTAGCTCTTCCATTCGGTGTTATTGGCCATGAAGGAAGTACGATTCTTGTCATTTTGAATGGCTTACGATTATTAAAAGGCAGCAAATAAAACGGGTCCCTCATAGAGGACCCGTTTTTTTTAATGATAGCTATTATGACCGTTCGCACTGCTACTCGTTTTATGCTTTGGATGCGAACTGCTCTTTTGTTTATTATTACTTTTATTGTTATGG
>NZ_JBCPSR010000045.1:0-467 GCF_051129805.1 Serratia sp. Je.1.23.a | reverse complement strand
TCTGTATACTCCACAACTTCCCCGCTTAAGAAGAAAGCTGTTTTGTCTGAAATACGCGCTGCTTGTTGCATATTATGCGTTACGATAACAATACTAAAATCTTTCTTTAGCTCTTGAATTAATTCTTCTACTTTTAATGTTGAAATTGGGTCTAATGCCGATGTTGGCTCATCCATTAAAATAACGTCTGGCTCAATAGCTAAGCAGCGTGCGATGCATAGACGCTGTTGCTGTCCACCAGATAAACCGTATGCATTATCGTGCAAACGATCTTTTAACTCATCCCAAATCGCTGCTCCACGTAAACTTTTTTCAACAATTTCATCTAATGTCTTTTTGTCACGAATACCATGGATTTTTGGACCGTATGCTACATTCTCATAAATAGATTTTGGAAATGGATTTGGCTTTTGGAACACCATTCCTACATGCGTTCTTAATTCTTCAACTGGATATGATTTATCAAA
>NZ_JBCPSR010000044.1:0-470 GCF_051129805.1 Serratia sp. Je.1.23.a | reverse complement strand
GTAATATACAATCAGAATAACTATTTTTAGTGGAGAGGATAATAGTTATTTCTATAGAAGAAAGTAGGGTAGATAATTTTTTTATATTTTTATAAAAAAACACTTGTTATTTAAAAATTGTGATGGTATATTAATAAACGTCGCTGATGCGGAAACGCAGAAAACGACAAAAAAGAAATTTTAAAACTTAGTTGACATCGAAAAATGAAGATGTTAATATGATGAAGTCGCTTCTGAAGTGGCGGACAAGTTCTTTGAAAACTGAACGAAACAAACAACGTGAAACGTCAATTTTTATTTTAGATGCTAGACAAACTAACTTTATTGGAGAGTTTGATCCTGGCTCAGGATGAACGCTGGCGGCGTGCCTAATACATGCAAGTCGAGCGAATGGGATTAAGAGCTTGCTCTTATGAAGTTAGCGGCGGACGGGTGAGTAACACGTGGGTAACCTGCCCATAAGACTGGGA
>NZ_JBCPSR010000043.1:0-472 GCF_051129805.1 Serratia sp. Je.1.23.a | reverse complement strand
ATTATGCCCAATGCGAATTGCTTCCTCTTGAGATAAAGCTAATACTTTCTGTGCTCTTTCTGTAAATCTTCCAAACATCATAGAAATCGCCTCCTACTTGCGCTTAGTTTTTTTCAATACGTAATCGCTCACGGATTAAGGTTGCTCTTCGATAATCTCTTTCTTCTGGTCCTAAAGGTCCTCCTGCGTATTGTTGTAAAATACCAGGTTGCGTAAGAACCATTAGCTCAGTCAAAATATTTCTCGATATACCTTTTATATATCCTAGATCAATACCAAGTCGTACATCCGATAAGCAAGTTGCCGCTTCTGCAGATTGAATTAAACGACTATTTGCTAGTATACCGTAAGAACGATAAACCTTATCTTCAAGCTCAATACTCGAATTTTGTACAATTAATTCTCTGGCCAATTTTTCTTGTTGTATAATTTGCTGCATGACACTCTTTAAATCTGCAATAATATCTTCTTC
>NZ_JBCPSR010000042.1:0-473 GCF_051129805.1 Serratia sp. Je.1.23.a | reverse complement strand
CTTGATAAACTAGTACAGGACGGACGTATTCACCCAGCGCGTATTGAAGAGATGGTCGAAAAATCAAGACGTGAAGTGGACGAGTATATTCGCGAAGTCGGAGAGCAAACAACGTTTGAAGTGGGTGTTCATGGATTACATCCAGATTTAATTAAAATTTTAGGTCGTTTAAAATACCGTACAAGTTATGGTCAAAACGTCTTAAAACACTCTATGGAAGTTGCATATTTAACTGGACTTATGGCGGCAGAGCTTGGCGAGGATGAAAAACTAGCAAGACGTGCAGGTCTATTACATGATATCGGAAAAGCGATTGACCATGAAGTAGAAGGAAGCCACGTTGAAATTGGTGTTGAACTTGCAACGAAATATAAAGAGCATCCTGTAGTTATAAACAGTATCGCATCTCACCATGGTGACACAGAACCAACTTCTATCATTGCAGTTTTAGTTGCAGCAGCAGATGCTTTATC
>NZ_JBCPSR010000041.1:0-474 GCF_051129805.1 Serratia sp. Je.1.23.a | reverse complement strand
TAATAATAGCCATCCGCCGATTAAAAGGGCGATAGGCATGAAGATTTGATGTCTTGGACCTACTAAAGATTTCGCGATATGAGGAGCCATTAATCCGATAAAGCTAATTCCTCCTGTTACGGAAACAGCTGCAGCTGCAAGTGCAACGGCTGCAACTAATAAGTATCTGCGTTCTTTTTCAATTTCAATTCCAACGCCGATTGCGACTGGTTCGTTTAATGCTAAAATGTTTAATCGATTTGCTTTATAGAAAATAAATGGAATGAATACGATTAACCATGGGAGCATTGCTAAAACGAATATCCAGTCATCTCCCCAAATATTTCCGGCAATCCATTTTGAAATAAAGTCTACTTTCATACGATCCGCGGATGAAATAAGGACAATCATCGTTCCAGATAGTGCAAATGCAAAACCGATACCGGTTAATGTTAATCGGATTGGTTGAAGTCCAGTTGATTTACTATATGAAAA
>NZ_JBCPSR010000040.1:0-475 GCF_051129805.1 Serratia sp. Je.1.23.a | reverse complement strand
ATCTTTACATATTGAGTTCGCTTTTTTAGTAAATAGCCTATCATACTTTATTTCAGCCTATTTTATTTATAACATGAGTATTCCTGCTCATGATACTTGTAACAAGAACAAAGCATTTTTCACTGATATAAAAGGTGGTTATACATACATATTACAAACAAAAATCATTGTAACAATAATTCTTGTCGGCATTTCATGGGGGATTATTGGAGGTGCTTATCAACTACTTCTAACGATCTATGCCGAAAAAATTTTCCATACGAACATTGGGATTTTATATACGGTTCAAGGGGCTGGGCTTATGATAGGAAGCCTTCTCGTTAATCTTTATATATCCCATAATAAAGAAAAAATGAAAAAAGTATTCGGTTGGGCCTACTTATTACAAGGAATTTTCTTTCTCGGATTCATTCTATCCGATCAACTTATTATCGGTATCATTACTTTATTCTGTATGCGCATAGCAGGAGGAATC